>JAYTWR010000168.1:0-1589 GCA_043743335.1 Burkholderiales bacterium
ACCGGCGTGGCGCTTGAACTGCAACCGGGCCAGATGTCGCTGCACGACGTGTTCCTGATCCACGGCGCAGAACCAAACACATCGGGCAAGCGCCGCACCGGCATCGCGCTGCGCTACATGCCCGGTTCATCCGTGTTCGAGCGCAACATCAGTCTCGATGGCACCGGTGTCGCCACTGCCTTCGCAACGCGGCCGCTGTGGCTGCTGCGCGGGCAGGATCGCACCGATCGCAATGACTTTACGGTTGGACACTGAACGTCGTCGTATCCCCGCAGCCCGATATACGCACGACTATTCAGTGCGCTTGCGGTACGCCGCCAAATCTTTTTCGGAAATCTCGTCAGGCGCTACCAGCCGATAGTGTTTTTCCGCCGCCACTCGCACGCCTTCCGCAGTTTGCTCAAACGCGAACATGGCGATCACATCATGCCCCATGAATTGCGTCGCAATGGGAGTGCAAATAAGGCCGGAAAACTTGGCGGCGCAAAGCGCGAAGTCCTGCTCAATCTGCACAATGCCAAGATTGTCGCTGCCGCCCTTGGCTTGCACCGGAAACACATGCTGTGCCCCGCGCCGGTCGACGCCGACATAAATCTCGTCGGTCTCGACTTGTCCCATGCCTTTGACGGTGGTGCGCAAATGACTTTGCAATGAGTGGCAAGCCACACCGGTGAAAATATCCACCAAGCGGTTGTAACGAACCCGTGCCAGCAGCGCTTGCTCGTCAGTCAACGCATACTTGGCGATGATGCCGGGGGTAGCATCGGGAATTTTTGTCTCGCCGAGTAAGGCTGAGGGCGTGATACGCGGTTCGGAAACAGCAGCGAAGGTATAGCGTGCTTTGCCACTTGGGCGAATCACCCATTCCAAACCCTGCGGCGCTTTTTCCAGAATGCTGACAGGAAACGCAGTGCGATAACGAAAGCTGTAAATCACATCGCCCAGATTTTTCGGCAATTCGATTTTTAGTTTCCTGGCGACGGCAACGATTTCTTCGCGCGCAAACTCGAATTGCGCCGCGCCTGGCGTGAAATGCGTGAAGAAAATTTTCTCGATGATCGCGCTGTAACGATTTTGCTTTGGTTTCGTTGCCATGATTATTTCCCCGGCCAAGTGAGAATCAGCACCTCTTCGCGAATCTGCTGTTTCGTCGCCGTCGCAAGCCGCGTGCGAAACAGATCAATGTTGTCAACGCGATAGCCGAGGCTCTCGGCAATTTCAGCCAGCAACTGCCCGGTGCGAATCATTACTTGAAGGTATGACGCCTGATCGCCGACCACATAGCCCAGGCGCGCGCCGTGCTTGAGAAACGGCCGCAAGTCAGCCAGATGCCGCGCCATGCCGCCGAAATAGAGTTTGGTGACGCGCGCATACATGCGCTCGAAGCCCGAGGTCTTGTTCATCGCAATGCGGCGGCGCTCGATTTCCCGTGCGATTGTTTGAACGCTTTGAAAACCTGACACCAGCGCATCATCGTCGTCGCCCTTGTACACGCCGCGCGTGTTCGAGCGCAGCAGCGATTTTTTGAGTGCGCGCAGCTCCGGCTTGTCGTTCACGAAGCCGAGCACTACCGATTCCAGCCGTGTCGT
>JAYTWR010000169.1:0-65995 GCA_043743335.1 Burkholderiales bacterium
AATCGGTCACGATCAAACGGAATCCCCGGTCAGCTTCGTCCGGAATCCCCGGTCACGTTCATCCGGAAACTGCGGTCACGATGGGCCGGAATACGCACCGTAGGAGAACCGGTCATCTTCGAACGTAAAGGTCACACCTTCAAAAACGCGAGCGGCATCAACAAAATCAAGCCCATGCGCCTTAAGGTTTACCGCCCGTTTCGTTTCTGACCAAGTAAACGCCATGAATAAATTGTATAGACGAACTGTAGTGGCGTCAACAGTTGCAAAGCGAGCGGCCTGTTTAACGTTCGGGCTAATCGGGCGACGACGGCAGCCCGCGTAGGGCGCAATCCCTATTGCGCCGCATGTGAAGTAGCGTGCCCGACATTCGGCGCAATGCACTTCGCTTATTGACGCCCTACTCAGTGCAGGTTACGCGCGTTGTTCTTCACAGACACCACGTAGCAACTCTGCTCAACAGACCAGTTGAAAGAGACTGCTGTCTCACACGCGATTGTGGAAGCGATTTGACTGTTCGGCATTTCGAGATTGATGGTGCACAAGTGGGCCAGTTTGGCGCGGCCCACGAGCTTTGCCATGAGTTCCAATGTGTAGGTGCCTGACGAGAACCGAAAGTCGAGCTCGCGGCTGCTGGGATTGAAATGGTGGTTGGTCGCTACTCCCGACTCTGGAATAAACAGCCCACTCCCACGAACGAGGTCTTTGTCGCCATAGCCCCAGAAAGAGAATTCGGCTACTCGGGAGCCCTCACGCACACGAAGAAAGAGGCTCTCGACTACTTGGCCGCGCTTGCCTGTGCTGAAGAGAAGCGTTCGTAAGAATATCTTTGCCCATGGAGCCTCACCTCCGACGAAGTCGTAGCTGAATGAGACGAACGAAGGATGAGTACTCTGAACGGCTCCGCGCCTGAAAATCGTGAACCAAGCGGTAAACAGCGAGACAAGCAACGCAATGACGGACACGATGGGTGAGATTTCGGTGAGTGTCATATGCTGGCTAACGAATAGCGTTTATCTGTCGCAAGATCAAGTCGATATTAACCAAGAACGCCTCCGCGACAGATAAACCTTGTTGGACTAAACCGCTTGCACGGTTGCCGGGATAAAGGATTTGATTTCTTCGCTTACCTGATGACATGAATTGTGGCACGTATTACGGCGTATTGGCACGCGCATTGAGAAGCTCGCGGGCGCAAATCCTATTGCGCCGCATGCGCTAAGCTGCGACCAGCAAGACCGGGCTATGTGGGCAACCTCGTGCGCTTGCAACCATCGAGCATGCTGGCGTGCGCGATATAGCCGCGCTTGAACGAGCAGCAAAACCCTAAATGCTGTATTCCCGCGACAAACTCACGGTATTCAACCGCAACGCCCGCGTGACCGACGCCCGTGTCAGTGCGGGAGAAAATAACTCAATAAAATCAAATATATATGACCGTAGCTCAACGCCGCGTCGAATCGCCAACCGCGTGACGTTGGTGGCAAAGAGGTGTGAAGCGTCGATGGCGTGTAGGTCGCCGTCGGTGCGCGGGTCAAAGGCCATGGACGCGATGATGCCGATGCCGAGGCCTTCGCGAACGTAGGTTTTGATCACGTCGGAATCGAGCGCGGTGAGCACAATGTCGGGCTGCAAGCCCACGCGGGCGAACGCGGCGTCGATGTGGGGGCGGCCGGTGAAGGTGATTTCATACGTCACGATGGGGTAGCGTGCCAAGTCGTCGAGCGCCACGCTGGGGATGCGCGTCAGCGGGTGGTCTATCGGTGCCACGATGACGTGGTTCCATGTGTAGCACGGAAACGTCAGCAAGTCGGCGGCGCTCGCCAGCGATTCGGTGGCGATGCCGACATCGGCTTCGCCGCTGCGCACGGTTTCGACAATGCGTTGCGGCTCGGCCTGATGAAACGCGAGTTTGACTTTGGGAAAGCGCTGTTTGAACTGCGCCACCACGCGCGGCAAGGCGTAGCGCGCCTGGGTGTGGGTGGTGGCGATGACCAGCGAGCCTTCGTCGCGCTGCCTGAAGTCGGCGGCGGCGCTGCGTAGGTTTTCTTGTTCCTTCAACAGCCGCTCGACGATGACGGTGATTTGCGCACCCGCTGCGGTGTGGCCCGTCAGGCGTTTACCGTGGCGGACAAAGAGTTCGACGCCAAGCTCTTGTTCTAATTCAATAATTTGGCGGCTGATCGCAGGCTGGGTGGTATGCAACGCCTGCGCCACCAAGGTCAAATTGAAGCCGCGTAGCGAGGTTTCGCGCATCGCGCGTAGCTGCTGGAGATTCATATATGAAAAAGTTATTTATAAATACATAAATATTCGTTTACAGCATATAAGACTTCGGCCATGATCGCAACCCGCCTCGAAATGGGCGGTAAAAAGTCTAGAAAACTGTTTAAAAACAGAGGGTTTCCGCATGTATCGTTACGACGACATCGATCAACAACTTGTGGCCGAGCGTATCGCCCAGTTCCGCGACCAGACGCGACGCCATCTCGCCGGCCTGTTGCCGGAGGAAGACTTCCGCCCGCTGCGCCTGCAAAACGGCCTGTATGTGCAAAAGCACGCGCCCATGCTGCGCGTGGCGGTGCCTTACGGCATGCTGTCGAGCGCGCAGGTGCGCATGTTCGCGCATATCGCGCGCCAGTACGACCGCGGCTACGGCCATTTCAGCACGCGCCAGAACATCCAGTTCAATTGGCCCAAGCTCGCCGAAGTGCCGGATATTTTGGCGGACTTGGCCCAAGTAGAAATGCACGCCATTCAAACCAGCGGCAACTGCATCCGCAATATCACCACCGATCATCTGGCGGGCGTGGCGCCCGACGAGTTGGTCAACCCGCTGGTGTGGACGGAAGTGTTGCGCCAGTGGTCAACGTTTCATCCAGAGTTTGCATTTTTGCCGCGCAAATTCAAATTTGCCGTGTCGGGTGCGCAGATTGATCGCGCCGCGATTCAGGTGCATGACGTCGGCTTGCAAGCCGTGCGCGATGCTGAAGGCGTAGTCGGTTTTAAGGTGTATGTCGGCGGCGGTCTGGGTCGCACGCCGGTTGTCGGCCAAGTGATTCGCGAGTATCTGCCCTGGCAGCATTTGCTGACGTATCTGGAAGCGGTGTTGCGCGTCTACAACCGCTATGGCCGTCGCGATAATTTGTATAAAGCGCGCATCAAAATTTTGGTGAAAGAGCGCACGCTGGCGGTGTATCGCGATGAAGTCGAGGCCGAATGGGCAAGCCTCGTCGACGGCCCCAGCACGCTGACCAAAGACATGGTGGATGGCATTGCCGCGCGCTTCACCACGCCACCGTATCGTTCGCTGCCCAAGCAGGATGCCGAGCTTCACACGTTTCTCGATGCCGACGGGGCGTTCGCGCGCTGGCACCGCCGCAATGTGCATGCGCACAAGATGACGGGCTATGCTGCGGTGACACTATCGCTCAAGCGCCACGGTGTGCCGCCGGGGGATGTCACAGACAAGCAGTTAGATGCCATCGCCGATCTTGCCGACCGCTATAGCTTTGGCGAATTGCGCGTGACGCACGAGCAAAATCTGATTCTGCCGGATGTCGAACAGCAGCAGTTGTATGCGCTGTGGCGTGACGCGAAAGCCTTGGATTTGGCCATGCCGAACATCGGGCTTATTACCAATATGATTGCCTGCCCCGGCGGCGACTTTTGTTCGCTGGCCAATGCCGTGTCGATCCCGGTGGCGCTGGCGATTGATGAGCGTTTTGAGAATCTGGATTATGTGCACGATATCGGCGAGCTGGATTTGAATATCAGCGGCTGCATGAACTCGTGCGGCCACCATCACATTGGGCACATCGGCATTCTCGGCGTCGATAAAGGCGGCGAGGAGTGGTATCAAATTTCCATCGGCGGTGCGCAGGGTAATAAGGCGTCGCTGGGCAAAGTTATCGGCCCTTCGTTCGCGCGCGCCGACGTGCCGGACGTGATTGAGAAACTGATTGAATATTATTTGCAGCACCGCGACGCGCCCGAAGAACGTTTTATCGACGTGGTGCAACGGCTGGGCATTGAACCTTTCAAAAGGCACATCTATGGCGACTCTGATAAAAAACAAGCGCATCGCGCCCGACAGTTGGCAACGACTTAAGCCCGCCGCTGAAGGCGGCCTGCCGAATCTGCCGCAAAGCGGCGACTGGATCGTGCCGCTCGCGCTGTGGACAGCGCAGCGCACGCCATGGCCGGCGCACGACAATGCGCGCAGCGGACGCAACGGCGTGCTGCTGGAGAACACCGAAGACCCGCGCGTACTGGTGGCGGATTTCAACCGTCTGGCGTTGATCGCCGTGCGTTTCCCGAAATTCACCGACGGCCGTGGTTATTCGATGGCGCGCCTGCTGCGTCGGCTGGGTTGGAAAGGCGAGTTGCGTGCGGTCGGCGACGTGCTGCGCGATCAACTGTTCTATATGGCGCGTTGCGGCTTTGACGCCTTTGCGCTGCGTGACGATCAAGACCCGCAAGTGGCACTCACCGCGTTCAGCGATTTCACCGCGCCGTATCAACCGGCGATTGATGATGGCGTGCGGCTGGGAGCAGTGCGGACGCACGGCACGCCGGTGGTTGGGTCGCTTAATCCGTGGTAACCCCGTGGGAATGCCGTGGTGAGCCCGTGTTGATCCCGTGGTGAGCGCTTGAGCGGCACGGTTTATCTCGTCGGCGCTGGCCCCGGCGCACCCGACTTGCTCACACTGCGTGCCGCACGTGTGCTGGCGCGCGCCGACGTCGTGTTCTATGACGCACTGGTGCATCCCGAAACGCTGGCGCTCGCCGCCAACGCGGTAAAAATCGCTGTCGGCAAACGCAGCGGCAAGCAATCTACCGCGCAGCGTTTTATCAACAAGCAGTTGATCGACGCTGCGCAAAAATATCAAACCGTGGTGCGCCTCAAAGGCGGCGACCCCATGCTATTTGGCCGAGCACACGAAGAAATCGAGGCGCTGGCCGCTGCCCATATCAACCTCGACATTGTGCCCGGCGTCAGTGCGGCATTTGCCGCCAGCGCCGAGTTGCAGGTGTCGCTCACGCGCCGTGCGTTATCGCGCAGCGTGGTATTTGCCACGCCGCGCGAAGCGGAAGGCTCGCGTGAAAACACTTGGGCAAAGGCTGCGGCGTGCGCAGATACCGTGGTGCTCTACATGGCCGCCGGTGCCGCCGAATCGGTGCGCGACGCGCTGCTCGCCAACGGCGTGCCGGCCCATCGCGCGGCGGTGATAGTCGAAAACGCCACGGGTGCCGAGTGCGTGGTGATTCCCACCTCGGTGGGCCAGTTGGCCACTGCCGCACAGTGTGTGGGCGCAGGCCCCGCGCTGGTGATGATAGGCGAGGTGTATGCGGATGTCGCCGCTGCGGGGTTTGCAGTGCCTGTGGCACAAAAATTGTAACTAATTGATTTTAAACGAGTTATTTTCTGTGCCGTTAGGTCGTCCGGCGCGGGCGGTAGAATTGCGTCTTCCCGCTATGGCTTGCGCGCTGTGGCGCTGTTCATCGACCGGAGACCGCAACACGATATGCCCGCCAAAACCAAACGCCCCACGCAAGAAGAAATGAAAACGCGCATCGCGCGCTTCAAGGATTTGAAATCCACCAAGGCCCAGCACGGCGCGAACAAAGGCATTCCGCCCGAAGTTCTAGAGCTGATTACCGCCAAAACCACTTACAACATCATGTCGCCTGCGGGCTTGGGCGGACAACTGGCGCCCACGCCGCCGGTGGTAGGGGGTGATGCGGGTGTGTTCCGTTTGGGCATCGTGACCTGCCCGCCGGGCAACGGCGCGGGCCTGCACGTACACTGGAAAACGCACGAGACTTTTATGGCGCTCACCGGCAAATGGGAAATGATCTGGGGCGACAAGGGTGAAGAAAAAACCGTGCTCGAACCGTTTGACTTGATGGCCGTGCCGCCGCAAGTCACGCGCACCTTCAAAAACATTTCGGATGCCGACGCGCACATGCTGGTGATTATCCAAGGCAAACCCGGCGAGTTCGACGACGTGGGCCGCGTGCCCGAAACCGCCGACAAAGTCGCGCAAAAATTCGGCCCGGAGATGGTGGAAAAACTAAAAAGCCTCGGCTGGCAATTTACGCTGGATGCGAATGCGCCGGTGGATGTTACGTAAGCGCGATCACTTATCACTTAAATGCGTCACGTGATCGCAGGTCGCTTAACCATCAACCTTGTGATTCCCGCGCAGGCGGAAATCCATAACCCGGTAGCGCGAAAGCCATGGGTTGGTTTCCCGTTTGCATGGGAAGGCAAGGGCCGGGTTTTTGTGCTTTACCTGTCAGGGGCATTCGGATGTTGTGCGAGCGCGTCCGCCCAACCCTACCCCGCGCGCCCCATCAGAATCGTAGTGCCCTTCGCCGCCGGCGGCACGGCGGACGTGATCGCACGCAGCGTTGCCAACGAAGTCGGTGCGCAATTCGGTCAGCCATTCGTGCTGGATAATCGCGGTGGCGCCAACGGCATCATCGGTACGGACATTGTGGCGAAGGCACCGCCCGATGGTCACACGCTGCTGCATGTGACCGCGTCGTTCGTGATCAATCCGAACACTTACACGTCGCTGCCGTACGACATCTTCCGCGACTTCGAACCGGTAACGAATGTGGTGCTCGGCACCGGCTATTTGCTGGTGCTGCATCTGGCGGTGGCGGCGAATTCGGTGAAAGAGTTGATTGCCTTGGCGCGTGACGGCAAGGTGAGTTACAGCTCGCCCGGCGTGGGCAACACGTTGCATCTGGCGGCGGAACTCTTTGGCGTGCGCGCAGGCGTGAATTTGTTACACGTGCCCTATAAGGGTGTCGCGCCCGCGCTCAACGCCGTGCTCGCGGGCGAAGTGCAGGCGACGTTTATTCCTGCCACCATTGCCGCTGCGCTGGTGAAAGCGGGCCGCGCTAAAGCGGTGGCATTCACCGGTGCCGCGCGCCTGCCGACAATGCCGCAAGTGCCGACCATGAACGAAGCCGGTGTGCCCAACCTCGAACTCACCGGTTCATGGCACGGCTGGTTTGCCCCCGCCAAAACGCCCGTCGGCGTGGTGTCGAAGTTACACGCCGAAATAGCCAAGGCGCTGCGCGTACCGCGCGTGCGCGAACCACTCGTCTCCGGCGGCTACGAACCGGACGGCAGCAGCCCGGCGGCGTTCAAGAACTTTCTGCGCGGGGAATACGCGCGCTACGCCGAGATGGTGAAAGTCGCCAACGTGCCGAAAACAGCGCAATGAAAAATATCAATAAAATCAATAAGTTAAATTCATCCAGCACAGGCTTGATCCTGTTCGCTCACGGCTCGCGCAACCCCGCGTGGCGCAAGCCGTTTGATCGGCTGCTGCGCGATATCAACCGACGCGGCGGGTGTCAGACGGTACTCGCGTTCGGTGAATTCATGACGCCGGGGCTGGTGGAGGCCGCAGAAAAGCTCGCGGCGCTAGGCGTGCAACGCGCCACCATCGTGCCGCTGTTTCTCGGCGGCGGCCTACACGTGCGCGGCGATTTACCCAAGCTCGCCGCTGAAGCGCGCGCGGCCAGTGGTATCAAGCTGCGCGTCGCCAAGGCGATTGGCAACGATGCGGGGGTGTTGGCGGCGATTGCGGAGTGCAGCCTCGCCGCTGCAGCCACTACTTCAACGCGCCAAAGACCTTCTTGACGATATCGCTCGCCGCGCCCACCGGGTTGGCACGGAAGGCTTTTTCTTCTTCGCCGATCATCAGGTACAGGCCGTCGAGCGATTTTTGCGTGACGTAGCCTTCGACGGTGGATTGGTCTTTTTTCAGCAGGCCGACCGCTGCCGCTTGCCCGGCGAGCGAGTTGTATTGCTGCGCCAAGCCCACGCGCTGCGTGGAATTTTTGACGATGGGCAGAAAGCGCTGTGTGAGCTGCGCGCTGGTGGTGCGGCGAAAATAATCCGTCACCGATGTCGGCCCGCCACTGAGAATGCCTTTGGCGTCTTGCAGGCTCATTTTTTTGGCGGCGTCGATGAGCAGGGTTTTGGCTTCCGGCATGGCCGCTTCGGCAGCGCGGTTCATCGAGAGAATCAACTCATCCGCCTTCTTGCCCATGCCCACGGCGCGCATCGCGCTCTCGGCCTGCTTTAACGCGGGCGGCAGCGGAATTTTTACTTTCGGATTACTCAAGAAGCCGTTCTCGACGCCCAGTTTGCTGACCGCTGCCGCAGCACCATCGGTCAGCGCCTGGCGCACGCCGCTGGCAGCATCCGTGTTGGTCAGCGCCGACAACTGCGCGTGCGCAGCAAACGGGATGACAGCCATCAAAAACACACTCAGAATACGCGACATATGATTCACCTCTTTTATCCAAGTCATGGTGGTGGTAACGGCGGCCCGCGTGACGCGGGCACGTGCTGCTATCGTATGCTGATGGCGTGGCTGGCGGCAACTGTTTTAACGTCGTGCGCGCCTGCGGTCGAAAAAAAGCCTGCGCCCGCGTCAACTTTTGTAACAATCAAGGGCGAATCTATCCCTTTGAACAGCTTGCGCGGCAAAGTGGTGCTGGTGAATTTTTGGGCCACGGATTGCCCGGTGTGCGTCAAGGAAATGCCGCAACTGATTGAGACGCACCAAAAATTTCAACCGCAAGGTTTTGAAACGGTGGCCGTTGCCATGTGGTACGACCCGCCGGTGCGCGTGCTGCAATTCAGCGAGCAGCGCGCATTGCCGTTTAAGGTGGCGTTCGATCCGGTGGGCGAACACGCCAAAGCGTTCGGCGATTTAACCCTGACGCCGACCACGTTTGTGATCGACAAACGGGGCAATATTGTTTACCGCGTGGTGGGGGCACCGGATTTCAAAAAACTGCATACGCTGCTGGAACAAAAGCTCAGCGAAAAGCTGAACGAGAAGGGTTAAGCCACGCCACCCTCAAACCGGCTCAATCGCCGGTTTTATAGGGGCGCTGTGCCCGCCGCGTCCGAGGCCGGTTCTTGACGCCTGCGCGGTTTGGGCACACATTGCGTGCGCGCCGCGTTGCGGCATTGCACGGAGGCCCGTATGACCCGGTGGCTCGTAGCTTTGATCTTGGCGTTGCTGGCGCACGGCTCAGCCTTTGCACAGCCCTTTGCACAGTCCTATCCCACCAAACCCATTCGCCTGATTGTGCCGTTCGCAGCGGGCGGGCCGGTGGATTTTGTCGCGCGACTGCTGGCACCCAAGCTGACAGAGACGTTTCGCCAATCGGTGGTGGTGGACAATCGCGGCGGCGCGAGCGGCATGATCGGCATTGAAACGGCGATCCGGGCGCAGCCCGACGGCTATACGATGATGATTGTGTCGAGCACGTATGCCGGCACGGCGGCGCTGGTGAAGCTCCCTTACGATCCGGTGCACGATGTGACGCCGATTTCGCTGCTGGGTGAATCCGCAATCTTAATCACGGTGCATCCGTCGCTGCCGGTGGCGAATGTTCGCGAGCTAATCACATATGAGCAGGCGCACTCGGGCAAGTTGAGCTTTGGCTCGTCGGGCATCGGCGGCAGCATTCACTTGGGCACGGAAATGCTCAATCAAATGGCCGGCATGAAAATGCAGCACGTGCCGTACAAAGGGCAGGGGCCGGCGATTACGGATATTCTTGGCGGGCAAATTCAGTTTTTGATGGCAAGCCCGCTGGTGCTGGTGCCGCATGTGAAATCCGGCAAACTGCGCGCGCTGGCGGTGTCGACCGCGCGGCGTGTGGCCGCCATGCCCGATGTACCCGCTGTGGCGGAAACCGTGCCCGGCTATGAAACGGCGAGTTGGCAAGCCGTGCTGGGCCCCAAAAACCTGCCGCAAGACATCGCCGTGCGCTGGAACCGTGAAATCGACCGCACGCTCCAATTGCCGGACGTGAGAGCGCGCCTTACCGCCGACGGCATGCAACTGGCGGGCGGGGCGTCATCACGCGTGATGGCGGTATTGGCGCGCGACGTAGCAAAGTGGCAGCGCGTGGTCAAAGCGGCGGGCATCCAGCTGCAGTAAATCACAGCAGCGGCGTTCGACGAAGGCGGCAGGCCAGCACAAATTGTGGTCATGTCTTTGGCGGTGTGGCTGGGGTGAAGGCGGAATGAGCGCTCTGCACGGTAATTTTAAAAAAATCCATTAAATCAATTAGTTACAGTGTTTTTACTGACGCTTCGGCACATGACTTAATTTGTGCTCCTGTGACTTAGTGCCCGCGTCAGCATGGCCGGTCGCGGGTAAACTCTACCGGTTAAACAATACCTGCAAAATTTCCTCAAAATACCCTCAAACCGTCACTTCATGACTGAATCCCACGATGTCGTCATCATCGGCGCGGGCCTGGTGGGCGCGAGTCTCGCGCTGGCGCTGGCACCGTCGGGCTTGCGCGTAGCGCTGGTGGAGCCGCGCGCACCCGCTGCGCCGTCTGCGGCCTGGGACAGCCGTGTCTACGCAGTCAGCCCCGGCTCAGCGGCCTTTCTCACGCAGTTGGGCGCATGGCAGGCTGTGGAGGCGACGCGTGTCGGGCGGGTGGAGACGATGCGTATTTTTGGCGATGACACCGCGACGCCGCAGGCGAACATGACCTTCAGCGCGTACGAAGCGGGCCTCGGCGAGCTGGCGTTGATCGCCGAGAGCGGCCGTTTGCAGGCGGCGCTATGGCAAAGCCTCAATGATGCGGCACCTGTCACGCGCTATTGCCCCGCAGTGTGCGAGGCGATGACGCCACACGCCGACGCGACCGAAGTCACGCTCGACAGTGGCATCACGTTGCAGGCGCGGCTGGTGGTGGGCGCGGACGGTGCGCAATCGTGGGTGCGCGCGCAGGCCGGCATTAAGGTGCAATCGCACGATTACGCACAGCGCGGTGTGGTGGCGAATTTCGCCTGCGCTTTGCCGCATCGCGATACGGCATATCAATGGTTTCGCCCCGACGGCGTGCTGGCGTTGCTGCCGTTGCCGGGCAACCGCGTGTCGATGGTGTGGTCTACGGGCAGCGAACATGCGGATGCGTTAATGGCATTGAATGTCACCGCGCTGGCGCAGTGCGTGGCGGATGCGAGCGGCGGTGCCGTAGGCGCGCTGGAAGTCATCACGCCAGCGGCGGCGTTCCCGTTGCATCGCCAGCAGGTGGCGGCGTGGGTTCAGCCGCGTCTTGCGCTGGTGGGAGACGCTGCGCATAATGTGCACCCGCTGGCGGGGCAAGGTGTGAATTTGGGGTTTCGCGATGCGCGCGAATTGGCTGCCGTGTTGTGTGATCGCGGCGCGCAGCATGATTGCGGCGACTACGCTTTGCTGCGGCGTTACGAGCGCGCGCGCAAAGAGGACGTACTGAGTATGCAGTTGGCGACGGATGTTTTACAGAAACTATTTACGTCACAAGGGGTCTGGCTGTCACAGGTGCGCAATTTGGGTTTGCGCCTGATGGAAGGCCGCACCCTGCTGAAGAATTTGCTGGTTAAACACGCTGCGGTGTGAGATTTTTTGATACATAAAGGATCAAGGGTCAACATGATTAAGCGAATTTCTGCATTATTGACGATGTTGTTGGTGCTGGGCGCCGGGGGCGCATCCGCTACGGAGGATGCCGAGGAAACCAAGGCGCGGCAGGCTGTGCAGGCAAAATTTTCCAAAAACGCAATTGATTCGGTCAAGCGTACGCCGTTCGCGGGCTTGTTTGAAGTGGTGATGGGGAGCGAAGTTATTTACACCGACATCAAAGCCGATTTCATGCTGGGCGGCACGCTCTACGACATGCGCAACATGCCACCGCGCAATATCACACAGGAAACGGCGCAGAAAATCGCGGCCAAGCTGATCACGACATCGCACGACACGGCCATCAAAATGGTGCGCGGTAACGGCAAGCGCGTAATCTACACTTTCGAAGATCCGAACTGCGGCTACTGTCGCGAACTCTACAAAGAACTGACCAAATTAACCGATATCACGGTTTACACTTATTTGCTGCCGATACTGTCGCCCGATTCAACTGAAAAATCACGCGCTGTTTGGTGCGCGCGTGATCGCGTCAAGGCGTGGGATCAGGTGATGACCAAAGGGGCGGTCGCGGAGCCTTCCAAACCGTGTGATGCGCCGCTCTCGAAAAACACTGAGATGTCAGCGCGGATGGGGGTGCGCGGCACCCCGGCGATTTTCACGGCTACTGGACAGCAGTTGGGCGGATATATCACCGCAGCGCAGATCGAAGCGGCCCTGTCCAAGAAGTAACGCGAACCCGTGTAGTTTGACATGCGCAGCGCTCGCAGCCGCATGGCCTTGGCGCTGGGCGCGTCCATGCTGCTGCACGCGTGGCTTGCGCATCAGGCGCAAGGCGTGCTGAATTCACCGCGGGCGAATTCGGTGGATGGTGTACTGCACAGCGTGCCCAGTGTACTCAATGTACTCAATGTACCCCTGCCATCCATCCGCGCCACGCTTAGTGCGCCTACGGTGGATTTGCTGGCCGCTAAGAAAACGCTGACCGTCGAAACGGCATTCGCTGCTGGCAATGCGCCTGCGCCCATGGCGGTTGCTGCCGCCAGCTCAGTCACTGCAATGACTGCGATACCCGCCACGCAGCCCGCGCCGTCTGCCATCCAACAACCGCTGACGCTTACTGCTGTGGACAATCATCGTAACGACACAGCGTTACCGCAGCCGCAAGACGCCACGTATTACGGCGCACTGAGTCTGGATGTGTATCCGCAAGCGCTCACCACGCTAGAGTTGGTGGGGATGGGGGTCGCCGGGCAGGTACGTGCCACGGTGTTGATTGATGAATCCGGCGTGGTCAATGCGGTACGCGCCGTGGACGCAGCCCAGCCGGACATCGCCGCCGCAACGCGAGCCTTACTGCTGCAAACGCGTTTCACACCAGCACGCAAGGACGGGCGTATTGTGAAGGCTGAAGTGCGCGTTAGTTTGCGGTATGGAGATCCATAGACTTTTTGTAACTAATTGATTTTATTGAGTTATTTTTGCCAGGCGCGGATGTGCTACGGCACACTCTTTGGCAACAGCACCCACATCCGCACCGATTGCTGCATGCGCCCCGCCTCGCGCGCGGCGGTCTCTCCTGCGCCCCAAAAATAATCTATGCGCACCGCGCCGCGGATTGCGCCGCCAGTGTCTTGCGCCAGCATCAGGCGTTGCAGCGGCTTGGTGGTGTTGGGCCAGGTGGTGGAGATGTGCACCGGTGCGCCCAGCAGCACGTAGCGCGGATCAATGGCGACGCTGCGTTCCGGCGTGAGCGGTACGCCCATCGCGCCGGGCGGCGAGGTGGACGGGCCGGTGAGTTCGCGGAAAAACACGTAGCGCGGATTTTGATTCAGCAGTTCGTTGAGCCGACCCGGATTGGCGCGCGCCCAAGCTTTAATGCCTTGCATGGATGCGCGTTCCAAAGTGAGTTCGCCGCGTTCGATCAATACGCGGCCTATCGAGCGGTAGGGATGGCCATTGTGATCGGCGAAGCCGATGCGCATTTCGCCGCCTTCGGCCAGCGCGATGCGGCCTGAGCCTTGCACTTGCAAAAAGAAGAGGTCAATTGCGTCTTCCGCCCACGCGATTTCCTTGCCACGCAAGGGTGAGTTTTCGGCGTCGATTTGCGCGCGGGTGTAGTACGGCACTGCGCGTTTGCCGTCAATGCGCACGCGTGGCGCGCTCGATTTGAGTTCAGGCGCGAGCGCGCCGAGATCGAGCAAAAGAATATCGTCGGGCGCGGCGTAGACCGGATAGCGGTTACGCGCGCTGCGGGTGCGGCTACCGCGTATCGTCGGCTCATAGTAGCCGGTGGCGAGCCCCTCTAGCGTGCCGTCGGGGTTGACCACCCGCTGCGGGGTGAAATACTGTTCAAAAAATTGCCGTGCGGCGTCGCGACCCTTGATGTGGGGTGCGGCATCGCAGAGTTCACGCCACACGGCTTGCTTGGCTAACACGCGGCAACTGATCAGCAGCGCGGGTAGTGCTTCGGCATGATTGTCCTGCCCCCAGCCGGGCAGGTCGCTCCAAGCGCCGGTTACCCACACGGGTGGCGTTTGTGGCTCGCCGGGCGATTCAGCAGGCGGTTTGGCGGGCGTGGTGGGTTCCGCAGCAGGCTCGGCGCGAGGGGCGGCGGGCGGGCTATCGACGATCACGGTTGACGCGGGTGCCACGGCGGTGGGCTGCGGCTTTGCTGCTGGCGGCGTGGGCGATTGGCATGCCCCCGACAGCGCCATCAGCGCTGCCGCGACGGCGCACCTGAAGTATTGGATTTTCTGCGCGCGATCATTCATGATGGGGCGACAGTATAAACACGCTGAACAGACAGACGATTGTCACTATGGAAATTTTATCGTGGTTCCTGCTGGAAGCCTTTGCGGCGGCGACGTTACTGGCGCTGGTGGTATGGTGGACATGGCCACGCAAACCCCAAGATGAAGACGATAGCGATAGCCCGCCGGACAATCGCAAAGAATAATCTGCAAATCGGCTAATCGGCTAATGCAGCACGCGCGGCATGGACAGCGTGAATTCAGGAATGGTCACATCGAACGGCGTGCCGTCATCCGCCACCATTTGATAGGTGCCGCGCATGGTACCCACGGGCGTGGCGATGGCTGAACCGCTGGTGTATTCAAAGCTTTCGCCGGGCCGCAGATGCGGTTGCTCGCCGACCACGCCTTTGCCGCGCACTTCCTGCACCTTGTCGGTGGCGTCGGTGATGATCCAGTGGCGGGTCAGTAATTGCGCGGCGACGCTGCCGCTGTTGGTGAGGGTAATGCTGTAGGCAAATACGTAGCGGTCGCTCGCCGGATCGGATTGATCGGCGATGTAAACCGTGCGTGTTTTGACGGCGATGTCGTAGGGTTTGCTGGGCATGGCGGGCAGATTCTCCAGTGCATAGTATACGCGAGGATACGCGAGGCATCCCTCGCGATCACAGCCACGCGTCGAAACAGGTACAATGCTTCTATGAAATACCGCATTGCTCCCAGCATTTTGTCCGCTGATTTCGCGCGCTTGGGCGACGAAGTCAAAAGCGTAATCGCCGCCGGTGCCGATATCATTCACTTTGATGTGATGGACAATCACTACGTGCCCAATCTCACCATCGGGCCGCTGGTGTGCGAGGCCATACGCCCGCATGTGCAGGTGCCGATTGATGTGCACTTGATGGTGTCGCCGGTGGATCGCATCGTGCCGGATTTCGCTAAGGCTGGCGCGAACATTATTTCGTTTCACCCCGAAGCCTCGGCGCACATTGACCGCACCATTGGCTTGATTCACGACAGCGGTTGCAAAGCAGGGCTGGTGTTTAATCCCGGTACGCCGTTGCATTATCTCGATCATGTGCTGCACAAGCTGGATCTGGTGCTGATAATGTCGGTGAACCCAGGTTTTGGTGGCCAGTCGTTCATACCCGAAGCGTTGAATAAATTACGTGCCATGCGGCAAAAAATAGACGCCATCGGGCGCGACATCTGGCTGGAAGTCGATGGCGGTGTGAAGATCGATAACATTGCCGCCATCGCACGCGCCGGGGCCGACACCTTTGTGGCGGGCTCGGCTATTTTTGGCACGAAAGATTACCCGACCACCATCGCCGCCATGCGCGCGGCGCTGGCTTCGATCTGATTCAACCCTATTCAATTCAAAGCCAATTTTTGGAGTTCGCAGTGAAGTTCACCCCACCCTTGTCTGTCAAAGCCGTGATGATTGATCTGGACGGCACCTTGCTCGATACCATTCCCGATCTGGCCGCTGCCGCCAACGGCATGCTCACCGAAATGGGCCGGCCCGCACTGCCGGAAGCCACCATCCGCAATTTTGTCGGCAAAGGCATTAATAATCTGATCGAGCGCACGCTCACCAACAGCATGGACGGCAAGCCCGATCCTGAGTTGTTTGAAAAAGCAATCCCCATTTACGAGCGCAACTATCGTGCCGTGAACGGCAAGCACACGACCATTTATCCCGGCGTAAAGGAAGGCCTTGATCTGCTGCGCGCGCAAGGTTATCCGCTGGCGTGCGTGACCAACAAGTCCGAGCGCTTTACGTTGCCGCTACTCGATTTCGTCAAATTCTCCGGTTACTTCATGAGCGTGGTAGCTGGGGATACGCTGCCGCAAAAAAAACCCGATCCCGAACCCTTATGGCACGCGTGCAAGCAAATGGGTGTAGCGCCCGGCGAGATGCTGATGATCGGCGATTCAATGAACGATGCGCAGGCCGCGCGCGCGGCAGGCTGCCCGATTTTTTGCGTAACCTACGGCTACAACGAAGGCCACGACGTGCATACGCTGGATTGTGATGCTATAGTAGCGTCGCTGGTTGAAGCTACACAGTTGATTACAAAGAAGAATTAGTTCGGTCATGATTTCGAAAAACCTTTATTCAGTTCAGGCGGTACGCACCGCGTCTGCTTGGGCGCGTTGGCGTCGCTGGCGCAGCTAGTCGCTGGTTGATCCTCGTTTGCCGTGCGCACCCTCGTTGCGCGGTGCTGAATAAACCGTTTTTCGCTGGAGCAAGTCATGACTGAAGTTGAATTCAAACGCCTCGCGCAGGCGGGCCATAACCGCATCCCCCTGCTGCTTGAGACCTTCGCCGATCTCGACACGCCGTTGTCGATTTATCTCAAGCTCGCCAACAAGCCGTATACCTATTTGCTCGAATCCGTGGTCGGCGGCGAGCGCTTTGGGCGTTATTCGTTTATCGGCCTCGCGGCGAAAACGCGGCTTGAAGTGCGCGGTTATGAATGCACCGAGTTTTCCGGTAGCGCAGTCACCCAACAAATCACGGTGCGCGATCCGCTGGATTACGTGGAGAAATACCTCGCGCAATTCAAGGTGGCGCCGCTCGACAGCGCTGCCAAGTTACCGCGTTTTTGCGGCGGGCTGGTGGGTTATTTTGGCTACGATACCGTGCGCTACGTCGAAAAAAAGCTCGCGCATTCGCAAAAGCCCGATCAGCTCGGTACGCCGGATATTGCGCTGTTGGTGTCGGAAGAACTTGCGATTGTTGATAATCTTTCCGGCAAACTCTATCTCGTGGTGTATGCGCAGCCGGGTGTAGCGGATGCTTACGGTCGCGCACAGGCGCGTCTCGCCGCTTTGCTACAGCAGTTGCGCGAGCCGGTGGTGATACCGCCCAACCGCGTGGCGGTGTCAGAGCCAGCGGTGTCGGGCTTTGGGCGCGAGGCGTATCACGCGGCTGTCGAGCGCGCGAAAAAATATATTTTTGAAGGCGACATCATGCAGGTGGTGCCGTCGCAGCGCATGTCCAAAAAACTGCACGCAACGCCGCTGGCTTTATATCGCGCGCTGCGTACGCTGAACCCGTCGCCGTACATGTTTTATTTTGATTTTGATGATTTTCATGTGGTGGGCGCGTCGCCGGAAATACTCGCGCGGCTGGAAGGCGACACCGTCACCGTGCGGCCCATCGCCGGTACGCGCAAGCGCGGCGTCACCGCCGACGAAGACAAGGCGCTAGCCGAAGAACTGTTGGCCGATCCGAAAGAACGCGCTGAGCACATTATGCTGGTCGATCTGGGGCGTAACGACGCGGGCCGCGTGTCGCAAACCGGCACGGTGACGGTCACCGAGCAAATGCTGATCGAGCGCTACTCGCATGTGATGCACATCGTGTCCAATGTCGAGGGCAAAATCAAACCGGGCTTGGGCGCGATGGATGTGTTGCGCGCGACGTTTCCGGCGGGTACGGTATCGGGCGCACCCAAGGTGCGCGCCATGGAAATCATCGACGAGCTGGAGCCGGTGAAACGCGGCATCTATGCCGGTGCGGTGGGCTATCTCGGCTTTGACGGCAACATGGACGTGGCGATTGCGCTGCGCACCGGCGTGGTCAAAGACGGCATGCTGTACGCGCAGGCGGGCGGCGGCGTGGTAGCTGATTCAGAACCCGAGGCCGAATGGCAAGAGACTCAGAACAAGGCGCGCGCTTTGTTGCGCGCAGCGGAAATCGCTGAAGGTGGGCTGGATACTAAAGGATAAAATCCTTTAAAATCAATTAGTTACAAACCCTTGCCGCTGCGGTGTTCAGCAGCGTCAACGCCGAGCGCTAAATCGTCGGGCTCTTGAATTCGCCACCCATCGCTACCTGCGCCCACGGGCCCAGTTGCGTGTCGGCAGAAAACGTAATGTGCCCCGCCGCTGCGTGATGATCGCGGAACAGGCGCTGCAGGGGGCTGTGGTCGTAAATGCCATTGGCACCGAGCATTTCGTATAGCGAATCGACGGCCTCGCCCAACAGCTTCATGCCCATCGCTGCGTTGCGTTTGTAGCGCAGCTTGGTGGGCATATCGAGCTTGCCGCCGGCACGATAAATATTGTGCGCTTCGAGACAATCGTTGCGCAGCCAAATGCGCACCGCGTCGATTTTTGCGCCCGCCGCGCCCACGCGCAATTGCACCGCCTGAAAGTCGCGCATTTTTGCGCCCGTATAGCTGGTGCTGCGCTGCTTCACCAGTTCGGTGGTTTGCTCCAGCATATTCGTGGCGTTGCCGGTCATGGCGCCCGCAATGCAGTGCCCGCCGAGCGAGGGCGTGGGCACTTTGAACGTGGAATTGGTGTGCACTTTCAAGCCGGGAAACTCGTGCGCCGGATTGGCCACGTGCATAGAAATCACGCGATGCGCCGGCACAAACACGTTGCTGCACGTCACCGTGCGGCTGCCCGTGCCGCACATGCCGAGCGTTTGCCAGTCGTCAATCACCGTGCAGTCGGCCAGCGACACTTGGCACATGCACCAGTCGACGGGCTTGCCGGATTCGTCTTTGACGATACACGCGAACTGCTCCCACGCGGAGTGATCCACGCCGGAAGAAAATCCCCATTTGCCGGATAGCTCCAGCCCGCCATCAACACGTTTGCCGCTGCCTTGGATGAACGCAATGCCAGAGGCGATCAGCACTTCCGGGTTGGCGCCCCAGATTTCCTCGTGCGCCGCCTTCGGCCATTGCACCAGCCCGCGATGATGCGAGCCCAGATTGGCGACCACCCACGCGGTTGAGGCGTCGCCCCGACCGATCATTTCTGGAATGTCAAAGTAGGACACGAAATCCAGTTCCATGCCGCCCCAGGCTTTGGGCTGCAAGTAGCGGAACAGGCCGCTTTCGTGCAGCGCTTCGACGACCTGCGGCGCGAGCTTGGTGGCTTTTTCGTTAGCGGCGGCGTGCTGGCGCAAAAACGGGATCAGCGCGCGGGCGCGCTCGATGGCCCCGTCGTAGCCGACGTGCGAAAAATCGCGTTGTTTGATATAGGGTGCGTTCATGGTGGCGGCATTAAAAGTGATTACCATCATAATAACGGGCGCGCGGCGTACGCTCAACTGCTTTGTCACATGGTGGTGGGAGAACCGGGCGGCAGCGGCACGGCGGGTGATTTTCCTGCATCCCAAGGCCAAACCAAAAACACCGGAACCCCGTGCGCCGGACGCGATCTCAAGCAAAATAGGACGCGCATCGCCGCTTTGTGGGCGTTTTGTGGCCGCTCTATAGCCGCTTTATGCGGGCGATTTGCGCTGATTTTCGCGTCGGCGTGGCGAGCGCCGGGTCGAACGACAAAATGGCGCTGCAATTCACCACCTATGCGTCACCAAGGGTTTGAAATACAAGGCTTTCTTGGTAGAATCTTGTGGTATTCCGTGCGGGTCTAAAGAACGCAAGCGAACGCATCAACGTTCATGCCATTCAAGCCCGGCGTCGTGTCTACGGTGCGTTTGAGGTGCGTTTGAGGTGAGATACCTTCGCCGCCATCGTACCTTTGCACCTTCGCATCATGGCACGGCACAGACTCTCCACGATTTTTATAGGACGCATCGCGCAATGACTTCACTGATGGTTCGCTTATTGGGTTCGGCGTCGGGGACACTGGGCAACACTCGCCTGTTGTTCAATTTGTTGCGTGCAGCCGGGTTGGCGCTGGCACTGCTGATCGCGGTGCCCGCTTCAGCGCAACCCGACGATCTGCAAGACGTTAATCAAATGCTCAAACTGGGGCAGTTTGATCAGGCGTTGGCCCGTGTGAACAGCTATCTGTCAACCCGCCCGAAAGACGCGCGCGGCCGTTTTCTGAAAGGCCTGATACTGGCCGAGCAAAACAAACCGGGCGATGCCATCCAGGTGTTTTCTGCGCTGACCAAGGATTTTCCGGATTTGCCGGGGCCGTATAATAATTTGGCCGTGTTGTATGCCTCACAAGGCCAATACGACAAAGCGCGCGATGCGCTCGAGCTCGCGATACGCACACACCCCAGCTACGCCACGGCGCACGAAAATCTCGGCGATATCTACGCCAAGATGGCCAGTCAGGCCTACGACAAAGCCTTGCAGCTCGACAAAAGCAATGCGACCGCGCAATCCAAGCTCAACATGATTCGTGATTTGTTCCCGGCTGACACGCGCACCGCCAAAGCCGCCCCGGCAGGTAAATCCGATCCGGCGGCCAAAGTGGCAGCCGCGCCCGCGCCCGCCTACGATCCGACCAAGCCCGCCCCGGCCTCTGCGGCCCCTGCGGCGGCAGCGCCCGCAGCCCCATCGGCCAAACCCGCAGCGGCCAAAGCCGGCACACCCAGTGCAGAAGAAGTGCTGGCGTCGGTCAATGCTTGGGCGCAATCGTGGTCGAGCAACGACGTTCCCGGCTATTTGGGCGCGTATGCACCTGATTTTCGTACACCCAAAGGTGAGTCGCGCGCCGCGTGGGAAGCAGAGCGCAAGGCACGCATCGCCAAGCCGCGCCAGATACAAGTCGCAATCGAGGCCCCGCGCGTGGAGTTTGATGACAATGGCCGCGCCACGGTGACGTTCCGCCAACAGTACCGGTCTGATGCCCTGAAATCCTCCAACGCCAAAACGCTGGTGATGACCAAGGCCGGAGACAAATGGCTGATCCAGCAAGAACGCAGCGGCGGTTGAGCGGACACCTGAGCACGCACCTGAGCGGGCGTCTCAGCGGACGCGCCTCGCTGCTGGCCATTGCTCTGTTGGTATTGGTGGCGGGTGCTGCTGCGTTTTTTGTGGGCGGGCAGCCGCAATTGGCCGCAGCGTTTTTGCCGGTCAATTACGCAAAGAACGTTAATGTCGGCGGCGTTCCCGGCATCGCTGCGCGCGGCTCGGTGGGTGCGCTCGATCCCGAAGTCGCGCTACAAAAAACCCTAGCAGAAATCAAAAATCATCGCATGGACAATGCGCTGGTAGAGATCGACCGGGTCATCGGCGCGTATCCGAATTTCCGGCTCGCGCATCTCATTAAGGGCGATCTGCTGCTGGCGCGCGCACATCCGTTGAGCGGCTTAGGCAATGTCACCGATGCGCCGCAAGAGCTACTCGACGATTTGCGCGATGAGGCGCGTGCGCGCGTGGTGCGGCTGCAAAGCGAGCGCCCCAAAGATCAGGTGCCGCGCTATTTGCTGCAAATGCCGCCCGAGCAGCGTTACGCACTGGTGGTGGACACCGCGAAATCCACGCTCTATGTGTTTGAAAACAAAGACGGTGAAGCGCGATATGTAGCCGACTACTACGCCACCATCGGCAAAAACGGCATGGACAAATTTCGCGAAGGCGACAACAAAACACCGCTGGGCGTGTACCACGTCACCCACAGCATTTCGCGCGAACAGTTGAACCAGCGCTATGGCAAAGCTGCCGGGCAGTATGGCGTGGGCGCGCTGCCCATCAGTTATCCCAACGAGTGGGACAAACGCGGCGGACGTAACGGCAGCGGCATCTGGCTGCACGGCGTGCCGTTTGATACCTACAGTCGCGCGCCGCGCGCCAGCAATGGCTGTGTGGCGCTGACCAATGAAGATTTCATGGCTGTTTCCGCTACCACTCAGGTGGGTGCAACGCCGGTGATTATCGCCAACGGCATTGAGTGGACGAGCGCCGAAACCGCGCGCAACGAGCGTCAATCGCTGGCGCAGGCGGTGGAAAACTGGCGCAGTGATTGGGAAAGCCTGAAAACGGATAACTACCTCAAGCACTATTCACAGGCGAAGTTTTCGACCGGCAAGCAAAAATACGCTGCGTGGGCGGAACACAAGCATCGCGTCAATGCCAGCAAAACCTGGCTCAAGGTAAAAATCGACAACGTTAGCCTGTTTTATTACCCCGGCGCGGCCGATCTCGCGGTGGTGACTTTCGATCAGGATTACAGCAGCAGCAATCTGGCGGGTCAGTCCAAAAAGCGCCAGTACTGGATGAAAGAATCGGGAGCCTGGAAAATCGTCTACGAAGGCATGGGCTGATTAAAAAATAATGCAATAAAAACAATTACTTACACACAAACCGCCATGCTGCTGGTCATCGACAACTACGACTCATTCACCTACAACCTCGTGCAATATTTCGGCGAGCTGGGCGAAGACGTGCGCGTGTTTCGCAACGACGAAATCACACTCGAAGGCGTGGAGCGCCTTGCGCCGGCGCGTATCGTGGTATCGCCCGGCCCCTGTACGCCCAACGAAGCTGGCATTTCGGTGGCGGCGATTCAGCAGTTTGCGGGCAAGGTGCCGATACTGGGCGTGTGTCTCGGCCACCAAAGTATCGGGCAGGCGTTCGGCGGCAAAATCGTGCACGCCAAAAAACTCATGCACGGCAAAACCTCGGCGATACAACACAACAACAGCAGCGTGTTTCGCGGCTTGCCGGGCGGGTTTCAGGCAACGCGTTATCACTCGCTGGTGATTGAGCGCGACAGCTTGCCGGATTGTTTTGAAATCACCGCTTGGACGGAAGACGGTGAAATCATGGGCGTGCGGCACAAGACGCTGGCGGTGGAAGGCGTGCAATTTCACCCTGAATCGATCCTCACCGAACACGGCCACGCCATGCTGAAAAACTTTCTGGAGCGCACCTTGTGACCACCGCCGCCACACCGCTTAAGGCGTTTACGCCGCAGGACGCGCTCGCGCGCATTGTCGATCACCGCGAGATTTTCCACGAAGAAATGCTGTCGCTGATGCGCCAGATTATGAGCGGCGAAGTATCCGCCACGTTGATTGCGGCCATCATCGCGGGCTTGCGCGTCAAAAAAGAAACCATCGGCGAGATTTCTGCCGCCGCTCAGGTGATGCGCGAATTCGCTACCCCCGTGCCGGTGGCGGACACGCCGAATCTTATCGACACCTGCGGCACCGGCGGTGATGCGGCGCATACCTTCAATATTTCCACCGCGGCGATGTTCGTTGCGGCAGCGGCGGGGGCGAAAGTCGCCAAGCACGGCGGGCGTTCGGTTTCCAGCAAATCCGGCAGCGCCGACGTGCTGGAAGCGCTGGGTGCCAATATCAATTTGCCGCCGGATCAGGTAGCCCAATCCATCAGCGAAGTCGGCGTGGGGTTCATGTTCGCGCCCAATCACCACAGCGCCATGAAACACGCCGCGCCGGTGCGGCGTGAGCTCGGCGTGAAAACCATTTTCAACATCTTGGGCCCGCTCACCAATCCGGCGGGTGCGAAGCAACAGGTCATGGGCGTGTTTCATCCGGACTTGACCGGCATCCAGGCGCGCGTGTTGCAGCGCCTCGGCAGCCGCCGCGTGATGATTGTGCACGGCCGTGAAGGCCTCGACGAAATTTCGCTGTGCGGCGCGACGCTCGTTGCGGAACTCAAAAACGATGAAGTGCGCGAATACGAAGTAACGCCGGCCGATGTGGGCCTCAAAGCCTGCGACTCGGCGGCGCTGCGCGTGGACGGCATCGATGCGTCGCGAGCGATGTTGCTCGCCGCGCTCGATAACCAGGACGGCCCCGCGCGCGACATCGTGGCGTTTAACGCCGGGGCGAGCCTGTATGTCGCCGGGCTTGCACCATCGCTGGCAGACGGTGTGAAGCTCGCGCTCGCCACACTGGCCAACGGCGGTGCGCGCCGGAAGCTCGATCAGTTCGTGGCGTACACCAGCGCCGCGAAGCCATCACCATAATCACCACAATCACCATAAGTAATTGATTTTAAAAGAATTTTATGTCTGATATTTTGCGACGCATTGTGGCGGTCAAGGAGACCGAAGTGGCTGCCGCCAAGCGGATAGCGTCGCAAGCCGTCGTTGAACAGCAAGCGAAAGCCGCGCCACCGCCGCGCGATTTTTTCGGCGCGCTGCGCGCAAAAATCGCTGCGGGCCAATCCGCAGTGATCTGTGAAATCAAAAAAGCCAGCCCCAGCAAGGGCGTACTGCGCGAGCATTTTGAACCCGCGCAAATTGCGCAAAGCTACGAACAGCACGGTGCTGCGTGCCTGTCGGTGCTGACCGACCGGCAGTTTTTTCAGGGCGACATCGCGCACCTACAGGCGGCGCGCGCAGCGTGTGCGCTGCCCGTGCTACGCAAAGATTTCATGATCGATCCGTACCAAATTGTTGAGGCGCGCGCGGCAGGTGCCGACTGTATTTTGTTGATCGTGGCCGCGCTGGATTTACCGCGCCTGCGCGAGCTGGAAACGGTGGCATTGGGTCTTGGCATGGCGGTGCTGGTAGAAATACACGACGGCGACGAACTGGATACCGCACTCCAATTGTCATCGCCACTGCTGGGCATTAACAACCGCAATCTGCGCACGTTTGAAACGACACTGGCAACCACGCTGGACCTGCTGAGTCGCGTGCCGGCTGACCGGCTGGTGGTCACCGAAAGCGGCATTTTACAGCGCAGGGATGTTGAGTTGATGCGGCTGCGCAAGGTGAACGCCTTTCTGGTGGGCGAAGCATTTATGCGCGCGCCGGAACCCGGCGTTGAACTCGAACGACTGTTCAGCGCATGATCGATATCGACAAATTCATCGTCGGCTTCGACAAGGGGCTGCGCACCGTGTTCGCGCCCGCACAATCGTTGCGTGCGACACCGGGCGATGGTTTGCCGGACGCGCTGCTCGACGACACGCAACGCAAGACATCCGCCGCGCTGATGCGCGTCAATCATACGGGTGAGGTGTGTGCGCAGGCTTTGTATCAGGGGCAGGCGCTAACCGCGCGCGAGGCTCCGGCGCGCGAAGCGCTGGCGCGCGCTGCGCAAGAAGAAACCGAGCACCTGGCGTGGACCGAACGGCGCATTGCAGAACTCGGCGGCAGCAAGAGTATGTTGAACCCCTTGTTTTATGCAGGCTCGTTTGCGCTGGGCGCGGTGTCCGGCCTGTTGGGCGACAAATGGAATCTCGGCTTTTTGGCCGAGACCGAGCGGCAGGTCGTGCGCCATCTCGAAAACCATCTCGAACGGCTGCCTGCGAACGATGGAAAAAGCCGCGCTATCGTCGGCCAGATGCGTGACGATGAAGCGCGCCATGCGAGCAGTGCGGTCAGTTATGGCGGTGCGCAGTTGCCTGCACCGGTCAAGGCGGCGATGAAGGCGTCGTCCAAGGCGATGACGGGAACGGCGTATTGGTTGTAGGTTGTAGCTTGTTGCTCGGGCAGGGGGAAGAGTCAGGCCTCGCGCACTTCGAAATCGTGACTAATGCTTGCCGTTTTGGCCAGCATGATCGACGCAGAGCAGTATTTTTCTGCGGATAAATGCACGGCGCGTTCCACCTGCGCGGGTTTAAGCGCCTTGCCCGTGACCACAAAGTGAAAATGAATTTTAGTGAAGACTTTGGGGTCTTCGGCGGCGCGTTCCGCGTCGATTTCCACCACGCAATCGGTGATGGCGGCGCGTGATTTTTTGAGTATGTGCACCACGTCATACGCCGTGCAGCCGCCTGCGCCCATTAGCAGCGTTTCCATCGGGCGCGGCCCCAGGTTGCGTCCGCCGCCTTCGGGTGCGCCGTCCATCACCAAGGCATGGCCGCTTTCGGACTCAGCGACAAAGGCCACGTTTTCCAGCCATTTGATGCGTGCTTTCATGGGGGTTTCCTGTCAGTTCAGCGCGGATTTTAGCCGATACCACGCCAAGCCTATGATTTCGTGGAAGAAATGACTACTTTCCTTTAACGCCGGCGGATACGGACGGAAATCCAGAATGGTCGTGCGAAAGTGCGTGGCATAGTGTGTGGGCGCTATCACCACGTCGAAGCCAAACTTCGCAAATATGTCTTGCGAGCGCGGCATGTGCCACGCATGCGTCACCAGATAGATGCGCTTGATGCCCAGCGGCGCCAGCATATCGCGGCAAATGCGCGCTTCGTCCAGCGTATTGTTCGAACCGGTTTCCATCCATGCTACCGGCACCTTGAATTCGTCTTCGAGTACCGCTCTCATCACTTGCGCCTCGGAAACCGAGCTGGCTTCCGGCTTGCCACCACTGACGAGAATAGGCTTGCCGGTCTTTCGGTGCAGCCATGCGGTATAGCGCAGACGTTGTAGCGTAGCCTCGCTCACGGTGTCAGCGCCGAATTCCGGGGCGTTGAAATACTGGCCGCCGCCCAGCACCACAATCGCCTGCGCCGGTGAGGCGAGCAAGGGATCAACGGGCTCCGGCTCCAGCGTCTGCAGCAGGGTGCGCGACAACCACGGTGTCGACAGCGCCCACAACGCCACGAGCGACAGGGCGATCAACGCTTTCCCGGCGCGGGGCTGCTTGCGCAGACAAATGATCCCCCAAGCGGCGAGCAAAATCAGGCATCCCGGCGGGATCAGCCAAGCCGCAATAGCGTTTGTGAGAATCCAAGAATTCATTAACTAGCTGTTTTTAAAGGGTAATTTAATTTATGGTCTGCCGCACCGCAGGGCATCCCAAGCCCGGCGTAAGTTTGACACAGGTGCATGATTTCTAATAGAATTAGCGGTTCCCTTCGGGTGGCCTTGTGGTGTTGCGGCTCCCGAACAGTAAAGACCGAGAAGAAACAGGATTTTCAAGATGAAAACATTTAACGCCAAGGCGGAAACCGTGCAGCACGACTGGTATGTCGTCGATGCCGCAAACAAAGTGCTCGGTCGGCTGGCTGTTGAAATTGCCACCCGCCTGCGCGGCAAGCATAAGCCCGAATTTACGCCGCATGTCGATACCGGCGATTATATCGTCGTGGTCAACGTGGATAAATTGCGCGTGACCGGCAACAAGGCCAAAGACAAAATTTATTACCGCCATACCGGCTACCCCGGCGGCATTCGCAGCGAAGCGTTTGAAGACATGAACGCGAATCATCCGGGCCGCGCGCTTGAAAAAGCAGTCAAGGGCATGCTGCCCAAAGGCCCGCTGGGCTACGCCATGCTACGCAAAATGAAATCGTATGTGGGTGAAGCTCACCCGCACACCGCGCAGCAACCCAAACAACTGCAGTTCTGATCGCGTTGATCGCGTTGATCAAATAAACGAGGCACATACACATGGCAGTGCAAGCAAACTACGGAACAGGCCGACGCAAAAGTGCGGTGGCACGGGTTTACATCAAGCCGGGCAAGGGCGACATCATCGTCAACGGCAAACCGGTGGACCTGTTTTTCTCGCGGGAAACCGGCCGCATGATTGTGCGTCAGCCACTGGTGCTGACTGAGAACGTCGCGCGTTTCGACATCAGCGTCAATGTGATCGGCGGCGGTGAGTCGGGTCAAGCCGGCGCGGTACGCCACGGCATTACGCGTGCGCTGATCGAGTACGATGCCGCGTTAAAGCCGGTGCTCAAAAAAGCGGGCTTGGTGACACGCGACGCGCGTGAAGTCGAACGTAAAAAAGTCGGTCTGCGCAAGGCGCGCCGCCGCAAGCAATTCTCCAAGCGGTAATTGTTGTCGTAAGCTTTGTAAGCGACAAGGCCGCCATCCAAGGCGGCTTTGTTTTTGCCGCCTTCGTAAGGTGTGCGGCTTTGTTTTTGTCGCCTTATTAATGTGTGCGGCTCTGTGTTTTTGCCGCTGGCGTAATCGTTGCGGCTTTGTTTTTCAGCCCCCGTATCCTGACATCACACGAAGCGGAGACAATCATGACGCAAAAACGCATCAAGGTTGGCATCGTCGGCGGCACTGGTTACACCGGCGTGGAATTGCTGCGTCTCCTAGTACAGCATCCCAATGCACAACTGACCGCGATCACCTCGCGCACTGAAGCCGGCATGCCGGTGGCCGAGATGTTCCCCAATCTGCGCGGCTGGACGGATCTGAAATTTGTCGAACCCGCCGCCGCCAAGCTCGATCAGTGTGAACTGGTGTTTTTTGCCACGCCGAACGGCATCGCCATGAAAGACACGCCTGCGCTGGTGAAGGCTGGTGTGCGCGTGATCGACGTAGCCGCAGACTTTCGCATTAAAGACATCGCCGAGTGGGAAAAATGGTACGGCATGCCCCACGCCTGCCCCGATTTGGTGGCTGAAGCCGTCTACGGCCTACCCGAAGTCAACCGCGCCAAAATCGCCGGCGCGCGCGTCGTCGCGAACCCGGGCTGTTATCCGACGGCGGTCCAACTCGGCTTCCTGCCGCTGGTCGAAGCCGGTGTGGTGGATCACGAACATTTGATTGCCGACGCCAAATCTGGTGTGTCCGGTGCAGGACGCAAGGCCGAGGTGCATACGCTCTTGGCCGAGGCTGCGGACAATTTCAAAGCCTACGGGGTCGCGGGACATCGGCATTATCCTGAAATAAAACAAGGACTTACGGATATTGCACACAAGCCCGTCAATCTTGTTTTCACCCCGCATCTGACGCCCATGATCCGCGGCATACACGCCACCTTATATGCGCGACTGACGAAAGAAACGGATTTGCAGGCGGTCTTCAGCCAGCGCTATGCCAACGAGGCTTTTGTCGACGTGCTGCCGGCAGGCTCGCACCCGGACACGCGCTCCGTGCGCGGCGTAAATATGTGCCGTATTGCTGTGCATCGCCCGCACAATGGTGACACGGTGGTAGTGCTGTCGGTCATCGACAATCTGGTGAAAGGTGCCGCTGGCCAAGCGGTGCAAAACATGAACATCATGTTTGGTTTGCCCGAAGCCACGGGTCTCAATCAGGTAGCGTTACTGCCGTAGCGGCCTGCGGCCAATTTCATGCTCAAAACGTGGCTCAAATCGCTCAGGAACCGGGCGGGCATCAACGCGCCGCGCGTGGCCGTGCGCGCGCACATGCCGTGGCATTCGCGCTGGATACTCGCCGGCGGCATTGCGGTGGCCGTGGCGGGCGCGAGCTGGGCAACATACCACTTCGGGCGTGAGTTCGCCGGGTTTCGTAAGAGCGAAATCGAAACCGAAATGAAGCGCCTTGCCGGCACCGTGGATAAACAAGCGGCGGAAATTGCTGAGGCACGGCAAAAGCTGGCGGCGTCGGAAAGCCAACGCCAGATCGAGGCAGTGACGTACGGCGATCTCACCAAGCAGGTGAAAGGCCTGTCTAACGAAAACGCTGCGCTTAAGGATGACTTGGCGTTCTTTCACTCGTTGCTGCCGACGGCAACGCGCGACGACACCATCGCGCTGGGCCGCGTCAAAGTCGAGCCCGACACCGTTCCCGGCGAATTCAAATACCGGCTGCTGGTAGTCCAGGGCGGGCAGCGGCCCGGGGATTTTCAGGGCCATGTACAAATTGTGGTCAGCGCATTGGGCGGCGCTGACAGCGGCAGCGAAAAAATTATCCTGCCGTTACCGCCCGTGGCCGACGGCAAAACCCGCGAATTTCAGCTAAATTTCAAGTCATTTCAACGGGTTGAGGGCGTATTCAAGGTGGCACCGGGGGCGGTGGTCAAAAGCGTGCAGGTACGGGTGTATCAAAATGGCGCGAGTGCGCCTAAACTCACGCAAACCGTCAACGTTTCGTAGCCACCGGCCACCGCACAGGAGGGAAACATGTTTGGAACTAAAGGCACTGCCAAACCGCAAAGTATCGATTCACTGATCGGCGCGGGCACCACCGTCGAAGGCAACATCAGCTTTTCGGGCGGCCTGCGCATCGACGGCCATGTGAACGGCAACATCGTTTCCAAGGGCGATCAGCCCGGCATGCTGGTGATTTCTGAGCAAGCCGAAGTCGCCGGCGAAATCCGCGTCAATCATGTGGTGGTGAACGGCCGCATTAACGGCCCCATCCACGCTAGCGAAACCCTCGATTTGCAGGCCAAAGCCCATGTTACGGGCGATGTACATTATCGCCGTATTGAGATACAGGGCGGCGCGATTTTGCAGGGCATGATGGTGTGCGACGCCGAGAGCCAATCCGACAAAGTGGTGCGGTTAAAGCCCCAGTCGGCCGACGCAAGCTCTTGATTTTTGGTAATATTATCCCCACTTACCGCATTACTCAGGAGTCACGATGAACGCCGTTACCGAACCTTTAGCCCCGTCCCTCGCGGAATCATTCGCGGGCAAAATGCCCGATCCGCTGGTGTTCACCGATAACGCCGCGAACAAAGTCAAAAGCCTGATCGACGAAGAAGGCAATCCCGATCTCAAGCTGCGCGTGTTCGTCACCGGCGGCGGGTGCTCGGGCTTTCAATACGGCTTTACCTTTGAAGAAGCGGTCAGCGACGACGACACCGCACTCAACAAAGCCGGTGTCACGCTGCTGGTCGATCCGATGAGCCTGCAGTATTTGATGGGCGCGGAAATCGACTATCAAGAAAACGTCGAAGGCGCACAGTTCGTCATCAAGAACCCGAACGCTACTTCAACTTGCGGCTGCGGCTCGTCGTTCTCGGCGTAAACGCCCCGGTTAATCGATGCGATGGTGAAAAGCGGCGTAAGCCGCTTTTTTAATGGCGTTTGAAAACCCTTCAGCCTCAAAATAGCCATCCGCCAAGCTCTCCAAGCGGCCCTCATCTAGTCGTCACGAAGCCGCCCATGAAAATTTCGCCACGATCAATGCCAATGCTTCTCTTGGTGATGGGAGCACTCGCGCTGCTGGCCGGATGCGCAACCGCGCCGTCGCACCCGCCTGAGACTGCACCTCAGTCTGCCACCTGCCCGGACGGCGTGCTCGTCGTACATGCGCATGGCGGGCCATTACCATGCTCCGTGGTTTGCAGCGTATGGAAGCTATCTACCATGGCTGGAAATTGGCTATGGGAGAAGTGTGCATAGATTAGCCCCCCGGGAGAAGGGTTGGGATGAGGGAGCCTCCTTGTCGTGAATTACGGAAAGATCATTAAGACGCGGCTAACCGCCTGCGCAGCGTGCCATCAACGCTACAGGCGTCATCGCTGCCATTCCCAGTTCGGCGAGCAACGGGTTGTCGCCCCGCAAATCGCGGCCATACGCGCTGGAGAGCAGCGTAATTGACGCGCTGATATTCGGCGCGGGCACACTGACCATTTGTGCTAGCGCTTCGTAAAACACCAAACCAAACGGCACGTCTTCCACCACGTATCGGTGATTCAAAGTGGTGGGTCCTGCCGGGCTACCGTCGCGCGCATGAATGGCCGCAGCCATGTCGGCGTAACCGGCGAGCGGCACATGGTACGACAGATGCGTGTGCTCATGAATAGAGCGCACGTTATAGCCAAAGGCGCGCGCAATCGCTTGACGCTCAAGATCAATAGCCTCGCCGATGCGCGCAGCAGAAGGCGTCAAATTGCCGAACAGCGGCCAGTTCTCGCGCTTGTCGATGCGCGACAGATTAGGCAGCACCTCGGCCACATGCGCCACGGGATTAACGTTCAATAGCGCCGTGGCCAGTATGTTAGCCAGTGGCGCAAAGCGGTCGCCGAATAGGGTACGGCAAATTTGCAGCGCTTCATCGGTGCGCGCCGACGGTATGGCCGCCACTTCAAAGCGTGAACGTAGGGTGTTGATGTTTACACCTGCGGCACCCGCGTAGCGCGCCGTGGCAAGCGAAGTGCCCCATGCTGCCACCAGCGGCCGATTGCCTTGGCTCCCCGCGCGCTCCGCTATCCACAGCGGCACCAGTGACAACGCGCCGCTGACGATGACCCACTGCCCGCCGTGCAAATGCGGCGCGATGATGGGCAACACCACTGGGTAAGCGTGGCCGGGAACGGCCAGCACCACAACTTCATAGGCCGACAGTTGCGCAGGGTTCACCACGATTTCTACATCGGCTACGCCGCTTAGTGCGCCCTCGTAGGCAAGGCGGCCATGCCCTGGTGTAGTCACCAAAGCCGCTGTGCTTTTGCCGGACGGCGACCACAGCGCTGCCGCTGTGCCGTGATGCACAAGGTAGGCTGCGGTTGCGCGGCCTACCGGGCCGGCACCGATGATGGCGACTGCGTTGCGCACCCAGCGTTACTCCACTTTCACACCGGCGGCTTTGACTACCCTAGCCCAACGAGCCACATCCTCGCGCACCATACGCGCCACAGGCTCGCCCGTGACACCTGCGATTTCAGCGCCCAACGTCGTCAAGCGCGTACGCACCTCCGGCGCTTGCACAGTTTTGGCGAATTCCACCGCCACGCGCGACACTATGCCGGGGGCAACGCCTGCGGGCATCGATATCGCATTCCAGGCCGATACCGTTATGCCTGCCACACCCTGCTCGGCAAAGGTCGGCACGTCGGGCATAGACGCCGAGCGTTTGCTGCTGGTAACGCCCAGCGCCTTCAAACGTTGGCTCGCAGTATACGGCTGCGCCGACGCGGTGGCGGTGAACATCGTTTGCACCTGCCGTCCCAGCAAGTCATTGATGGCGGGCCCTGCGCCCTTGTACGGCACGTGCGTCAGGTCGGCACCGGTCAGCGATTTAAACAGTTCCAGCGTGAGGTGCGTGTAAGTGCCATTGCCCGTAGACGCGGTGTTGAGCTTGCCACGATTGGCCTGCGTATAAGTGATCAGGTCTTTGGCGCCTGTCACCGGCAAGGCCGGGTGCGCAATCAGCACCAAGGGCGTGTCGGTGAGGTGAATGACATGCACAAAATCCTTCACCGGATCGTAACCAGCGCGCGTGTGTAACGCCGGGCCTATACCCATTTGCGCACCGCTGGAAAGGATCATGGTGTAGCCGTCGGCATTGGCGCGCGCCGTGTCCTGCGTGGCAATCAAGCCGCCCGAGCCGGGTCGGTTATCGATCACCAGCGTTTGACCAAGGCCTTGTCCCACCGAAGCACCGAGCAGCCGCGCCACCACATCGGCGGAGCCGCCCGGCGCAAACGGCACCAGAAAACGAATGGGCTTGGCGGGGTAGTTCTGCGCCAGCGTGGTAATCGGTGCGACGGCCAGTGCACCGATGACCGCCACACATCTGATTCTTGAAAACATGAGCAATTCCGAATGTCTAATCCTGCGCGGCACCCTCTTTCAATACCCGCAGCGCCAAGCGCAAACTATACCCTCTGGCTTGCAGAAAGCGAACCTAGCGTTGAATATCACGACAATGCTATCGAAAACATTGGGAATTGAAAATGAGGGTAGACATGACAATATGCATAACTATCGTGTCTAGGCCCGTTATCCCTTTCCCCATTCTCCCTATTATCCGCTAAATTATTATCCGTGTTATTCGTCTAATCTAGGCGTCGCATACAAAGTGTGATGGTTCCTGCAATGGATCGCTCTTAAAATGACGGCGATTCGTGGCAGTCTGGCCGATTACCCCAACCCGTTGTTTATTGAAAAAATGAGTCTGATATGGAATGGTTTGCTGATCCGAATGCGTGGCTGGCACTGGCAACACTGACGGCGCTAGAAATTGTGCTTGGTGTCGACAACATTATTTTCATTTCCATCCTCTGCGGCCGTCTGCCTGAATCGCAGCGCGCCAAGGCACGTAATATCGGCCTGATGTTCGCGATGCTGACGCGTATCGGCCTGCTGTTTACGCTGACTTGGCTCATGTCACTCACCGCGCCGCTGTTTTCGCTGCTTACCCATGAGATTTCCGGCCGCGACCTGATTCTGATCGGCGGTGGGCTGTTCCTGCTGTGGAAAAGCGTTCATGAAATCCACAATTCGCTGGAAGGTCCGGTTGAAAGTCATGACGGCAATGCGGTTGTGGCGGTAACCACAACCTTTGGCGCGGTGATTGCCCAGATTGCAGTGATCGACATCGTGTTTTCGCTGGATTCGGTGATCACGGCGGTGGGTATGGTCGACGAACTTTCGATCATGGTGGTGGCTATCGTCATCGCCGTTGGCGTGATGCTGTTTGCCGCAGGCCCGATCGGTGCCTTTGTTGACCGTCATCCGACGATCAAGATGCTGGCGCTGTCGTTCCTGCTCTTGGTCGGTGTCGCGCTGATCGGCGAGGGTTGGGATATGCATATCCCGAAGGGCTACATCTACTTCGCGATGGCGTTCGCGGTTGTGGTCGAGATGCTCAATCTGCGGATGCGCGCGAAACGCAAGCCGGTGGAATTGCACAAACAACTGCCCTAGTCAGGGCTGTTGTTTACACTGGGAGTCAGTTCTAACACAGCAACATTCACATCCGCGAATGCGCGTTTTACGGCCTCCAACGCACAAGTCGCGCAACTAACCGCTATGTAATGCCGCTCAAAAAACGCCGCCATTTACGCTATGGCATTTTATAGGCACCTGAGCGATACGCGCGGGCCATGGCCAAATTGCGGTGCGGATATTTTTGCTGAAAGTCGCCGGATCTCATCTCGCGTATATAGCCCCCAAAACCCGCAGCCCTTTCGCGCCGGTAACCTCCGGCAAATTCCCCGGCTCGTGCCGCAAGGCTTGCCGTGCAAACCACGCAAAGGCTAGGGCTTCCACCCAATCGGCATTCACACCCAGCGCGGTGGTGCTTTCAACTTTGACGCCGGGCAGCAGCGCGGCTAGCCGCGCCATGAGCGCATGGTTGTGCGCGCCGCCGCCGCACACATACGCCGCTCGCGCTCCCGCGCAATGGTTTGCAATGCCTTGTGCGATGCCCTGCGCGGTCAATTCCAGCAGTGTGGCCTGCACGTCGTGCGGGGCTTCGTGGCCTTTCAAGGTACGCTGTAGCCACGGCAGGTTGAACAGGTCTCGCCCTGTGCTTTTCGGTGGAGGTAGAAAAAAATAATCATTTAAAATCAATTGCTTATATAAATCCGGCAATGCGCTGCCGCTGGTGGCCCACGCGCCGTTTTTGTCGTAGGGCTGACGGTGGTGAAGGCTAATCCACTCGTCCATCAGCACATTGCCCGGTCCGCAATCAAAGCCGGTTACTTGCCCCGACAGTGGCAAATGGGTGATGTTGGCGATGCCGCCAATGTTGACAATCACCCGGTGCTCGCTTGTCGAATGAAATAGGCGCTGGTGCATCACGGGCAACAGCGGCGCGCCCTGTCCCCCCGCAGCGATGTCGCGACTGCGAAAATCGTTCACCACCGTGATGCCGGTTAGTTCGGTGAGCAAGGCGGCGTTGACGAGTTGCGTGGTGTAGCCCGCGTCCGGGCGATGGCGGATGGTCTGCCCGTGGCAGCCAATCGCTTCAATATCACCCGGCTTGAGCGCTGCCTTTGACAGCAGTTCGGCGATGGCGGCTGCGTAGGCCTTTGCCAGATCGTTCGCGGCAATAGCGGCGCGATGCAATTCATTGTCACATGGCGCTTGCAGCGCCAGTAGCGCTTCGCGCAGCGCTGCGTCGAACGGTTGGAAATGGCTATGCAGCAGGCGCGGTGCGGGGTCGAACGCGGCGATTGCCGCGTCAATGCCATCCAGACTGGTGCCCGACATCAGCCCGATAAACAATCCGGGCATGCGGTGCTTACTCGAATGAGGACGGGGTGGCGTCGCGCAGCAGGTGCATGGTGCGTGCGAAGGGGGCTGCGGCCTGCTGGAATTTCTGTTTGTGTTCCGGCGCAATGGGGAAGGCCTGCGGCATCGCCACTGACAGCGGATCGTAATGCACATCGTTAATGCGGAATTCGTAGTGTACGTGCGGGCCGGTGGTCATGCCTGTCATGCCGACCGCGCCAATGACCTCACCCTGCTGCACACGTGCGCCCTTGTGGATGCCGGGCGCGAAGCCCTGCATGTGCGCATACAGCGTGGTGTATTTGCTTTGGTGGCGCAAAATCACCACGTTGCCGTAGCCCTGCTGCACGCCGACAAACTCAATCACGCCGTCGGCGGTGGCCTTAATACGCGAGCCAATAGGTGCCACATAATCCACGCCGTTGTGCGCGCGCGAAGTATTCAAAATCGGGTGATAGCGCGCGGCGGAAAAGCCGGAACTCACGCGTGAAAACTCCAGTGGCGAGCGCAAAAACGCCTTGCGCACGTTTTTACCTTCGAGCGTGTAATAAGCGCCTTCGCCGTTATTGGCCGACTCGAACCACACGCCGTTCAGCGTGCGGTTCTGGTGGGAGAATTCTGCCGACAGCAAGCGGCCCGCGCGCACCGGCTCGCCACGATCATGCAGCAGTTCGTAGACCACGGCGAAGCGGTCGCCCTTGCGCAAATCTTTGTGGAAATCCAAGTCGGTAGAGAAAATCTCGACCATTTGCGTGGCGACAGTATCGGGGATATTCAGCGCATCGGTCGCAGCAAACAGCGAACTGCGGATTTCACCGGCGACGGAAATCACGCGGGTTTCGAGCTCGGCGATTTTGTCTTCAGCGGTGAAGGTTTCGCCCTCGCGCTTGATTGTCAGCAGGCGTTCGCCCGTCAGATAATGCAGTGTCAGCAATTGGCCGTCCGTGCTGGTTTCCGCGCGCAGGGAACGGCCTGGCGTCATTTGAAACACCGCGCTCGCCGCTTTGGTGGTGTGCAAAAAGGCCAGCGCCTGTGGGTCGTTGACGCGCAGGCGCGACAGCAGTCGGGCCAAGGTGTCGCCGCGCTGGATGCGTTCTTCGCGCCAGTACGTTTGTTGGGCTTGCTGCCCGCCCAGTACATTCAGGGGCAGCGCCAAGTCCTCAACGACTGCGGAGCGCTCCAGCGTGTCGGTCACGGTGTGCGGTGCCACGCCAAATGCCGTGACCACGCCGGCGAAGGTCAACACCAGCGGCAGCACCAGTACCAACGCGCCACGCCGCAAGCTCGCATGACGCAGCGGAAGCAACAGCATTTGTGTCACTTGCGCTACAATGCGGGAATGCGCTTGAGCCATGATTTAGTTGACTTATTTGACTTATTTGGGTTGGTTGCCATAATTTTGGACTGATTTTTTGGCAGCGCGAAGCATAGCAGTACCAGCCCGCTGGTCAATCCCGAATTTCCGTAATTTTGCGTTAAATCACGCAATTAAGAACACTTTGGTCTGAAACTCATGTTGGACATCGCGGCACAACTGGACACCATACGCCGCGGCTGCGACGAGCTTTTGATCGAGGCTGAACTGGTCGACAAACTAAAACGCGGCACACCGCTGCGCGTGAAAGCTGGCTTCGACCCCACCGCGCCCGATTTGCATTTGGGCCACACGGTGTTGATTAACAAGTTGCGCCAGTTACAAGACCTCGGCCACCATATTTTGTTCCTGATCGGAGATTTCACCGGCATGATCGGTGACCCCACCGGCAAGAACGCCACCCGCCCGCCGCTGACGCGCGAAGACGTCGCTAAAAACGCCGTGAGTTACACCGATCAAGTATTCAAAATACTGGATCGCGACAAAACCGAGGTGTGCTTCAACTCGACTTGGATGGACCAAATGCGCTCGGCGGACATGATCAAGCTCGCCGCCAGCCATACCGTCGCACGCATGCTGGAGCGCGACGATTTCTCCAAGCGCTACAAGGGCAACCAGCCGATTGCCATTCACGAGTTTTTGTATCCGCTGGTGCAGGGCTACGACTCGGTGGCCATGCGCGCCGATCTCGAACTGGGTGGCACCGACCAAAAATTCAATCTGCTGATGGGCCGCGAGCTGCAAAAACACTATGGCCAGCCGTCACAGTGCATCCTCACCATGCCGCTGCTGGAGGGGCTGGACGGCGTCAACAAAATGTCCAAGTCGCTGGGCAACTATGTCGGCATCAACGAGCCGCCGAATGAGATTTTCGGCAAGCTGATGAGCGCGTCTGATGAACTGATGTGGCGCTACATTGAGCTGCTGTCGTTTGCGCCGATGTCAGAAATAAATCAATGGAAACAACACGTTAAAGAAGGCTCTAATCCGCGCAATATCAAGGTGCGCTTCGCGCAGGAAATCGTTGCGCGCTTTCACAACCCAGCGGCAGCGGACGCAGCACTGGTGGATTTTGATGCGCGCGCCCGTGGCGGTGTGCCGGACAATATTCCCCAAGTCACGCTCGCCGCACCCGGCGGACTCGCTATCGCGCAAGTGTTAAAGCAGGCCGCGCTGACCGCCAGCACCTCCGAAGCCACGCGCATGATCGAGCAAGGCGGTGTCAAAATCGGCGGTGAGAAAATCAGCGACAAGTCGCTTAAACTTACGCCCGGCGAGTACGTCATTCAAGTCGGCAAGCGCAAATTTGCACACGTTAGAATCACTTAAAACGCAATAAAATCAATTAGTTATAACAGTCAGCCCAACTAACCAAGGAGTCGTAATGGCACAAGCAATGGGTTCCGGTAGCAACCCCTCTCAAACACTGTCGCTCAACTTCAAGCTGCTGTCGCACAACACGCTGGATGGCTTTGGTGGTGTGGGCGAAGGCATGGGCATGCAAAAAACCAAAGATGGCCGCCGCATCATGTGGCTGGGCCACGAGGCTGCGCCGAAAAACTTTACCGGCGTGGATGTGACCGATCCCAAGAACCCGCGCGTGATTATCCAGACCGAACTGCCGCATCACAAAATGCGCTCCAACTCGCTCGAAGTCTGCGGCGATCGCATGTATGTAGCGCACCAAATCCGTGGTGCCGAATGCGGCGCAACGCCCGCCGGTTTTGATATCTGGGACATCAGCACGCCGGAAAAGCCCGTCAAGATCAGCCACTACGACGCCTCCGGCCCGCACTCGCTGGGCGCGCACTGCGTGTGGTGCGTGGACAACGAGTTTGTGCACATGTCGTCGGGCGCGAAGGATTTCGAGCCGCGCAATGCCAACGATCACCAGATTTACCAAATCATCGACGTGCGCAATCCGTCCAAGCCGGTTGAAGCGGGCCGCTGGTGGTTTCCGGGCCAAAGCGTCAAAGACAAAGAGCCGCCGCTAAAGCGCCACCCCAAATTCGACAGCGGTTATCGCCCGCATAATATTCAGGTCTACCCGCAGCGCCCGGATCGCGCCTATGTCGGTTACCTCGACGGCGGCATTGTCATTCTGGACATCAAAGACAAGGCGCATCCGAAAGTGGTGTCGATGTACAACTACTCGCCGCCGATGAACGGCTTCACCCACACCGCGATGCCGCTGTTCTCGCGCGACTTGCTGATCGTCACCGACGAATGTACCTACGACGACGGCAAGGATTGGCCAAAGCTCACGTGGGTGATGAACATGGCCGACGAAACCAACATCGTGCCGATCTCCACGCTGCCGCTACCGCCCGCCGAAGTGTTCACCAAACGCGGCGGTCGCTTCGGCTCGCACAATCTGTATGAAAACTATCCGATGGACGTAGCGTGGCGCTCAGACAACATCATCCTTGCCACCTTCTTCAACGGCGGCCTGCGCGTGTATGACCTCGCCAATCCGTATCAGCCGCAGGAAGTCGCCTACTTCGTGCCCGGCGCACCCGCGCTGTCGCCCAAAGGCTCGGTGCAAATCAACGACGTGTATGTGGATGATCGCGGGCTGGTTTATACCGTCGATCGGTTTACCGGCGGTTTGTATATTCTGGAAATGAACCTGTAAGGCTGCGGCGCTGATCGCAAGCGGCAACAATGCTCCCGCACTTGAACCGCGTGCGACATGGGCTACCTTGCCTAAGCTAATTCAAGCCGGGTTGCTGCTGGTGGCTATCGGCGCCTTAACACCAGCGGCTGCGCAAAGCTGGCCCGGCCGCCCCGTGCGCATCGTCACCAACGAACCCGGCGCGGGCCTTGATTTCACCGCGCGGGTGATGGCGCAAAAACTCACCGCCAATCTGGGCTATCAATTCATCGTGGAAAATCGCGGCGGCGGTGGCGGCACAATCGCAGCAGAACTGGTGATGCGCGCCACACCCGATGGCCACACCCTGCTGTGGCACAACAACGGCATCTGGACACAACCGCTGTTAAGACATGCAGCGTACGATCCCTTGCGCGATCTCACGCCTGTGACGCAGGGCACGCTCTCGCCGCAAGTGCTGGTGGTGCATCCGGCAGTACCAGCCAAGTCGGTGACGGAACTGATCGCATTGGCGCGCGCACGTCCGGGTGAAATCAATTTCGTCAGCGGCGGCGCGGGTGCGCCCACGCATCTGGCGGCGGAGTTGTTCAAGTCGATGGCGAACCTCAACATCGTGCACATCCCCTACAAAGGCAGCGGCCCGGCGCTAAACGCGCTGCTCAGCGGCGAAGGGCACATCATGTTTGGCGTATCGAACGGTAGCCTGCCGCATATACGCTCAGGCCGCATGCGCGTGCTGGCGGTCACCAGCGCGCAGCCGTCGTCTCTGCTGCCCGGCGTGCCGACGCTGGCCACTTTTGTGCCCGGCTATGAAGCGGCGGCGATACAGGGCCTGTTCGTTCCGGCCAAAACACCGCCCGCGCTGATTGCGCGCATCCATCGCGAAGCGGTGCGTGTGCTGCAACAACGCGAGGTGAAAGAACTCTTCAACAGCCTTGCGTCAGAAGCCGTCGGCAACACGCCCGAAGAATTCGCCGCAGTCATCAAGGCTGACATGGCGCGCCTCGCCCAGTTGATCAAAGCGGCGGGGATACGCGCGGATTAGCCAGCCGTTCCATGGCGTGCGCTCCCGCAATCGATTGTGCATGGCGGCAAGCACGTCGGGCTATTCAGCGTAGGGAATACGCGAGGGGTGTTGGGCGGCTAATACATAACTATTTGATTTTAAAGGTTTTTAGTTACTATAATGCCAAGCGGCATTCCCTGTGCCGTCCTTGAGAATTTTTTTAGGAATTCTATGCAGCCCCTACAGCAAAATTTAAGCCTGCTGACGCTGGCCCTGATGGCGGCGGCTGCATCAGCACAAGCCGCGCAAAACGCGAGCAGCCCGACCGGCGCGAACTATCCTCAACGCCCGGTGCGCATCGTGTCGGGCTTTGCCGCAGGCGGCAGTTCGGACTTTCTGGTGCGCGTACTCGCGCCGAAACTGACCGAGCGTTTGGGGCAAACGTTTGTGATCGAGAATCGTCCCGGCGCGGGCGGTGCCATCGGTGCCAATCTGGTGGCCAAGGCTACGCCCGATGGCTACACCTTAATTTTCATCAGCGGCGCGTTTACCGCGCACGCGGCCTCGGTGAAAACGCCATACGACGCGCTCAAAGATTTTGACTGGATCACCACGATCGTCACTTACCCTTTTGTGGTCACGGTGCGCAACGAAACCCCGGCACGCAGCACCGCCGAGTTGATTGCACTGGCGAAGAAAAATCCCGGCAAATTGAATTACGGCTCGGTGGGCATAGGCTCCGTGTTTCATCTCGCGGCGGAGTTATTCAACTCGATGGCGGGCACGGAGTCAGTGCATATACCGTACAAAGGTAGCACCGATGCGCTGACCGACATGATCGGCGGCCGGCTGGATTTCATGTTCATGACGCTAACCGGCGCATCGACGCATATGCGTGCGGGGCGCATCCGCGGCATCGCCATTTGCTCTAAAGAGCGCTCGCCGCAAATGCCTGAATTGCCGCCGGTGTCGCAGGTGCTGCCGGGCTATGAGGTGACCTCGTTCGCAGGCATGGGCGCCACCGGCGGCTCACCCAAGCCGGTGATTGCGCTGCTCAATCGCGAGCTGCGCGCAGTGATGGGCGGCAACGACGTGATTAAACAATTCACCGAGGCCGGCGGCGACATGCGCCCCGGCAGTCCTGAGGACATGACGCGCCACGTCACCGAAGAAATCGCCAAGTGGCGGCGCGTGGTGAAGGAGCGCCGCATTGAAGTGAAGTGAGGTGAAGTGAGGTGAAGTGAAGTAAGCGGCGAGCGGATTACCGCGCCTGTATACCGGCTTTCGCGGCGAGACGCATGACGGTGGCCAATTGCTCCGCGACAAACTTGTCGAGTTGCTCCGGTGTGGTGTGCGTGGCCTCCATGCCCAACGCGGCGAAGCGCTGCTGAAACTCCGCATCGCTCAGCACGCGCACCAGCTCGCGATTTAGACGGTTGATGATGGGGCGCGGCGTTTTGGCTGGCGCAAAAATACCGCTCCAAGAATCCCAGCGAAAGCCGGGGTACCCCGATTCGGCGATGGTCGGCACATCCGGCAACACGGCGGAGCGCTTGGACGACGTAATGCCGAGCCCGCGCAACCGCCCGTCGCGGATCAAACCCATGGATGCGCCAAGCGGCCCCAGCGTAAATTGCACGCGTCCGCCTACTACGTCATTCAACGCCTCTGGCACGCCTTTGTACGGCACATGCACCGCGTCGATTTGCGTGGCCTGCTTTAAGACCTCGCCGGCGAAGTGCATGCCGCTGCCGGTGCCGGCGGATGAAAAATTCAGCGCGCCCGGCTTGGCTTTCGCCAGCGCCACCAACTCCTGCACGTTTTTCACGCCCAACCCCGGCGTTGCCACCAGCGCATACGATGCGGTGGAAGCCATCGACACGCCGGCAATATCTTTCAGCGAATCGTACGGCAGCTTGGCGTAAATCGCCGGTGCCACCGCGTGCGATGACGAGGCCGTCAGCAGCGTGTGGCCGTCCGGCTGCGCATCCACCACAATTTTAGTGCCCACCACGCCACCCGCGCCGGGCCGGTTGTCGACCACCAGTGGCTGACCCAGCAGCTCGCCGAGTTTGGGCGCGATGAGCCGTGTGATGATGTCAGGCTGGCCACCGGGCGTGAAGCCGATGACCACGCGTATCGGGCGCGCCGGGAAGCCACGCGCGGCATCATCCCCGCGTTGCGCTTGTGCGCTGTGGCTGGCGGTGGCGGTGGCGGTGGCGAGCACGACAACGCTGGCGAGGCAATACGAAATGGGCTGGCGTGGTTTGCGCATGGGTGCTTGTCTATCTTAGCGGGCGTGCATTCTAGCAGAGGCGAGTTGTCGCCCAGAGCGGTGAGGTGCAGGGTGGTGATACGCAACTAATTGATTTTATGGGTAAATTTAATTTACTTGCTACGCCGCAGCGAGCGCCGCACAGTCGCGTCCCACGTGCAGACCTGATACGCTCGGCAAAATTTTAACAGCGACTTCTTACCAACTCACCGCGAGCGCAACCATGTCCGACACCCTTCCCGATCTGGGCTATACCCCCGTCCCCGATATGTTCAAGCTGCCTGCGGGCGTTAATTTTGGCCCGTGCTCCGGCGTGGCGGTGAACGCCAAGAACCATGTGCTGGTGTTTAACCGCAGCGAAAACGCGTTGATGGAATTCACTTCCACGGGCGACTATGTGCGCACCATGGGGCGCGGCGTGTTCACCAACCCGCACGGGCTGCGCATCGACCGCGAAGGCAACATCTGGTGCACCGACACCATGGCGCACATCGTGGTGAAGATGAATGCGGACGGACGCATACTGATGGTGCTGGGCGTGGCGGGGCGCCCCGGTGAGTGGCATCAGGCCGGGCATCTCAGATGCTTTAACGAACCTAACGATATTGGTTTTGCCGCCAACGGTGATGTCTACATCACGCAGGGCCACGGCAAGGGTGACAACCTGGTGCATAAATTTAGCGCCAATGGCGATTACATCAAAACCTGGGGCGGCACCGGCAAGGCCAAGGGCCAATTCGATCAGCCGCACGCCATCGTGATTAACGGCAAGGGCTTGCTGTATATCGCCGACCGTTCCAATCAGCGCATACAAGTGTTTGATGCGGACGGCAATTACATCCGCGAGAGTAGCCACCCCGGTACGCCGTGCGGGCTGGCGATGTGCCACGACAACTCACACATGGTGATGGCCCACGGCCACGCCGGCAAAATCATGAAGCTGGATGAAAACGGCAACGTGCTCGGCATCACCGGCAGTCAGGGCAAAGGGCCGAACCAGTACGGCGAAGCGCACTTTATCGCGCTCGATCAGAACGAGGATATTTATGTGGGTGACACACTGAACTGGCGCGTGCAAAAGCTGGTGAAGCGCTAGGTATCGGCTGTTCCCCTCTGCGGAGCAGAGGGGTGAGGAGTGAGGGGTGAGGGAAGAAGTTACTGTTTCATAGGGACTGAATAAAGACGCAAAAATTAAACCGGCAACTGCGTGAGCCCGGCCTGCGTGAATTTGGCTGCGTTTGCTTTGTGCGCCAAAAACTGCAACAGCTCGCGCGCCGCCGTCTGATTTTTTGACTGCGTAAAAATCGCCGCCGCCGAATCGAAATGGGTTTGAATCGCTTCGGGTATGGGGCCGACAACCTCAATGCCCGGCACGGCAAGCAGTTCGCAAATTTGCTGGAACGCCATTTCCGCCTCGCCCGCCGTCACCACCACGCCGATGTAACCGCCGGGGCGCGTCACCGTTTTAGGTTTGACTGCTGCTGCGATGCCCAGCCGCTCGATCAGCCCCGGAAAGTACGCCCCGCTGGGGCCATGCACCGTGTGCGCTATCGATTTCGCGTTAAGCAACGTTTGCTTGAAGGCTTCGACACTGCTGATGTCAGGCTTGGGCGCGCCTTTTAGCACGCCAATGCCGATGGTAGAGCGCGCAAAGGGCTGCGCGCTGTCGGCGCTAAGAATGCCGGCGGTGGAGAGCTTGCTAATGGAAGTGGCCAGCAGCACCGCCGCATCAGCGCGTTCGCCGGCTTCAATGCGCGCCAGCGAATTTTTCGCCGTGTCGAGAATCAGCGTGACTTTGTTGCCGGACGCGCGCTCGAATTCAGGCAGCAGTAAATCCAGCACCGGGCGCGTACTGTTGGAGGTGCGGACGGTGATTTCAGTGGGCATCAGTCACTTTCGAAAAAAACAAACGGATTGCGGGGTAAAGCCTGACGCGTCAACCCGGCACAGGCTATGGCAAAGGCAATGGCACAGACAATAGTTTAGGCGGTTAAGCCACGCCCGCATCCTGCGCCTGCTGATCTGCGTGATAGCTGGATCGCACCAGCGGCCCGCTCGCGGCGTGGATAAAGCCCATCTCGGCAGCTTCGGCTGCGTACCGATCAAACACCGCCGGCTCGACAAAGCGCAGCACGGGCAAGTGGTGTGTGCTCGGTTGCAGGTATTGGCCGATGGTGAGCATGTCGACTTGGTGCGCGCGCAGGTCGCGCATCACGTCGAGGATTTCGTCGTCGGTTTCGCCCAAGCCCACCATCAAGCCAGATTTGGCGGGAATGTGCGGGAATTTCTCTTTAAATTTTCTCAATAAATTCAATGAGTTATGGTAATCCGCACCAGGGCGGGCCTGTTTGTAGAGGCGCGGCACGGTTTCTAAATTGTGGTTCATCACGTCGGGCGGGCACGCGGCGAGGATGTCGAGTGCGATGTCGAGGCGTCCGCGAAAATCAGGCACCAGCACCTCAATGCGCGTCTGCGGGGAGCGCGCGCGCACCTCGCGAATGCAGGCTTTGAAGTGCGCGGCCCCGCCGTCGCGCAGATCGTCGCGATCGACGCTGGTGATCACCACATATTTCAGTTTCAGGGCGGCTATGGTATCGGCCAGATGCACCGGTTCATCCGCATCGGGCGGCAGCGGCTTGCCGTGGCCCACGTCGCAAAACGGGCAGCGGCGGGTACACAAGTCGCCGAGGATCATGAAGGTAGCCGTGCCTTTGCCGAAGCATTCGCCGATATTGGGGCAGCTCGCTTCCTCGCACACGGTGTGCAACTTGTGTTCGCGCAGGATGTGTTTGATTTCGCGAAAGCGCGGGCTGTCGGTCAGCCGCACGCGGATCCAGTCGGGCTTTTTCAGCGGCACGGCGCCTGCGACCGGCACGATTTTGATGGGGATGCGCGCGGTCTTGGCCTGACCTTTTTGTTTGACGCCGGGATCGCTCATGACAGGGTTTGCATCAGACGTTGCGTGAGTTTTTCGCTAACGGTTTCAAACGCTTCGTTTACGCCACATTCGCGCAGTTGCGTGACGGCCAATCCGGCGTAGCCGCAGGGGTTGATGGCCAGAAACGGGGTAAGGTCCATGTCGATGTTGAGCGCGAGTCCGTGGTAGCAGCAGCCGTTTTTGACGCGCAGCCCGAGGGCGGCGATTTTGGCCTCGGCATTGTTGCGCGTCACGTAAACGCCGGGGGCATCTGCGCGGTAGTGCGCGGCGATGTGGTAACTGTCGAGCAAGTCTATCACGGCGCATTCGAGCTTTCGCACCAGCGCGCGCACGGCTAGATGGCGTCGCTTGATATCCAGCAACACGTAGGCGACGAGCTGGCCGGGGCCATGAAAGGTGATTTGCCCGCCACGGTCGGTATTCACCATGGGAATGCCGGTGTCGGCGCGCAACAGATGCTCAGGCTTGCCGGCCAGGCCCAGCGTGTAGACCGGCGGGTGCTCGGTGAGCCAGATTTCGTCGCGCGTGGCGGCGCTGCGTGCGGCGGTGAACTGCTGCATGCCCTGCCATGTGGCTTGGTAATCCGTGCGGCCGAGCGAGTGAATGGCGAGGGCGGGGGTGAGAATGAGGGCGGGGGAATTCATGGGCGCAAAGGTTGTCCGATGCTTTGAACGGTAGCACAATGCCGCTTTTCGCGGGCGATACGCCGATAGCGCTAACACCATTAACACAGCACCGGAATCCGATGAATATCAAGCCAATTTTAAAAGCAGGGTTGCGCGCGTGGGCTTTGTGGTTTGTGTGGGTTGTGTGGGTTGTAATAGGCGGCACGGCGCACGCCGCTGAAGCCCGTTCGTACACCGCTGATTTGGCGACGATGTATAACGAATATCAGCGCGTGCTCGCGCTGCGCGACGCGTGTATGGCGCAGCCCGGCAAGCGCGAAGAAGTCATCGGTGCGTATAAAGACTGGTTTAACCGCCACGAGCGCATCATCGACGATTTCGACAACCGCTTCGCGGCGATGGTGAAACGCGCGTCGAAAGATCAGGCCGATTACTCCAAAAACTACGGCAAGTATCAGGCCGAGGTTTTGCAAATGCGCGAAGACAACAAAAAGGCCTTGCTCGCCAGCAAGGAAAAACTCGCGCAGCAGTGCGGCGAATTCCCGGCGTATGTGCGCAGCCCCAAATCGGATATCCCCGCGATGTTCCCGGTGGAGTTTAAAACCGTCTATCGCGTGCGTTAATGGCGGCGGCTTGGCGCAGCGCGGCCCTAGGGTAATAGGGTAACTAATTGTTTTTAAAAGGATTTTTTGAAAAGTACGCTACGAACGTACTGTGGGCAGCGTGGCTGCTGTCGTGCGCCCTACCGGTGTGGGCCGCGACCGCCACACGCGACGATGCCGAAATCCAGCGCTGGCTGCATCAGCACGCGCAGCGCACGCAAAGTGTGGAGACGCCGGCGATGCGCCACCGCGTGGTGGGCGATTTAGATGGCGACGGCCGCGACGATGTGGCGGTGCTGTATACCTTAAAGCCGCGCGCGGCGCGTCGGGGCGAATCGCGCTATCTGGCGACGTTCAAACGACAGCGCCAAGGCTTGGCGTTTTACGCACATGTGCTGGTGAGCGGCCCCGGTGCGGGCGAGGCCAATCGCGCGACGATTTTAAATCGCGCGGTAGTGGTGGAAATGCTCACCTTCAAGTCCGGCGATGCGCGCTGTTGCCCCACACAGGCGACCACGCGACGTTACAAGCTCGGTGCGAACAGCTTGGTGCTGGACCGTGGCAGCGGTAAAGCGACGCGCTGAGGGTCATGCTGGGGTAAAATCGGGCTTCATCTAAAGGGAGTTACAGTATGGGCAGAGGCGACAAGCGTACGGCAAAAGGCAAACGGTTCAGAAGTTCGCACGGCATTTCGCGCCCGGCGGGCGGCAAAGTAGTGAAGGCTGCTGTGGGCACCAAAGCCAAGAAAACAGCCAAAAAAGCGTAGTCGAAAAGCGGGGTCGTGCAGTCGTAACAGCGCTTACAGCACCTTGACTACCATCGGGTGATCGCACAGCGCTTGGTACAGGCCATCCAGTTGCACGCGTGATTGCGCGCGGATGGTGCAGGTCAGGCTTAAATATTTGCCTTTGCTGCTGGGGCGCATTTCCATTTCAGCGCCATCGTAATCGGGCGCGTGCTGTTTGACCACGGTGAGTATGGCCTGCGCGTAACCCGGTTGCTGAAGGCCGATAATCTTCAGCGGAAAATCACACGGAAACGTCAGCAGGCTGGCGGTTTCTTCGGCCATAAGATCAGTTGACTGCGGATGAGTGGACTGCGGATCGTTTGACTGCGGAATGTTCGGTGGCAGGATCGGTGGCTACGGCTTGCGCATCACATCGCGCTTGAAATCCTGATACAGCGTATGCATGCGCCGGAACAGCATGCCTGGCGCGCCGTCGCCCACCGGTTGGCCATCGAGCGTCGTAATCGCGAGCACTTCTTTGGTGGACGAGGTGACCCAGATTTCATCGGCATTGCGCGTCTCGGCCTCGGAGATTTCGCGCACCTCGACTTCAAACTCGCGCGCGTGGGCGATTTCCAGCACCACGTCGTAGGTGATGCCCGGCAGCACGAGATGGTTTTTCGGCGGGGCCAGCAGCACACCGTTTTTCACCACGAACACATTGCTCGCCGAAGCTTCGGTGAGCTTGCCTTCGCGGAACAAAATGGTTTCCACCGCGCCGACGTCTGCCGCCATCTGGCGCAACAGGCAATTGCCTAGCAGCGACACCGACTTCACATCGCATTTCAGCCAGCGAAAATCGGATGCCGTGATGGCCGACACGCCGTGGTCGATTTGCGCCTGCGGCGGCGTGGTCAACGGGCTCGACATCAGGAACACCGTCTGCTTGATGTCTTTGGGGAACGCGTGATCGCGCTTGGCCACCCCGCGCGTGACTTGCAGATAAATCGATTGATCTTCGCCCGCACTGACTGTATTGCGCGCGACGAGCTCGTTCATGAGGCTGGTCCATTCGGCATCGGACAGCGGGTTGGCGAGCCGTATGCCATCGAGGCTGTGCTGCAGGCGGCGCAAATGTTCGGCCATCCGAAACGGCGTGCGCGAATAAGCAGGCACCACCTCATACACGCCATCGCCAAAAATAAAGCCGCGGTCGAGCACGGGAATCCGCGCGTCCTCCAGCGGCATGAATGCGCCGTTCAGGTAAACAATATCGCTCATAAGGGCCTCAAGAAATACCGTGAAGTTTATTGCTTATCGACTATTGCAATGCCAGTCGCAACGCATCCCAAGTGCGGCCCCATACGCCGGCCACGGGCACGTCTTCCAGCGCCACCACCGGTAGCGTGTGATACGGCTTGCCGTTTAACTCCAGCTTGAGTGTGGCGATGGGCTGGCCGATGCGCAGCGGGGCGAGCAGCGGCTGTTGGCTTTCAATTTTGGCTTTGAGACTGGCGGCTTGGCCCTTGGGCACGGTCACGTACAGCCCGGCGGGAAACCCCGCTTTGATGTGATTCAGTGTGCCCTTCCAGACGCGTGGCGTGGTGGCGGCCTGCTGGGCTTCATACAGGCGCACGGTATCGAAATTCTGGTAGCCGTAATTCAGCAGTTTCTGGCTTTCAGCAGCGCGCGCGGCATCTGAATTCGTGCCCAGCACCACGCTGATCAAGCGCCGGTTGTCACGCTTGGCGGAGCTAATCAGGCAATAACCGGCGGCCTCGGTATGACCGGTCTTTACACCGTCTACCGTCGGGTCGCGCCACAGCAGGCGGTTGCGGTTGGGCTGGGTGATGTCGTTATAGCGATATTCTTTTTGCGCGTAGAGCGGATAGTGTTCCGGGTATTCGCGTATCAGCGCGGCGGTCAACTGCGCCAAATCGCGCGCAGTGGAGGTGTGCTGCGGCGCGGGCAGGCCGGTGGAGTTGGCAAACTGCGTGTTGGTCAAGCCCATGCGCTTGGCTTCCTGATTCATGCGCGTGACGAAGGCTTCTTCGCTGCCGGAGACGGCCTCGGCCAGCGCAAGGGTGGCGTCGTTGCCCGACTGGATAATCATGCCACGGATGAGTTCGCTGACGGTGACCGGGATATCGACCTGAATGAACATGCGCGAACCAATCGCTTTGCGCGCTCGCTCAGACACCGGCACATTTTGCTCCAGCTTGATTTTCTTTTGCTTCAGTGCGTCGAACACCAGATACGCGGTCATCAGTTTGGTGAGCGATGCCGGTTCGAAGCGATCATCGTGCTTGTAGCCGGTAATCAGTTGGCCGCTTTGGGTGTCGAGCAGCACCCATGAACGCGCGGCGATTTCAGAGGCGGGCGGCACCTGCGCGCGCGCGGGTGCGGCGCACGTGGCGCACAGCAACAGCAGAATGAGTAGTCGGTTCAGCACACGGTGATTATACGTGGCGTGGCGCGGCTCTGTACAGCACCCAGCCGCCCTACGTCAGGCATTCAGGCATTCAGGCATTCAGGCATTCAGGCATCTTTGCCCTGATCGAGATAGCGCTTCATGGCGGCGCGCATCAGCCGGGTATTGTTTTGGAAATTGCGGCAGCCAGCGCAAATGAGCAGGTGAAAGCGCAGCCACAGTTTTTCGCCGGTAGACAGCCGCGTTTCGTGCTCGCGCGAAACGAGCAGTGATATATCCCGGCACGTCAGTTTTTTCACGATCGCCCAAACCATCTGGTTTCAAGGCATTCGCGCAGCGCCAAGCGCGCGCGATGCAGCATCACCCAGCAGTTATTTGTGGAGACTTCCAGTTCTTTACAAATGTCGCCGGTGTCGAGCGCCATCACCTCGCGCATCATGAAGGCGCGTGCGGTTTTTGCCGGGGACGTTGCCGAGGGTATTAGCAGCGCTCATGTATTAACTGTTTAAAATCAATTACTTACATAACAATCGCCATTTGCGTGCAGAGCCAGTGGCAAGGCGCTCTTGAATTCAGTGGCATGGCGCCCATATTCGAAACATCGGCGCAGCAAACAATCGAGCGCCTTAATGTGATGACGAAAATCAGGAGACAACACCATGTTGAATATAGCGCGTTTTACCCCCTTGGATCATGCCTTCGACGACCTGTTGCGCGGATTTGTGCTGCGGCCTGCGGTGGCTGAAACGCAGGATGCGGCGATCAAGTTTCGCGCCGACGTTACCGAGAACGACAAGGCGTACACCGTGCATGCGGAATTGCCGGGCGTGAAGAAAGACGACATTCAGGTTTCCATCGACGGCGATCAAGTCGCGATCAGTGCGGAAACGCGCACGGAAAAAGAAACCAAAGATGGCGAGCGCGTGCTGCGCACCGAGCGTTACAGCGGCAAGTATTACCGCGCATTTGCGCTGGGCGTTGCGGTGGACGAAGACGCGGTTACCGCGCGTTACGCGGATGGCGTGCTGCAACTGACGTTGCCGAAAAAGGTTGCCGCGGCTGCCAAGCGCATCACGATTCAGTAACGCAGGCGAGTAGCAGCGCCTAGCGGTGGGGCGGCAATATCGCGCCCCGCCGTTTTGCTCGTGTAAAATAAGCGCGTCCTTACTTACGCGAACGTACGCGACCCTTCATTGCTTAATCCCGCCCCGCCCATGACAACAGCCGACAATGCTTCCGGCGCGCCCAGCGCCACCGTTAAAGCCCAAATTTTGGCGGAGGCGTTGCCCTACATCCAGCGCTTTCACGGCAAAACCATCGTGGTGAAATACGGCGGCAATGCCATGACTGACCCGGCTTTGCAGGAGGGTTTTGCGCGCGACGTGGTGCTGCTGAAGCTGGTGGGCATGAACCCCGTGGTGGTGCATGGCGGTGGCCCGCAAATCGACGAGTGGCTGAAAAAAGTCGGCAAAAAAGGCGAGTTCATTCAAGGCATGCGTGTGACCGACGCTGAGACTATGGACGTGGTTGAAATGGTGCTCGGCGGGCAGGTCAACAAAGACATCGTTAATCTCATCAACAAGCACGGCGGCCGCGCGGTGGGGCTGACGGGTGCCGATGGCGGCTTGATTCGCGCACGCAAAATGCAAATGCCCGACGCTACCCAGCCCGGCAAGTTTTTGGATATCGGCATGGTGGGCGAAGTCGATACGATTGATCCGGGCATCGTGCAGTTGCTGCACACGCAAAATTTCATCCCGGTGATCGCCCCGGTGGGCGTGGGCAAAAACAACGAGTCCTACAACATCAACGCCGACTTGGTGGCCGGCAAAGTGGCCGAGATCCTCAAGGCCGAGAAGTTGATCGTGCTGACCAACACGCCCGGCGTGCTGGATAAAAACGGCCGGCTGCTGACGGGGCTAACCGCAAAAAAAATCGATGCCTTGTTCGCCGACGGCACCATCCACGGCGGCATGCTGCCGAAGATTGCCTCGGTGCTGGACGCGGCCAAGAACGGCGTCAATACTTGCCACATCATCGATGGTCGCGTGCAGCACGCGCTGCTGCTTGAAATTTTGACCGCAGAAGGCGTGGGCACGTTGATCAAAAGCCGTTAGCGGCAACGCTCCGATGGCAAACGGCGGCGCATGGATATTCGATCTCGACAATACCCTGCACAACGCCACGGTACATATTTTTCCGCGCATCAACCGCGCCATGACAGCGTATGTGCAAACGCATCTGCATCTAGATGAGGCCGACGCCAATGCGTTGCGGCAAACCTACTGGCGACGCTACGGTGCAACCATTCTCGGCTTGATCCGCCATCACAGAACCGATCCCGCGCACTTTTTGTGGCACACGCACCAGTTTCCGGATTTGCACAGCGTACTGATCGCCGAACCCATGCTGCGCGCCACGCTGAACCGCTTGCCGGGCCGCAAGTTTGTGTTCTCGAACGCGCCTGCGCACTACGCAGAAATGGTGCTGCGCGCGCTGGGGATCTTTGATTTGTTTGCGGCGGTGTATACCATCGAGCACACGCGCTATCGACCCAAACCCGATACCTTCGGCTTCCTGCGCCTGTGCCGCAGTCACCATTTGCGTCCGCACCGCTGTATCATGGTGGAAGACAATCTCGACAATTTACGCACCGCCAAGCGACTGGGCATGAAGACGGTTTGGGTGACCGGCGCAACGGTACTGAAAAACAAAGCGCCGGGCTATGTGGACAAAACCGTGCGCAGCGTGGCGAATTTGCAGGGCCTGTTGCAAAAAATTCCATAGAGGAACGGCGTGGCACGAACTTCAGACCGCAAGAACCAGATTCTGCAAACCCTAGCGCAAATGCTGGAAGGCCCGGCTGCCGAGAAAATCACCACGGCTGCGCTCGCCAAGCGGCTGGATGTATCTGAGGCCGCGCTGTACCGGCATTTTTCTGGCAAGGCGCAGATGTTCGAGGGCTTGATTGATTTTATCGAGCAAACCCTGTTCGCGTTAATCAATAAAATCACTACCGAAGAAAAAAGCGGCCTGCGTCAGGCTGAGTCCGTTATCGGCGTGCTACTGGGCTTCGCGCAAAAAAATCGCGGTATGACACGCGTGCTGATTGGCGATGCGCTGGTCAACGAAGACGAAAAATTACTCATTAGAATCAATCAGTTACATGAACGGCTTGAAGCCACCTTGCGCCAATCATTGCGCATTGCGATGACCGTCAACGAAATCGCGCCCGATGTCGATGTGGCAGCCGAGGCCAACCTCATCATGAGTTTTATTGTCGGGCGCTGGCACCAGTACGGCAAAAGCGGATTCCGCCGCGACCCCACCGAAAACTGGGGCCGGCAATGGAAGCAGTTGATGGAAGGCGTGCTGGCCTGACCTAGCGAAGCGTTACCTGCGAAGCGTTACCTACTGGAACCTCAATGTCCACAATCACCCACGAACAACTCGCCGAACTGCTGCTCGGCATCGCGCGCTCACAACTGGCCGTGGCCGATGCGGTTGAAAGCCTTAAGGCCGGATTCAAGAGCACGCATTTGCGTGGACCGGTCGAGAGCGCGGCGCGCATCAAAATGAATCGCCCGGAAACGCTGGCGGATTTTCCGTCGCGGTTGTTGCTGCAAATGCTCGGGCGTAATGCGCCCACGCAGGAAGCGGTGACGGCGGCTTTGCAAGCCTTGCTGGATAAACCCGCTGCTGTTGTGCCTAGTGCGGCGGCGGGCGGCGGTGATTCACTGGATATGACGCAGTAGGAGAATCGCTAGGGCGCGAGACTGACGCTATGCGCATTGACAGATGTTTACCGCTATTGCGTGACACTGGGTAGGTGCATGCGCACGACCATTCGCCGGATACGGCTACGCGCCTTCCCGACTATCGCACTATCGGACTGTAGCGTCAGGCACCGCGCACACTGCGCAAGCCGCATCTTTCTTCAACCGTATGCTGCGGATATCCATCGACAGCGCATCGATAAGCAATAATTTCCCCGCCAGCAGTTCCCCCGCGCCGGTGATGACTTTGAGCGCTTCGGCGGCTTGGATGCAGCCGACGATGCCGGTTAGCGGCGCGAATACGCCCATCACGGCGCAGCGCACTTCCTCGGCTTGTGCATCTTCGGGGAACAGGCAGGCGTAGCACGGCGCGGTGGGGTCGCGCAGGTCGAATACGGAAATCTGCCCATCAAAGCGCACGCCCGCGCCCGACACCAGTGGCTTTTTGTGTTTGACGCAGGCGCGATTCACGGCGTGGCGCGTGGCGAAGTTGTCGCAGCCGTCGATCACCACACCGGCGCGCGCGACGAGTTGATCGAGTGGATCACCCGCCACGCGCGCGGCGATCATTTCCACGTGCGTTTCGGGGTTGACGCCGGCCAGTGTGTCGCGCGCGGATTCGACTTTGGGGCGGCCTATGGCGTCACTGCGGTGCACGATTTGCCGTTGCAAATTGGTGAGATCGACGTTGTCGTCGTCGCAAATCGTCAGCGTGCCCACGCCCGCCGCTGCCAAGTAAAGCGCAATGGGCGAACCGAGGCCGCCCGCGCCGATCAGCAGCACGCGCGCGGCGCGCAGTTTTTCTTGGCCCTCGACGCCGATTTCCGGCAGCAGAATGTGGCGGCTGTAACGCAGTAGCTGATTGTCGTTCATACAATAAGACGCCCGGTCGAGCGTGGCGCGACCGGGCGGTGGTTACAGTCTAACTATTTGATTTTAAAGGTTTTTTTAATTACCGCTTGCGCTGCCGCCACGCGATTTCAAAAACGCTATCGCCTGATTAAGCTCGTAGTCTTTTTTCGACACGATTTCGCCAGCGACCGGACGCAATTCTTTGGCATCCATTTCAGGTCGCACTTCCGGCGTGAAATTGAATTTGGCGCGCGATGCGGCGAGCGTCTTTTCTTTTTCCAGTTCTTTGGCGTCTTTTGTTTCCGCTACCGCTGGCACAGCGGGCTTGCCGTCGTCCAGATGCTTGCTCAAATCGGCTTCACGCAAACGCAGGCTGGCGTTTTTGTCGATGGCGCTTTCCAGCGGAATGTCGGGCGTGATGCCCTTGGCCTGAATCGAGCGCCCGTTTGGCGTGAAATAACGCGCGGTGGTGAGCTTGATTGCCGTGCTGTTGCCAAGCGGCAAAATAGTTTGCACCGAGCCTTTGCCAAAGGTTTGCTGGCCCATGATGACCGCGCGGCCATAATCTTGCAAAGCGCCCGCGACAATTTCTGAAGCCGAGGCCGAGCCGCCGTTCACCAACACCACCATGGGCAGTTTGCGCGCCTCGGCAGGCACTTTGCGCACGTAGTCTTCACGATTGCGCCCGCGCAAATAATGTTCGGGACTGGCGTTCAAACGCATTTTCGAATCTTCGGCGCGGCCTTCGGTGTACACCACCAGCTTGCCCGCTTCGACAAACATTGCGGTCACTGCCACCGCGCTGTTGAGCAAACCGCCCGGGTCGTTACGCAGATCGAGAATGATGCCTTTCATTGAGCCTTTGACGTGCGTTTCAATCGCGCGCGCCAGCAGCTCGCCGGTGCCGTCCTGAAACTGCGTGACGCGGAAGTACGCGTAGCCCGGCTCTAGCGTGGTGGCTTTTACGCTTTGAATTTTGATTACGGCGCGCGTGAGCGTGAGCTCAATCGGATTGGGCTCGCCCTTGCGCACAATGGTCAACCGAATGGGCGTGTTGGGTTTGCCGCGCATTTGTTTCACGGCATCATTCAGCGTCATGCCTTTGACGGAAGCGTCGTCAAGTTTGACGATCAAATCACCCGCCATCACGCCTGCGCGTGAGGCTGGCGTGTCGTCTATCGGCGAAATCACTTTCACAAAACCGTCTTCCATGCCGACTTCTATGCCCAGCCCGCCGAATTCGCCTTGCGTGCCGACCTGCATTTCCTTGAAGGCTTCTTGATCGAGATAGGCCGAGTGCGGATCGAGGCCCGTCAACATGCCGTTGATGGCCTCGGTGATGAGCTTTTTGTCTTCGACCGGCTCGACGTAATCTTGCTTGACGCGGCCGAACACCTCGGTGAACGCGCGCAACTCTTCAATCGGCAGCGGCAACTGCTGCGTTTTTGCGCCGTCACGCTGCGCCACCGCTGAAAAATTAAGGCTGATCGCGACGCCAATAACGATGCCGGCGATGATGAGGCCTGCTTGCCCCAGTTTGTTGCGCATAAACTACTCCGGTTAACTGCGTGCTTCTAGTAAAAACTCGTTGTAAATCATATACTTATTGTAATTCTAACACCTTTCCTCACCCCTACCTCTCGCCCGGAGGGAGAGGGTTCCAGCGCGATGCTATGGCTCGCCACGCGCTCGCCAACACGGGTTTTACACCCTTCTCCCGCCGGGAGAAGGGCCGGGGATGAGGGAAAGATTGTTTCCAATTGCTTCCCATTGTTTCCAATCATTTCCCCTACACCTCGAACGCGCAAATTCATCGCCGCCCCATCCAACTCAGCGGATCAAACGGCTTTCCCTGATGGCGTAGCTCAAAGTATAAACCTGAATCCCCGCCTCCGCCGCTATTGCCGACAGTGGCTACGGCATCGCCGCCGCCGATATCGTCACCCACCCGTTTTAGCAGCGTTTCGTTGTAGCCATACAGGCTCATGTAGCCTTCGCCGTGATCCACAATCAGCAAATTGCCGAATCCGCGCAGCCAGTCGGCGTAGACCACCTTGCCGACGGCCACCGCCCGCACCGATTCGCCGGTTTTCGCCGCCAGAAACACGCCTTTCCAAGTTAATCCGCCATCCATTCGTGGACTGCCGAAGCGCCCGGTTAGTTCCCCGCGCACCGGCAGCGCCAAGCGGCCACGCAGCCGCGAGAAAGCCTGCGCCAACACGCCGGCACTGGCACTGGTACTAGTGGTACTAGGGTCAGGCACCACCTCGTTGCGCGGCGCGTCGCTGCGCGGGCGCGGGGCCGGCGTGTTGCGGGCGGGCGGCGGCCGTGTGATGACGCGAGCGAGTTGCTCGATCAGCGAGGTGAGCCGTGTTTCGTTGCGCTGCATGGCGCCGATTTCATTGCGCTGGGTCTGAATGTCGCGCGACAGGCGCGTGACGACCTCGGTGCGCTTGGCTTTTTCCGCTTCGAGCCGCTTGCGCTGGTTGATTTGTTCGGCACCGATGGCGGCGAGCTCGGCGGCCTTGGCGGCGGCTTCGTCGGCCAGCGCCTTGAGTTGCGCCATGCTGTCGCGCATGCCGCGAATCGCATCGGCGTGCGCGCGCGACACGTAACTCAGGTAATGCAAATCGCGCGCAATGTGGTTGGGGCTGTCACCGCTTAACAACAGCCGCAGCGTATCCGGCGGACTGCCGCCGTGACGCAAGTGCTGCCCGTGCAACAGGCGTGATAAATGCTTCTGATGGCCTTCCAGCGACTCACCTACTTTGCGCGTTTCGCCGCGCAGCGTGGCGCTGCGCTGCGTGACTTCGATAGAGGATTTATCCAGTTCGGTGAGATCACGGTTCGCATCCGATATCGCCCGTTCGGATTCGCGCAGTGCATCGGCGGCTTCATTGCGCGCGCCTTCCGCGCCCGCCAGTTTTTTTTGCACGGCGTCAATGCGCTCGCGCAGTTGCTGCAACTCTTCTTTGGCTTGATGGGCGTTGTTGGCCGCGGTTAGCGATTGCGGCGACGCTAAAACACTCAATAAAATCAAGTATTTACAATATTTCACGCGAATTCGAGCAGCGGCTTGCCGGTCATTTCTGCCGGTTGCGGCAGGCCCATCATTTTGAGTAGCGTGGGTGCCACGTCCTGCAACGCGCCGCCGTTCGCGGCCTTGGCTTTACGACCGATGTAGAGCAGCGGCACGAGATTCAGCGTGTGCGCGGTGTGCGCCTGATGCGACACCTCGTCGAGCATGGTTTCGGCGTTGCCGTGATCGGCGGTAATCAACACTTCGCCGCCGACGGCTTGCATGGCTTCGACCGCGCGGCCGATACATTCGTCCAGCGTTTCAATCGCGCGTGTGGCCGCCGCAAGGTCACCGGTATGCCCGACCATATCGCCATTGGCGTAGTTGCAGACAATGGCATCGTAGGTTTTGCCGTTGATGGCGGCGACCAGTTTGTCGGTGACTTCGCGCGCGCTCATTTCCGGTTGCAAATCGTAGGTGGCAACTTTGGGCGACGGCACCATCACACGGTCTTCGCCGGTGTACGGCGTTTCGACGCCGCCGTTGAAAAAGTAGGTCACGTGCGCGTATTTTTCGGTTTCGGCAATGCGCAATTGCTTCAACCCCCGCGCAGCAAGATATTCGCCAAAGCCGTTGCTGATATTTTGCGGCGGGTACGCGGCGGGAATGTGCGCGAAATCCTCGCCATAGGTGGTGAGCGTGCAAAAGTAGCCGAGCTTAGGCGCGTGCTCGCGCGCGAAGCTGCTGAATTGGGCATCCGTCAGCGCGTTGGTCATTTGCCGCGCGCGGTCGGCACGGAAGTTCATGAACACCACCGCGTCGCCGTCGTTCATGCGCACCGGCTTTTCGCCCGGCGGCACAATGGCGGTGGCCTGCACGAATTCGTCGTTTTCCTTGCGCGCACGGGCCAGCGCATAGGCGTCGGCGGCGCTGGCTGCCGCAAACAGCGCTTTGCCCTGCGTGATTAAATCGTAAGCGGGCTGCACGCGCTCCCAGCGCTGATCGCGATCCATCGCAAAGTAGCGTCCGCAGACGGAAGCCATGCGCCCGGTCTTGAGGGCGTCAAACTTAGCTTGCAACAAGGCCAACGAAGGCGCGGCACTAATGGGCGGCGTGTCGCGGCCATCGAGAAAGGCGTGCACGTAAATATTTTTCACACCGGCCTGCGCGGCCATGTCCACCAGCGCCAGAATTTGCGATTCATGGCTGTGTACGCCGCCCGGCGACAGCAGGCCAAGAATGTGCAGCGCACTTTTCTTGCCGGTTTCAAACGCCTTCAGCATGACCGGGTTTTTGCGGAATTCGCCGGTTTCAAGGGCGTGCTCGATCTTGGTGTAATCCTGATACACCACGCGACCCGCGCCGATGTTCATATGGCCCACCTCGGAATTGCCCATTTGCCCGGTGGGCAGGCCGACCATTTTTTCTGACGCGTCAATGATGGTGTGGGCGTGCTTGTTCCACAAAAAATTCCAGTGCGGCTTGCGCGCCTGGCAAATGGCGTTGTTGTCGCAGTCTTCGCGGTGGCCGAAGCCGTCGAGAATCAGCAGTAAAACGGGGGTGATTTTCGCCGGCGCACCGGTGTTTGATGTCGCTATCGTCATGTTTTAATGGAATTTTTTTGGGCTACCCGATACGGTATAATTCTAGCCCATTTTAGGAGCATGCCTTGGAGCAGTTTTTCGCCACCTTTTTTACCTACGTTCAAAAAAGCCCGCTCAACATGGTGTTGTTCGGCTTGGCGATCACATCGGGCGGCATGTTGCTGTTTCCGCTGTTTACGCGCGGCATGCGGCCCGGTGCCGAAGTCGGCCCGGCGGAAGCCGTCATGTTAATTAACCGCAAAGACGCCTTGGTGCTGGACGTGCGCGACGACGGCGAATTCACCAGCGGTCACATCAACAACGCGCGTCACGTGCCGGAAAAGCAGCTCGTGGATCGCATGAAAGAACTCGAAAAATTCAAAGCCAAACCGGTGATCGTCAGTTGCGCCAGCGGACGGCGCTCGACCACGGTGGCGGACAGCCTGCGCAAGCAGGGTTTTACCGATGTGGTGGCGTTACGCGGCGGCATTCTGGCGTGGTCGCAGGCCGGCATGCCGCTAGAGAAATAGCAGCTAATATAGTTGTTTAAAATCAATTAGTTACACATTAACCTAAGGACGATCATGGCTAAAGTTGTAATGTACAGCACCGCAGTTTGACCGTACTGCGTAACCGCGGAGCGGTTACTCACCAGCAAAGGCGTGAAGGACATCGAAAAGATTTATATCGATAAAGATCCCGCGCGCCGCAGTGAAATGATGGAAAAAACCGGGCGGCGCACCGTACCGCAAATCTACATCGGCGACACGCACGTGGGCGGCTATGATGACTTGTCCGCGCTTGATCGCGCGGGCGGGCTCGAACCGCTGCTGGCGAAATAACGCACCCGAATCTTCAAGAAAGCAAACGCCATGAGCGAACAAGCACCCGCACCACAGTCCCCCTCGGCAACCGATACCACGCAGCCGATTTTCAGCATTGAACGCATTTATTTGAAGGACATGTCGCTGGAATCGCCCGGCGCGCCCAAGATTTTTTTGCAGACTGAAACACCGCAGATCAATGTGAACATCCACACCGGTGCCACCGTAGTCGAGGCGGGCGCGCTGTATGAAGTGGTGCTCACAGCCACCATCACCGCCACTCTGGCAGAGCGCACCGTGTTTTTGGTAGAAGTGGCGCAGGCGGGGCTATTTCACATTCGCAATCTGCCGCCGCAAGATTTGGATGCCGTGCTCGGCATTCTGTGCCCGTCCAACCTGTTGCCCTATGCGCGCGAAGCGGTATCGACCATGATCTCGCGCGCGGGCTTTCCGCCAGTAATGCTGCAGCACATGGATTTCAACCAAATGTATCAGCAGGCGGTGCAGCAACGCGCCGCGCAGGGCGAAGCCCCCGCGCAAGGCCAACCGCCCGCGCCGTCGCAGGTGAACTGATATGCTGCGCCGCGCCGCGTGGGCCTTGTTGTTTGCGCTGCCGGTGCAAGCGTTGCCCTTGTTGCAAACCGCTGGCGCAGCAGAGTTTCGCGCCGCAGCGGAAGAAGCCGTGGTGCTGTACGACGCGCCGTCGGTGCAATCGCAAAAGCGTTTCATTGTCAGCCAAGGTTATCCGCTCGAAGTGGTGGTGGTGCTGCAAGGCTGGGTGAAAGTGCGCGATGCCAGCGGCGCGCTCAACTGGGTAGAAGCCGGCAAAGTCAGCAACAAGCAGCGCACGGTGATGGTGAAATCCGCTGTCGCCCAAGTGCGCGTGGCCGCCGATGAAAACGCCCCCGTGGCGTTTCAGGCGCAGCAAAACGTGGTGTTGGAGTTAAGCGAAGTCGTCACCGGCGGCTGGCTGCGCGTGCGCCATCGCGACGGCGTAGTCGGCTTTGTGCGCGCCGCGCAGGTGTGGGGCGTTTAGCGACGCATCTTTGCGCATGAACATCGCCGTACTCGGCGCGGGCGCATGGGGCACCGCGATCTCGGTCCAGCTTGCCGCGCGGCATGCCGTAACCCTGTGGGGGCGCGACGCGACCCAGCTCGCCGCCCTCAGTGCGCAACGGGAAAACAAGCGCTACCTGCCGGGCGTAGCGTTGCCGCCGTCAGTGGCGATCTGTGCTGACATCCCTACGACCTTGCGCGATGCCCGGTTGGTGCTGGCTGCGGTTACCACCGCCGGCCTACGCGAAACCTTGGTGCGTATCCAGTCCGCCCATTGCACAGCGCCGGTGGTGTGGCTGTGCAAGGGCTTGGAGCGCGAGCAGGCGCTGTTGCCGCATCAGGTTTGCGCAGCCGTGTTGCCGCACGCTGTTTGCGGTGTGCTGTCCGGCCCCAGCTTCGCCGATGAAGTCGCGCGCGGACAACCGACTGCGCTGACGCTGGCGTCCGCAGACGAAAGTTTCGCTACACACATCGCGCGCGAACTGCATGGCGGGTCGCTACGCGTCTATTCGAGCACCGATGTGGTGGGCGTGGAAGTCGCCGGTGCGGTCAAAAATGTCATGGCCATCGCCACCGGCATTTGCGACGGGCTCAATTTGGGCTTGAATGCGCGCGCCGCATTGATGACGCGCGGTCTAGCGGAAATCACCCGCCTGGGCGTGGCGCTGGGCGGACGCGCGGAGACTTTCATGGGGCTCGCCGGCGTGGGCGATTTGATTCTCACCTGTACCGGCAATCTGTCGCGCAACCGTCGCGTGGGTTTGCTGTTGGCGCAAGGCAAGGCGCTACCAACAATACTGGCTGAACTTGGCCACGTCGCCGAGGGCGTTTACAGCGCGCGCGAAGTGGCGCGTCTCGCGCAGGCGCGCGGCATCGACATGCCCATCACCGCCGCCGTGTGCCGCGTGCTGGATGCACCGCAATCGGCAGTGCAGGTGGCGCGCGAGTTGCTGGCGCGTGATGCAAAATCGGAATCACTATAAAAGCTCAACAAAATCAATAAACTCAACAAAATCAATTAGTTACATAAACACCACTATACCCCGTCAACAGGATTCCCGCTGTGAGCTTCACCGCACAACACAAAAAATTTATCCGCGCACAAGCGCTGCGCGGCGTTTCCAGCAACCGCGCGCCGGGCATGCACTTCGCCGGCTATTTTTTAAATTTTACCAAGCAGCGCTTTGCCACCGACGGCGTGGCCTTTTCCTTTGAACCGGGGCCGCACTGCGCCAACGCGGACGGCATCGTCAATCGCGTCGCGCTGATCTACGCCGCCGACATGGCGCTGGCTGGGGCCAACCGCGTGTTCACCGACCCCAATGTGCGCACCGCCACCTTGATGTTGCGCGTTGAATTCACCGGCGAGCCCGCGCGCGGCAAAGTTGAATTGAGCGGGCGCGGCAGCGGCTTTTCACCGCGCACGGCGCTGCCCGAAAGCTTCGCCGTCGGCACGCTCACGTGCGGCGGGCGCGAAGTCATGCGCATGTCCGGCGTGTGGGTGTCGCCGCCCGCGCCCAAGGGCGTCGTGATGCGCGGCCTGCCGTGGGAAGGCGGCGAGAACGGCAATGACCGGCCACTGCTGAAAAAAAGCGATCTCGATGCCGTTGAGAAAGATGTCCTGCGCCGCATCGACAAAGCCCTGCGCGTCGCAAAAAATGGCGATCTGCTCGAAACCCTGTGCAACCCCGTGGTCAAGCGCACCGCCATCGGCGCTACAGGCCGTCTGGCGGTAGGCATGCACATCGGCAACCGCGTCGGCCACGTGCAAGGCGGATTTTTGATGAACGCCGCACTCACCACGGCCGATGCTGCCGTGCCGGAACACCCGATACTCACCGGTGCCTCGGCGTGGTACATCAGCCCCGGTCAGGGCAAGGTGATCAAAATGCGCTCCACGATCTTGCAAAGCGGGCGCAATGTGGCCGTGGTGCGCACAGAGTTGTTTAGCGACGACCGCAAGCGGGTGTTGGAAGTGATTTCCAATCATTCGGTGGCTGCGCGGGGCGCGGCGTAGAGGAAAGCGGATAGAGAATAGAGGATTGGATTGATGCATTTTCGCTTCCTGTTACCTGCCCTGCTTGCGCTTTGCTGCCTCACTCACGCCCACGCCCAGGCCCAAGCAGAAGCAGAAGCTGACCCCCCTCTCCCGCAAGCCCAAGAACTTGTCACCCTGAAAGGCGGCTACGCCGACAAAAAGCGTGATCTCGAGGAGCTGCGCATCCGCGCCTACATCCCGATTTTGTTGAAGGCGGTGGGCCGGGGCGCGGCATGGAAACCGGGGCATGCGAATTGGGCTGAGATGGAGCGACGCATCGCGCTTGAGTGGCGTGCGCTGTACGCAGGCTATATGGCGCGCATGGGGCGTGACACGGGTTTTGCGTGGATTGATGAAGCGCTAGCACGGGAATATGCCCGGCTCTTTTCCGCCGGGGAACTCGACGTGCTGCTGACGTTTTACCGCGCGCCTGCCGGCGAGACACTGGTGGCGCTGGAGAAAACGTTTCTGGATTTTTATCCGGCGGAGCTCACGCGCTCGCTGTCGCGGGTGATGCTCGGCAACGACACTTTGACAGCGCAAGAAACTGCGGCGTTTCGCTCACCTGAAAATCGCGTGCGGCGCGAGTTTGCCTTGTTGTTTGAAAGCGAGACGATTCTGTATGAAGAGAGTCTGCGCATCGGCGGCAATTTTGTGGCGGAGAACTCGAATGTGTTGCAGCAAGGCGCGGTAGCCACAGCGGCGGCACGCATGGATGCGTTACGCGCGACGCTTGAGCCCGCTGTGCTCGCCGAGATTCAGGCGTTTTTGAAAACGGCTGCCGCGCGCAAAGATCGGGCGTTTCTCGCGGTGGCGGTGCACACGGTCACGCCCGCGCAGGAAGACCCGACGCTGGCCAAGCAGGAGGCGGCGGCGTTTTACAAGGACTTGGCAGCGCTGTCGGCGCAGTGGCGCGCTGCGGCAGGCACCGCAGCGGAATCGCGACCGGCGGTGGCCCCGACACCTGAACCCTGATTGCCGTTGACGGCATAGCACCGCAGGTTTTACGTGCGACGCGCACCCTCACGAACGCCCCTGCAAAAACAACACCGGGTCTACATACACGCCGTTGAGTAACACCGCCCAATGCAAATGCGGGCCGGTGACGCGGCCTGTCGCGCCCGCGAGTCCTACCACCGCGCCGCGTTCGATAACGTCGCCTGCTTGCGCGTCGATGCGACTCAAGTGTATGTAGAGCGTGATGAAACCCTGCCCGTGATCGACCCACACGCTATTACCGGAGTAAAAGTAATCGCCGGTGGCGAGCACGCGCCCGGCGGCAGCGGCGCGAATGGGCGTGCCGGTGCCTACCGCCACATCCAGCCCGCCGTGCGGTGCGCTATCCGCGCCGTTCAAAGTGCGGCGTATGCCAAAGCGCGCCGACAGACGACCGCTGGCGGGTAAATCGAGCGCGAAGGTGGCGGGCGGCGTATCGCTCCAGTGCTGCTTCGCGGCGGCGATTTGCACTTGATCGCGCTCGTTGCGCTGCTCGTCCGCAGGCGAGAGCTTCAAAAAGCGCGGGTTGATTTTCAGATGCTGAATCGGATAGGTTTTTGCTTTGATATCGAAGCTGGTTTCGTACACCAGTTGCAGGGTGTCTTTACCCGCGCCGATGTGCAGCCGCTGCGGGCCGGGCATGGCATCGAGCGGAATGCCGATGATCGCAAACACGCCGTCGTCGCGCTTCACGGTCAGCACGCGATGGCCGCCGTAGCGCACGTCCAGCACCGGTCCGCCAGCGGACGGCCCCAGCTTGACGATCGCCACGCCACCCGGCACCGGCGCGTGACGCGGCAGCACATCTTGCGCCTGCGCAGTCGCCATGCACAGTGTCACGCTCACTGTCACGCCCAACATGAAAAATAATTTATTCAATAAAATCAATTAGTTACCTGACTTTCCGGTCAGCAATCGTGCAGCCCGTACGCAGCACTCAACCTGATGTGCAATGGCTTTAGGCACCGGCTGCCGGCCTGCCAACGCGTCACGGATCCACTGCGCTGTGACCGATGCGTCGCGGCTATCCGGCAGAAGCGACGTTTGTGCAATGCCCGCGCCCCAAGTTTCCAACGCTTCGCCGTTAAGCCAATCCAGCACAGGCTCGCGGCGCGGGTGCGCGACGGCTTCGCCCTCGGCACCGCGCAGCAACAGCGCGTGGGCGGCGTGCTGCGTAAAAAAGGCGCGCATGCGCAGCACGTAATCCGGATGCGTCACGCTCACCAAGCGCACGGCAGGCGTGGCAAACGGTTGCAGCATTTTTGCCAGCGTGTGGCCTGAGCTGCGCACGCCCATTGCACGGCGCAGCGCAAGCACGCGCGCAAGCGGCGGCGCAAGCGTGTCAATGCTGATGAAGGCGAGCTTGCGTTCACGCAACTGCACTTGCGCTTCAGGCAGCGTGGTGGCGGGGCTAATACCCATGGCCGCCAACACTTCGCACGTGGTGACCCGGCCTGTGTCTTGCAACACGCCCTGCACCAGCACCGGCACACCCGCGCGCGCCACCAGATGCGCGAGCAGCGGCGTCAAATTCGGCAACTGCCGCGCGCCGTTATACGCCGGGATCACCAGCGGCACCGCGCCCACCGGTGCTTGCAGGTGCGGGTAACACGCTTCGCAGGCTTCGAGAAAACCCGCGAGTTCTTCGAGCGATTCGCCTTTGATACGCAGCGCCATCAGAATCGCGCCGAGCGGGAGATCGGGAATCCCGCCCGCCAGCATTGCCGCGAACAGTGCGCGCGCATCCTCGCGGTTCAGATCGCGCGCGGCGTTTTTGCCGCGACCGATTTCCTTGATAATGCGCGTGAGATC
>JAYTWR010000170.1:0-22832 GCA_043743335.1 Burkholderiales bacterium
AGTCGTTATCAATTGCCTGCTCGCCCAACTCATTGACGATCACCGCAACGCGGTTCATCTCCGGGCGCTTTAACAGCTTGTTGACGAGCGTGGTCTTGCCGCTGCCGAGAAAGCCCGTGATGACGCTAACGGGGATGCGGCCTGACAGCGCGCTACGACCTAAAACGGGAGCTTCCATATCAGCTATTGCGTCCACTCAACAATATAGAGACCGCCGGTAAACCGGTCTTGACAATACACAATGCCGCGCTCGTCCACGTACACGTCATTGATCTGCACCGCGCCCTTGGGCGACAGCTTCGGCGTGCCCGGTACGAAGTACGCCACTTCTTGTGGCTGATACGGATTCGACAAGTCATACGCGCGCAAGCCGCCGTTGAAGAACGTTGCCAGAATGATATCGTCTGAACGCCATGCGCAATCCGCAGAATAGTTCTCCCACAGATTGTGCGAACCAAAGCGCCCGCCGCGCTTGCCAAAACTGTCCGGCGACGGCAGCGGCACGGTGGACAGCGGCACCGGATTGGTCTCATCCGCGCCGTTCAGCACCCACGTGAGCTTGGGCCAATCAGCGCAGTTGTCGCGGACGCATTCCTCGGTGACGATCAGCAAATCTTTGCTGAACAACGGCATCACGGTGTGCACAAAGCCGTTGAACGGCGGCGAGTTTTTCCAGCGCGATACCACCTTGATATTGGATTTGTCTTTAATATCAAGAATATAGCCGCCACCGTCGATATAGCCCATGTAGCAGCGGTCAGGACGCTGCTTGGAATACACATTGGTGTTGTGCGCACGGTAGCCGCCGTCAATTTTCAGACGCGGCGGCGGCGCTACCGAATCACCCTTGCGCGTGCCCGGCATCCACCAGCGCCCGGCTTCAGTGGGCTTGGACGGATTGCGCACGTCGATAATGCGATAGAACTGATCGTCTTTGTCGTTGGTCGGCTCAAAATCCGGCGCGCCGCTGGCCATGTGCACGAACTCGCCGTCGTCGAACCACACCGCGTGCACGCCGCGCGAGAATGGGCCCGAGGCATCGAAGTGCGAAATGAGCTTGGGCTTTTCCGGCACGGTGATATCAAAAATATCAAAGCCCGCCGGCTTGTTGTTGAAGCCTTTAGTCTGATACGCCACGATCATGGTGTTGCCCACCACGTCGAGTGAATTCGAACGCACATCGCTGTGCGGCAGCTCGGTCTGAATCACAAACTTGGGTTTGCGCGGATCGGTCACATCCAGCGCGGTGAAATTCTTCGGCGCAGATTCATGCGCCATCCAGATAATGCGCCGGCCATCCTTGGCCATCTGCATGTTAATGCCCTCGCCCATGCCGCCGAAACCTTCCATTTCGTGCTGGGCCAAAAGCTTCATGTTAAACGCCAGCGTCTGCGAGGCTTGGCTGGCGGGGGACATCGATTTTGCGTCGCTCATGGATTCACTTTCTCTGCTTTGTTTTCTGAGAGGATTGCTTTCTAGGATTACCCGCCATCTGCTCCAGCACCGCGCACACCGCCGCCGTGTCTTCTTTGGCGTAGCCTTGCGACAGCGCGGACGAATAATACGCCTTACTCGCCTCGAACAGCGGCACAGGAATGTTCAGCCCAGCGGCAAACGCGCCGATGATATCGATATCTTTCTGATACACCTCGCACTTCATGGTGGCGGCGCGGTAATCCCCTTTAATCATCATCGGGCCGCGCACCTCGAACATGCGCGACGTGCCCGCGCCGTCCTTGATGACTTTATAAAGCAGATTTAAATCCAGCCCCGATTTCAGCCCCATCACCATCGCCTCGGCCGCCGACACATTGTGTATGGTCACCATCAGATTGGCAATGAACTTGAGCTTGGAGCCGTTACCGAACTCGCCGCAGTAGTGCATGCTGCGCGCAAAACCCTTGAACACCGCAGCGCAGCGTTTGACCGCCGCCGCATCGCCGCTAGCGTAGACGGAAATATCCTTCGCCGCCGCCTGCGCGCCGGTGCCGCTGATCGGACAATCCAGCACAGTAATGCCCTGCGCTGCACAGCGCGTGCGAATATCGTGTTTTACCTCCAGCGGCATAGTGCTCGCCTCGATCACGATCAAGCCTTTGCGCGCACCGGCAGCAATACCGTTCTTGCCGAAAAACGCCACTTCGCATGCCTTGATACTCGGCAGCGACGTAATCACCACAGCACATTGCCGCGCGACATCAGCGCCCGACGCCGCACTATCCCCGCCACGCTTCACATGCGCCGCCCGCGCTTTTTGGTCCGGGTCAAAGCCCATCACGCCAAACTTCGCCGCCAGCAAATGTGTGGCAAACGCACCGCCCATAATGCCCAAACCCACCTGCCCTACCATTACTGGTTTTTTCATGTAAGTAATTGTTTTTTAATGTGTTTTTAATTTTCACCCGCGTGGAGAACGATGTCTACACCCTCCCCCGTACCTGCTGGCGGATGGTATCGCAAGAATCGCTGCGTTCATACGGCAGGCGGGCATTACGTATCGCCATAGACGACTTCCCGTTCAAGGCATCGTGCAATCTTACTGCGCTTGGCTAACAGCGCTCAACGCTCAATACGCTAAACTACGCGCCTTCTTTTCTGTCCCTTCTTGTCTTATCTTCAAGGAATTTCAGTGAAACAAATCAATGTAGGCGTGATCGGCACCGGCTGGTGCGGCGGCATCCGCGCGGAAACCTGTGCGATGAATCCATTGGTGGGTGACTTGCATGTGGTTGAAACACGCCCAGAGCGGCTGGCCGAAATCGCCGCCAAAACGAACGCCAAATCCGCCAGCGCTGATTACAAAGAGATTATCAAACGCGATGACGTGAGCGCGGTCTTCATCTCCGCCACGCCCGAGATGCTGCATTACCCCATGGCGCGCGAGTGCCTGTTGTCCGGCAAGCATGTATTTCTGGAAAAGCCCATCGCCTTAGAATTGCACGAAGCCGATGAGCTCAATCACCTCGCTAGAAAAAACAACCTCAAATTCAGCATCGGCTATTCGCAGCGCTTCAATCCTAAATTCGCTTACGTCAAACAGGCGTTGACGGACGGCACGCTGGGCAAACCGGTCAGCGCGCTGGTTAGCCGCCATATTGGCCGCGGCCTTGGCAAAAAAATAACCGGGCGCTCAAAACTTTCACCTGCCGCGATGGAAGCCACGCACGATCTCGACTTTGTGATGTGGTGTTTGCAGCCCGCCAAGCCAGTGCTGGTGTATTCAACGGTGAACTACGGCGCGATGCGCGAATCCACCGGCGCTGATATTCCTGATACGCAATACATCACCGTCACTTTCGATAACGGCGTGTCGTGCGTGGTGTGCGCAGGCTGGAGCCTGCCGCCAGCGTATCCGAATTTCTCGATGACCTGGATCGAAATGATCGGCACTGAAGGCGCGCTGATCATCGATGACACCCATCGTGACACGCAGTTGACCACCATGAAAAGCGGCATCGTGCACCCCATGTCCACCATGCCCGGTGAGCCGGTCGCGCACACCTATGCCGGCCCGATGGCTGCTGAGACCGTGCACTTTCTCGAAGCCGTTGCCTGCGACCGCCCGGTGCTGGTGACCGGCGAAGAAGCACGCGATGTGATGGAGGTTTACATCGCGGCGGACCTGTCAGCGGAACGCCATGAGCCGGTGAATTTGCCGCTACCGGAATCGCGGGTAGCTGCGGCGGCGCGATAACATTTGCGCTAACCTAGCTCTCCCCTTGAAGGGGAGGGCATTTATCAGTCGGAAGCGTACATGAAAAAAGACCCAAAAAAAATCGGCCTCGCCATCATCGGTGCCGGCCGCGTCGGCCTCATTCGCGGTGAGCTGGCCGCACGGCACCCTTCCGTCGGCTGGATCGGCATCGCCGAAAAACAGCCCGAGCGGGGCGAAATCGTCGGTGACAAGTGCCACGCCGATTTCATCACCACCAGTTACAAAGACTTGCTGTCGCGGCCCGAAGTCAACGCCGTGATGGTGTGCACGGATGAACATTTGCACGTGGATCCGGTGATTATGGCCGCCGAACGCAATCTGCCGCTGTTGATAGAAAAGCCGCTGGCGACTGACCTCACGGAATCGCAACAAACACTGGATGCCATTGAGAAAACCGGCGTCGATGCGGTGATCGGCTACACGCAGCGTTTCCGTCGCCGCTGGCTAGTGGCCAAGGAAAAAGTGCGCACCGGTTCGCTGGGCGACGTGACGATGGTTACCTCGCGCGCCTTCATGAACCGCTTGGTCGCTATCGACAACTACAAGCGCAGCGACAACCGCGCCGAAGTCACGCCGATGGTGATTTCCGGCACGCACGCGCTGGACATTGTGATGTGGTTAATGGAAGCAAAAAAGCCGGTGGAGGTTTACGCGCGCTCGGTCAACAAGGCGCTCGGCCCCACGTGGCAGGGCGTTGACGGTACGGCCTACACCATCACCTTTGACGACGGCGCGATTTACCACGGCATGATTTCGTGGGCGCTGCCAGAGATTTGGCCCGGCGCCGTGTATTCGCTGGAAGTGGGCGCGGTGGGCACCGAAGGCGTGCTCACCATCGACGACACGCATCGCGACATGGTGCTCGCCACCAACGTGATTCAGGCCGAAGGTTATGCGCCGGACAAACGCCGCCACGTCGATTTCCTCACCAGCTACCCGGTGGGCGATATGGCGCTCGGCGAATTGCGCGGCCCGATGCGCGAAGAAACCAACTCGTGGTTGAACCGCGTATCCATGGGCGTGCCCACGCAACACGCCACCGCACGCGAAGGCCACAATCGCTTGATGCTGACCAAGGCCATTGATTTGTCGGCGCGGTTGAAGCGGCCCGTGTCGTTGCCGATTACAGCGGAAGACGAAAAACTGACGAAATAGCGGCATTATCGATGACCTAGCCGTCGGTTTGCCGAATCCCTGACCGCCATCCCATTTTTGCGTAAGATCAATCCTTTCCCTTCTCAACGTCGCACCCCCCCCGTCACTCAAAGGAGCAACCATGTCCGCCAAGCCTATGCTGTGCAGCTTTAAAACATGCCCGTGGGTCCAACGCGCCGCCATCGTGCTGCGCGCCAAGAACATTGATTACGACATCACCTACATCGACCGCGACCGGCGGCCCGACTGGTTCCTGAAAATTTCACCGCACGCCAAAGTGCCTGTGCTGCGCATCGGTGAGAACGACGCGCTGTTTGAGTCCAACGCCATCGCCGAATACCTCGACGAAACCGCCGAACCGCGGCTGCACCCTACCGACGCCATCACCCGCGCACGCAACCGCGCGTGGACCGACTACGTGTCCACCTTCGCCAGCGCCATTTCGCAAACGGCGTATTCGGATACCGAAGAAGAATTCGCCAAGCGCGGCGCAAAAATCGCCGAAGTGTTCGGCAAACTTGAGGGCGCGCTCGCACAGCGTGGTAACAACGGCCCGTACTTTAACGGCGCAAAAATATCGCTGGTCGACGCGGCCTACGCACCGTTCCTGCAACGCTACACTTTCATGGACGCGTTGTGCCCGCTGGGCACCATCGAAAAATTCCCGCACCTCAAAGCCTGGTGCGACGCCCTGCTCGCGGCACAAGCGGTGAAATCCTCCACCGTGCCGAACATCGAAGCGGTATGGCAGGAAGGCATGATTATCAACAAACGCTGGCTGGCGAAGTTTGTGCCGGATAGCGTGGTTGGGGCGGCAGCGGCGTAAGTCCGGCACTGTAACCACCGGTGATATTTTTATAAAAATTGAATAAAATCAATTAGTTATAACACTTCACGCTATGCCGTTGCTTGACAGCTTTCACGTTTAAAACCATAATGGTTCCATTATGGTTTTAAACGGAATCTTGTCATGCCTACAACCTTCACGCTGAAAAATATCCCCGACGCCGTTTACGAACGCCTGAAAGGCTCAGCCGAACTGCATCACCGCAGTCTGAACAGCGAGGCGATTGTGTGCCTCGAAAGCGCCTTGCTGCCGACCCGCATTGCTCCTGAAGAACGTCTCGCGCGCGCACGCAGCTTGCGCGCTGCCATGCCGCAAGCCGTGTATCAAGTTGACGACATCGACGCCTTAAAGCGCCAAGGCCGCGAATGATTGTTGTCGACAGCAACATCATCGCCTACCTCTATCTGCCGGGCGAATTTACAACAGCCGCTGAAACCCTGCTGACGCGCGATTCAGAATGGGCGGCACCGCTGCTTTGGCGCAGCGAGTTTCGCAACATCCTCGCCGGCTACCTGCGGCGCGGCACACTCACTTTTGCGCAAGCCGCCGCCACGCAGCGCGAGGCGGAAAGCCTGATGGCCGGTGCCGAGTTTGCAATGGATTCGTTCAGCGTGCTGGAACTGGTTCGCGACAGCAACTGCTCGGCGTACGATTGCGAATTCGTCGCGCTGGCGCAACGGCTGGAAACACCGTTGGTCACGATGGACCGTAAACTGCTGAGCGCGTTTCCACGGGATGCGGTCGCTCTGAACGCGGCAGGACACGCGTAAGCACGCAGCTTACGCGCCGGTATCGACACCATTACGCGTCAACCACCGCCACCGCCTCAACCTCCACCAAAAACGCCGCACTCGCCAGCGCCTGCACGCCCACTAACGTGCTCGCGGGCGGACTGTCTTTCGACACGTATTTCTCGCGCACCGATTGCAGCAGCGCACGATGTTGCGGCTGGTAGCCGACAACGAACACCGTCAACTTCACCACATCAGCAAAGCTCGCGCCCGCAGCGGCCAACGCCGTGCTGAGGTTTTTGTAAACCTGCTCCGTTTGCGCGAGTAAATCGTCTTTGCCGACCAGTTGACCGGCGGCATCTTGCGACACTTGGCCGGAGATATACAGCGTTCTGCCACCGGTCACGCTCACCACCGGCGTGTACGCACCCGGCTTGACCAAACCCTCAGGGTTGAGAAATCGCTTTTCCATGGAAACCTCCTTGGCGTTAATGGAAGATGCGGCGAAAGTCTACCCTATTCCACTGCGCGCAACGTGCGGGCTTGCGTCAGCCGGGATGCGCCGTTACATTCACCGTCACCCCTGACAAACTGTCACGCGACGCTGTTGCGCCGCACATTTTTCGGAGTAATAGCGCATGGAAATCTGGACCAAAGACCAGATGGCATCAATCCACACGATGCTGAACCCAAAGTCGCTGGCCATCGTCGGCGCGACGCCACGCCAGCAATACGGCGGACGCATGCTCAGTGCCGCGCTGAAAATGAAAGGCCGCGTCAATGTGTATGCGGTAAACCCGAAGTACGACGAAATTCTTGGTGTGAAGTCGTACAAAAACCTCACCGAATTACCGGAAACGCCCGATGTCGTCGCCGTGGTCGTGCCCTACAATCATGTACTGGATACGTTGAAAGAAGCGCACGCCAAAGGCACGCGCGCGGCGATTGTAATTTCTGCCGGCTTTTCGGAGCGTGGCCTGAGCGACCGTGCCGATTTGCAAAGCGAGGTCGCGAAATTCGCGCGTGAATCGGGCCTGCGCATCAGCGGCCCCAACTGTTTGGGTCTCGCGAACATACGCGACGATATCTGGCTCACGTCATCGAGCCGTGGCGTGGCGGGCGTGAAAGGCACGGTGGGGCTGGTGTGCCAAAGCGGCGCAACGCTGTTTGGGCCGTTTCTCGCGCGCGCTGCCGATTCGGGCATGGGCTTGAGTTATGTGGTGTCCACCGGCAACGAAGCCGATCTGGATTTTGCCGACTTCGCGCGCTACCTGCTGGACGACGCAGGCACCACAGTCATCGCGGGTTTTGTTGAGGGCTTCAAGAACGCGCAAAAATTTATTGCTGTGGCCAAACTCGCTGCTGAACGCGGCAAGCCCATTGTGCTGATCAAAATCGGCCGTTCCGATTTGGGCAAGCGCGCCGCCAGCTCGCACACCGCCGCACTCACCGGCAGCGATGCCCTGTACGACGCGATCTGCAAACAATACGGCGTGATTCGCGTGCCGAGCTACGACGATCTGCTCGAAGTCGCGCACCTGATGGCGCAATCTAAAAAACCCCAGCACCCAGGCATCGCCGTGGTGTCGCACTCCGGCGGTATTTGTTCGCTGACCGCCGATATGTGCGGTCAGCAGGGGCTTGATCTGCCGCCGCTGTCTGAAGGTGCGCTGGGCGTGATTAACGATGTGCTAAAGGGCTTTGGCTGGGCCGCCAACCCGGCGGATGTCACCGGCAAGGCCAATAGCGACTCGTTCCCCGCCATCATGGACGCCATGATCAACGAGCCCGGCGTGGGTGCGCTGGCCATCGCCAGCGCAGGCAAAGAACAGCAAATTGATCAAATCGTTGAACTGCGCCAAAAGACTGAAAAAAATCTGGCTTATATGTGGACCGGCACGCGCGATGCCAGCCCTGCGCTGACCAAGCTCAAGGCTGCTGGTGTGCCGCTGTTTTACACACCCGATTCGATGGCACGCGGGCTGCGCCATTGGCTCGACTACCACGCGTGGCACGACAAGCGCATGCAGCAAGGCTTCGCCAGCGCGCCCGTCATGAGCGCTCTACAAAAAGAAACGCTGGCCCAATTACAAGGACAAGGCCACAAACGCCGTGCCCTGTCGGAATCTGAAAGCAAGCAACTCATCGCCGCATGGGGTGTGCCCGTCTCGATAGAAGTTTGCGCGACCGCTGTCGAAGCCACCGTAAGCGCTGCTGAGAAAATAGGCTATCCTGTTGTTTTAAAAGGAAATTCTCCAGACATTCCGCACAAGACCGAAGCCGGCATCGTGCGCCTGAATCTCAAAAATGGCGATGAAGTGCGCGCGGCGCACGCGCAAATCCTCGCCAACGCCAAAGCGAATGCCCCGGCTGCCAAACTCAACGGCGTGCTGGTGCAAGAGATGGTCATGGGCGGCGTGGAGACCATCGTCGGCGTGTCGTACGACGCGCAACTCGGCCCGACGCTTTTGTTCGGCACCGGCGGCATCATGGTCGAAGTCTACAAAGACGTGGCGATGCGCCACTGCCCGATCACGCTTACTGAAGCGCACGAGATGATTCATGAAGTCAAAGGCGCAAAACTGTTGCACGGCTTCAGAGGCCAACCCGCGTGCGATATCGATGCGCTTGCGGGTGTGCTGGTGAAGGTGTCGCAGCTCGCCGTGAATCTCGATGGCACGCTGGCGGAACTGGATATCAACCCACTGCTGGTGTTGCCCCAAGGCAAAGGTGTCAAAGCCGTGGATGCGTTGGTTGCCCTAAAATAACTCCCCTTAAAATCAATTACTGACAAACATGCCTCTCCCTCGCCCCGCCGCCCGAAAATTGGCCCACAATCGTGTCATCGACTGCCGCGGCTACGAACGCGAAGATGGCTTGTGGGATATCGAAGGTCATCTCACCGACACCAAGGCCTACACTTGGCATGAGCGTCACGGCAGCCCTGATTTGCCGGCGGGTTTTCCCGCGCACGATATGTGGATACGGCTCACTATTGATTTGGACATGAACATCCACGAGTGCGTCGCGGCGACCGACGCCAGCCCCTACCGCCTGTGCCCGGCGATCACCCCCAAGTTTGAAAAACTCAAAGGCCATCGCATCGCACGCGGCTGGACGCGCGCCCTCAAAGACATCGTCGGCGGCGCCGAAGGCTGCACGCACCAGTGGGAGCTGCTCGGTCGCATCGCTGCTGTGGCTTATCAAACCACCAACAACGCGCGGCAGGCAACGCGCAAACACGTGACCGGCCAAGTGCCCCGTACCTTCAACACCTGCCATATGTATACGCCGGGCACCGACGAAACCCTGCGCCGCTGGCCGGAGCGGTATGTCGGCCCGAAAACGCAGGCAGAATTACCCAAAGTTTCATAGAGGATTCATCATGGCCCATGCCAATTCACACCTGAGCCATCTGTTGCAGCTTGCGGACCTGCCAGCATCCACCGGCGACGATGTCGAAATCACCGGCTCTGATGTACTACTGCCAACGCCATATAAATTCGTCGCGCCCGGTGCAGCCTGCATCGCCGCCACCGGCATGATGGCCGCTGAATTGTGGAAGCTCAAAACCGGCCGCACGCAACAGGTGCGTCTCGATACGCATGCCGCCGCCACCGCACTGCGCAGCCCGCGCTATTTGAAGCTTGATGGCAAAAAGGTCGAAGAAGACGGCTCCAAAGTCTCCGGCTTTTATCAACTGAAAGACGGTCGCTGGATGTATTTGCACTGCAATTTTCCCAACGTGCGCGACGGCAATTTGAAAGCGCTGGGCGCGCCGTTCGACAAAAATGCCGTGACCAAAGCGGTCTCCCAACGCGATGGATTAGCGCTCGAAGAAGCCCTGTTCGCCAATGGCGGTTGCGGCGGGTTGATTCGCAGCAACGCCGAGTGGGAAGGGTTGCCACAACAAATCAGCGCGGCAAAGCAGCCGCTATTTGAAATCATCAAAATCGGCGACGCGCCGCCGCAGCCATTACCGGTGGGGGATCGCCCGCTGTCGGGCATTCGTATGCTTGACTTGACGCGCGTGCTGGCCGGCCCCTCGTGTGCGAAGGTATTCGCCGAACACGGCGCGGATGTGTTGCGCGTGACGCGCAAGGATTTGCCCGATCTGGGCGCGCCGTCAGACGTAGACACGGGTCTGGGCAAACTACAAACCCACATTGATCTGCGTGATGCCGCGCAAGCCGAAACCATGCGCCAGTTGGTCAAAGACGGCGATATCTTTTTGCAAGCCTATCGGCCCGGCTCGCTCGCCGCACGCGGCCTGTCGCCTGAAGCGCTGGCGCAATCGCGTCCCGGCATCATTTACGTCACGCTCAACGCGTGGGGTTTCGACGGCCCATGGAAAGACCAGCGCGGCTACGACACCGTGGTGCAGTCGTTCAACGGCATGGCGTGGCGGCCCAACAACGAAAAGCCCGCCTTCCTGCCCGGCTCGCCGCACGACTACATCGCCGGCTACGTGCTGGCCTACGCCACCATGGTGGCGCTGCACCGCCGCGCCACCATCGGCGGCAGTTGGCTGGTGCGCACCTCGCTCGCGGCATCCGGCGAATGGTTTCGCGGCATGGGCCGCTACACACCGGCGGAGTATCAAAACCTGCCGACGGAATTTGCGCCCGAGATTTTGCAACGCCTGCTGATGGAACACGATTCGCCGTGGGGCCGTGTAACGCATCTCGCGCCAGCGGTGCAGATGTCCGAAACGCCGGGACGCTGGGCAAGGCCAGCGTCGCTGCGCGGGTCGCATGCGGCGGCGTGGCCAGCGCGAGGTTGAACTAGAGCCCCGAATGCAGAATTACTATAACTAATTGATTTTATTGAGAATTTTGCAAAATGATTATTGACTGCCACGGCCATTACACTACCGCGCCCAAGGCCCTGCGCGAATATCGCGATGCGCAAATCGCTGCGCTGGCAGATGCCTCCAAACTCGCGCCCACGCCGCATATCACGGTCAGCGACGACGAAGTCCGCGAGACGATTGAGACAAACCAGTTGCGCATTCAGCGCGAGCGCGGCGTGGACATGACGATTTTTTCGCCGCAGGCGGGTGCCATGGCACATCACATCGGCAACGAAACCACCAGCCGCTACTGGACGCAAGCGTGTAACGACATGATTCACCGCGTGTGCACGCTGTATCCGAAAAATTTCACTGGCGTGTGCCAGTTGCCGCAATCGCCGGGCGTGAATCCCGCCAACTGCGTGGCGGAACTCAAGCGCTGCGTGCAGGAGCTCGGCTTTGTGGGCTGCAATATTAACCCCGATCCGTCTGACGGCCACTGGAGCGGCCCGCCGCTCACGGACAAAAGCTGGTATCCGCTGTACGAAGCGATGATTGAACTTGACGTGCCTGCGATGGTGCATGTCAGCATGTCGTGCAACGCAAATTTTCACGCCACTGGCGCGCATTACATCAACGGCGACACCACGGCGTTCATGCAGTTTATTCAGGCGGATCTTTTCAAGGATTTGCCAGGCTTGCGTTTTATCGTGCCCCACGGCGGTGGCGCCGTGCCGTACCACTGGGGCCGTTATCGCGGCTTGGCACAGGATATGCAGCGTCCGCCGCTGAGCGAGTTACTAAAAAATGTTTACTTCGATACCTGCGTCTACCATCAGCCGGGTATTGATCTCTTGCTTAAGGTGATCCCGCACGACAACGTGTTGTTCGCCTCCGAGATTGTCGGTGCGGTGAAAGGCATCGATCCTGAAACCGGGCACTACTACGACGACACTAAACGCTATATCGAAGCCGCCGACTTGCCCGCCGACACCCGCAGCAAAATTTTCAGCGGCAATGCGCTGAAAGTTTATCCGCGCCTGAAACAGCGCGTGTCGGCGTAGAATTGTTGAATCGTGTCTATTCAGTGCGGGCGTAACATCAAAATCTTCCCTCACCCCCCACCCCTCTCCCGGAGGGAGAGGGGTGCAAACCGCATTCGAAATCGCGAGACTATTTGGGTTTGCGCCGACGTGGGGTTGCCCCCTCTCCCTCCGGGACAAGGGCACACTTGAAGCGCAGCAGAGGGTGGGGATGAGGGAAGCTTTTCGCACTTTTGTTCCGCACTGAATAGTTGACGTTGAATCTATCGCGTAGCGGACGCAAAATGGAAAACACGAATAATTCTTACCTTCATAACCGGTAATCGCCATGCCTAACGATCTCTCGATGCAAGCCCACTGGATGCCTTTCAGCGCTAACCGCGCGTTCAAGGCCGCGCCGCGCCTGTTTGTCGGTGCCAAAGACATGCACTACGTCACCGATGACGGGCGCCAGGTGCTCGACGGCACCTCGGGCCTATGGTGCGTCAATGCCGGACACTGCCGCACCAAGATCGTTGAAGCCATCCAAAAACAGGCCGGTGCCATGGACTTCGCACCGGGCTTCAACATGGGCCACCCCGGCTCGTTCCGGGTGGCCGAGCGCTTGGCAAAAATGCTGCCGGGCGATCTCGATCATGTATTCTTTTGCAACTCCGGCTCCGAGGCCGTTGACACCGCGCTGAAAATCGCACTGGCGTATCACCGCACGCGCGGCGAAGGCCACCGCAATGTGTTCGTGGGCCGCGAGCGCGGCTATCACGGCGTGGGCTTCGGCGGTATATCGGTGGGTGGCATGCCCGCCAACCGCAAAATGTACGGCAGCATGCTGCCGCGCGTCGATCACCTGCCGCACACGCACAACCTGAAAGAAAACGCCTTCTCGCGCGGCATACCCCATTGGGGCGCACATCTCGCGGACGAGCTCGAATCACGCATCATCGCCACGCATGATGCCTCTAACATCGCTGCTGTCATCGTCGAACCGATGGCCGGCTCCGCCGGGGTGCTGATCCCGCCCATGGGCTACCTCAAGCGCCTGCGCGAAATCTGCGACAAATACAATCTGCTGCTGATTTTCGATGAGGTCATCACCGGCTTTGGCCGCACCGGTTACGGCTTCGCCGCCGAAACCTTCGGCGTACTGCCCGACATCATGACCCTAGCCAAAGGCATTACCAATGCCACCGTGCCGATGGGCGCTGTGGCGGTACGCAAAGGTATTTACGACACGGTCGTCAACGCGGCAGCGCCAGACACCATCGAGCTGTTTCACGGCTACACCTATTCGGGCCACCCGCTGGCCACGGCAGCAGCGGAAGCCACGCTCGATGTCTACGAAGAAGAAAATCTGTTCGCGCGCACCCGCGAAATCGCCCCTTACTTTGAGCAAGCCGTGCACTCACTGCGCGAAATGCCCAACGTCATCGACATTCGCAATATGGGTCTGGTCGCTGGTATTGAGTTGGAACCCAAAGCAGGCAAGCCCACCGAGCGTGCGTTCAAAGCCTTTTTGAAGTGCTTCGAAAAAGGCGTGCTGATTCGCACCACCGGCGACATCATCGCCCTGTCACCGCCGCTGATTATCAACAAGCAACAAATTGATGAATTGGTGGGCGTGCTCGGCGATGCCTTGCGCGAGACCGGGCGCGAATGAACGGTTCACCCGCATATCACTCACACGCTTGCTGAATTGCCTTTAGAAAGGAAACACCGTGCCCGCCACCGCCATGAATCATTTCACCATTCTCACCGACAGTCTCGACAAAACTCTCGCCTTTTACGCCGAGTATCTTGATCTGCATCCGGGCGCACGACCGCCCTTCACGTTTCCGGGCGCGTGGCTGTATGCGCGCGACGGCAAAGACCCCATCCTGCACGTCATCGCCGGCAAGCCCAAGGGTGAGTTGGTCAAAGGCGTGATTGATCACATGGCTTTTACCGGGCGCGATCTCCCGGGCTTGGTGAACAAGCTCAAGGCCAGCGGCATACCGTATGACCTGCGCCGTCTGCCGGTGTACGGCACTTGGCAACTCTTTTTCCATGACCCGAATGACGCCAAAGTCGAACTGGACTTCGACCCCGCCGAGCAGGCCGCGCACGCGTAGTAGCGTCGCACCGCTGTTACAGCGCGATCTTGCCCTCATACAGCGTAATTGGCGGATACGCTTTCGGGTCGATCATCACATCGAGCAGTGTGGTTAGGGGCGAGCGTAAGGCGCGCTCCAGCGCTGGCTTGAAATCGCCCGGCTTTTCCACACGCACGCCGTCACACCCGCAGGCGCGCGCAATCGCCGCATGGTCCACCGGCACAAATTGGCAGGCATCGGTGTGATTGCCGTACATCACTTCCTCGGCATGCCATTGATATCCCAGTATTTGATTATTAAGGATAATTAATGTCGTTTTAACTTTCATGCGAGCGGCGGTTTCGAGCTCTGACCACATGTGTCCAAAGCCGCCGTCACCCGCAATACACACCACGTCACGCTGCGGCTGCGCAATTTTTGCGCCGATAGCCGCCGGGAAACCCCAGCCCAAACCCGCCAGTCCGCGGCACGCGAGAAAGCGTTGTCCTGCACGTTGCGCCGTAAGGTAGTTCATCGCCCAAATCGATGAATAACTCGCGTCGGTGACGACCATTGTGTCCGGTGTGAGTAGCGCATTCAGATCGCACATCAGGCGCTCGGGGCGTATCGGCATAGCGTCCGACGTCAGCATGCCGCGCGCTTCTGCCTGAAAGGCTTTTTTGCCCGCCGCAATTTGCGCTTCGACTTCGCTACGCGCTGCGCGACGTGCGCTCAAATCAAGGCTCGCCATCGCCTCAGTCAGTGCGGCAAGGGTGAGTTTGGCGTCCCCTACCAGCCGCAGCGCTTCGTAATTTCGCCCCACTTCCTGACTGTCGATGTCAATGTGGATGTAGCGTGCAGATTGCGGAAACAGTGTCCAGGAATCGGTGCCGTTTTGGTTGGTGCGGTCACCGACAAACAACACGCAATCTGCACGATCAATCAGTGCGCGCATGTGTCGCGCCATGCCGCGTGTGCCCATGAAATAGCCGATAACACCCATCGACAGGGCGTGGCGCTCATCAACCGTGCCTTTACCCATGCTGGTGGTGGCGACCGGGAGGCTCGCGGCGTCCTGCAACTTCGCCAGCGTCTCGTGCGCCACTGACAAATGCACACCACCGCCCGCGACGACCAGCGGATATTTTGCTTCGGCCAACAGCTTGGCGGCCGTGGCTATGCGCGTCGGGTCAGCCATGGTGCGATCCAGTGGAAAGCCGCCCAGCGACGCACGCCGCTCCACGCCTGTATCGGCTGCGGACTCCAGCAACAAATCCTGCGGCACCAGCAAAACTGACGGGCCGGGCCGCCCGCTGGTTGCGGCGGTGAAGGCCATATCAACGTAGTCTTCAATGCGCGTGATGTCGGCAACGCGTTTCACCCATTTGGCGCAGCCGCGAAAAATATCGACATGATCGAGTTCCTGAAAGGCATTTTTATCCGTCTGATTGCGACGCACGTCCTGCACAATGGCGACGACGGGTATGGACGCCTTTAGCGCCTCAGCCAAACCGGGTGCCAGCAACGCCGCCGCCGGGCCATTCTGCGCCGTGCATACGCCCACTTTCTGCGAAGCGCGTGCATAGCCGTCGGCCATCGCCGCACCGGCGTTTTCAGTACGATACGCAATCTGTCGCATGCCGAATTCCGGGATCACCAAATGCAGCGCCGAGGGCAAACTTTGCCCGAACAACACTTCAACGCCATGGCGCTTCAACGCGCGCGCCAATAAATGCGCGCCGCAAGGCGTGGGCAATTTGTGTGTCACGGGCTTAGTCGTGCTGGTGGTATCCATACGAACTCCTATTGAAGGTTTTTCAGACCAATCGCCTTGATTAAGGCATTGAAGCGCGCAATCTCCGCTTTCACATGCGCCTGAAGTTGTGCTGGCGTGCCGCCTTCGGCGTCGATGCCTTGCTTGGTGAAGCGCTCTTTCACATCGGGCTGGTTCAGCACGGCATTGGCTTCCGTGTTGAGTTTATCGACGATCGCCTTGGGCGTGCCACGCGGTGCGACCAGCGAGTTCCAGGTGCTGGTGGCGTAGCCGGGGATGCCGCTTTCCGCAATCGTGGGAATATCCGGCACGGCTGGCGAACGCTGAGCGGAAGTCACAGCGAGCACGCGTATCTTGCCGCTTTGTCGGTGCGCAATGGTGCCGGACACGCCGCCAAACATATAGGCCACCTGCCCGCTCATCAAATCGTTCAGCGCCGGCCCGCCGCCTTTATACGGCACATGCACGACATTGATTTCTGCCATGTATTTGAACATTTCGCCCGCAAGGTGCGCACTGGTGCCCACGCCCGCCGAAGCAAAACTCAGTTTGCCGGGGTTGGCTTTTGCATGCGCGATCAACTGCTGAATCGAGCTCGCAGGCACCGACGGGTGCAAGCCCAGCAAATAGGGCTGCGCACCGAGCATGGATATCGGCACGAAATCACGCTCGGGATCAAACGGGCGCTTGGTCGCCAATGCAGGCGCGACAGCCAGCGTGGTCACGGTTGCCAGCAGCAGGGTGTAGCCATCCGGCGCAGCAGCCGCAGCAATTTCTGCGCCGATGACCGTCGCCGCGCCGCCGCGATTGTCGATAATGACCTGCTGCCCCAAGCGGCGTCCCAGCGCATCGTTGATGGAGCGCGCGAGCATGTCGTTCGGCCCCGCCGCCGGATAAGGCACGATCAGCCGTATCGGCCGAGACGGGTACGCCTGCTGCGCCAGCGCTGCCACCGAGGCACAACACCACAGACTCGCGAGCGCCTGCCGCATCACACAATTCATGTCGCACCTCGTCGAGCAGATTTCGGAAACGGGTTGCACTGCAAGCGTGAGTATAATTCAATCACTCAACCCGCCCGCCGGATGACCGGCGCAACCCACACAGGATCACATCGCGTTACCTGGTCAAAGGCGAGGTGCCGGGCCAAACCGGCAACGATCACCCGACGTTCACACCCGCGCTAAGGAGAATCTATGGATGCAAGCCTTGTACCTGCCGCACCTTCAGTGAATACCGCCCAGCTTCAATCCGCGCTAGCGTCGGCAAATCCGCCGCTCGTGATCGACGTACGCAAGCTCCCGGCGTTCCGTGAATCGACTGCCATGATCACCGGCGCGCTCTACCGTGTGCCAGAGCAAATCGACGCTTGGGCCAGCGCCTTGCCCAGCGCCGCGAGCGTGGTGGTGTATTGCGTACACGGCCACCAAGTAAGCCAAGGCGCGGCCAAAGCGCTGAACGAACGCGGCATTCAGGCGAGTTTTCTTGAAGGCGGCATTGCGCATTGGATAGAAGACAGCGGCGCAGTCATGCACAAGCCCACCGGTGCGCACAGCCGCTGGGTGACGCGCGAGCGCCCCAAGATCGACCGCATCGCCTGCCCGTGGCTGATTGCGCGCTTTGTCGATTGTGACGCTGGGTTTTTATACGTGCCCACACCCGATGTAAAACGCATCGCAGGCGAGCAGGCAGCCATACCCTACGATGTGCCCGATGTGCATTTCACCCACGACGGCAACCAGTGCAGCTTTGATGCCTTCATCAAAACTTACCGCCTAGGTGGCGATCCGGCGCTGGCGCAACTCGCCACCATCGTGCGCGGCGCTGACACCGGCAACCTCGCGCTGTCGGCGCAGGCACCGGGGTTGCTGGCGATGTCGCTGGGTCTGTCGCGGTTGTATGCGGATGACCACGAAATGTTGCGCCACGGCATGGTGATGTACGACGCACTGTATCGGTGGTGTCAAGAAGGCCAGAGTGAATCCCACACTTGGCATCCGGACGCGTATCGCTGACAGCGGCAAGTGCATCGCACTGTGACGCGCAAATCGGGATAGGGGCGGCCAGTTTATCTAGCCGACCCCTCCCACACCACCCGGCATGCGGGTCCGCACCGGACGGTTCGAGAAGTTGAGGTCATGAGAGTCGGGGCACGCCGAGTTTGTCGAAATAGGCAATGGTCAGCACCCGTTTGATGTCGCCATTACTGTTTCTCCACCAGCAGCTGGCGTTTCCCGCCACCCGCTTTGCCACATGCTCGGCTGCGCCTAGGTTGAGCATTTCCCGGTAGATCGTGCTACCCCGCTTCCAGTGCTTGAGTTGGATCGCCCTGAGCCGTGTGGGATACCGTGGGTGTGCAAACGGACAACCGTGCCGGTGTGGGTCAGGCACCGCCCCGGCCTGCCACGCCGCAGTTCACTACCGGCGCTAACGGCGTACCGGACATCAAGCCGAATTCAAAACCCTGATCGCCAAACCCAACGCGGCGCGTCAGTCGTCTGCTGCCCCCATCTCAAAACTGCCGCGTCCATTGCTCGTGCGGCCCCCCCGTGCCGTTGGTGCATGGAGGCTGGCGGGATTCACGGCTATACAAGAGTCGTCGCGCAGCCAGCCATGCAATTCCGAGTCGAGCGAGTTTTCATGCGAGGCGCAATCCTTACACCTGACTCAAGCTGGTGCCGGTTAAGGCGCGTTTCGACTATCCGCTGATCGTCAGCGCATAGCTTGCGTCCGCAAACAGAAAGACCGCCAGCAACGTGGGCAGGCTCTCAGGTTATCGCTACCGCGATATCATCAAGCGGCTCAGGGAATTGAGCCTGCAATTCGACCGCTAGGCCCGCGGCTCGCACGAGATTTGGTTTAACCCGGCGTCAAACCGCTATACCACCATTCCGAATCACCCCGGCGATAGGCCGGAAAGCACCCTGCGCGCCATTCTCAAGCAGGCAGGCATCGACGCGGATTTGTTTTTGCGCAAGAAGTAACCGCAGATGAAATGTCTACGTCCGCAGCAGCGGGCGTGAGGGGGAATTTCTTCCTTTTACTTTAGCGGCTATGACATTCGTTCGTGGGCACGCTTCGCTTTGGCCACGCTACGCTTGCTACCCCACCAAATCCGTGCGTATCGTCGCCTCTGATGCCGGCGGCGGCGGTGACTTTATCGCGCGTCTGCTGGCGCTGAATCTGACGCCGGTGCTGGGGCAACAAGTCATCGTCGAGAATCGTGGCGGTGGCGTGGTCGCAGGTGATGTAGTGGCGCGCTCCGCGCCGGATGGCCACACGCTGCTGCTCTACGGCAACACCCTGTGGCTGCTGCCGTTGATGCGCAAGCAGGTGCCGTACGATCCGCATCGCGATTTCGCGCCGATAACGCTGGCGGGGCGGGCGGGCAATGTGCTGGTGGTTCACCCGTCGCTGCCGGTGAAATCCACCAAGGAGCTGATCGCGCTGGCGCGAGCGCGATCGGGCGAACTCAACTTCAGCACGGCCGCACCCGGCACCATCAATCATCTCGCCGGCGAGCTCTTCAAGTCCATGGCGCAACTGGACATCGTGCGCGTGTCGTATCGCGGCAGCCCCTCGGCGGTGAATGCGCTGTTAAGCGGACAAGTGCAACTGATGTTTGCCACCGCCGCGCCCGCCAAGCCGCATATTGTTGCGGGGCGCGTGCGACCGATCGCCGTCACCACGGCTACGCGCTCGTTGACCTATCCGGAATTGCCCACGGTTGCAGAGGCCCTGCCGGGCTTCGAAGCGGTGTCGGTGCACGGCGTGTTCGCGCCCGCCAAAACGCCCGATGCCATACTGAATCGCTTGTAGCAGGAAATCGTACGTATCTTGCAGCGGCCCGAGACGCGTGAGCGCATGATCAACATGGGCACGGAGCCTGCGGGCAGTACCCGCGATGCGCTGACCGCCGAAGTCAACGCCGAGGTCGCGCGGTTGGGTAGGGTCATACGCGACGCGGGCATACACGAGCGGTTGTCGGCTATCACGAGTAGAATGTGAACTTGACTATATGCGTATATGGTCATATAGTTAATTAATTAATTCAACGTGAGTCGGCGATCATGGACGAACTCGATTCAGTATTTGGTGCAGTAGCCGCCTATTTTTCTGTTTTATCGGAACCGACGCGCCTTAAGATCATGCACGCCGTGTGCGAATCCGAGCAGTCGGTATCGCAGATCGTTGCAGCTACCGGTGCGACACAGACCAATATCTCAAGGCACTTGGGCTTGATGTTTCGTCATGGCGTGCTTGTAAAACGGCGTGAAGGGAATCAAATTTACTATCGCGTAGCCGACGCAACCATGGTCGAGCTTTGCCGCTCAGTATGTAATCGCATTGCAACTACGATTGATGAGCGCAAGCCGCTCAAGCGTCAGTTGCTCAACCTGATTCCAGCCCCGAACAAGCGCGCAGCTTAGACGCCATGAGTGCGTTTTCAAATGTTAACTTGCGCGCAGGACGCCTATTGCCCGCTGCCGAAGATCGCCGCGGTTTCCTGAAAAAATCATTGTCACTATCCAGTGGTGCTGTCGCCGCCATTGCAGGTGTTGCGGGCGCGAAAACGGCGCTAGCGCAGGGCGATCCGGCCATACTCAAACTCCCGCCCCATTCCACGGGTTTGGGCAAGCCGGTGGCAGCGCTGGGCTACGGCCAACCTTCCGAATACGAAAAAAATCTGCAACGCCGCGAGAGTCCGGGGCTAACGCGTGTGCCGCAATCGTCGGTCGCGTTTACGCCCTTGCAGGGGCTGTTCGGCATTATCACGCCCAGTGGCTTGCACTTTGAGCGTCATCATCAGGGCTGGTGGGATATTGATCCGCGTCAACATCGTTTGATGATTAACGGTCTGGTGCGTGAGCAGCGTGTGTATACGATGGATGATTTGATGCGCTTGCCCTCAGTGTCGCGCATCCACTTCATTGAATGCGGGGCTAACACCGGCATGGAATGGGGCAACGTGGCTGTGCCCAGTGTGCAGTACACCCATGGCATGTTGTCGTGCTGCGAGTTTACCGGCGTGCCACTTTCGAGGTTGTTCGAGGATTGCGGTGCCGATACCACCAAGGGCCGCTACGTGCTGGCTGAGGGGGCTGACGGTTCCGGGCTTACCCGCACCATCGGGATGGAGCGCGCGCTCGACGATGTGATCGTGGCGTGGGGCATGAACGGCGAATTATTGCGTCCTGAAAATGGCTATCCGCTGCGGCTGGTGGTGCCCGGTGTGCAAGGCGTGTCTTGGGTGAAATGGCTGCGTCGGCTGGAGGTGGGCGATCAGCCGTGGGCCACGCGCGAAGAGACTTTGCACTACATCGATTTGCTGCCCGATGGCACGCACCGTCAATACACCTCCGTGCAGGAGTGTAAATCGGTAATCACCACACCCTCCGGCGGGCAAGTGCTGCTCAATCAGGGCTTCTACAACATCAGCGGTCTGGCTTGGTCGGGGCGTGAGTGTATCCGCCGCGTGGATGTCTCGGTGGATGGCGGGCGCACCTGGCGCGAGGCGCGGCTTGAAAATCCTGTATTGCCCAAAGCGCTCACGCGCTTTAATTTTGATTGGGTGTGGGATGGCAGCCCGGCGATTTTGCAAAGCCGTGCGGTGGACGCCACCGGCTATGTGCAACCGAAAATGGCGCAACTGCGCGCGGTGCGTGGCACGCGTTCCATTTATCACAACAACGCGATTCAGTCGTGGTTGGTATCAGCGAATGGCGAGGTCTCCAATGTCCAAGTGGAGTAAGGCCGTCGGGGCCACATTGGTGTTGTTCGCCGTTACGCAAGCGGGTGCGCAGAGCCGTTATCCCGGCGTGGGGCGCACGGCCACCCCGGCAGAAATCGCCGCATGGGACATCGACGTTCGCGCCGATTTCAAGGGCTTGCCGCCGGGATCGGGCAGCGTGTCCAAAGGTGAGGCAGTTTGGGAAGCGAAATGCACGTCATGCCACGGTAGTTTCGGTGAATCGAACGCGTTTTTTCCGCCTATCACTGGTGGCATCAAGCCTGACGACATCAAGCGCGGCCGGGTAGAGGCGCTGGCCAAGCCCGGTGAGTCGCGTTCGACGGTGATGAAGCTTTCCCAACTTTCGACGTTGTGGGACTACATCAACCGCGCCATGCCCTGGAATGCGCCGAAGACGCTGAGCGCCGACGAGGTGTATGCCTTGACCGCTTACATACTCAATCAGGGCGGCATCGTTGCCGACGACTTTGTCTTGAGCCAAAGCAACATGGTCGAGGCGCAAAAGCGCCTACCCAACCGCAACGGCATGACGCGCGAGCATGGCCTGTGGGATACCCAAGGCCGGCCCGACGTCAGAGCCGGTGCGTGCATGAGTGATTGCGGCCCCGCGCCGCGCATCGTGTCGCAACTGCCTGAACATGCGCGCGGCTCGCATGGCGACCTGGCTTCGCAGAATCGTTTGATTGGCCCGGTGCGTGGCATAGCGTTAGCCGGTGTTGCAAAAGACACGCCTGCGGCCACACCGGTGGCTGCGGCTTTCGACCCGGCGCAAGCGTTGGCGGAGAAATCCGGCTGCATGAGCTGCCATGCCACGAAGCAGCGAGTGATCGGGCCGTCACTACTTGAAATCGCGGGCAAATATCGCACCGATGCCGGCGCGGAATTAAAGCTCGCCGCCAAAGTCAAATCCGGAGGACTAGGGGTATGGGGCAACGTCCCCATGCCCCCCTTCGCGCA
>JAYTWR010000171.1:0-70359 GCA_043743335.1 Burkholderiales bacterium
TCTTTGGCACTCGTGCCAAAAAAACAAAAATCAGCACGTGCGGTGCTGAAAATTGAGGCTGCGTGTTTCAAAAATTGGGGGTTTTCTGTCAGGCACTACTTAGCGAACAAATACGGGTTATCGATTGCATCAGCCTATTCTATAATCACGCTCGTATTTGACGCAGATCATTTTGTCAAACCCCCTTCGTGTTCCACAGTATGTCACCCTCAGGAATTTTGCTCATGCGACTGACTTCCTCACACGTCTCGTTAATAGCGCTTGCGCTTGCCAGTGCCAGCACCACGCCGTTTGCGCAAACTTTTCCCACCAAGCCCATACGCATCATTGTGGCATTCCCCGCTGGCGGTGGCACCGACATCGTAGCGCGCATGATTGCAGCGCCGCTGGGCGCAGCGCTGGGCACGCAAGTCGTTGTGGACAATCGTGCGGGCGCGCAAGGTGTCGTCGGCACCGAGATCGCCGCTAAGTCACCGCCCGATGGGCACACCTTGTTTATGGGCACGCTGGGCAATCTGTCGGTCAACACGGTGTTGTACGGTAACAAGCTGCCCTTCAACATTGAACGCGATTTTGCGCCGCTGACGCAGGTGGTGGATGTATGGTTCTTGCAGATGATTCACCCCTCGCTGCCCGTCAAAAGCCCGCGCGAGCTGGCGCAGTTGGCCAAGACCAGCCCCGGCACGCTAAATTATTACTCTAGCGGCACAGGCGGTGCTGCACATCTCGCCGCAGAGATGTTCAATAGCATGACTGGCGTCAAAATGACGCATGTGCCCTACAAAGGCAGCGCACCGGGGCAAGTAGACCTGATGGCCGGGCATGTGCAAGTGGGCTACGACAGCGTGGTGCAATCCCTGCCCTTCGTTAAATCAGGCAAGCTGCGCGCGATATCGGTGATGAGCCAAAAGCGCGTATCGCTGTTGCCTGACCTGCCTGCGCTGAACGAGTTTGTGCCGGGCTGTGTGTTGACCAACTGGTTTGCGCTAGTGCTGCCCGCAGCCACGCCCGCCGATATCCGCAACCGTTTACACACTGAAGTAGTGAAGATACTGCGTACGCCGGACATGAAAGAGAAACTTCTCAGCATGGGCGCGGAGCCGGTGGGCAGCACGCAGGAGCAATTCGGTGCGTTTATCAAAGCTGAATCGGCCAAGTGGGCGAAGGTGATACGCGACAGTAATATCAAAGCCGAATAGGCCCCATCTCTGATGGATTTTCTGAGCGGCTTAGCGCTAAACCAGCAAGTCGCGGCGCATGTCCTGCGCCGTCAAGCTGCGCATATTGGCCAGCGCACGTTTGTGTTGTGTGGTAATCAGCGCATCACCTATGCCGAGGCTGACCAACGTGCCGATCGCATGGCCGCCACGTTTGCGAGCTTGGGCATCAGCAAAGGCGAACGCGTCGCGATACTACTCAAGAATCGTGTGGAATATCTTGATCTGTGGTTTGGCTTGTCGCGTTTAGGCGCGATTCAACTGCCGCTGAACACCGCTTACAAAAGCCCGCAACTGTTGCACACGCTCAAGCGCGCGCCGGTTGCCGCAGTGGTAGTGGAAGATGATTTATTGCCTGAGCTTGAAGGCGTTATCGATCAACTGGATGGCCTTAAGCATTTGATTGTGGTTGGCAATGCGAAGCCACAATTCACTTGTAAGTATCTGTTTTTAAATGATATTTTGGCTTGCTCTGAAGCACCCCAAGAAATTGAAATCAGTGGCGCAGAGGTCGGTGCCATCATGAACACCTCAGGCACCACGGGGCCATCGAAGGGCGTGCTGCTGTCGCATGCGCAGCAATACATCCTAGGCCGCAACATCGCCAATGATATGGCGCTGACGGAACGCGACGTGTACTACAACTGCTTTCCGCTGTTTCACAACACGGCGCAGGCCATGATTACACTGCCGGTGTTGCTGGTGGGCGCAACGATGGTGCTGGTTGAACGTTTCAGCGCGACACGCTTTTGGCCCGATGTGCATGCGCACGGCTGCACGGCGTTTTATTACATCGGCGAAACACTGCGCATTTTGCTGCGCAACACCCATGCCGCTGATGGCGCTGGCAGCAAGCTACGCATCGGTTGGGGCATAGGCGCATCGCCTGGTGACTTCAGTGAATTTCAAACGCGCCACAGCGCTGCGCTGCGGTCGGGCTATGGCTCGACCGAGGGCAACGTCGGCGTCTATCTCCCACACGACAATCCTAACCTCGCCAGCGTAGGCCGCGCCCTGCCCGGCTTTGAGATGCGCATCGCTGCTGAGAACCACAATCCGCTACCCGCCGGTAAAACCGGCGAAATCCTGGTGCGTGCGACCGAACCCTGCACCATCATGCTGGGCTACGACGGCGATGCTGCGGCTACCATCGCTGCGTGGCAAGACCTGTGGTTTCACACGGGTGACGCCGGGTATCTGGACGAGCATGGCAACCTTTACTTCGTGGGTCGCGTCAAAGACGGCATTCGTGTGCGCGGCGAAAGCGTATCCGCCTTTGAAGTCGAAGAAGCCATCGCGCAAATCGATGGCGTCATGGAAGTGGCCGCCGTCGCTGTGCCGTGTGAATTAGGCGGCGACGATATTAAAATCGCAGTCGTGGCGCGCGCGGATGCAGTGCTGACGGTGGAAGCGCTGATACAGTATGCGGAACAACACTTGCCAAAGTTTGCCGTGCCGCGCTATGTAGAGTTTGTCGCAGCCCTGCCCAAGACCGAAACCAACAAAGTGCGCAAGAATGTGTTGCGCGAAACGCCATTTACCCCCACAACATGGGATCGTTTGAAATCTAAAAAGGCCAAACATGTTTGATCTGACCGGTAAAACCGCATTCGTCACCGGCGCAAGCCGAGGCATAGGCCGCAGCGTGGCTGTTTCGCTGGCGCAAGCAGGTGCGGACGTCGCGCTGATTGGGCGCGACACCGCTGCGCTCGACGAGACGCTGGCAGGCGTCAATGCCACTGGCCGCCGCGCCCTAGCCATCAAAACCGATGTCACCAGCGCCGACAGCATCCAAGCCGCTGTCGCACAAACCGTGAAGGAATTCGGCAAGATCGACACGCTGGTATGCAACGCCGGCGTGCAGCGGCTAAAGCCGTTCCTCGATATGCAACCCGACGACTGGCGCAGTCTTATCAGCACCAACCTCGAAGGTGCCATCATGACCATGCAGGCCGTGGGCAAAGGCATGGTCGCGCAAAAAGGCGGCTCCATTATCACCATGTCGTCGATATATAGCTTTGTTGGCGCGCCTTGGAATTCGATTTACTGCATGACCAAAGGTGGCCTCGCGCAGTTGTCAAAAGCGTTGGCGGTGGAATGGGCGCGGTATAACGTGCGCGTGAACGCCATCTGCCCCGGCTGGATAGAAACCGATTTGACCAAGCCGTACATGCAAGACCAGAAAACCGTTGATGCAGGTCTGCGGCAAATACCGCTGCGGCGTTTCGGCAAGCCCGAAGACATCGGCCCGATGGCGGTGTATTTGGCGTCCGATGAGGCTTCGTTTGTTACCGGGCAGTCGTACGTGATTGATGGCGGGCAGATTGCGCACTAATAAATCGTGAGGCGTGAGGTGTAGATTATTGGTAGCGCATTGACTACTCATGAAAGAATCAAACAACTCACCTTACCATTCGGTTTTACGCCTAACGCCTCACGCCTAACCCCTCACGAGTTTCCCTATGACAGATACCAACCAACGCAAAAAACGCATCATCGAGCTCGATGACGCGCTAGCCCGCGTCAAAGACGGCATGACCATTGCCATTGGCGGCTTTATCAATTCCAGCCATCCTATGCTGGTGGTGCGCGGGCTGATCAAGCGTGGCTTGAAAAACCTCACGGTGGTGGGCCCTGCTTCATCGGGCTTGGAAATTGATTTACTGATCGCTGCCGGAGTGGCAAAAAAAGTCGTCGCACCGTACGTGGGTGGTGAGGTGCTGGCACCCATCGGCCCGGCATTCAGGGCCGCTGCCGAGCGCGGCAAAGTGGAAGTGTTTGAACTCGACGAGGCCTTGTATTACTGCGCCCTGCGCGCAGCCGCGCAACGTGTGCCGTTTAACCCGTGGCGTGCGGGCGTGGGCACGTCCTTCCCGCAAATGAATCCGGCCATCAAGGAATTCAAAGACCCGCTGAACGGCGAAACCTTGCTGGCCATACCCGCAGTCAACATCGATATCGCATTTTTGCACGCGGCCACCTCAGACGCCTATGGCAATGTGCAGTACATTGGCCATGGCTACGGTGACCGCGCCATTTACGCAGCGGCGGACGAAACCTATGTTCAAGTCGAGCAGGTGGTATCTAACGAGCAAATCAAGTCTGACCCGCTCAAAACTGCGATCCCCGGTGCAGACGGCATCATCCGCGCGCAATTCGGTGCGCATCCGTATTCCAGCCCTGGTCATTACATTGAGGATAAGGCCCACATCAAGCGCTATGTGCAAGCGGCTACGGCCTGGGCCAAGTCGGATGATTTCGCACCGTTAAAGGCGTATCTGGATGAATTCGTCACAGGCCCCCAAGACCATGCCGAGTATTTGGAACGTGTGGGCATACGCACCTTGCTGTCGCTCAACGAGTATTGATTATGGAACAAGCTACAACCAAAGAAATCATGGCCACCGTGCTCGCGCGCGACTTAGTCGATGGCGAGTGGGTGGAGGTCGGCGCTAATCTGCCGGTGCCGCGCGCGGGTGTGCTGCTGGCGCACCTGCTGTGGGGTGCCAATATGTCAGTGATGGTGGCGATGACCAAGGCCAATGTGCTGAACGAGCCGGTGATCGAGGAGTTTGAACTCATCACCGATCATCGCGCCACACGCTGGGCCGAGGCGTATTACCTCCACAATGATCTGGTGGAGAACATGAAGTTCCGCAAGCGCGGTGTGTTCTTTGCCGGCGCATTGCAGATTGATCCATTCGGCAACAGCAACTTGATCGGCATTGGCAAGGACTACAAAGCGCTCAAGTTTCGCGGCCCCGGTGCCATCGGCGTATGCAACGCCACGGTGATGAACAGTCGCTTTCACTTGGTGGTGAATTCACACGACCCGCGCATCTTTGTGCCGAAATGCGATTTTATTTCTGCGCTGGGCTGGGGCAGCGGCGGCGATGACGCGCGCACCAAGCTCGGGCTTCCGGGCGGCGGCCCGCGCTATGTGGTGACGCCGTTGTGCGTGATGGATTTTGAAGACGGCACCAAGCGCATGCGGCTGAAGTCGGTGCATCCGGGCGTGAGCGTGGATGATGTGAAAAAGAATACCGGGTTTGAGTTGGTGATTCCAGCGAATGTGCCCACTACTGAGCCACCAACCGCAGAACAATTGCACGTGCTGCGTACGCGTATTGACGGCCAAGGCGTGTTACGAAAATAATCATATGAAATCAAATACTTAGGAGAATTCATGGCTCAGGGTACACACGAGTGGGGCACCAAAATCAGCCGCGTCGTCGAAGGCAAAGTCATCATTCACGGCTACTCGCATGAAGGCCTGATCGGCGATTACACCTACGCCGATGGCGTGTTCCTGACGATACGCGGCGAGCTGCCGACGAAGCAAGAAAGCAAAATGATGGATGCGATGTTGAATAGCCTGCTCGATCACGGCTTTGTTGCGGCCAGCGTGCTGGCTGCGCGTTACGCCGCATCTGGCAACCCGCAACTGGTGCCAGGCACCGCAGCGGGTTTGCTCACTGCTGGCTCCAACACCATTTCACCGCAACACAGCGCGGAGTTTCTCGACAACGCCGTAAAGATGATGAAGGCGGAAAACATTTCCATGGATGAAACCGCCAAACGCGTGGTGGCCGACATCCGTGCGAAGAAAAAACGCATTCCCGGCCTGGGTCACCCCACGCACAAGGGCGATGATTTTCGCGCGGTAAAGTTGCGCAAAATCGCATCAGAAAATGGCTTTGTCGGCGATAAAATCAAAATGTTCGAGGCCATCCACGCTGAGTTTGTGAACGTCACCAAACGTCAGGGCTTGTGCATCAACGTCGATGGCATGCTGGGCGCGATCATGAGTGAAATGGGTTTCCGCCCTATGCAAATGGCGGCGGTGGCATTGATTGCGGTAGTGCCCGGCATCATGGCGCACGTGATCGAAGAGATCGAAGAAGGCAAGCCGCTGCGCATCGTGCGGGACGAGGATTGTGATTACTATGGCAAGGCGGAAAGGCCAGTGCCGAAGAATTAAAATTTTCGGCAGGGTGGGCAAAGCGAAGCGTGCCCACCCAATCGTGAAATCAAGTGGCGTTACGCGTGGGCACGCTTCGCTTTGCCCACCCTACGAAAAATCGGTTACGAGGAATAAGTCATGAGCGACGACAAAATCAAATGGAAGCAGGTTGATAAATGGGTGGCCCGTCAAGGCCTGAAAACCACGTGGAAGCCTTATGGCATGCCCGAAGTGCTGGATCCGTTTACCAGCCAATTCGCGGACGTGGACCCGATGCCCAAGTGGGACATCCCGCACAAAGTGATGATCGCGGCCACCATCACCGGCGCATTCTTCAGCAAGCGCAGTAACCCGAATCAGCCGATTTCCGTCAACGAGATACGCGATTCGGCTGAGGAGTGCATCCAGGCGGGTGCGCCCAGCATCCACATTCACGTGCGTGACGATGGCGGCTTTAATGCGCTAGACCCGCAGCGCTTTCATGATGTGATTGCGCCGCTGAAAAAGAAATACCCCGATGTGATGTTCGATGGCTGTTTGGTGGCTGTTACCGACGAAGAAAGCGCGGTGATGGAATCGACCATGAAGATGGGCTTGTTCGATGCGCTGCCGGTGAACACCACCGCCATTTGTTGCGGCGACAGCATGTTTTTTAAAGCGCCGCATGTGGTCATCAAGAAGGCGCAGCTCGCGATGCAAAACGGTGCCAAGCCCATCATCTCGGTCTACGACGATGGTGACATCGATAACGCTCGGCGCTTTTTGGTCGCAAGCCAACTGGTGAAGCCGCCTTACTACTGGCTGATCCTGCCCGCCCTGCCTGGCTGCAGCCCCATGCACAACCCCTCGCAAATGATTGATGGGCTGACACGCATGGTGCGCACCATTCGCGACATTGATCCCAACTGTTTTATTCTCGTCTGCGCTGCGGGCCGCGCCAGCACGTATCTCGCCACGTTTGCGATGTTGATGGGCTTGCACATCCGCGTCGGCATGGAAGACACGCTGTGGCCCTATCCGCACAAAGACGACATCATCAAACGCAACGTCGATCACTTCAACCAGTTGAAAAAAATTGCAGAACTGTTAGGCCGTGAAGTGATGACGCCCGCTGAATACCGCCAAGCGCTGGGCATGCCGCCCAAGGTGATTGACGCCATAGCAGGAGCCAAATAAGTGGCTGATTTTAAAGGAAAAATAGCCCTAGTCACCGGCGGTGGGCGTGGCTTGGGCCAAGGCACTTGCGTAGAGCTCGCATCACGTGGCGCGCAAGTCGCCATTGCTGACCGCAAACTCGAAATGGCCGAAGAAACCGCTGCGTTATGCAACAAAGCCGGCACGGGATCAAAAGCTTTTGCATTCGATCAAGCCCAAGGCGAGAGCGTCGAAGCCATGGTGGCCGAAGTCGCCGCGCATTACGGGCACATTGATTTGCTGTTCGCCAACGCAGGCACCGGCAAATTTGTGCCCATCGTTGACATGAAAAAAGCCGATTGGGATTTCATCATGCAGGTGAATCTCAATGGCACGTTTTATGTGTGTCAGGAAGTCGCCAAGCGCATGATCGCGCGGGGTAAAGGCGGCAAGATGGTGCTGACGGCATCGTCAGGCTCCAAAGTCATCGCCGATCAACTCGGCGCGTACTGCGCCTCCAAAGCCGCCGTAGAAATGCTGATGAAGCATATGGCCGCCGAACTCGGCAACTACCGCATCAACGTCAACGCGATACTACCCGGCGTGATCGAAACCGGCATGACCAGCCCCATGCTGCGCGACGACCGCATCAAACGCATGCTCATCCGCGAAACGCCCGTGGGCCGCTGGGGCAAGCCGCAAGACGTGGCCAAGCTGGTGGCGTTTTTATTGTCGGATGATGCTGGCTATATCAACGGCGAAGGCATCATGATCGACGGCGGACAAACCTTGCATGGCTTCCCACGCTGGTATGCGCTGGACTACACCAAAGACAATGTGTGCGATTGGGAAGAGCGGTTTAACGAGTATCCCTACAAAGCGTGAGGCGTGAAGCCGACGTGGTTGTTGTAGGTGGCGGCGGCGCTGCACTTGCCGCCGCCAGCGCGGCGCGCACGGCGGGCGCAGAAGTTATCCTTCTCGAAAAGAACCCCCACCTCGGTGGTTCGACGGCATGGTCGGTGGGCTCTGTCACTGCCACGCAAACACCACATCAAAAGCGCGCGGGCATTGTCGATAACGCCCAAGATCACCTTGAAGACCTCAAGTTATTCTCAGCCGCATTAAAACTCGAACATCGCGATAACTTTGAACTGGGCCGTGTGTTGTGCGAGCACACGCCTGCCATGTTTGAGTGGTTGTTATCGACCGGCCTTGAATTCGTCGGCCCCTTCCCCGAGCCACCGCACCGCCGGCCACGCATGCACAATGTGCTGCCTAACTCGCGCGCGTTTCCGTATTTGCTGGGACGCCATTGCCGTGCACAGGGTGTTGATATACGGCTCAATACCAATGCGCAACGCCTTATCATCGACAAAGGGCACGCTCGTGGCGTGATCGCACGCGAGCCCGATGGCACGACATCCGAATACATCTCGCGCAAAGGCGTAGTGCTCGCTGCGGGGGACTACAGCGGTGGGCGCGAACTCAAGGCACGGTTCTCCTCGGAACTGATCGCCAATGTCGATGCTGTCAACGTCACCAACACCGGCGACGGCATACGCATGGGCATGGATTCCGGCGGCACGGTGATTAATGGCGACTACATCCGCGGCCCCATCCTGCGTTTTGTGCCACCCATGCACGTGACGTTTGAACAACGCCTACCGCCCGTGCCCGCCATCACCAAGCTGCTGCACTGGGGCTTTGATCATCTGCCGCAAAGCATCCTGCGCCCCGTGCTGATGAACTACCTCACCACTGCATTAGCGCCCGAAAAAAGTCTGTACGAAAACGGCGCGATCCTGGTCGATAAAGACGGCCTGCGCTTCGGCGATGAACGCGATCAACCGGCGCGCAGTGCGGCGGCACGGCCTGAGGGCTTGGCCTGGATGATCTTCGACAGCACTGTTGCCGATAAATATCAGTGCTGGCCGCACTTCGTTTCTACCGCGCCGTCCATCGGCTACGCCTACCTCGACGACTATCGCCGCACGCGCAAAGATATTTTTCACTGTGCCGATAGCTACGCTTCATTGGCGGCGAGCATGAAGCTGCCGCGCGCTGCGTTTGAAAAAACATTGGCCGATTACAACACTGGCGCAGTGCATGCGGACGCACCGGCACGTGAAGAGCGCCCGCCTATCATCAAACCGCCGTTCTACGCGCTAGGCCCCGCCAAGGCCTACATCATTTTTACCAACGGTGGATTGAAGGTCACTAATAACCTTGAAGTTGTTCATGCGAGCGGCCACATCATTCCCGGTTTATACGCAGCAGGGGCCAATGGGCAAAGTGGCATGCTGCTGGAGGGGCATGGGCATCATTTGGGGTGGGCGTTTGTTTCGGGGCGGATTGCTGGCAAGAGCGCGGCACAGCAGCCTTGAAATGTGATCTTAACAACTCAGTGCTGCCGTAGGATGCCGGTGAGCGTAGCGAACCGCATCGCTCGTGCGAGTTATGGCCCGGAAAGATAACATCAAGATGCGCGTTGCACGGTCGATGTCGGCAATTCAGTCTGCGCGGGTTGGACAAGGTGCGTGGCGAGTGGAGCCTGGTGTGCCTAGCGTGGAATTTGAAGCGCATGGCCGTATTGCGCCTAAAAACCGGATAGAAGTGAATTCAACAGGGAAAAAGCGCAGAAATCGCAGAATATCGACTCCAATAGACCTCATTATGAACCTGCGCTCACATCAACATCGAATCGCGGCCTTTAGTCCGACAGGCTGCTAGTGGGCGCTGTAAGGGTTTTTACACGGTTCGGTCACGATCAGTCAAACTTTCTTTGTTTTCGAAGCTGCATTCTGTCGCTCGGCGGCGGGTTTTCACAGGGTTTCGCCTTCGAGACGGATTTTGTGTGCGCTGTGCACCAGCCGATCCAGAATGGCGTCGGCGAGCGTCAGGTCGCCGATATAGTCGTGTCAGCCATCGATGGGAAGCTGCAATAGGGTAGCGCCAAGGGCGGCGGCGGCGCAAACTGAACTCAAACTGAAAGCCAACTCCAGTGCAACCTTGAGTTTTGCGTCCTGCAGGTGCGGAATTTGCGCGAAGCATGCCCAATCACCTGTTATAGTCAGCCCGTATTTTTACCGGTCACAAATAGCAGGATCCACGCGACCCTAGGATGCCCCAAGATGGTTTTTGTAATTGATTTTGATGGCACGCTGGCGCTCGAAGACACGGTAGACGCGTTGCTCACCAAGTATGCTCCCCCAGCGTGGCAAGCGGTCGAGGCGGAATGGCTGGCCGGGCGCATTACGGCGGTTGAGTGCATGCAACAACAAATCAGAATGGTCGATGCTGACCGCGTTGCGCTGGAACATTTCTTCCGTACCACGGTGCTGGATCAGAGCTTTTTGCCGTTCTATCGTCACGTCAGCGCATTGGCAGAGGTGGCCATTGTCAGCGATGGCCTTGATCATGTGATTTCCGTTGCCATGCGCAATGCGGGGTTCCCGAAAATCCCGGTGGTTGCCAATCAGTTGATATTCAAGCCGCGCGGCATCGATATTGCGTTCCCGCATCGGATACCTGAGTGTATTGCTGGTAACGGTGTGTGCAAATGTGCGGTAGCACGCAAGTTGTCGGGTGAGTTCGAGGGGCCCGTGGTGCTGGTAGGCGATGGGAATTCCGATGCTTGTCTTGCGGGGCGCGCGGACGTCGTGTTTGCCAAGAGCCGGTTGTTGGCGCATTGCAAGCAGCAGGGCATCGCGCATACACCCTTCGAGACATTTGCGGATGTGCTTGCGGTTGTGAAAACATGGCCTGTGCCGGAGCCTGGACAGAGGGCTGTTCAGGGGCTAAGGGCGGGCGGACTGTGACCGCGAAGGAATCGATAGCTGCATTGCTGGAAAAGGACGCGCGTTACTGCTCGTACGGCGATACCGTGCACTATGCGGACCCCCCCAAGCTGTTTGCACGTTGTGACGGCAACTATTTGTTTGATGAGGAAGACACGCCTTATCTCGATCTGCAAATGTGGTACTCGGCAGTTAACTTCGGCTACCGCAACCGGCGACTGAATGAGGTGCTGAAGCGTCAGATTGATACCTTGCCGCAGCTTGCGTGCCAGTATCTGCATCGTGAAAAAGTCGATCTCGCGGAAACCCTGTGCTCGTACATAGAGCGCAAGTACGGCGTAAAAGGGCGTGTGCACTTTAATGTGGGCGGCACGGCGGCAGTAGACGACTCACTCAAGCTGGTACGCAACCACACCGGTAAAACACTGCAGTTTGCGTTTATGGGCGGCTATCACGGGCGTTCAATCGGCGCCTCGGCGATTACCTCCAGCTATCGCTATCGGCGGCGTTATGGGCATTTTTCCGATCGCGCGCACTTTGTACCGTTTCCATATTGTTTCCGCTGCCCGTATGGCATGAAAGTGGATTCCTGTAACACCTACTGCCACAACCAATTTGAGCGTCTGTTCGAGACTGAGTACAACTCATTTTGGGACGACAAGGTTGGCCAAAGCGAATACGGCGCTTTTTACATTGAGACCATACAGGGGACCGGCGGCTATGTCGTTCCGCCGCCCGGCTACATGCAAAAGCTGGCGAAGACGTTGAAGGAACGAAACATCTTGCTGGTGGCGGATGAAATACAGATGGGGGTGTACCGCACGGGGAAACTGTGGTCGTGGGAGCACTTTGGCATCGTGCCCGATATTTTTGTATTCGGTAAAGCAATCACCAATGGTTTGAATCCGCTATCAGGCATCTGGGCGCGCGAAGAGTTGATTGCTCCTGACAAATTCCCGCCGGGTTCTACGCACGCTACTTTTTCCGCCAACCCACTGGGTACCGCGTGTGCACTGGAAGTGTTGCGCATGACTGCGGAACAGGACTTTGAACCCATGGTGCGCGAGCGTGGTGCCTATTTCCTGAATAAGCTGCGTGGGTTAAAGGATCGCTGGAAAGTCGTGGGGGATGTCGGCGGGCTCGGGCTCGCGTTACGTGTGGAGCTATGCGAGCCGGATGGCTTCACGCCCAGCCGCACGCTGGCGGACCGTGTGTTTAACGAGGGTCTGAAAGGTGATCTGATAGCGCGCGGGCGAAATCACGGCTTGGTGCTGGATATCGGCGGCTACTACAAAAATGTGATCACGCTGGCACCTTCGCTGCTGATCACCGAGGCGGAAATCGATCTCGGCGTAGAATTGCTGGAAATGTTGCTACGTCGCTGCGCCGCCGAGTAGCAGCAACACTGGCTAAAAGTATAAATGAATCAAATACTTACCGAGAGTTTGGGCGTTGCCGGCTTTTATTGGCCGAGGGGCGATGACTGCGTATTGCTGGTGCACGGGCTTACTGGCACACCGGCCGAGATGCGTACTATCGCCAAGCGCCTGGCGCGGCAAGGCTTTAGTGTACTGTGCCCTCAACTGGCCGGGCATTGCGGACACGTCAACGATCTGAAGCGGTCCGGGTGGCGAGATTGGTATGGCACCATCGAACGCGCATTCGAGGCCGCCAAGCTAACGCACGCGCGTGTCTACGTGGCGGGACTATCAGTCGGTGCGCTGATTGCCATCAAACTGGCCGAGGAGAAGAAAGAACGCGTGGCTGGCTTGGGGTTGTTGTCGCTGACGTTTTTTTACGACGGCTGGAATATGCCGCATTTGCGTCGCAGACTGCTGTTGCCCTTGGTGATTTACACGCCGTTGCGATATTTTATTTCCTGGCAGGAGAAGCCGCCGTATGGCATCAAGTGCGAGCGCACCCGCGCGGCTGTGCACAAAGTGCTGACCCGCCGCGATGGCAAAGCCGCTGAGAAGGTTGGCATTTTTCGCACACCTGCGGTCACCATTCACGAGAGCTTGCGCCTGATCAACGCGGCGAAAGCGGCACTGCCCAACGTGTGCTCACCGGCATTGATTGTGCATTCGACGGAAGACGACACTGCCAGCATCAAGAACGCGCATTTTGCCGCTTCAAAACTGGCGTCGCATAAGGTTGAAACGTTTTTTGTAGACGACACCTACCATGTGTTGACGCTGGATAAACGCAAGTTCGATGTGGCGCGCAAGCTGGGTGATTTTTTCAAGGGTTGCACCTCAACACTGTCTGCCGCTGCGCAGACGCGGTAGGACGTAGTGGTGGCTCGCCATGATGGTGGCGCAGCGGAGGCTGCCGCTACCTCTACGGCTACCGCGCTGCATAACCGGTTGGAGCCGTCATCACTCATAGCCCAGTTTACCAACCATCTGCCCTATGGCTTTAGTCCTGTGGAGGTGGCGGGCAGTTGTCCAGCCTTTGTTACCGATTACGACTTGACCACCACCCTAGATTGGGGGCCGCTAACGAATCATGCGGGATTGGCCCTCCGGCGCATACTGGGGCGGCTACTGCGTTTCCGCACGTGCTTCGTGGGTACCACGGTCTCGGAATATGCGCTACTACCCTTCGGTTTGGCCCCCGCCGAATTCGTTACGCGGATTACGCGCGACGTAGTGGATTGCAGCCTGGTCATCATCAAGGATATTCCAGCGGCATCCGTGTTGGTTGGCGATGCGGCCATGACCTACAACCATGCCTTGATTGATGCCTGCGCGAAGGCCGGGTACCTGATAGTGGAGGGGCAGGCGCTGGCCTATGTGCCGTTGGATTTTAAATCGACGGAACATTTTCTTGCCTGTATGCCGCGTACCCGGCGCAAGGACATCAAGCGCAAGTTGCGTGGCGCGGGTGCGTTGAATGCTCAAATTGTTTCAACGGGTGCGGCGATGTTCGGCAATGACGCCGTGCTGCGCGAATTTTATGCGCTATACCGCAGTGTCTACGCGCAAAGCGCCACGCATTTTGACTTGCTGACACTGGATTTTTTTCGTGCGATATTGAACGACCCGCAAAACGGTGGCGTTGTTTTCACCTATCGAATGGAAGAAAGCGGCCCGCTCATAGGCTACAACCTGTGCTTCGAGCGCGATGGCATGCTGCTCGACAAGTATGTTGGTTTCGCGTATCCCCAAGCCCGCGAACACAATCTGTATTTCGTGAGTTGGTTCAAGAATCTGGAGTATGCGCTGCAGCGTGGCCTGAAATATTATGTGGCAGGCTGGACCGATCCGGAAATAAAGCGTCACTTGGGCGCGAGCTTTACCCTTACACAACACGCTGTTTATGTGCGCAACCCGTTGCTGCGGCGCGTGTTGTCGTATTTCAAGCGCTACTTCGAGGCGGATGCGCGGTGGCTGCAACGGACGCGCTGATACTCGACTTTGATGGCTCCGTTTTGCCGCTACCGGGCAGCAAACGATTGAATTTGAGCGCTTGGCAGGAGCGGTTTCGTTTTGGTTGCTCCATGAGTGCATTGGAGCAACTGGATCAAATGCTGGGAACGGACACATTCACTTATAGTGATGATAGCGATGAGGGTGCTGACGATTCAGTACAAGCGCCAAAGGTCGCGTTTTTGGGTAGCGGCGATTTTCATCATGTGAGTTATTCGCTAATTCATCGGTGCAGCGGGCTGCGGCGCAATCTTCAGGTGGTGGTGCTCGACAATCACCCGGACAACATGCGCTATCCGTGGGGCGTGCATTGCGGGTCATGGGTTTCACATGTCAGCCGGTTGCCGTTTGTCAATTGTGTGCATGTGCTGGGCATTACGTCCCGCGACGTCGAGATCACCCATTCCTGGGAAAATCATTGGGGATCTTTGCGTAGCGGGAAAGTCCGCTATTGGTGCGTGGGGCGCAACGTGGGATGGATGAAATATCTCGGTATGGACGGCAATGCGTCGTACACGTCGGTATCGGCCATGCTCGATGCGTTCAATACGTACCAGCGCTCTTCCACGGATCTGATTTATCTTTCCATCGATAAAGATGTCTTGGCAGTCGACGAGTTGCGCACCAATTGGGATCAGGGTGTTATGCGCGTAGGCGAATTGCGGCATGCAATCGGCATGCTGCGGCCCCGCATTGCCGCAGCTGATATTACCGGCGATGTGTCTGTGTATAAATATCGCAGCGCCTTCAAGCGCCTATTGTCAGGCTTGGATACTCAACCCAACATCGCTGCTGGGGAGTTATCGAATTTGCAGTTACGTCATCGCGACGTTAATCTTCAACTGCTGCAGTGCTTACGCTAAGGCAAAGTACCCCTAGGACGATGCAAATACATCCGGTTAGCTGGGTCAACGATAAATGCTCGTTGAACACGCTGACGGAAATGATCAGCACGGGGATCATTTCCAGGTGAGAGGCCGCGAAGGCCGGGCCTATGGGGGCGTGCTTGAGCAAGGTCATCCATGTCACAAATGCGCCGAGGTAGCCGACCATTGCCACGTACACCCATTGGGTGGAGAACAAGCCCGCAAGCCACGCCAGATGCGGCTCAAATTCGCCGACATGCAGGGTTGCCAACTTAAAGGAAATTTGAGTTAAGGTGTCAAACAGCATCAACGCACCAAAGCCAACGATATAGAAGCGCCAGCGGCCCTTGTCCGTGCTCTTGCTCATCGTCCTGCTCCGGCCAGGGCCACGCCCAAGGCGATCAGCCACATCCCGGCAATACGCATGCGATCCAGCCGTTCACCAAAGAGCCATTTTCCGGCCAGCATAAGCACCACAATGTTGATCGAGCCTATCATCATGGCGAATGACAGCGGCACCAGCGACAATAACGCGACCCACGCCAAAAATTCAAAGACGAAACAAGCAATGCCCAACCACAGAATCGGGTGACGCAACATGGCGCGCCAGCGCTGCCATTCAGTATCATGCTCGGTGATGGCAACGGCTTTAAAGGCGAGTTGACCTACCGTATCCAGTGTTACATTCAGTAACCAGAAACCCAACGCCAGAGTGGACACGTTTGCGCTACCTCAGTGCGAAAGCTCGCAGTATAACCAAGGTTCACGAAGGTTCGTTCATTAGTGTCCGTGGATTTGTGGCCTGTGCAGCCGGGCGCTTAGCAATCATGTTGCAATCAACGATGGTCTTGAGATCAAATTTGCTGCGTCACGCAATGCTTGCGCTTTTCGGCGCGAGTGCGGCCATGGCGCAAGGCGATGGCGCTGGTGCTGGTGAAAAGCTGGTGTTGAAGTTGGACAGCAATGTCGGCTTGCCTACTCAAGGCGATACGCAAAAAACCGCTGATCGCAACAAGGCCGCCGCCGATGTGTTTCCGCTGCGCCCCGATGGCGATCTGGGGCTGGGCGTTTACCATACGCGTAGCGCCATACGCGGGCGCAGCGAGTCTCCCGTGGTTTTACCGTATGCCTATATCGATTTCGGCAGGCTATTCGCGCGCATAGACACGCTGGGCATCAAGACGCTAAAGGCCGGGTATGGCCATCTGGAGTTTTCCGGCCGGGTTGAACTTGACGGATACAAGACGAATACGCCCGCGTTACAAGGATTGAGGAATCGCCGGGACTCCCTGCCACTGGGCATCAGCTCGTTGCAGGAGTTCCTGTGGGGGGCGGTCGTTGTTGATTTATTTCATGATATCAACAAATCGAAAGGTAATTTATTGGACGCTACCTATATTGGCAAAGCGACATGGGGCAGGGCGACACTCTATCCCCAAGCCGGCGTCGAATATTTGACGCGGCAATACACTGGCTACTATTATGGGGTTTCGGCGCAGGAGGTGGTGGCGACAGGTGCACGTTACCGCGCCTATCAGCCCGGTGGGGCCGTTAACCCGTTTGTGGCTGGTATGTTGGAGGTTAATGTAGCGGCGGACTGGAATGTGAACCTCTTGTTGCGGCGCAAGTGGTTGGCGGGTGCGATACACGATAGCCCGATAGTTGGCAGCAAGGTTATGGATACCGCATTTGTGTCCGTGGCCTATCGTTTCAAATAGTTGAATCAAACGGCATCTGGAACTCATTGGCCCGCGCGCGACTCAGCCCAAAGTCTGCCAAACAGATGCCAGATAGATGCCAGATGCAATTTCGCAACTACCTCATATGGCAATTTAAAATCAACCCTCACCCTCAATCCACCCGCACACCGGCCGTCTTAACCACCTTCGCCCACTTCGCCAACTCTCTGCGAAACAGGGCATTGAATTGCTCGGTGCTGCCGCTGCCCGCTGTGGCACCGAAGCTGCGCAGGCGCTCGCGCATGTCTTCGGCTTGCAGGCCTTTAGTGACTTCGGCGTGCAGGCGCACGATGATGTCTTTGGGCGTGGCGGCTGGTACGAACAGGCCAAACCACGCATCGGCGTCGTAGCCGGGCACACCGGCTTCGGCTAGGGTGGGCACCTCGGGCGCAAGCGGTGAGCGTTGTGTGGTACTAACGGCGTAGGCGCGCAGTTTGCCGAGTTTTGACAGCGGATACAGGGTGAGGATGTTGTCGAACTGCGCGGGCACCTGGCCTGCCAGTACGTCCACGGTAGCGGGGGCCTGACCTTTGTAATGCACGCTGGTCATGCGCACGCCTGCGAGCGAGCTGAAGAGCTCCATGAACAAATGCGCGCCCGACCCCGCCCCAGCGGTGACGTAGTTGACCTCGCCGGGCCGCGCTTTGGCGAAGGCGATGAATTCCTTGACGTTTTTTGCCGGCATTGACGGATGCGTCACCAGCATAAACGGCGTGCTGACGACGTGCGCAACGCCGGCAAAATCCTTCAATGGATCGTAGGCGAGCTTGGCATACAGCGAGGGGTTGATCGACAGCGAAACGCTGCCCATCATCATGGTGTAGCCGTCTGGCGCAGCGCGCGCGACGAACTCGGCACCGATGTTGCTGGCAGCGCCGGGGCGATTTTCCACAATCACCTGCTGACCGAAATTTTCAGTGAGCTTTTGCGCCATGGCGCGTGTGGCGATGTCGGTGGCGCCGCCTGGCGGAAAGCCGACGACGATGCGCACGGTTTTGTTGGGATAGGCGGGTTGTGCCTGTGCTGCAGGCAGGCTCAGAGCGCTGGCGGCTATGCAAAACAGGCATGCAGATTTTGTCGGATTCATGAGGCTCAGCCATAAAGATCAAGAAGAACGGTGCGGATGGCGGGTTTCTGCAACACCCACGCTTACGCCGCGTTGATTGAATGTACACCAAACTCACGCGACTACCCATCGCGGGGAACGCAGGCCGCGTGATAGCATAGTCAGCATATGAGTCAGCGCAAGAGTCAGCGCTCCCCATCACATTTTAACAAAATACCCCTTTAAAATCATGAACTTACAATTGACCGACAAAACCGCTTTAGTCACCGGCGCGAGCCAAGGCATAGGCCGCGCCATTGCCAAAGCACTCGCTGCCGAGGGCGTGCAAACGTGCATCGTGGCGCGGCGCAAAAACCTGCTGGATGAGTTGTCGGCAGAAATCGTCGCGGCGGGCGGCAAGAAGCCGGCGATTGTGGCCATCGATGTGATGGAGCCAGACGCGCCGGTGCGCCTAGCGCAAGCCGCTGAAAAAGCGCTGGGCAAAATCGACATTCTCATCAACAGCGCCGGCGGCAGCAAACCGGCGATCCACGTGGATACGCCCGACAGCGCATGGGAAGAATCGATGACGCTCAATTTCGTGCGCGTGCGTCAGCTCACGCATGCGGTGCTGCCGGGCATGACGCGGCGCCAGTGGGGGCGCATTATCAACATCAGCGGCAAATCGGAGCCGGAAGCGTTGATTGCCGCCACGCCCACCAAGGCTGCGATTCATGCGTGGTCGAAAGGCCTGTCGCGCGAAGTGGGCCCGCATGGGGTGACGGTGAATTGCATCCCGCCCGGACGCATCATGAGCGAGCAAATCCGCCGTAAATATTCGCCGGCGTTTCGCGCCGAACAGTCGCGCACCGAAATCCCTGTGGGACGCTACGGTGAGCCGGAAGAACTGGCCGTGCTGGCGGTGTTTTTGGCGTCGCCGCTGGCGGCGTACATTACCGGCACGGTGATGCCGGTGGACGGCGGGTTACGGAAGTACGCGTTCTAAGACGCAGGGCGCAATCCCATTGCGCCGAATGCTCGCCTATCGACAAACGGCGCCATGGAATTGCGCCCTACTTATCTGAAGCATGGTGCCTGGAATTCCCCAAATGCAAACCAAAATCCCCTGCGTCATTATGCGTGGCGGCACGTCACGCGGGCCGTTTTTCCAGTGGGCTGATTTGCCCGCCGATACGCCCACGCGCGATGCGGTGTTGCTGGCGGTGATGGGTTCGCCGCACGAAATTCAAGTGGATGGTATCGGCGGTGCGAATTCGGTTACCAGCAAAGTGGCGATCATCAGTCAATCCACGCGGCCCGACGCGGATGTCGATTACCTGTTTGCGCAAGTTGAAATCAACGAGCAGCGCGTGGATACCAAGCCCAACTGCGGCAATATGCTGGTGGCGGTGGGACCATTCGCGATTGAGCAGGGTTTGGTCGCCGCGAACGATGGCGAAACGCCGGTGCGCATTTTCAACGTCAACACGCAGTCTACGATTGAAGCGATTGTGCAAACGCCCGGCGGCGCGGTGACTTACGAAGGCATAGCCGCCATCGACGGCGTGCGCGGCACGGCAGCGCCGGTAGGCATTAATTTTGCGGCCACGATCGGCTCGGTTACCAAGAAATTACTGCCGACCGGCAGGCCGCTGGATGTGATCGACGGTGTTGAAGTGAGTTGCGTAGACGTGGCGATGCCGGTGGTGTGGATGCGCGCCGAAGCCTTGGGCAAAACCGGCTACGAAACCGCCGCTGAAATCGACGCTGACAAAGCCCTGTTCGCGCGCATGGAAGCCATACGCCTCAAAGCTGGCGTGCTGATGGGCATGGGCGACGTGGCCAAATCCGTGACGCCGAAAATGGGTTTGCTGGCGAAGGCGCGCCACGGTGGCCTGATCTCGTCGCGCTTTTTTGTGCCTTACGCGTGCCACAAGGCGCACCCGGTGACCGGCACGGTGTGCTTGGCGTCGAGTTGCACCATCCCCGGCACGGTGGCACAACACATGGTTGGGCCGCTCAAAGCGCCGCAAGGCATTGTTGAAATCGAACATCCCGCCGGCAAAATCGCTATTGATCTTGATGCTGATTTCAGCAACGGCCAACAATCGCTGCGCCGCGCGGCGTTAGTACGCACCGCGCGGCGAGTTTTTGACGGCTATGTCCATGTGCCGCGTGCGGTGTGGGCGGGGCTGGGCTGAGCATCAGACTGTCTAATACATCATAACTAATTGATTTTAAATAGTATTTAATATCGTGTCCGATACCCGCCCGCAAGTGGCCATCATCGGCGGCGGCTATGCGGGCATGGCTGCTGCGGTGACGTTAGCCGAGCAGCAAATCCCCGTGACGGTGTATGAAGCGGGCACGGTGTTGGGTGGCCGCGCGCGGCGGGTTGAGATTAATGGTGTCGCGCTGGACAACGGCCTGCACATTCTCATCGGCGCGTATCGTGAAACGCTGCGTCTGATTGCGCAGGTGCACCCCTCGCCCACTAGCGCGCTGTTGCGTCTGCCGCTGGATTGGCATGTGCATCAACACCTGCACCTCAGAGCGCCCAAGCTGCCCGCGCCGCTGCATTTGGCCGTGGCCTTGCTCACTGCCAAAGGTGCGTCTCTAGGCGAAAGCTGGGCGGCGGTGCGCATGATGCAGGCGCTGCGTGGTGTAAATTTTCAATTAAATCAAGATATTACCGTCAGCGCGTTGCTGCGCAACCACGCGCAAGGGCCGGTGCTCACGCAACATCTGTGGATGCCGCTGTGCGTGTCGGCGCTTAACACGCCGCCGGATGCCGCCTCGGCGCAACTGTTTTTGAACGTGCTGCGCGACGGGTTGAACGCCGACCGCGCGGGCAGTGATTTACTGATCGCACGCGAGGATTTGAGTGCGCTGTTTCCGCAACCGGCAGCAGCGTATGTGCGTGCGCGAGGCGGCGAAGTCCGCACCGTGCAGCGCGTGTCAGCCGTGGCACCGGCGGATGGCGGGTTTGCCGTGACCACTGCCAAGGAGACGCGCAACTACAGGCACGTCATCTGCGCACTGCCGCCACATCAAGTCGGGGCTTTTCTCGCTGACAACACGGCGCTGTCTGACGTTATGGCGCAGGTGCAGACGCTGGAATATCAATCCATCACCAGCGTCTATCTGCAATTCGATGGCCGCGTGCAACTGCCCTCCCCCATGATCGGCCTGTCCAACGGCTGCGCCCACTGGCTGTTCGACCGCGAGGCCATTTGCGGCCAACGCGGCCTAATCGGCGCGGTGATCAGCGCCAACGGCCCGCATCTGGATTTAACACAAGAGGCGCTCGCGCGACGCGTGCACGACGAACTCGCCGCGCAATTTGGCCCGCTACCGCCACGCCAATGGCAGCGCGTGATCACAGAAAAGCGCGCGACCTTTTCCGCCACGCCCGGCTTGCAGCGTCTGCTGCAAAAAACGCCGCTCAAACATTTTTGGCTCGCGGGCGATTACACCGCCAGCGACTATCCCGCGACGCTGGAAGCCGCGGTGCGCAGCGGCATTGCCTGCGCGCAGGGCATACTTGGCGATGTGGCGGCGTTATAATATTCATTCAGTTCATCGCAAAGCCAGCGTCAAAACCGTCCCTCATCCCCGGCCCTTCTCCCACAGGAGAAGGGAGAAAAGCCCCTCGCCCTCCGGGAGAGGGGTTGGGGTGAGGGAAGCTCTTGACCTGCCAAATTACCCAGCATCAGGAGCCCAAAGTGTCAGAACGCGAATCCATGGATTACGATGTCGTTATCGTCGGCGCAGGACCGGCCGGCTTGGCGGCGGCCATCAAGCTCAAACAACTCGCCGCCGAGAACAGCCACGAAATCAATGTCTGCGTGATCGAAAAAGGCTCAGAGGTCGGCGCGCACATTTTGTCCGGTGCGGTGATGGACCCGCGAGCGCTCACCGAGCTGCTACCTAGCTGGAAGGAAATCGGCATCCCGCTGAATACGCCGGTGGCCGAAGACAAGTTTTTGTTCCTGACCGAAACCTCGTCGATGCAGGTGCCGACGGCCATGCTACCGGGCTGCCTGCAAAATCACGGCAATTACGTCATCAGTCTTGGCAATGTGTGCCGTGAACTCGGCAAGCACGCCGAGAGCCTTGGCGTGGAAATCTTCCCCGGCTTTGCCGCTGCCGAAGTGTTGTTCGACAACAAAGGCACCGTTGTGGGCGTGGCCACCGGCGACATGGGCATCGGCAAGGACGGCAAACCCACCGACGCGCACGCCATCGGTATGGAACTGCGCGCCAAATACACGCTGTTCGCCGAAGGTTGCCGTGGGCACTTGGGCAAGCAGTTGCAAGAGAAATTCAAATTGCGCGCGGGCGTGCAGCCGCAGCTCTACGGTATCGGCTTAAAAGAACTGTGGGAAATCAAACCGGAGAAACACAAGCCTGGTCTAGTCATCCACACCGCCGGCTGGCCGCTGGAGAACGACACCTATGGCGGTTCGTTCTGCTATCACCTGGAAGACAATCTCGTCGCCATCGGCTTTGTGGTGGGGCTGGGCTACACCAATCCCTACCTCAGCCCGTACGAAGAATTCCAGCGCTACAAAACGCATCCCGCCATCCGCACCTACCTTGAAGGCGGCAAGCGCATTTCGTACGGCGCACGCGCCATCAATGCGGGCGGGCTGCAATCGCTGCCGAAGCTGGTTTTCCCCGGCGGTTGTTTGATCGGCGACGACGCGGGCTTTTTGAATGCGTCACGCATCAAAGGCAGCCACGCGGCGATTAAATCCGGCATGCTGGCGGCGGATGCGGTGTTTGAATCCGTGCGTAAGGGCCGCACAGGCGACGAGCTCAACGATTATCCGGTGGCGTTTGAAGGCAGTTGGCTGCACGACGAACTACATCGCGCGCGTAACTTCAAACCGTGGATGGCCAAGGGTCTGTTCATGGGCACCCTGATGTTCGGCATTGATCAAGTGCTGCTGCGCGGCAAAGCGCCGTGGACGCTCAGCCATCACGGCCCCGATCATGAGTCACTCAAAAGCAAATCCGAGTGTGAGCCGATTGTGTATCCCAAGGCGGATGGCGTAATTACTTTCGACCGGCTGTCGTCGGTGTTCATTTCCAACACCAATCACAACGAGGATCAGCCCGCGCACTTGACGCTGAAAGATGCATCAGTGCCGGTGAAGGTAAATCTCGAAATGTACGATGCGCCCGAGCAGCGCTACTGCCCGGCTGGCGTGTACGAAATCGTGCGCGACGACGACGGCAGCAACCCGCGGCTGCAAATCAATGCGCAGAATTGCGTGCACTGCAAAACCTGTGATATCAAAGATCCCACGCAGAATATCGTGTGGGTTACACCCGAAGGCGGCGGCGGGCCGAATTACCCGAATATGTAGCGCTGGTTTCGAGTGCCGCGCACCGCGCGGCTAACCGCCCAGCATCGCCTTTTTCAGCGAGGCTTCGGCGGGCTTGTCGCCCAACCACACGCGCAGCAGCGCGCTGTATAACTCCGCACCGGCAACAACGCCTTTCGCGTCGCCGTTCACTGTGACGCGCGTGCCCGTGCCCGGCACGTAGTCAAGCAAAATCACGTCGCCGCTTTTGACGCTGGGCAACTTTTTGAAAATGCCTTCAAACTCGCGCGCTGGCGCGTCGATCTTGGCCAGTTGCTCCGGCGTGTGATTGGCTTTCAAGCCGTCATTCAGCGCCGAGAACAATTGATCGGGCGTGATCTCGCGCAACAGGTGCAGCGCCACGCGCTTGGCCCCCGCGTCGCTCAAAATCGCATCGGGCGCGCCGCGCTTTTGTTGCAGGTAGAGCGCGCTAACGTAGACCTTGAACACCACGCGCGTGCGCACGCCAGCACCGTTGAGCACCAACTCAGGCCCGGCATCGCCCATGCGGATTTTGTCCGCGACTTGCACGCCTTCGATTTCTGCCGCCGCAACCCAACCAGCCGTCGCACAGAAAATCATTGTAACTAATTGTTTTATAAGTGTTTTTTTCATTGTCGCCTCATCAAAATAATCTCACACTACCGTCACCACCGAGCATGGCATCACGCAGGCGGCCATCGACGGGCTTGTCACCGATCCAGATGCGCAGCAGGGCGCGGAAAAAATCCTCGCCCTTGAGCGCGAGTTTTTCTTCGCCGTTGATGTGAATGTGCGTGCCGCTCGCGGGCAGATAGCTCAACGTCACCACAGCGCCTTTTTTCAGCGCGCCGACCTTGAGCATCATTTCGTTGAGCTGGCGCAGACGCGCTTCGATTAAGGCCATTTCCAGCGGAATATGGTTTGCGTCCAACGAGCTGTTGAGCGACGCCACCAACTCACGCGCTGTGATTTCATCGACCAACATGAACATCGACACGCGCTTGGCACCAGGGTCTTTGAGTATCGCCTCGGCGCTGGCTTTTTTTTCAGTCAGATAGAGTGCGCCGACATAGAGCTTTACAAACCCGAGTTTGCTGCGCACGCCCGCGCCGTTGAGTATCAACGGCGGGCCGTTGGGCTGCGTCACGCGATCGTCGACCCGCACGCCTTCGATATCGGCGGCGTGCACGAATGACACCGGCAGCGTTGCCACTACCGCCAACACTACCGCCAACAGCCCTGTCAATACGCTGATTCGCTTGTGTGCCATTGGCCCCTCCCGCCCGCTATACTGCTACAACGCCTCGAACAATCCGGCGGCACCCATGCCGGTGCCTATGCACATGGTCACCATGCCGTATTTCTTTTTGCTGCGCTTGAGCCCGTGCATCAGGGTCGCCACGCGTATCGCGCCAGTCGCCCCCAGCGGGTGCCCCAAGGCGATGGCACCGCCCAGCGGATTGACCTTGGCGGGATCAAGCCCCAGTTCCTTGATGACCGCCAGTGACTGCGCGGCAAATGCTTCGTTGAGCTCAATCCAGTCGAGCGCATCCTGCGTCAGCCCCGCCTGCTTGAGCACTTTGGGTATGGCCTTGATCGGGCCGATGCCCATCACATCCGGCGGCACGCCGGCGACTGCGTAACCGAGAAAACGCCCCATGGGCGTTGCATTAAAGCGTTTCATGGCGGCTTCGCTCATCAGCACCACCGCACCGGCGCCATCCGACATTTGCGAGCTATTACCCGCTGTCACGCTGCCCTTGGTCGAAAACGCCGGACGCAAACGCGCGAGGCCTTCGGGCGAGGTATCGCGACGTGGGCCTTCGTCGGCAGTGGCCTCGCGCGACTTGACCTTGATCTCGCGCGTGGCCAAGTCGGGCAAACGGTCGTTGATGGTGTACGGCGTCATCTCGTCCTTGAAGTCGCCGTTTTCCTGCGCACGCAGGGCACGGCGGTGACTTTCGGCGGCGAACATGTCCTGCTGCTCACGACTGACCTTCCATTGCTCTGCCACGCGTTCGGCCGTGATGCCCATGCCGTAGGCAATGCCCACGTTTTCGTCTTTCTCGAATATCGCCGGGCTAAACGACGGCTTGTTGCCGCCCATCGGCACCATGCTCATGCTCTCGGTGCCAGCGGCAATCATCACATCGGCCTCACCCAAACGGATGCGATCCGCCGCCAGTGCCACGGCCTGCACGCCGGATGAGCAAAAGCGATTAATCGTCAGTCCCGAAACGGTATCAGGAAACCCCGCCAGTAACAGACCGATGCGCGCCACGTTCATGCCTTGCTCGCCCTCCGGCATGGCACAGCCGACAATCACGTCGTCAATGGTGGTGAGATCCATGCCGGGGCAACACGCCACGGCGGCTTTCAGCACGTGCGCCAGCAAATCATCGGGACGCACATTTTTCAACATGCCGCGCGGCGCTTTGCCCACCGGCGTGCGGGTGGCGGAAACGATGTAGGCGTCTTGCACTTGTTTGGACATGACTGTCTCCTGTTTCGTTCAGAATCGAAGATGAGCCAACCTGCAATGACACTCAATCCTCAATCCCAATTCCTAATTCCTAATTCCTAATTCCTAATTCCTAATTCCTAATTCCTAATTCCTAATTCCTAAGCGGCTTGCCCGTCTTGAGCATATGCTCAATCCGCGCCTGGGTTTTTTCCGTCGCCAGCAGTTCCATAAAATGCTGGCGTTCGAGATCGAGATACCATTGCTCATCGACCAGACTGCCGGCTTCGATGTCACCGCCGCAAATCACGGTGGCAACTTTTTGCCCGATCAAATAATCGTGTGCGGAAATCTGATGACCCGCGAGCATGTTTTCAAGCACGCTGCGTATGGTCGCGATTTGGCTGCGTCCCGCTGCGGGAATAGCGGTTTGCCGCAGCGGCGGACGGTAACCCGCCGCCATCGCACGCACTTCGGCTTTGGCGATTTCCAGCAATTCAAAACGGTTCATCACCACGCGATCTGTCGCGCGCAAGTAACCGATGTCGCGCGCGTGTTCGGCGCTGCGCCCGATTTCGGCCATCGCCATGGCACGGAAATATTTCTGGATGAACGCCGAGGTATCGCCACCTTTGGCATCCGCCACCGCGCGCATGGCGAACTCTTTGCAGCCGCCGCCCGCGGGCAATAGGCCCACGCCGACCTCGACGAGGCCGATGTAGCTTTCATGTGTGGCCACCGCGCGGTCGCAGTGCATCACAAACTCACAACCGCCGCCCAGCGCCAAGCCATCTACAGCCGCGACGGTGGGAATCATCGAATACTTCAGCGCCTGCGTGGTGATCTGAAACTGTTCCACCAAGTGCTCGACCTCGGCGAGCTTGCCGGCCATGAGTTGATCCGCGACACCCATTTGCCGCGCTGCTTTGAGCGCCAGCGACTCAGCCTCTTTCTTGAAGGATTTCAATAGCTTGCCGAAACCGGAGGGCTTGGTAGACGGCTTTGCGCCGCCGGCCGCCGTCTTTTTCAGATTGGCACCCACCGAAAACGGCGGCTCGGTCTGCCACACCACCAAGCCTTGAAATTTTTCTTCAGCGACGGCTATCGCCTGTTGCACGCCGTCGAGCACATCGTCGCCGATGGCATGCATGCGGCTTTTGAAACTGACAATCGCAATGTCGTCGCCGGTATGCCAGCAGCGCACGCCATCAGTTTCAAAAATCGTCTCGCCGTATTGGCGCGCCTCGCCCAACAGCTTGTCAGGGAACGGTTGGCGTTGATAGACAGGCAAGGTGGAGCGCGATTGGTAGTTGTTCGCCAGCGGCGCGAACGAACCCTGTGGCGTGTGCACGCCGGTGCGTGTGGCGTCTGTGGCCCATGCCGCTAGCGGCGTATTGGCCATAGCCTTGCCTGCTGCGATATCTTCAGCGATCCATTTTGCCACCGCTTGCCAACCCGCCGACTGCCAAATTTCAAACGGCCCGGTGTCCCAACCAAAGCCCCAACGAATGGCGAAATCGAGGTCGCGCGCGTTGTTGGCGATATCACCCAAATGCGCGGCGCAATAATGAAACGAGTCGCGAAAGATGGCCCACAAAAACTGCGCTTGCGGATGGCTCGACACATGCAATTGCGCGAAGCGCTCCGCAACATTTTTATTCTTGAGGATTTCGACCACGCCCTCGTCGGCTTTTCCGTCCGAGACACGGTAATTATTCTCTTTTAAATCAATGACTTGTATATCTTTACCGACTTTTTGATAAACGCCGCGTTTGGTCTTTTGACCCAGCGCGCCTTGGTCGATCAAACCCTTGAGCCACGCTGGCACAGCATAGTATTGATGCCACGGGTCATTGGGCAGCGCGTCTTTCATGGTGTTGACGACATGCGCAAAGGTGTCCAGCCCCACCACATCTGCCGTGCGCAACGTTGCGCTTTTCGGCCGACCAATCAGCGCGCCGGTTAGCGCATCCACGGTATCAAAGCCAATGCCCAAACGCTCGGCGTGATAAATCGTCGCCAACATGGAAAACACGCCGACACGATTGGCGATGAAATTCGGCGTGTCTTTCGCGCGAATGACACCTTTGCCGAGCGTGGTCACGAGAAATTTTTCGAGGTCGTCAAGGATGTGCGCTTCGGTTTCCTTGCACGCGATCAACTCCACCAGATGCATATAGCGCGGCGGGTTGAAAAAATGCACACCGCAAAAACGGTGCCGCAATTCGGCGGGAAACGCGCTGGCCAACTGGTTGATCGACAGGCCCGAGGTGTTGCTCGCAAAAATGGTGTGTTCGCCCAGATGCGGTGCGACCTTTTTGTAGAGATCAGATTTCCAATCCATACGCTCGGAAATCGCCTCAATCACAATGTCGCAGTCTTTCAGCAACTCAAGATGCTGAGCGTAATTCGCCGGGCGGATAAAACCTGCGCGCGCGGGCGTGCCCAGCGGACTGGGTTCGAGCTTGCGCAGATTGTCCACGGCTTTCAGCACATTGCCGTTCGGGTCGCCTTCTTTCGCGGGCAGCTCGAACAGGATCGCTTCGACATTGGCATTGACCAAGTGCGCGGCGATTTGCGCGCCCATAACGCCGGCACCGAGAACGGCGACTTTGCGGACAATAAAAGGGGAGACAGCAGACATAAATACTCCCAACGAAGACGGATAATAATTCTAGCACCGGGCAGTCACACTGCGTAGCGCAATGCCTAGGCGAAAAAAAACCGGGCTCAGCCTGTCAACAGGCCGGCCCGGCACCGAGCGTGCAATTAAAACGAGTGCGAATACTGCAGCGACAGGATATCCGCCTTATTCTTAAATGTGCCTATCAAACACCCTGCCGGCACGCACGACGTTCCTGCTGCGGGAACGACCACAGACGCATTGCGCACGAATTCGTGTGCATAGCCGACTTCCAGCGTACCTTGCTTCGACGGTTTGTACTGCACGCCAAATGCAAGCCATGTACGATCCTGATCCGGCAGCCGCGGCGTACGGGTCGCATCTTGCGTCGGCGTTTTATCCAGCGCCAAACCGAAACGCAACTTGGTTTGCGGGTTCAGACGATAGTTCGCCCCCAAACCAAAGCGCCATGTGTTTTCCCAAAGGAACGGAAGCGTCGTCAAGGTAGACCCGGCAATGTTTCCGGGAACAATGGTATTGGTCGTGCGGATCACCGCTAATTGCTGGACTGAATTCCATCCGGTGCGGGTTACATCCGCCATCACATCCACATTTGATGTGGCCTGATGCAAAATACTCAGCGAGGCAGTTTCGGGCACCTTCAAATCAGCATTCACACCACCATTCGCGACTGCGCCCGCACTGAATATGGCAGTACCGTCAAGCTTGTACTTGATTGACGAACGATACTGCAAGCCAATACGCGTAGCATTAGACGGCTGAAATGTCGCACCAGCGTTGAAACCATAGCTGTTATCGTCAGCTTTTAGCGTCAAAATGTTGGTACCTGCAGCGTTAGCCGCAGCAGAAAGCTCGGCATTGATACGCTGATAACTTGCGCCCACGCCTATGGAGAACATATTGTTCACCTTATAGGCAATGGACGGATTGATATTGATGGTCTTGATATCAGATTTCAATGCCGTTACCTGGCCGCGCCACGCCGGATCGTATTCCGTCTTTAAACCGAACGGCGCGTTCAGCGCCAACCCCACGCGCCACTGCGGCCCCAAATCCATCACAAAAAACCCGTTGGGAACAAAAGCGAGGCTGCCACCGTCGCCGCCGTTACCCGCCCCCGGCACACCAAATACCGGCCCGGTAGAACCGCCGTCAGTGAATTTGAATGAAGGCAGAATAACGTGTAATGCGCCCGTCAAGTGCTTACCCACCGGCAACGCGGTCATTCCTGCCGGATTGGAGTAGGCAACGCTGGCATCATCCGCCACCGCTGCACCACCCGCGAAGGCGTTGCCCGTGCCGCTGCCGCTTTGCGTGCCGATGGCAAAACCTGCCGCCCCTGCCGTTGTTGATGTCAGTAAGGCTGCCGATACCGATAACGCTATGATTTTACGGAACATTTTTACTCCTCCTTAATTTCCAACAATTTATCACGGGATCAAGCAGCCGCTCAAAGACTTTATTTTTATTGTCGATTAATTGTATGCCACAACTTAGGTACGTGGCGCACTTACAACACGCGGCTGGCGCTTGTCGTCCACCGCGACGTAGGTCAGCGTCGCCTCTGTAACCTTTACACACATTTCCTTCTCGGGCCGCCGCTGGGAATACACCGCCACGTCTACGGTGATCGAGGTGCGCCCCACCTTCACTACTTCGGCATAAAAACTCACCACGTCGCCCACAAATACCGGCTGGCGAAACACAAAAGAGTTCACCGCGATAGTCGCCACCCTTCCCTGCGCCAAACGCACCGCCGGAATGCTACCCGCCAAGTCCACCTGCGACATGATCCACCCGCCGAAAATATCGCCGGTGTGGTTGGCATCTGCCGGCATGGGCACCACACGCAACGTGGGTTCTTTGCCTTGGGGCAAAGTAACGGATTCGTCGCGCTCAAGCATGGGGTTAATGCCCCGCATACATTTGATCGATTTCGGCGTTGAATTTTTCCATCACCTTGGGCCGCTTGAGCTTGAGCGTGGGCGTCAACAAGCCGTTTTCGACACTCCACGGCTCCAGCGTCACCGTAGCCCGGCGCACTTGGGCGTAACCCGGAAACGCCTTGAGCTGTGCGCCGACGCGCCGGGTGATTTCTTTCTCGACATCCTTCGAGCGCACGATGGCGGGATCATCGGCCTTCCAGCCTTTTTCTGTCGCGAGTTTTTGCCAATGCGTGGCATTCAACACAGTGATCACGCTCAAGTACGGCTTGGCTTCACCCAGTAACATGATTTGCTCGAACAAGGGATCACGCAAGATTGCGTTTTCCATATCCACCGGCGGCAGCTTCTCGCCGTTCGACAGCACAATGATTTCCTTGATGCGCCCGGTGATGAACACATGGCCCTTTTCATCGATGCGCCCGGTGTCGCCGGAATTCAGCCAACCGTCGGCCTGGATCATCGCTTTGGTGGCCGCCTCGTTGTTCCAGTAACCCATCATGATATTGGGGCCTTTGATCAGCAACGCGTTGTTATCGCCGATTTTTACCTGTACGCCCGCCACCGTTGTGCCCACGCTCGCCGGCAGGTTGTCGTCCGGCCCGTTGGCACAGGCAATCGGGCTGGTTTCGGTCAGTCCATAGCCTTGTAACACCGGCAAACCCAAGCCGATAAACACCTTCGAAATCTCCGGCGGCAGCGCGGCCCCACCTGACATCGCAACACGCATGCGTCCACCCAAGCGCGCCAGCACTTTGCTCGCCACCAGCGCGTTCAACACCGGCCACAACAGAAACGAAGCTTGCCACGGCCCGCGCCCCTGCGCGTGTTCAAAGCGCGCATATCCGACATCCACCGCTGTCATAAACAGTTTTTTCTTCAGCGGCGAACCTTCATCGAGCTTCGCGCGGATGGCGCCCCAGATGCGCTCGTAAATGCGCGGCACGGAAATCAACATGGTCGGACGTATGGTCTGCAAATCCTCACCCAACTGCGGAATGCCGCGCGAATACGACACCGTCGCACCGCACATGATCGTCAAGTAATAGCCGCAGGTGCGCTCAAAGGTGTGCGACAGCGGCAGAAACGACAAAAAGGAATCAGTCGATTGCACTGTCAGCCGCTGCAGGCCCGCGTAGGCGTTGCTCAGAATATTCAGGTGCGACAGCATCACACCCTTGGGCCGCCCGGTGGTGCCCGAGGTATAGACAATGGTGGCCAATTCGCCCGCGTTGCGCGATACGTGTTTGGTTTCGCTGCCCGCCGGTGAGCCATCTACGGACAACCAATGGGCGATATCCGTCACACGCGCATCCGGCGCGCCCGCGTCAGCGCCCAGCGGCTCCACCGTCAGGATGCGCGTGAGGCCGCCCAACTGCCCGCGCACCTCGTCAAACGTGCGCCATTGCTCGGTGGTGCCGAACAACAGCACTTTGCAGCCAGAGTCGTTGAGGATGTAGGCCACGTTGTCCGGCCGGTCTTGCGTATACAAAGGCACTACCACCAGCCCCAAGCCCAGAGCCGCCTGATCGAAAATCACCCATTCCGGCGAATTGCGCAGCATTACCGCCACACGGTCGCCGGCTTTTAATCCGTCTTTTTCCAGCGCCGCCTGCCAGCGCGCCACTTGGTGATTGATCTGCGCCCAAGTGTACTCGCGCCAATTGGCATGCTGCGCGTTGTAATCGCGGTAGGCCACAGCGTCCGGCGTGCGCTTGACACGTTCGCGCAGCAAACCATCCAGCGTGCCTGCGGTTTCGGGGGAAATGACGTGATCCATGGCTTGAGACATGACGCTCCTCCTCTTCGTTAGCCCTAGTACTTTGCGTTTTTTAATCCAGGAAAAGATCAGTATACAACTTCGTTCCGGGCGTGACGGCATAGGCGTCGAAATCGGTCACGCCGGTTTCGCGCAGCACGGTTTCATCAATATAAAAATTACCCGTGGCGCTGCGGCTGTCGCGATTGAAAATCGCGTAGGCTGCGTCCGCCATGATCGCCGGCTTGCGGCTGGCCTTGAGGATCGCCTCGGGGAAGTTCACCGCAATCGCCGCCGTGGCAATGGTGGTGCGCGGCCATAGCGAATTCACCGCGACGCCCTGCGCGCGACATTCCTCGGCCATGCCCAGCGTGCACATACTCATGCCGTATTTACTCATCGTGTAAGCGACATGATCCTTAAACCAGCGCGGCTTCATCGACAACGGCGGCGACAGCGTGAGAATGTGCGGATTGCGTCCCGCGGCAGCAGCCTTGGCCAGATGCGGCAGACACGCTTGCGAGCAGGCGAAGGTGCCGCGTGCATTGACGCCTTGCATCAAGTCGTAACGCCTCATCGGCGTTTGTGCGGTGTTGCTGAGCATAATCGCGCTGGCGTTATTGAGCAGAATGTCAATGCCGCCGAACACGCGCACCGCTTCGCCCACCGCCGCTGCAATCGCGTTCTCATCGCGCACATCCAGTTGCAGCGCGAGCGCCTTGCCGCCGGCGGCCTCCACCTCAGCGGCCACCGAATGGATGGTGCCCGGCAGCGACGCATGCGCCTCGGCGGTTTTGGCGGTCACCACGATATTGGCCCCATCGCGCGCGCAGCGTACGGCAATCTCTCGTCCTATGCCGCGGCTGGCACCGGTGATGAACAGCGTTTTACCTGTCAAAGCTGCCATGAGCGCACTCCAATTTTTAGCGTGTTAATTCGACTTGAACGCGGCTTTGCGTTTATCCATAAATGCCGTCACGCCCTCAACAAAATCGGCATGCGCAGCACAGCGTGAAAAGGCCACAGCCTCCGCATCAAGATGTTTCATAAGCCCTTGATTTAATGCAGAATTTACCAAAGCCTTGGTTTCAGCATACGCCACTGCGGGCCCCGCTGCCAGGCGTTGCGCCAGCGCTCCCGTCGCTGCCGCCAGCTCAGCCTCGGCAACCACACGATTGATTACGCCCATAGTTTGCAGCGTCGCAGCGTCCACGACGTCGGCCAGCAGCAGCAATTCCATCGCCTTCTGATAGCCCACCAAGTGCGGCAAAAACCACGTGCCGCCGCCATCGGGACTGATAGCAATGCGGCTGTACGCCATATTAAATTTGGTGCCTTCGGCAGCAATCACCAAATCGCTCGCCATCATCACGCTCATGCCCGCGCCAGCCACCGCGCCATGTACGCTCGCGATCACCGGCTTTGGCGCGCGGCGCAGCGCCAGAATGCCGCCTTGCAACTCGCCCACCAGCGCCACCACTTTGCCTTGAATATCCGCCAGATTGGCCTTGAACGACGCCACATCGCCGCCCGCGAGAAACGCCGCACCCGCGCCGCGCATCACCACCACACGCGCCGCTTTATCGGTTTCGGCGCGCTCGCAGACCTTGCGAAACTGCACGATGGTTTCGAGATCCAACGCGTTCATCACCTGCGGACGATTGAAGGTAATGGTGGCAATACCCTCAGCAACCTCGTACAGAATCAAGTCGCTCATTTTCGATTCAAGGCCTCAAAACTCACCGCCTGCGTCGTCTGGAACATTTCGCTGCGGCCAAAATCTTTGGGGAAATCATCCACCATAATCACCTGTCGGCGCAGCGCCTTGGCGCGCGCAAGGCTAGCCGACTCCGCCTGCGTAATCACGCCCTTGGCCAGCGCATCGGCTGCCACTTGATCGCCGAATTCACCACCGATCGTGCCCGCACGTTGTGCCGCGCGCAGCTTGGCTTCAATCGGCTCCGCTGCGATTACCGCCAGCAAGGCCGCATCGATCACGGTCACCGGATCGTTCTCGTCCTTGGGAATGCACATGCCCTGCGTCAGGCGGTCACGCGCCGGGCCGGGCGTCATCAGCAAGCCCACGACCTTGTTACCCAAGGCATCGGTAGGTGCTTTGTAGACGCGTCCCCACGGAAACAGGGCAATCCGCAAGCCGCAAGCCACCAGCGCATTCGGCAGATTCTCAAACAAGCCGTAAAAAGCCTCTTGCGTGCGATTGAGCGCGTCCTGCAGGGCCCAATGCAGCAACGGCAGATCGTCTTCAGGCCGGCCATCGTCCTCGTAGCGCTTTAACACGCAAGAGGCCAAATAAAGCTGGCTCAAAATATCGCCCAGTCGCGCCGACAGCCGCTCGCGACGCTTCAACGACCCGCCCAACACAAACATCGCCACGTCCGACGCGAACGCGAACGCACTGGAGAGCCGAGTCAATTGTTGATAATACTGACGCGTGTGCCGGTCGCCGGGTGCGGACACGAATCGCGCGCAGGTTAGCCCCATCCACGCCGCGCGCGCTTTGTTGGAAAGGGCAAACGCCACGTGGCCGAAGAACGCCGCATCAAAATCACGCAGCGCTTTGGCCTCGTCTTTCTCCTGCGTCGCCTCCATTTCTTTCAGCACAAACGGATGGCCACGTATCGCCCCCTGACCGTAAATAATCATCGAGCGCGTGAGAATGTTCGCGCCTTCAACCGTGATGCCGATGGGGATTTGCTGATACGCACGGCCTAAATAATTATTCGGCCCCATGCAAATACCTTTGCCGCCGTGCACATCCATCGCGTCGTTAATCACTTGCCGCCCGCGCTCGGTGAGGTGGTATTTCACAATCGCCGAAATCACCGAAGGCTTTTCGCCCAAATCGATCGCACCCGCCGTCATCACGCGCGCGGCTTCCATTAAATACATATTACCGCCGATGCGCGCCATGGCTTCTTCGACGCCTTCAAAGCGGCCTATCGACATTTTGAATTGCGTGCGCACGCGACCGTAGCCGCCCGTGGTACGCGTCGACAATTTCGCCATGCCCACCGAGCTGCCGGGCAGCGATATCGAGCGCCCCGCTGCGAGGCAATTCATCAACATTTTCCAGCCCTGCCCCACGTAATCCACGCCGCCGATGACGTAATCTATAGGCACGAAAACGTCTTTACCCCAGTTCGGGCCGTTCATAAACGCACCGTTGAGCGGAAAATGCCGCCGGCCAATGTTCACGCCCGGCGTGTCGGTGGGAATCAACCCCAGCGTAATGCCGCGATCTTCCACCGGCCCGAGAATGTGATCGGGGTCATACAACCGGAATGCGAGCCCCAGCAGCGTAGCAATGGGCCCCAGCGTGATGTAGCGCTTCTCCCACGTGAGGCGCATGCCCAGCACGTCTTGCTTGCCCTGCCACTCGCCCCTGCACACCACGCCAAAATCGGGGATGCCGCCCGCGTCCGAACCCGCCTCCGGGCTGGTCAAGGCAAAACACGGCATTTCCAAGCCCTTGGCCAGACGCGGCAGGTAATAATCTTTTTGCGCCTGCGTGCCGTAATGCAGCAGCAACTCGGCCGGCCCCAATGAGTTGGGCACCATCACCGACACCGCTGCCGTGCCGCTGCGCGAGGTCAGCTTCACAATCACCGCCGAGTGCATCAGCGCCGAAAACCCTTTGCCGCCGAACGCCTTGGGAATAATCATCCCCAAGAAGCCCTGATCCTTGATGTACTGCCAAGCCTGCGGCGGCAGATCATGCAAATCGTTGGTGATTTCCCACTCGTTCACCAGCGTGCACAACTCCTCCACTGGGCCATCGAGAAACGCCTGCTCCTCCGCGCTTAAGGTGGGCTTCGGGTACGCGTGCAGCTTTTTCCAATCGGGCTTGCCGCTGAACAAATCGCCGTCCCACCACACCGTACCGGCATCGAGCGCCTCTTTTTCGGTGGACGACATCTGCGGCAATATCTTGCGGAACAAATCCAGCAGCGGCGTGCCCAGCATTGCACGGCGTATCGGCCCCGGGTTCAGCAGCAAGGCCAAAATCGCAAAGATGATGCACGCCAGCGCCAACACCACCGGCTGCGCGCAACCGGTCACGTACAGCGCCAGCAAGCCCACGCCGGCGACGATGGTCCAGAGCAACGCAGGCGCACAAAAATACGCCAGCGCCCAAGCCAGCGCAATCACACTGCCGCAAAACAGAAACGTCTGCATGTGCATTACCCTTGTGAGGCCATAAAATAAAACTCAATAAAACTCAATAAAACTAAATAAAATCAATTAGTTAGTTAACAATTTCACACCGGCACACCCCTAAACGCTATGCAGACTGCGGATAGCCTTCACCCGCTCTTTACCCGCTTGCATCATCAGCGCCCATTCGTTGCCGGCTGACATGAAGCGCGCGCCAAGCTTGATCGCGTAGTCGTAATTTTTGGTGTCCGAACCCGCCAACCCGCCGATACCGGGAATTTTGCCGTGCTTGCGGCAAGCCGCAACGATGCGCTCAAACGCCGCCTTCACTTTCGGGTGCGTCTGTTCGCCGGGCACGCCCAAATCCGACGACAAATCACTGCTGCCGATGTGCAGCACATCGACACCCGGCACGGCGGCGATGTCTTCCACGCACGCCAGCGCTGCGACGCTTTCGATCATCACAATCAACAACGTGTTGTCGTTCAGCGCCTTGCGCGCTTCAATGGTCGGCACCGGCTGGTAGCCGAAATGCGGAAAGCTCGACGTGCCCGAACGCCGGCCCAGCGGCGCGTATTTGCACGCTGCCACTGCGGCACGTGCGTCATCGGCGTTCGCGCAATCCGGCATCACAATACCCAGCGCACCCGAATCGAGCATACGCAGCGCCAGCCCGTAATCGCGGTCCGGCACACGCACCAGCGGCGTCACCCCGGCACCCAGCGCCGCCACGCACATCTGCGACACCTCGTTCTCTGGCAACGGGCTGTGCTGCAAATCAAAATATAACGCGTCAAAGCCACACGCCTGCGCCGCCAGCGCAATATCGACGGTGCGTGCGTGACGAATCATCAGCGCCAAGCCCAGATCGCCGCGTTTGAGCCGGTCAAGCAAAGGGTTTTTGAGGGTGGGATTCATGGCAATCTTTCAGTGAGTTTGGGTGAGCGTGAGTGAATTTAAATTATGGCGTTTTATAGCGCTGAAAGGGCATCGAACCTGCGCCGCACAACACGGCCATCAGAACTGCGCTTCGGTCAGCGCCAGCACACTGTCTGATCCGCTGACGACGGTCTGCTTCAGCCCTGCTGCTTGCGGCAGCATATGCTCACAGTAAAACCTGGCTGTGGCGAGTTTAGCGTCGTAAAACGAAACGTCCGCATCCGCCTCACCACGTTTGCGTTGCGCCACTGCCGCCGCACGCGCCATCATCCAGCCGCCGCCCACGTTGCCGAACAACATGAGATACGGCACCGCCACCGCGAACACGCCGTTCGGATTTTTCTGAAACGTATCGACGATCCATTGCGTTGCTTCTGCCAGCGCATCAATGGCAGACGTCAGCGATAGGCCCATGGCGCTCAGCTCGCCACCCGCCAACACCGCCGCAGTTTTACGCATGTCTGCAATGACCGCTAGCGCTGTCGCGCCCTTTTCATAACCGACTTTACGGCCGACCAGATCGTTCGCTTGAATGCCGGTGGTGCCTTCGTAGATGGTGGTAATGCGCGCGTCACGCAAATACTGCGCGGCACCGGTCTCTTCCACAAAACCCATGCCGCCGTGAATTTGCACGCCGGTCGAGGCAATCTCCACGCACTGCTCGGTGCACCAAGCCTTGACCACCGGAATCAGCAAATCCAGCAACGCCTGATTGCGACGCTTTTCAGCGGCATCGGGATGGTGCTTGGTTTTGTCGAGCGTCGCGGCGGCCACATACGCCAGTGCGCGCATGGCTTCGATCTGCGACTTCATGTGCATCAACATGCGGCGTACATCGGGGTGATGAATAATCGTAACGCGGTCACCACTGCGTTGGCCGACCTCGCGCCCCTGCACCCGCGTCTTCGCGTATTCGAGCGCATGCTGATAGGCGCGCTCGGCCACCGCCACCCCCTGCAACCCCACACCCAAGCGCGCGTGGTTCATCATGGTGAACATGTACTCCAGCCCGCGATGCGGCTCACCAACCCGATAACCCACCGCACCCCCGGCGTCTCCGTACTGCATCACGCACGTCGGGCTGGCATGGATGCCGAGCTTGTGTTCGATAGACACGCATTTCACATCGTTGCGCGCACCCAAGCTGCCGTCGGCTTGGATCATGAATTTGGGCACGACAAACAGCGAAATCCCTTTCACGCCTTCGGGCGCATCGGGCAGACGCGCCAGCACGAGATGGACAATGTTGTCCGCCATGTCGTGCTCGCCCCACGTGATGAATATCTTGGTGCCGCTGATTTTGTAGTGATCGCCTTCGGGAACAGCCTTGGCACGTATCGCCGCCAGATCCGAACCTGCCTGCGGCTCGGTCAAATTCATGGTGCCCGTCCACTCGCCCGCCACCAGCTTGTGCAGAAATTGCTGCTGCTGCGCCGCTACCCCGTGATGACGCACGGCCTCGATCACACCGGTACTCAGCATCGGACACAAACAAAACGCCATATTGCTGGCGCTCCACATTTCCTGCACCGGATTGGCCAGCAAATGCGGTAAACCCTGACCGCCAAAATCGCTGGGCCCGCTCAGGCCATTCCACCCGGCAGCGGTGAACTGCTGATACGCCGCCTTGAAGCCCTCGGGTGAGGTGACCACATGATTGGCGAGCTTCGCGCCCGTTTTATCGCCCACGCGATTGAGCGGCTCCAGCACTTCCTGCGCAAACTTGGCGGCCTCGCCCAGCACCGCATCCACCAGATCAGCGTTGACTTCTTCACAGCCCGGCAATTTGGAAACCTCATCCAGACCGGCAAGTTCGTTGATCACGAACTTCATGTCTTTGAGTGGGGCAGCATACGTGGACATGACAAAACTCCAAAGAATCAAGACCTGCGGTTAGTAACGGAATCATGTTACCGCAAACTACCGCAAACATTAGGGACCGCTATTTTTCTCCCGCTCAATCTGCATACGCGCCAGAAACGGCACCAGCGGATGCACGCCCAGCGCCACCATGGCTTTGAAATCGCCTTCGATCAGCAGCCTGCCCTGCTCGCCCGCCACGCGATGGCTATGCGCAAATTGCGCCGCATCAGCCGCATACGCCACGCGCGCGGACGCGTCATGCGCCAGCGCGTGCAACGCCTGCGTCAACGCCACCAAGTCGGGCTTCGTCGGCGGATAGTGCGGCGCAGCAGGCGGCGCGACAGGCGACCAGAACCCCAGCGACGCATAGTTGTGATGCCAGCTTGGATTGAATTCCACCACGTCGGGCTTGCGTTCGCCGAGCATGCCCGCAGCCACTGCCCAGCAGCGCAGTTCGATATTGCCGCTGGCGTCGAGCTGCGCTTCGTTTAGCCCCAACAGCGCTTTCAAATTGCCGCGTGATAGCGGCTCCAGCAGCGCCTTATCAAAATCCACGCACGGATTGGCGTAGTTGTCAGTGCCCGGAAAGTGCGACATACCGCCGCTGGCCATCACCACCGCTTTGACATTGAGCGACGACAGCACCGTAGCCACCGCCTCGCCAAAGGCATAGCAACGCTCCATGGTGGGTTGCGGCGGCAGATAGGCGTTCACAAAAATCGGCAGCAGCAGCCCCTGCACGTGCATATGGGTGAGCGGAATGCCCAGCGCGTAATCCACTTGCGCCGTACTGCTGAACGCCGGATCAAACCCCAGTCGGTAAAGCCGCCGCACCACCTCCAGCGACAGCTCACTGGCAATCGGGTAGCTAAAGGTGCGGCCAGCAAACGTGCCGCGCCCTTCGCCGCCCACGTGCAGCGCGAAGGGCGGCGCGCAGTCGAGATAAAACTGCTGCGTGTGATCGTTGGAAATCGTGATCCACACATCGGGTTTTAGCGCGGCGAGTTCGGCGCCGATGCGCGCTGCCACGTGTTCCACGCGCGCGACGTTGGCTTTGTCTTCGGTATCAGGACGGGTGAAAAACTGCGGCGCGTGCGGCAATAATGCACCACCGACGACGGAAGGTAAGTAATTGATTTTATTCATTTTTTTATATAGCCTGCAACTCACTACTTTTGCGCACCGGCTGCCGCAGCCGATTTCACCACCGGCATCCACACGGCAATTTCGTTACGCATGAACGCTGTGAACTGCGCCGAATCCAAATCGTTCGCATCGATGGCTTCGTCAGACAAACGCTCACGCAGCGGCGAGTTACGCAGGGTGCTGCGCACAGCCCGGTTGATACGATCGGTCAGCGCCGCAGGCATACGTGGCGGGCCGGACAGCGAAAACCACGTCGTCGCCACTACCGGAAAACCCGCTTCGGTAAAGGTCGGCACATCGGGAAATGACTTGATGCGCGCGTTCGTTGAAATCGCCAACGCACGCAAGCCGCCAGATTTGATCTGCGGCGCGGACGCGACCAGCGTGGTGGTCGCTACGGGGATATGCCCGCCGCGCACATCAATCACCGCGGGGCCAGCCCCTTTGTAGGGAATGTGCGTCATACGAATTTTCGCGAGCTGCATCAGGCGCTCCGCCATCAAATGGCCGCTAGTGCCGGTGCCCGCCGAGCCAAAACTCAACGGTTTGTCTTTGGCCAGCGCAATCAAGCCCGCGAGGTCGCGCACCGGTGAATTACCATTGACCACCAGCACCCCCGGCGGGCCGCCAAGCAAGGCAATGTGCGTGAAATCCGTCATCGGCTCGTACGGCACTTTCAACAGGCCCGGCACGTAGACATGCGAACCGACACCGGACACCAGCAGCGTGTAACCATCCGGCGCGGCCTTGGCGGCGATTTCTGAACCGACGATGCCCGTCGCGCCGGGGCGATTGTCCGACACAAAGTTCTGCTTGAAGGTTTCCGCCAGTTGCTGGCCCACCAGCCGCCCGAGCAAATCGGCACTGCCGCCGGGCGCATAGGGAATAATCACGCGCACGGACTTTGTCGGCCAGTCGGCTGCCTGCGCAACGGCACCCAGCATCGGCGTATTCATCACCATGATGCACGCCACTGCGCGCATTGTGTATCGCTCAGGATTGTTCATGTTCTGCGGTTGTCTGTTTCGACTGTGAAAGCTTACCACGCTGCCGCCGTTTGCCGTCTTTATCACGCCCGGTGAAGCCTGTAGAATCATTGCGAACCATTGCAAACCATTTGGGGATTTCCATGCTTGATCGCACACCTTTCGAAAGCAATCTTGTGGGCTTGATAGAGCCGGGCCGCGTACACCGGCGCGTCTACACCGATCCGCAGGTGTTCGACGCCGAAATGGAGCGCATTTTCGGCCACGCATGGCTCTACATCGGCCACGCCAGCCAGGTGCCCAAAGCGGGCGACTTCATCACCACCGACATGGGCCGCCAACCGGTAATCCTTACCCGTCACAGCGACGGCACGCTCCACGTGCTGCTCAACCGCTGCGCCCATCGCGGACCCAAGGTGGTGAACGAGCGCTGCGGTCACCGTAAACAACTCACCTGCCTCTATCACGGCTGGACCTACGACACCGACGGCAAGCTGCTGCGCGTGCCGGTGCCGGAAGGCTGCGCGCCGGGTTTTGACACCGGCAAATTCGGGCTTGCGCGCGTACCGCGCATGCAGGTCTATCGCGGCTTTGTGTTTGCCAGCCTCGCCGCCCAAGGGCCGACGTTTGACGCGCATATCGGCGCGATGACCGCCAATATCGATGACTTGGTGGATCGCGCACCCGACGGCGAAATAGCGCTCGACGCAGGTATGCACCGCTACATCTATCGCGGCAACTGGAAGTTGCAAATTGAAAACGTGCTGGATTCGTATCACGTGCCCTTCAGCCATGCCTCGACAGTACGGCACGACGGCACGCAATTCACGCGGCGCGAAGGCGACGAAAAAGGCGCGCAAGTGGTGGACGGCAAAGCGGTCGAAGGCAAAGCCGAGAAGGTCTCCAGCGACTGGAAAAAGCGCAAGAGTTTTACCGTGCCCTTCGGCCACGGCTGGACCAGCAACACCGAGCTGAACGACAGCAAGCGCGCCAGCGCCGTTTACGATGAATACAAGCGCGCGCTGGCCGCTAGGGTCGGTGAGGCGCGTATGCAGCACATTTTGACCCCGCGCCTGCACAACACCCTGATTTATCCCAATGTGTCGATCATGGGCCTGAACATCCACGTGCGCGTGATTAAGCCGCTGGCGGTGGATTTGACCGAGGTCAACATTTATCCGGTGCGGCTGGCCGGCGCGCCGGACGCGATGAACGCTGCAAACATACGCCTGTTGAATGTCACTCACGCCGCGGCTTCATTTGTGCAGTCTGACGACCTTGAAGCCTTCGCCCGCACCCAAACGGGGCTGCGCAGTGAGCAAACCGATTGGGTAGACATTTCGCGCGGCCTCGGTGTGGAAGAAACACACCAGTCGTCCGGTGTTGCACAGGGCTTGGCAACACACGAAATGGTGGTGCGCTCGCAATACGCCGCGTGGCGCGATTACATGGGCGAGGCGCACGCGCAATGAGTCACCATCGCGAGACCTTTGAATTGTTTTTGATCGAAGAAGCGCGCCTGCTCGACGAGCGGCGCTTTCGTGAATGGATGGGTTTGTTCACCGATGACGGCGTGTATTGGGTGCCGTCTACGCCAGATCAGCACAGCCCGCACACCCAAGCCTCGCTGTTTTACGACGACCGTCAGCTCATGACCACCCGCATCGAGCGGCTAGAACACCCGCTGATCCATGTGCAATCGCCGCCCTCGCAGACCGTGCATCTGGTGTCCAACGTGGCCATACAATCAGCGGACGATGCGGTGGGTGTGTATACGATTACATCAAACATGATCATGACGGAGTTTCGCCTCGACCAGCAGCGCATGTTCGCGGGCCGGCAAACGCATCAACTGCAACGCGATGGTGCAGGATTTCGTATCGCGCAGAAGCGCGTGGATTTGGTGAATTGTCAGGGCGCATTTGAGGCAATGGCCGTGCCCATCTAAAAACCCATAAAAAACAAAGGCGTGACCCGCGAGGGTCACGCCTTTTTTATGGCGTGTTGAACGAGGTCTAAATCAACCCAACATCAACCCAATATCAACCCAGTTCCTTGACCATCTCCGGCACAGCCTTGAACAGATCATCCACCACCCAGTAGCTCGCCACCGAGAATATCGGCGCTTCCGCATCCTTGTTAATGGCAATAATCACTTTGCTGTCTTTCATACCGGCCAGATGCTGAATGGCACCGGAGATGCCCACCGCGACATACAGTTCCGGCGCAACAATCTTGCCGGTTTGACCGACCTGATAGTCGTTAGGCACAAAGCCCGAATCCACCGCCGCACGCGATGCGCCCACGGCGGCGCCGAGTTTGTCGGCGAGCGGTTCGAGGATTTTGAAATTCTCGGCGCTGCCCATGCCACGCCCCCCGGAGACGATGATGCGCGCCGCCGTGAGTTCAGGACGTGCTGACTTGGTGAGTTCCTGCCCGTTGAACTTGGACAGGCCCGCATCCGCCGCCGCCGCCAGTGCTTCCACCGCAGCCGAACCGCCCCCATTTTCCAACACCGCTGCCGGATCAAATGCTGTGCCGCGCACCGTGATCACCTTGATCGCGTCGCTCGACTGCACGGTCACCATCACATTCCCCGCGTAGGTTGGGCGCACAAAGGTGTCCGCCGAAACGACGCCGCTGATATCGGAAATCTGCTGCACGTCGAGCATCGCGGCCACGCGCGGCATGAAGTTCTTGCCGACGCCGGTAGCCGGCGCAACGATATGGGTGTAGTTTTTGGCGATGCTCAACACCAGCGCCGTCATGTTTTCCGCCAGCCACCCTTCGTAGTGCGGCGCATCTGCCACCAGCACTTTGGCGACGCCTTTGACTTGGGCTGCCGCAGCGCCTGCTTCTGCGCATTGATGCCCCGCGATCAGCACCGTGACATCGCCACCGAGTTGGGTGGCCGCGGTAATCGTATTGGCCGTGCCCGGCTTGAGTTGCTTGCCGTCGTGTTCAGCTATAACCAGGATTGTCATTTAGATGACCCTCGCTTCATTCTTGAGTTTGGCAACGAGTTCTTTCACGTCGGCCACTTTGACGCCGGAACTGCGCTTGGCGGGCTCTTCCACCTTCAGCGTTTTCAGACGCGGCTTGATGTCTACACCCAGCGCATCCGGCTTGATGTTTTCCAGCGGCTTTTTCTTCGCCTTCATGATGTTGGGCAGCGTGACATACCGCGGCTCATTCAGACGCAGATCGGCAGTCACCACCGCCGGCACTTTCACCGTAAGTCTTTCTAGACCGCCGTCGATTTCGCGCGTGATTTCGGCACTGTCACCGTTGATGGTCACATTCGAAATATGCGTCGCCTGCGGCCAACCCAGCAGCGCCGCCAGCATCTGGCCGCACTGATTGGAATCGTCGTCGATGGCCTGCTTGCCCATGATGACCAGACGCGGCTGCTCTTTCTCGACAATGGCTTTCAGCACTTTGGCGACGGCCAACGGCTGCACTTCCTCGGTGGTTTCGACGAGGATGCCGCGATCAGCGCCCATCGCCATAGCGGTGCGGATGGTTTCCTGGCATTGCAGCGTGCCGATGGATACCACTACGATTTCGGTAACGATGCCCGCTTCTTTCATGCGCACGGCCTGCTCGACCGCGATTTCGCAAAACGGGTTGATCGTCATTTTGATATTGGCCGTCTCGACCCCGGTGCCGTCGGATTTGACGCGCACCTTCACATACGGGTCGATCACGCGCTTGGCCGTGACCAGAACTTTCATTGCGACTCCTTTGGAGGGACAGATGGGAAGAAACAGCCGACTATTTTAGCCGAAAGCATCAGCGCGCGAAACCTCCGGCATTTCACGGCCAGCACGTAACTATTTAATTTTATTGAGTTTTATAAAGTGGACTGAAATTTCACCGCGAGCGCCAGCGGGCGTGGTCGTAGCTGTAGCCCGTGGTTTCGAGTATCGCGTTTTCCTCAACTTGAATGAGCTGGCCGGCGGTGGCGTAGTGGTAGTCGCAGCGCGCGCCGCGTGCGGCTATTTCAGGCGCAAGAGGCGGGTGACAAATTTATCAATAAAAACAGTTACTTACATCGTATCTCCCATTTTGCGTTGCGACTTTGCTTGTTAACGGTCAAAAGCGTAGTCACATTGCCCTTGTCACTTACGAAACCCCTTGGAGATTGGCGGTGCGTGGCGCTATTTCGCGCCTGCTTTCCATCAGGACAGCCACTTGTCCACCGTGATCGATTCTGCGATATTGACGCCCTTTGGCGTCGCAACGAGGCGGACATGAACGAACTGATATTTGTAGTCGAAGAAGCGCCCGAGGGCGGTTACACGGCACAGGCGCTGGGCGCAGCCATTTGCACGGAAGCCGACGACTTAAAGAGCCTGCAACAAAATGTGCGTGACGCCGTGAAGTGTCATTTCGAGCCGGCCAAAACGCCCGCGATGGTGCGATTGCATTTTGTGCGCGATGAACTGATCGCAGTATGAGATTGCCTCGCGACGTTTCCGGTCGCGACTTAGCGAAGGCTGCCGGTGCTCTGGGTTACCAGATCACGCGCCAGGCGGGCAGCCATATCCGGCTCACCACGCAACGCAATGGCGAGCACCACATCACCATCCCCGCGCACGAAACGCTGAAAGTGGGCACCCTGGCGGCGATCGTCGGGCACATCGCGGCGCACATTGCGATCGAGCGCGACGAAGTTGCCAGACTGCTATTCCCGGGAAGGTGACCGCCATTGTTATTGCGCGAGATGCGCAAGTTGAGCTGCAAGTGCGGCGGTTGAATATCAGTCTGTGATTACCGTAGGGCGCCAATATGCGCAGCGCATTGCGCCGCATGGCCTGACGATGGACTACATAAGGCGCATTGCCCTTCGGTTATTGCGCCCTGCGCGCACCGCATAAAGCACATCGCCGTGACCCGTAACAGCAGCGTCAGCAGCAACCATCAATCGATCCTCGCCCCCGCGCGTTTGACGATCTCGCCCCACTTGGCGTATTCGCTGCGGATGTATTGCGCAAATTGTTCCGGCGTGCCGCCCGCCGGCTCGGAGCCGATCAGCGTGACTTTTTCTCTGTAGCTCGTTGAAGCCACCATGCGATTGAGTTCCGCGTTCAGGCGCATGATCGCCGCGCGCGGCATCGCCGCCGGGCCGACGATGCCCGTCCAGGTGGTTGCTTCGTAACCCGGCACGCCCGCCTCGGCGATGGTCGGAAATTCCGGCAGTGCTTCGACCCGTTTCGGGCCGCTCACCGCCAGCCCGCGCACGCGCCCGCCTCGGGCGTGTGGCGTGATGGAGTTGGTACTTTCCAGCATGATCTGCACCTGCCCCGCGATCAATTCGGTGATCGCCGCCGCACCGCCTTTATACGGCACATGCACCGCCTGCGTGCCGGTCATGCTTTTGAACAATTCAAAGCCTACGTGGCCCGGCGTGCCGTTGCCGCTGGAGGCGTAATTCAATTTGCCGGGATTCTGTTTCGCAAAGCTGATGAGGTCGCGCACGCTTTTGAACGGTGTTGTCGGCCCCACCGCCAGCAGCATCTGCCCGGTGGTGGTTTGCGCAATCGGTGCCAAGTCTTTCTGCACGTCGACCGGCGGTTTTTGCAGCATGTTGGGGCTGATCGCCAGCGCGCCGATCATGCCGTAAGCGATGGTGTAACCGTCGGGCGGCGCCTTCGCCGCGATTTCCAGCCCCAGTAGCAACGCGCCGCCGGGACGGTTATCGACAATCACCTGCTGCTTCAAGCGCGTGGTGAGCTCGCCCGCGATAATGCGCGCCACCGTGTCGGAAGCGCTGCCGGAGGCTTGCGGCACAATCAGGCGTATGGGGCGCGAGGGGTAGTCTTGTACCGGCGCCTGCGCCCACACCGGTGCGCTCATCATCAGCATACTCACTGCCAGCAGGCTCACCAGCGGTAGACATAGCGCAGAAAATGCGCACTGACCACAAAAATAATTCAATAAAAACAAATAGTTAAGTAATTTAAATGGCTTCAATTGAACACCACCTTCGCCTCTTTAATGACCCGCCCCATGCGCTCGAACTCGCGCTTGATGTGCGCCGCGAATTCGTCCGGCGAACTGCCCATGGGGATTACCGCTTCGCTGATGAAACGATCCTGCAGTTCTTTCGATTTCACCACCGTCACAATTTCCTTGTTCAGCCGGTCGATTATCGCGCGCGGCGTTTGCGCGGGCGCGCTGATGCCGTACCACGAGCTCGATTCAAAACCGGCGAGACCGCTCTCCGCCACCGTGGGCACATCAGCCATCGCCGGTGAACGTTTGGCGCCGGTCATCGCGATGGCGCGCACCTTGCCGTTTTTGACGTGCGGCAACATCGCCACCGCACTGGAAAACATCAGCGGCACCTGCCCGCTCATCACATCCGTCATTGCCAGCGATAAACCTTTGTACGGCACGTGCGTGAGTTTTACGCCGGCCATCATCGCGAACAATTCGGTCGACAAATGCGTAGCGCCGCCGATGCCGTTCGAAGCGTAATTCACCTCGCCCGGCTTGGCCTTGGTCAAGGCAATCAATGCTTTGATCGAGCGCACCGGCAAAGAAGGATGCACCACCACCAGCAACGGCGCTGCGGCGATCAAACTCACCGGCGCAAAATCTTTCACCGGATCGTAGAGTGCCTTTTTCTGCGCATGCGGCACGATAGACATCAACGCCGCATTGGCGAGCAACAACGTGTAGCCGTCCGGCGGCGCACGCAACACCAGCTCGGCGCCGATCAAGCCGCCCGCGCCTGCGCGGTTGTCGACCACAATTTGCTGGCCCAGTGCGGGCGCGATTTTTTGCCCGATCAAGCGCGCGATAGTGTCGTTGCCGCCACCGGGTGCCAGCGGCACGATCAGGCGTATGGATTTGGTGGGGTAACCCTGTGCTGCGCTCCAGGTCGGCGCAAGCAGCGCGCCAGCGCACAACAGATAATAACTGTAACTAGTTGATTTAAAATGAAAATTCAGCATTTATGCCTATCATCGCATTGCGCCCCGGCGCGGGCTCGTAGTAGCGGTTGTTGGCCTCGGCGACGATCACTGAGCCGATGTAGCCCTTGTCGCCCACGTTATCCACGCGCACGAATTCGGTGAGTTTCCAATTGCGTCCGCGCTGCTGCAAGCCCGCGCGCAAGTTAAAAATCGTATACGCGCCGGCAAACTCGGCGTTCTGATCGTTCACCCACACCTTACCGCTATGACGCACTTCAAGGCCGGTGTGAAAGCCCGTAGCTGCGTGTCGCCATACCAATTCGCCAAACAAATTCGTGCCGGCGATGCCCGGTAATTTGCTGCCCGCACTGACCGGCACCACTACAGCGGGCGTGCCAGTCACCGTGGTAAACGGTTGCGTGAAGCGCGCATTGAGCAGCGTGTAAGACAGCGCGGCCTCAAAGCCATACGGCAGTTTTTGCGCATAGCCCAACTCCAGACCTTCGCGCCGCGTGCCCTGCACGTTTTTGAAATCCGAGCGTCCGCCGGCATTACTGTTGACCACAATCTCATCCGACACGTCAATGCGAAACACGGATACATTCACGCGCCCATGGTCACCCACCAGCGCTTTCAGCCCCAACTCGCGATGCAGGCTGTTAGCCGGACGCAGCGCGAAGTTCAGGCCAGTCACGCCCCCGCTGCGGTAAGCGAGCTCGGCGAAGGTCGGCGTTTCGAAACCCTTGCCGACGTTGGCGTACACATTAAACGTCGGCGTGAATTTGTAGATGGCACCAAACGACGGCGTGGTCTTCGAGTAATCCACGCCGCCGCTGTCGTTCGGGTTACCGGCGGCGATGAAATAGTCATTGGATTCAAACTTGACTCGGCTGTGGCGCACGCCTGTGAGCACACTCAAATTTTTGATCACTTGCCATTCGGCTTGCGCGTAGACATCGGTGTTGCTAACGGTGTTGTCTTCGTTACGCTGCAGTGCGCCGGTCACGCCAAAATTATTGCGCAAGCCCTGACGGCGTTCTTTCATCCGATCGTAATCCATGCCGCCGCTCAGCGTGAACGGGCCGCCCAGCAAGTTCGTTTCGTGCGTGATCCGCAGCGCGGCACCGCCGTAACCGCGATCCAAGTCCACCACGCCCCCCGAAGACGTGGCAACCGCCTGCGTGGCAATCGGTATCGCCAGATGCTGCGTCACCTGCCGGTCGCCAAAATACACGCGAGCGTTGAGTTTGGTTTTGGCGGCCAGCGCAACGTCGTATGTCAGCCCCGCCTGATTTTGTGCAACGCTTTTACGCGTATTAAAATTATAGGCATTCGCTGGCGTGGCACCGGCGAAATTGCCACCCGCCTGCTTGGGGTTCTGCACCACCTGCGCAGCGGTGAGGCCCAGCGGGTCTTCCGTCTCCGGTTGATCCAGCGCGTTCAGCACCAGCGTAAACACCCCGGCACTGCCCAGATCGTATTTGAACTTGGCGTTGAGATGATCGCGCCGCGCCGCGCTGTGATCGCGATAACCGTTCGTCTCAAAGCGCGACGCATCAATCACCATATTGAGCGGCCCATGCTGGCCGCCGTAATTCACGTCCACCTTCGACGTGTTATAGCTGCCATACAGCCCGCTTAGCGAAAACGTCGGTTCCTTGGGGCCGTCAGCGGTGAAAATCTGCACCACGCCGCCAGCGGAATTTCCGTACATACTTGCAAATGGCCCGCGCAGCACTTCGATATTTTTCGCCGACGACAGATTGAACGAAGCGGCCTGCCCCTGCCCGTCGGGCATGGTCGCGGGAATGCCGTCCGCAATCAGCCGCAGCCCGCGCACGCCAAAGGTGGAACGCGCACCAAAGCCGCGTGATGAAATCTGCAAATCCTGCGCATAGTTGTGGCGATTCTGCACCACAATGCCCGGCACGCGATTGAGCACCTCGGACAAATTCACCCCGGGATTACCTTCGCGAATGGTACGTTGATCCAGCGTATCGATGGCGGCCGGAATATCCAAATTATCGCGTTCCACACGTGTGGCGCTGACGGACACCTCAGGCAGCGCTACCGGCTTTTGCGCCGCATTTTGCGCTTGCACGCCGCCGCACGCCCAACCCGCCAGTGCGGCCGCGACAGATTTCTTGATCGTCAAAGGCTTCATTTTATCTTTCAGGATATTCAGCGCTTATAGCTAATGCGATACAAAGCGCCCGTCAAATCATCGGATACCAATAGCGCCCCGTCCGGCATCACCTGCACATCCACCGGGCGTCCCCAATGGCTGTTGGCGTCCGCCCAGCCTTCAGCGAAGGGCTCATATTTCAACACTTTACCTTGTGCGTCCAACGAAATTTGCATCAGATTGAAACCCGCCCGCGCCGTTTTGTTCCACGAACCGTGTGTAGCCAAAATCAAGCGGTTGCGAAACTCAGCCGGGAACATTTTGCCATTGTAAAACCGCAGACCCATGGGCGCCACATGCGCGCCCAGCTTCAGCGTCGGCGGCGAAAACTCCGCACACGAGCGCCCTTTGCCGTGATCCGGATCCAGCGTGTCGCCCTGATGGCAATACGGATAGCCAAAATGCGCGCCTTTGCGGCTGGCGCGATGCAGCGTGTCGTTGGGTAAATCATCGCCCATCCAGTCGCGTCCGTGGTGGGTGAACCACAAATCTTTGGTCACCGGATGAAACGCCATACCCATGCTGTTGCGCACACCCTTGGCGTAGGTTTCCAGCACCCCGGCTTTGGGATCGACGCGCACAATTTGCGCATGGGTATCCAGCGGCACGCAGCTATTGCAGGGCGCGCCAATGTTGAAATACAGCGCGCCGTCGGGCCCGACAGTCAAATACTTCCAGCCGTGGTGCTCGTCTTTGGGCAGCGCATCAAACACCACCACCGGTTTGGGCGGATTGTCGAGACTCTCTTCGATGTTGTCGTAACGCAAAATACGCGACACCTCAGCCACATACAGCGCGCCGCCGTGAAACGCCACGCCGTTGGGGCGAACCAAATCCTTGAGCAACGCTTTGACTTGGCGCTTGCCGTCTTTTTCAGTCACGGCGTAAACCGTATCCAGCAGACGCGTACCGACAAACACCGTGCCTTTTGCGCCCAGCGTCATCGAGCGCGCATGCGGCAGGCCGGTCGCCCACAGTTCAATGCTGAATCCCGGCGGCAGCTTGATCTTGTCCAGCTTGATATCGGCAGCGGCTTTCGCGGCGATGCCCGGCGCGTGCGGTGCAAGGCTGGAATTTTTCATCGCTTCCGGCCGCCCTTGCATCCACGGCGGCGGCGGCGGCGGTGCCAGCGATTGCTGTGCGGGCTGCACTTGGGGCGCGGGTATGGATTGCACCGTGGGCTGCTGCGCGTGGGCGCACACCGCGAGCAGATTTCCGATCCCGATTCCGGTCCCGATCAACAGCTTGCGCAGCGCGTGCAAAATCGTACTCATAAAAAATCCGTGTCAACAAAAATGAGCCGCAGGGCAGGCCTCAGGGCAGGCCTCAGGGCAGGCCTCAGCACCCTTGCAAAGCGCGCCATTATGCCGTAAATCGGCTTGCCGAAGAACAATGATTTTATCAATAAAAACAATTACTTACGGGATACCCTCTTGCACCGAGCTACGGTATCGCGGACTCTGCTATCCTTCGCCGGCAGCATTGCAGATGCCACCGGCGTTTGCGCTGTGGCTACGTGTTTTTACACACCTTTACATCCTTTTACACCCCTACAGTTACACCACTCAGGAGATTCACATGCGTTTAATGTCCCGTTTAGTTTCATGCAGCGCGCTGGCGCTGTCTTCCATGCTCGGCCTTTCCGGCGGCGCAACCGCTCAAACCACGTTCAGGGTATCGGCCATCCCGGACGAGGCCCCCACCGAACTGCAGCGCAAATTCAAACCGCTCGGCGCTTACCTCGAACAAGTGCTAGGCATGAAAGTCGAATTCACCCCGGTTACCGACTACCCGGCCGTCGTCGAAGGCTTGGCGACCCGCAAAATCGATATGGCGTGGCTGGGCGGCTTTACCTTTGTACAGGCAAAAATCCGCTCCAACGGCGGCGTCGTGCCGCTGGTACAACGCGCCGAAGATGAGAAATTCCTGAGCCGCTATATTGTGCCCGCCGACAGCACCGCCAAAACGCTGGCCGATCTGAAAGGCAAGACGTTTGCCTTTGGTGCCGCCTCGTCTACCTCCGGCCATCTCATGCCGCGCCACTTTTTGACCAAAGCTGGCATCAACGTGGAAAAAGACTTCAAAACCGTGGCTTTCTCCGGCGCACATGATGCCACCGTCGCCTTTGTCGCCTCCGGCAAGGCCGAAGCGGGCGTGCTCAACGCCTCAGTAATGGACAAGCTGATCGAGACCAAAAATCCGAACGCCGCCAAAGTCAGAGTCATCGACACCACGCCGCCCTACTACGATTACAACTGGACCGTGCGCCCTGGTCTGGACGCGGCTGTAGCCAAAAAAATCGCGGACGCTTTCTTGGCACTCGATCCCAAAAATCCCGCGCACAAGGAAATCATGGATTTGCAGCGCGCCAGCAAATTCATCGCCACCAAAACGTCGAACTACGACGGTATCGAATCGGCCGCGCAAAGCGCCGGTTTGCTGAAGTAACCCCTCCAGTTATCCACCGCGCCGGTCACGGCGCGGTGGATTCGCACGCGCTCGCCCGCGCTCTGCCGGCTGGCGCGCGCGCCCATTTCATTGCCTCGCGATTAAATCACTGGAGTCTGTCATGACTGAAAATCTGAAATTGCTGTCCCCGACCGTCGGCGCGCCCGTCACCGTCAACCCCGCCACCGGCAAACCGCCGCGCTGGAAAATGGCACTGGATGTAGACCGCTGCATAGGCTGCCACGCCTGCTCCGTCGCCTGCAAAGTTGAAAACAGCGTGCCGCTCGGCCGCTACCGCACCAAAGTCTATTACTGGAAGCATGGCAAATTCCCGCAGGTCAAACGCAACTTTCTGCCCACGCTGTGCATGCAATGTGAAGACGCGCCCTGCCTCAAGGCCTGCCCCACCGATGCCATCGGCTGCGATGCCAACGATGCGCAGTCGCCCTACTCGCGATTCATGGCACGCCACGGTGCAAAAACTGCCGTGTTGAAACCCGAAGAAAACACCAAACCTTCGGTGGCCTACAAAGGCCCCACCATCAATGACTATCCCGAGCGGTCGTTGTTTCCGTTGAAGCGCGCGGGCAAGCGCGGCGAAGGCAAATGGACGCGTATCACATGGGACGAAGCGCATGCCGAGATCGCCAAACGCATCATCCGCGGGCGCTTTGATAACGGTGCCAAGTTCGTTTATTTCGACGTGCGCCTGTCATGGCCGCGAGGCAGCGGTCGGCCTGATGGTCGGCGGCAAGCCAAAGCGCGGGTTTCCCACGCCGTCGCGCAAATTCGCGGTGTATCACCCAGACATCGAGGCCGCTGCCAAACAGACCGGTTTTACCGAAGACTTTCAAATGGAATGTACACACGCAGGGGCGCACGCAGTCGCAAAAGTACTTGAGCGAAATCGTGCATCACAACCCTATGTGGATACACGCCGACACCGCTGCGCAGCACGGCATACGCACCGGCGACATGGTGGAAATCACCACCTACCGTCCGTCGGGACACATGATGAGCGGCGGCGGCACCGGCGCAGGCTATAACGTGAACGGGATTTTGCCGATACAGCCGGCACCGTTGGTGGGCATGCAGGGGTGGTATGACACGGTTTGTTCTATACGACGGGTGTAGCGGCGTAACGCTGTCAACCCGATTGCGCCGAATTGACAATTTACTTAAATAAATCAACTAGTTACAATACACCTCCCCTCCTCGTCGCTTTAGTGAATATTCCGTCGTACCGAAACATTAACCCCCGCCCTCACCCCGATCCTTGACCATCCAACTCTCCTCAGTAGGCCTCACCCACCCCAACGGCCATCGTGCCGTGCGCGGCATTACGCTCAGCATAGCCACGGGTGAACGCGTCGCGCTCATTGGCCCCTCCGGCGCGGGTAAAACCACGCTGCTGCGCCTGATGGGCTTGTCTCTGCGGCCAACGGAAGGCCGGTTGTCAGTGTTGGACGCAAACCCGTGGCAAGCAGCGCCCAGCCAGTTGCGCAAGCTGCGTGCGCGCATCGGCTTGATCCATCAGTCGCCGCCGATACCGCCGCGTCAACGCGCGATTACCGCCATTCTCGCCGGACGTCTCGGCCAGTGGCCTTGGTGGCGCAGTGCGGCGTCGCTGATCTACCCCGCCGACATTGCCGGTGCGCGTGCTGCGCTGTCGCGGCTGGATCTCGCTGACCGGCTGTTTGACCGCTGCGACCGGCTTTCCGGCGGGCAACTGCAACGCGTGGGCGTTGCGCGCGTGCTGTATCAGCAGCCCGATCTCATCCTCGCCGACGAGCCGGTGTCAGCGATGGATCCCACGCTGGCTGATCTCACCATTCAGCAGCTCGATGCGGATACCACACAGCGCGGCGTCACATTGATTGCCAGCCTGCACGCAGTGGATCTCGCGCTGCGCTGGTTCCCGCGCATTATCGGCGTGAAGGCTGGCGAAGTGGCGTTTGACGTCGCGCCTGCTACCATTACTGAAGCGATGCTGCGCGACCTGTATGCGTCGGAATCCGCCGTGCCGCCCACGCAGGACAACCGTATTCCCGTGCTGCCCGATGCGCAGCGCAACAAAAATCCGCTGGTCGATCCGCCGCTATGTCGTTAGCCGTCGTGCACACCACTGAGCACGCCATCGAGCGCGACCCGGATGCACGCTCGCGCGCCACTTGGGCACTGATTTCCGTTGTTTGCCTGTGGCCGCTGCTGGTGCTGTCCGGCTTCAACCCACTGCTGCTGTTTGACCCGCAAAACCTTAAAGCCATGGGCGGATTTTTGTCGGGTTTTTTGCCGCCGGAGTCCTCACCCGAGTTTCTCGGCATTCTGTTCAAAGCCACGCTGGAAACCTTAGCCATGGCGACTGTCGGCATTGCCTTGGCGCTACTGCTCGCCGCACCGCTGGCCTTCATGCTGACGCACAGCCTGTCGGTCTCACGCATCGGCCCCGCGTCGGGGCGCTGGCGTGGCGAATCTATACGGGCTGTCGCACGCGTGGTGCTGCTGCTGCTGCGCGGCATACCCGATATCGTGTGGGCGCTGGTGTTCGTGCGTGCGCTGGGGCTGGGCGTCACTGCCGGCGTGCTGGCGCTGGCGATTACCTACGGCGGCATGCTCGGCAAAGTCTATGCCGAGATACTGGAATCCACCGACACCCGCAACGCCCGCGCCCTGCTCGAAGCCGGCAGCAGCCGCAGCATGGCGCTGTTCTACGGCATGATCCCCAACGCCGCGCAGGAGCTGGTGTCCTACACGGTCTATCGCTGGGAATGCGCCGTGCGCGCCTCGGTCATCATGGGCTTTGTCGGCGCAGGCGGCCTCGGGCAGTTGATGGATCAGTCGATGAAAATGTTGAACGGCGGTGAAGCCGCCACCATCCTCGCCACCTTCCTCGTACTGGTGCTGATTGCCGACGGCATCAGCGTCGCCCTGCGCAAGCTACTGCAATGACTGCCGCCGCTAATACGACTAACACCACTAACGCTGCCACGGATACCCGCTCCGACGGTGCCAAAGCCGCTGGCCTGTGCCTCACCTGCTGGCTCACGCTGGGCGTGCTGGTGGCCGTGCTGTGGGCCAGTTTTGCCTACCTCAATCTCAATTTTGCAGGCTTGGTCGCGCCGGAATCGCGCGAGTACATGGCGAAATTCGCACTGGCGTTTTTCCCGCCGGATACCTCGGCGGAATTTCTCGCCAAGGCCGCGCGCGGCACGCTCGAAACCTTGGCCATCTCGCTGGTCGGAACCCTGCTCGCTGTCGTCGCTGGCCTCATGCTGGCGCTGCCTGCCTCCGGCCGTTTTGGCTTTGCCCCGCGCGCCAGCGCACGCTTTAGCCTCAACACCCTGCGCTCCGTGCCGGAATTAGTATGGGCCTCACTCATGGTGCTGGCCGCCGGTATCGGCCCTTTCGCGGGCACCCTAGCGCTGGCGCTGCACACCACCGGCGTGTTGGGACGATTATTCGCTGAAGCGCTCGAAAATGCCCCGCCTGAACCCACCACCTCGCTACTAGAATCCGGCGCGTCGTCCGCCGCCGCCTTCGCCTACGGCACCTGGCCGGTGATCTTTCCGCAAGTGCTGGCCTACTCGCTCTACCGCTGGGAAATGAACATCCGCATGGCCACCGTTCTCGGCTTCGTCGGTGCGGGCGGGCTGGGGCAACTGCTGTATCTCACGCTATCGTGGTTCCAACAGCAACGCGCCGCCACCATCATCATCGCTATGCTGCTGTTGGTGATTGTGGTAGACGGGGTGAGTGCGTGGCTGCGGCGCGGGTTGGCGCGGGCTTACGCGTGAACGGGATAGTATTCCGCCCTGCTCTGCTCTGCCCTGCTCTGCCCTGCCCTGCCCTGCTCCACCCTACTCTGCCCTGAGCCCCGCCGCCTTCACCACCGTCTGCCAGCGGCGCAAATCCTGTTCAATCAACGCGGCGAATTCCTCGCGCGTACTCGAACGCGCCTCACCGCCCTGGCTAGCGAAACGCTCGCGCACCTCAGCGCTGTTGGCCACCCGCACCAAATCCTGATTGAGCCGCGTCAGTACCGGCCCAGGCGTGCCGCTGGGCGCGAACACGCCATACCAAGTGGCGCTTTCGTAATCCGGCAGGCCCTGCTCCGCGATGGGTCGCACCTCTGGCAGCACTGGCGAGCGCTTGCGGCTGGTGATGCCCAGCGCTTTTAGCTTGCTGCTTTTCACTAGCGGCACGGTAATGGAAATGCCCGCCATCACCATTTCAATTTGTCCACCAACGAGATCAACCACCGCCGGTGCCACGCCCTTGTAGGGCACATGCAGGATGTTGACCTTGGCCTGATATTTGAACAACTCTGTCACCAGATTGATCACCCCGCCCACGCCCGACGAGCCATAACGCAGCTTGCCGGGATTGGCACGCGCATAGGCGACGAGCTCCTGCACCGAATTCGCTGCTACCGACGGATGCACCACCAGCACGCCGGGGCCCTCAAACACCAGCCCTATCGGCGCGAAATCGCGGCGCACGTCGTACGGCGATTGGCGGCTGACGGCAGCGTTCATGGTGAGTGCGGTCGAAGCGAGCAGCAACGTGTGGCCGTCGGGCGTGGCCTTGGCCACCAGCTCCGTGCCCACCACCGAGCCGCCGCCTTCGCGATTGAACACCACCACGTTTTGCCCCAGCCGCTGACCGAGTTTTTCGGCCACCACACGACCGATGATGTCGGCCACGCCGGCAGCGGAATATGGCACCACCAGCCGTATCGGCCTAACCGGATACGCCTGAGCCATCGCGGCGCCTGCGACCAGTGGCAGCACACCGATTAGTATTCCGCGCAACATCCAGTGGCCCCCATCAAGCGTGCGGCTGGAACACCGGCAACGTGGTGTCATCATCCTGCTTTTCAAATACCACCTCGACCGGCAGGCCGATGCGTACGTTGTCCGGCTGCACCGCAATAAGACGCGTCATCAGGTGCGGCCCTTCCGCCAGCGCCACTACCGCGACCACATACGGCACCTGCCCCTCAAACCCTTTGCTCGGTGCGCGGTAGACGACGGTAAAGCTGTACACCTCGCCTTTGCCGCTAACCGCCTGCCAGTTCAGCGCGGACGAGCCGCAGTGCGGGCAGGTCGCGCGCGGATAAAAATGAAACTTCGCGCAGGCTTCGCAGCGCGGCAATTTCAGTTCGCCTTGGTGCGCGGCTTGCCAGTAAGGGGCGGTAAGCGCGTTGGGTGAAGGTAGCGGGCGGGGGAAGCTCATTATGAGATCAAGTTATAACTAATTGATTTTAAACAGATTTTACAAACTTAAAATCAGCGTGCAATGAATCGCGATGGTGCCGCCATTGCCGTGTACCAGCGCCAGCTTGGCATCTTTGACTTGCCGCGCGCCCGCCTGTCCGCGCACCTGCCGCACGCCTTCGAGCACGTGAAACAAACCGCCCCCCAACCCCGGATGCGCGCACGACAACAAGCCCCCATGCGTGGTTACCGGCAGTTCACCACCTAACGCAATACGCCCGCCCTGCACAAACGCGCCACCTTCGCCCTTTTTGCAAAAACCCAAATCTTCCAGCTCGATAATGACGGTGATGGTGAAGCAATCATAAAGCTGCGCCACATCAATATCGGCGTGTGTCACGCCCGCCATCGCAAACGCTTTTTTGCCTGAATCAACCGCGCCGCTGAACGGCAAATTCATCGCTTCACCGACATAGCTGTGGCTTAAACCGTAACCCTGCCCCAGCACGCGCACGGGCTTTTGCTTCAAGTCCCGCGCGCGATCCACGCGGGTGACGATGGCCGCTGCCGCGCCGTCTGACACCAACGCGCAGTCAAAGCGTTTCAGCGGCGAAGTAATCATCGGCGACTCAAGCACATCGCGCACGGTGATGGGCTTTTTCATGTGCGCATTCGGGTTGAGCAACGCGTGATTGCGGATCGTCACCGCCACTTCGGCCATTTGCTCCGCCGTGGTGCCGTACTCGTGGCTGTGGCGTTGCGCAATCAGCGCGTAGTTTGAGGCCACCAGCAAGCCGTACGGCGATTCAAACTGCGGGTGCGCTGCACCGGATTCCGCCATGGTCTGCACGGCCGACGCGCGAGTTGTGTTGGTGAGTAAATTTTGCCCAGCGACGCACAGCACGGTATTGCACTGGCCCGACGCCACAGCCATGGCTGCGTGATGAATCATCGCCGCGCCGGATGCGCCCGCGAGATCGAGCGTAGACAAATACGCAGGCCGTATACCGAGAAAACTCGACACCACACCGCAGGGCATGTTCCACGGCTCTACACGAACCGGCGTGGTAATCAGGCCGTCGATATCGGACAGTTGCAGGCCGGCATCCGCCAGCGCCGCGTACGCCGCATCGCTTTGCAGTTGCAGCGCACTGCGGTCGGGCACTTTGCCCAAGCGGCTTTCGCCGATGCCGACGATGCGTGTGTCGGCAAGATTCATGACGGCGTGCGTTTCAATAAATCGCGCGCAATCAATATGCGCTGTACTTCCGATGAGCCTTCGCCGATGCGGTAGTGACGCACATCGCGATAAATACGCTCAATCGGATAACCCTGCACGATGCCCATGCCACCGTGGATTTGCACCGCGCGGTCGGCCACGCGACCCACCATTTCCGAGCAATACAGTTTGCACACGCTGGCCGCTGTGCCCACCTGAATGCCGGCATCAATTTGCCGCAGCGTCTCATACACCATCGCGCGTGCCGCCGCGAGATCGACCACGCTGTCGGCCAGCATCCACTGTATCGCCTGCCGCTCCGCCAGCGGCTTGCCGAACGTGATGCGCTGCTTGGCGTGCGCCGCCGACATTTCAATCAACCGGTCAGCGATACCGATGCACGAGCACGACACCGCCATGCGCCCGTCGCGCAGCGATTCTTTGGCCAAATCAAAACCCTGCCCCGGCTTGCCGAGCACCGCGCCATCGGGCACTTTGCAGTTGTCGAATTCAATTTCGGCGAGCTTGATGACATCCGAGCCCATCGTGGTATCAACGCGTGTGATGTTGAATCCCGGCGTGCCCTTGTCCACCAAAAATGCAGTGACACCGCCGCGCGTGCGCTTCACCGGATCCGTAATCGCGATCAGCACAATGAAATCCGCTTCGTTTGCGCCGTTGATGTAATGTTTGCGGCCATTAATCACCCAGCCGCCGTCCGTCTTGTCTGCGCGCGTGGTCATGGCGGCGTTATCCGAGCCGCCCGCCGGTTCCGTCAGCGCAAACGCCGTGCGCACGGTGCCATCCATCAAGCCCTTGAGGTATTTTTCTTTTTGCGCATCGGTACCGTGACGCGCTATCGCAATCGGCGTCAAACCGCCGCCGCCACTGGCGACCAAACCGAACACGCGATGCGAACGACTGAATTCTTCGAGCATCAGCGCATAGGGAAACAGCCCCATCGCCGCGCCGCCCACCTCGGCCGGCAGCCGCATCGAGAGATAACCTTGTTTGCCGAACAGCGGCAACAGGTGCGGCGGCAGTTCGCCGGTGCGATCGACCTCGGCTTCCAACGGCTCTAGCTCGGCTTTGACGAACTTGCGCAGCGCATCACGCATCTGCTGCAGCTCAGGACTTAATTCATAATTCACAATCCACTCTCCCCGGTTGCGCCTTGTGAACGCTGCGTACGCTCCGTAAGCTGCGTACGCTGAGTACGATAGGCCACCATTTCTCGCTCTGCCAATGCCAACGCCGCACCGACCGGCTCGCGCATCCAGCGTTTGCTCCACGCAAATGCGTGCGCATTTTTTGCCATCAATTCACGTGCCAATTGTTCGCCACGCGCTGCGACTTCATTGGCAGGCACGACTGCGCGCACAAGGCCCCGCTGCTGCGCTTCTGCCGCACCGAGCTGGCGCGCGGTTTGCACTAAGTCATACGCCAGCGCGTCGCCGCATAACGGCGCAAGGATTACCAAACCCGCCAGCGGCGGCGAACCCAAATCAATTTCCGGCAGTGAAAACGAAGCCGATTCTGCCGCCACCACAAAATCCGCCAGCGCCGCAATCATGAAGCCGCCGCCGCTGGCTGCGCCGTTCACCGCGGCGACTACCGGCTTTTCCAGCGCCACCAGCGCCATCAACACCGCAAAAAATGCGGTGGAGCGCTGTTGACGAAATTCGTCCGCCGCTATCGGCGACGCCTCACGCACATCCACGCCACCGGAAAATGCGCGCTCGCCCGCGCCGGTGATCAACACGCCGCGTACCGTTTCATCGCTGCGCGCCGCCTGCAACGTGTCTGCCAGTGCATGGTTCATCGCCACCGTCAGCGCGTTGGCTTTGGCGGGCCGGTTAAGCGTAATGACGTGTAATCCGTCACGCGACTCGAACAGAATATCAGACATTTTATTGTTTAAAATCAATTAGTTACGATTTAACGATCAGCGCATCAACGATTTTGATGCCCTGCCCGCGCGGTAACACCATCAGCGGATTGATATCCAGCTCGGCGACTGTGGATGCGTGATCCTGCGCAAACTGCGACAGGCGCACGATGGCATCACACAAAGCCTCCACATCCGCCGCTGGCGCGCCGCGCACGCCATCCAGCAGTTTGCGGCCTGCGAGACTATCCACCATGCGCTGTGCGTCGCTGTGCGTGAGCGGCGTAATGCCGTGCGCGATATCGCACAGCACCTCCACATGCACCCCGCCCAGCGCGACCGAAACCACCGGGCCGAAGGTGATGTCGTGGGTAACGCCGAGCATCATCTCCACACCGGGCGGCGACATTTCCTGCACCAGCACGCCGCTGATGCGCGCTTGCGGCGCATGGGTTTTTACTGCCGCCAGCATTTCGTCGTAACCGCGCCGCACAGCCTGCGCCCCGTGCAACGCCAAGCGCACGCCGCCCGCTTCAGTTTTGTGCGCGATGTCGGGCGATTCAATTTTCAGTGCGACATTGCCGCCCATGCTTTCCGCTGCGGCTGCTGCGGCATCCGCTGATTGCACCCATTGCTCGCGCGTGACGCTCAAACCGTAGGCGGCTAACGCCTGTTTGCTCACGCGTTCCGACACCACGCGCTCTGCGCCGCCCAGTACCGCGCGCGCTGCTGCGGCTGCTTCTTGCGGCACAACCGGCGGCGCAACCGGCGGCGCTTGCCTTGCCTTGAAACGCTGCAAAAATGCGTGGTAATCCACCGCCGCCCGCACAGCGCGCAAACACATGCGCGCGTCGCGCCACGCTGGCACGCCGCGTTGATTCAAGGTGGCCACGTTCACGGCCGGATTCTCGGGGCAATAGCCCGTCCACAGCACCGCCACCGGTTTATCCACGCTCTCGTTCACCGCCACCAGATCGTCTATGCCGGCCAGTGTGGGCGCCACCATGATGGGCATCAGCACATCAACGTTCGCGTCGGCTGCGATAGCCTTCAGCGTGTCGGAAAATAAACGCGGTGAGCCTGTCATGGCCGAGGTTAAATCCAGCGGATTCGCCAGCCCCACCAGCGCCGGGATCATTTTTTCCAGCGTGGCGTGCGTGGCCGGCGTGAACTCGGCCCATGCCAATCCAAGGCTTGCCGCCGTATCCGCCGCCAGCACACAGTGCCCGCCGGAGCCGGTCATCGCTGCCAGCCGTTTGCCGCGCGCAGGCCGACGCTTGCGCAGCAGCTTGGCGAATTCATATAACTCGTTGCAATCGTCGACGCGTATCACGCCAAATTGTTTGAACGCCGCATCGCACACGTCGTCAGCGCCGGTGATGGCCCCGGTGTGCGAGGCTGCCGCGCGACGACCCGCTTCCGTTTTACCAAACTTCAATACGATTAGCGGCTTGGCGCGTTCCGCGGCCGCTTCTGCCAGCGCGCGAAAACGCTCGCCCGAGCGCAAACTTTCCGCTGCAATCAACACCACATCGGTAGCGTCATCTTCCACAGTAAAGTGCGCGAATTCAATGACATCGATGTCGGCTTCGTTGCCGCAACTCACTTGATAGCTGATGTCCACGCCAGCGTCGAGCGCGCGCCACATCACGTTCACCTGCGCTAGGCCGCCGCTTTGTCCGATCACCGAAACGTTACCCGCCATTCTCCGGCCGCCGCGCACAGCCGACGTATTGGTCATCACAAAACCATCGACGAAATTGGCAAAGCCGTTGCAGTTCGGCCCCATGATGCGCATGCCGCTGCGCTGGGCAAAGGCCTTGAGTTCGTTTTGCAAGCGCAGCCCTTCCGCGCTGCCGGTTTCGGCAAAACCGCCGCTCATCACCGTGGCAAAGCGCACACCGCGCGCTGCGCATTGTTCCAGCGCGGGCAACACGCGATCCGCCGCCAGCACAATGCCCACGTGATCCGGCGTCTGCGGACACTCGGCGATGCCGGCATAACAGGTGCGACCGAACACCGATTTGCGCCCCGGATTCACCGGATAAATATCGCCGCTGTAGCCAAAATCGATCATGGTTTTGCACAAGCGCCCACCGAACTTCGACAGGTCTTCGGACGCACCGACAACGGCCACCGACTGGGGTGCGAAAAATGTTTTAAGGGCAAGCGTCATGGCAATCTTGGGCTACGTCAGAGTCAGAGTCAGAGTCAGGCCATCACTCCACGCGAATATTGGCGTCGCGCACGACCTTGCTCCACTTGGCGTGCTCGGCTTTAATAAACGCGGCGAATTCTTCCGGCGTGCTTGCCACGGCCACTGAACCATCCGCAGCCAAGCGTTCAGTCGTGGCTGGCGTACGCAGGATTTTCACGATTTCACTGTGCAGCCGATCAATGATGGCGCGCGGTGTGCCTGTCGGTACCATGATGCCATTCCAAGTGCTGGCATCGTAGCTAGGCAATCCTGCTTCGTCGAACGTCAACACATCGGGCGCGGCCTGCGAGCGCTTTTGTCCAGTGATGGCCAGCGCGCGTATTTTGCCGCTGCGTATATGCGCCACCACCGCGAGCGGCGCGCCGAACAGGGATTGCACCTGCCCCGCCAGCAAATCATTCAGCGCCGGCGGTTGGCCGCGATACGGCACGTGTACGATATTGATTTTTGTCAGGCTCTTCAGCAGTTCGCCCGCCAGATGGCCCGAGCCGCCGGGGCCGGAGGTGCCGAAGTTGATATCACCCGGACGCGCACGCGCCAAAGCGATGTACTCGTTCAGCGATTTCACCGGCAACGACGGATGCGTCATCAGCAACAGCGGCTGCACCGTGGTTTGTGACACGGGCAGAAAATCGCGCAGCGAATCATACGGGCGGTTTTTGTGTACATAGGTGGACAGCACCAGCGTGGTGATGCCGCCGAGAAAAATCGTGTAGCCGTCGGGCGGCGACTTGGCCGCCAACTGGCCCGCGATGACCCCACCGCCACCGGGCCGGTTGTCGATCACCACGGTGTAGCTCCAGGCCTCGGTGAGTTTTTGCCCCAGCAAGCGGCCTACGATATCCGTCGGCCCGCCGGCGGGAAACGGAATAATCATTTTCAGCGGTTTTGCCGGATAAGCCTGCGCCGCTGCCGGTGTCACCGCGCCTGCGGCGACCGCTAAGCCTACGGCGACCACTAAGCCTGTAACGATAAACACCGCGCGCAGCAGGCCTATGCGTGGCATGGCCTCACTTGCCTTTGAATACCGCCGCGCGCTTTTCTTTGAACGCGGTCACGCCTTCAATATGATCGTCAGTCAATTTGACGACGCTCTGACTGATGTTTTCTTGTTCCAGCGCCATCTCCAGCGTAGGCGTATACAGCCCCTGAAACATTTTCTTCGCCATGGCGAGCGCAAACGTGGCGGAGCTGGCCATTTCTTGCGCCAGTGCCAACGCGTTCGTCAGCAACTCGGCTGCGGGCGTCACGCGGTTAATCAGTCCCCATTCCAACGCCTCCTGCGCTGGCAACATGCGGGCCGTGTAGACCAGCTCTTTGGCGCGTGCCAGCCCCAAACGTTGCACCAGAAAGTACACCGAACCACCATCGGGCACCAAACCTATCTTCTTGAATATTTGAGAGAATTTGGTGCTATCGGCAGCCACGATCAGGTCACACGCCATAGCCATCGAAAAGCCGATCCCGACAGTCGCGCCATGCACGGCGGCGATCACCGGCTTTTCCAGATTCACAATGGCGTTAATCATGGCATGGCGCGTTTGCATGCGCGCACGCCCGGCCACCACACCGGCGTTCACCATGGTCGTCACGTCACTGCCGGCGCAAAACGCACGACCGGCACCGGTGAGTATCACCGAACGCACCGACTCATCCGTTTTGAATTGCGTGAACAATTCAGTGACGCGGATGTACATCTCGTCCGTCAACGCGTTGAGCTTTTCGGGACGGTTCAGGGTGACGACGGCAACGTGGCCCTCGTGTTTGACTTCAACTAGCGTAGTCATGCGGAGTTTTCCTTGGTGAAAACTCTATTTTAGACCAAGGCTGCGGATTGGCAGCGCAAAACGTTAGCACGTTAGCGCTTGCGCGTGAACACCGCCAGCAACTCGCCTACGATGCCGCGGCGGAACGCCAGTACGCATACGACGAAAATCGCCCCCATGATGACTTGCACCCACGAGCCGACTTTGTCCGCCAATTGATTTTGCAGCCCCACCACCACAAACGCGCCCACCACCGGACCGAACACCGTGCCCAAACCGCCCAGCAACGTCATCAGCACCACCTCGCCGGACATATGCCAATAAGCATCCGTCAGCGACGCCAACTGAAACACCACCGTTTTGGTCGCCCCTGCCAAACCCGATAGTGCAGCAGAAAGCACAAACGCCAGCAGCTTGTATTTGTCGACATCGTAGCCCAGCGAAATGGCGCGCGGTTCGTTCTCGCGGATGGATTTCAGCACCTGACCAAACGGCGAATGTATGGTGCGATAAATCAACAAAAATCCGCACAGGAATATCGCGAACACAAAGTAATAGAGGTTCAGGTTGTCGGCCAAATCAATCACACCAAACAATTTACCGCGTGGCACGCCCTGCAACCCGTCTTCCCCGCCGGTAAATCGCATTTGCACCCACACAAAGTAGAGCATCTGCGCCAACGCCAAGGTGATCATGGCAAAGTAAATCCCCGCACGACGAATCGCGAGGCTGCCGAACACATAACCCAACGCGCCCGCGAATGCCGCGCCAGCAAGGATGCCCAACTCCGGCGGCAGCGCCCACACTTTGATCGAATGCCCCGCCATGTAACCTGCGGCACCCAAAAATGCGGCGTGCCCAAACGACAGCAGGCCGGTGTAACCCAGCAACAAATTAAAGGCGCAGGCAAAAAGCGCGAAGCACCAGCACTTCATCAGGACTGTCGGATACACACCCAGGTGCGGCGCAAGTAACCCTGCAACCACCAGCGCGACGAAGCTCCAACGCGTGAAATGCGTGCGCGACATCTAACGCTCCCGCCCGAAGAGGCCCGCCGGACGCACCAGCAGCACAATCGACATCACCACGAAAACCACCACGGCTGACGCTTCGGAATAAAACACCTTGGTCAATCCTTCGAGCAAGCCCAATGCCAGCCCCGTGACGATGGAACCCAATATCGACCCCATGCCGCCGATCACCACCACGGCAAACACCACGATAATGAGATCAGCGCCCATGCGCGGACTAACCGTGAAAATCGGCGCAGCCAGCACGCCGGCAAACCCCGCCAGCGCCACGCCAAAGCCGTACGTCAGCATCACCATCAAAGGCACATTGATGCCAAACGCCTGTACCAGCCGAGGATTCTCCGTACCCGCCCGCAGGTATGAACCGAGCTTAGTGCGTTCAATTACGAACCAAGTGACAAAACACACCGTGAGCGAAATGCAAATCACCCACGCGCGGTACTTGGGCAAATACATGAAGCCCAGATTGATAGCGCCACGCAGCGCTTCGGGTATGTCATAGGATTTCCCGGACGAGCCGTGCCACTCGCGAAACACACCTTCAATCACCAGCGCAAGGCCAAACGTCAGCAACAAGCCATACAAGTGATCGAGCTGATACAAATGGCGCAACATCGTGCGCTCAATCACAATGCCTAACGCCCCTACCAACAAGGGCACCACGACCAGAGCCGCCCAATAATTGAGGGCAAAATCCGGCGAGCCCAGCCACGGGCCCAACTGCGTCAGCCCGATCCACGCCAAGAAAGCACCCAGCATGTACTGCGCACCATGCGTGAAGTTGATGATATTCAGCATGCCGAATATCACTGCCAGCCCCAGACTCAACAGCGCGTAAAACGAACCGTTGATGAGGCCTACCAGTAGTTGGCCATAGAGCGCCTGAGGCGTGATATTGAGAAGCTCGAACATGCTTGTCGCCGCGACTTCGTGAAGAAAGTGCTACGTTCTTCACGATGTCATCGAAATTACTTCTTCATCAACGGGCATTCACTTTTGTCTGCCGGCACCGCTGCATCCAACGCCGGAATGACCTGACGCACATGGTAATAATCCCACGGCGCTTTGGATTCTTCCGGCTTTTTCACCTGTAGCAAATAGAAGTCGTGCATCAAACGGCCATCGTCACGGATGCGGGCATTTTTGGCGAAGAAATCATTGACGGGCGTCTCCTTCATTTTTGCCATGACCGTTTTGGTGTCGTCCGTGCCCGCCGCTTTGACGGCTTTCAGGTAGTGCATGGTGGATGAGTAAACACCCGCCTGCACCATCGTCGGCATGCGCTTTTGATTGTCGTAATAGCGCTTCGACCAGGCGCGGGTTTCCGCATTGAGATCCCAATAAAAACCTTCGGTGAGATACATGTTCTGCGCCGTTTTCAAACCCAGTGTGTGGATGTCGGTGAGGAACATCAACAAACCCGCCAGCGATTGCTTGGGTGTAATGCCAAACTCCGCCGCCTGCTTGATTGAGTTGGTGGTGTCGGTGCCCGCGTTGGCCAGGCCGATGACTTTCGCCCCCGACGACTGCGCCTTCAGCAGGAATGACGAAAAATCCGTGCCCGGAAACGGATGCCGCACCGCGCCCAGCACTTTGCCGCCGTTGGCTTTGACCACTGTCGAAGTATCGCCCTCCAGCGAGTGCCCGAACGCATAATCCGCCGTCAGGAAAAACCACGAATCGCCGCCCTGCTTCACCACCGCTTTGCCAGTGCCGTTCGCCAGCGCGTAAGTGTCGTAAACGTAATGCACGTTGGTGTCGGTGCAGTTTTTGCCGGTAATCAGCGTCGAGGCTGCGCCGGAGACGATAGTCAAGCGATTCATCTGCTTGGCAATGGGCATCACCGCCAGCGCAGTGGACGTCGTGACCAGATCGCCGATCATGTCCACCTTGTCGCGCTCGAACCATTCGCGCGCTTTGTTGGAGGCCACGTCGCCTTTGTTTTGATGATCGCCATACACCAACTCTATCGGGAACGCCGCGCCTTTTTCCTGCGCGCGAAAATCCTCAATCGCCATTTTCGCGGCGGTGATTGACCCGGCGCCCGACAGGTCCGCATACGCGCCCGACATGTCGGTGAGAATGCCGATTTTCACCACGCCATCCGATAGCTTGATGCCGCCCGTCGGCTTTTGCTGCGCCCAACTGACGGTTGCGGCCAACGCTGCCGCGACTGCCACGGAACCCCAAGCCTGCTTTGTCATACGCTTCATAACCCCTCCATTTACCTGTTTAAAATCAATTAGTTACGCTATATTCCCAGCAGCTCGTGCAAGCGCGCCATTTTGCTTTGCACGTCATCCATGCGCACGGTTTCAACGACCTGCCCGTGCTCGATCACGTAGTGCCGATCCGCCAGCGGCGCGGCAAATCTGAAATTCTGCTCCACCATGATAATGGTGTAGCCGCGCCCTTTTAGTTGCTGAATCACACGCCCCAAAGCCTGCACGATCACCGGTGCCAGACCTTCGCTGATTTCGTCCAGCAGCAGCAGGCGCGCACCGGTGCGCAGTATGCGCGCGATGGCAAGCATTTGCTGCTCGCCGCCGGACAAACGCATGCCGGGACTCGTGCGTCGCTCTTTAAGATTGGGAAACATCGCATAAATTTCGTCGATGCTCATACCGCCGCTGGCGACGGCCGGCGGCAGCAACAAATTTTCCTCGGCAGTCAGGCTGGCAAAAATGCCGCGTTCTTCGGGACAATAGCCGATGCCCAGATGCGCGATATCATGCGTCGCCATCGCGATGGCCTCGCGCCCATTCACCCTGATTGACCCGCTGCGTTTGCCAGTCAGCCCCAGTATCGCGCGCAAGGTCGTGGTGCGCCCCGCGCCGTTACGCCCCAGCAGCGTCACCACCTCGCCGCGGTTCACCACAAAATCAATACCGTGCAAAACGTGCGATTCGCCATAGAAGGCGTGCAAGTCGGTGACGCGCAGCATTTCCACGCCTGCGCCGCCGCTGTTATTGTTGTTGTTCGCTGCCGACATAGGCTTCGAGCACCAGTGGATTTTTCGAGACTTCGGCGTACGGCCCTTCGGCCAACACAGCGCCACGCGCCAGCACGGTAATGGTGTCGGACAAATCGGCAACCACATTCAAATTGTGTTCCACCATCAATATGGTGCGATTCACGGATACCTTGCGGATGAGTTCCACCACGCGCCCGACATCCTCGTGCCCCATGCCCTGCGTCGGCTCATCGAGCAGCATCAGCTCCGGCTCCAGCGCCAATGTGGTGGCGATTTCCAGCGCGCGCTTGCGGCCATAGGGCAACTCTACCGTCACCATGGCGGCAAACGCTGCCAGATCAACAGATTCCAGCAATGCCATCGCGCGGTCATTGAGCGCGTCAAGTGACTTTTCCGATTTCCAGAAATGAAACGACGTGCCGAGCTTGCGCTGCAAACCAATACGCACGTTTTCCAGTACCGTCAGATGCGGAAAGGTCGCGGAAATCTGAAACGAACGCACGATGCCCCGGCGCGCAATCGCCGCCGGCTGCTCGTGCGTAATGTCCACGCCGTTAAACGTGATCGTGCCGGAAGTCGGCGCGAGAAAACGCGTAAGCAAATTAAAGGTGGTGGTTTTGCCTGCGCCGTTGGGGCCGATCAATGCGTGTATCGTGCCGCGCCGTACCGTGAGATCGACGTTATTCACCGCGACAAAGCCCTTGAACTCTTTGGTGAGGCCGCGGGTTTCGAGTATGGTTTCAGCGTGGGTTGGCATGAACAACGACTTGGCGTAATATGTCGTAACTATTTGATTTTATAAAACTATTTTTCCCAAAGCCAATCTCAAAACCTTCCCTCACCCCCAACCCCTCTCCCGGAGGGAGAGGGGAGCAGAGCAATTCTGCGATTGGATGCACATCCGAAATCACGCGTGATCGGGTTTGCCCCAATACTGTTCGTTTAGATGAAAATGGCGAACTTTTGCCGTGGTGTCATTTCAGGTGGTGCCAGCGTCGCTGGCGAATAATTGGGACGCGTGCCGGGGA
>JAYTWR010000172.1:0-3386 GCA_043743335.1 Burkholderiales bacterium
TCCCGGAGGGCGAGGGTTTGTTCCCCTCTCCCTTCGGGAGAGGGGTTAGGGGTGAGGGAAGATGTTGAACTTTCATAGAGGCTGAATAGAGACGAAAAAATCACATAAAATCAATTAGTTACGATATTTTCTCGCTGCGGCTCACGCAGCCAACTCAAGCAGCCGTGCGTAGACCTTCTCATCCAGGTGAATCACACCTTTCGCGAGATTCTCGCGACGCTTTTGCTGACTGTTGTCACCGGGCACGCGCACGGTGCCGCCGCTGGCCTGCGCACGATTCGATTCAATGATCTGTCGAAATGCCGATACGCGCGCGGGGAACTGATCGCTCGGCATAAACAGCTTCGGGTCCATCACCATAAAAAACAAACCGTAGTTGCTGATGTCGTCGATCACCAGTTCGCTACCGGCGAGTATGCCCAGCAACTGCACGGCCAGTGCGAGGCCACTGCCGCGCGCGCCGCCCCACGGCAGTATCGCGCCGTCGAGCGCTTGCTGCGGATCGGTGGTGGGCTGGCCCATCGGGTTCACCGCCACACCCGCTGGTAACGGCGTGCCCTTGGTGTGCGCTAGCACCACGTCGCCCCACGTGGTTTGCGAGGTGCCGATGTCGATAATCAAGGGATCGTCGTCACTCGGAAACGCAATCGCCAATGGGTTGGTGCCCATCAGCCGGTCAACGCCACCGTGTGGCGCCACGCGCGCGGTGCCGTTGGTGGTGTGCATCGCCACAAAGCCCTGCCGCGCCGCGCGCTCTACGTAATACGCCAGCCGCCCACTGAACCACGTGTTATTGGCGCACACCACGGCCACGCCATTTTTACGCGCGATGTCCATGGCTTTATCGATGGCGTGAAGCGACACCACATACGCCACGTTATCGCCGCCATCCAGCAGCGCAGAGCAGTGATTCTCGCGGATCACGCGCGTGGCGCGCGCAGGCGGCCTGTCGCGCAAGGCTTCCGCCAGTGCAATCACGCGCGGCAGACTGGAAAACGCATGGCCGCACAGCGCGGCATCCACCAAGTGCTCGGTGGTAATGCGCGCGTTTTCCGGCTGCATGCCGGCACGGGTGAGGGCGCGCACCGCGAGATCGGTGGCTTCGGCGATGGTGAGTTGCATAGGATTCAGGCAGATATTGATCGCTGAAGTTTAGCCGGTACCCTGCCCATCGGCGAGCGCGATTTCGATGTTTTACGGTAGCGTGTTTGCATGACTGCGATTCGCTTAATCGGCTTCCTTTGACGACGAGCCCACGATCGAGGCCATGAACCGCTTGGGGCTGGATTTGAACGGCGTGGGCAATCACGAATTTGACCGCGGGCGCGCGGCGTTGCGGCGCTTGCAAGCGGGTGGCTGCCCGGCGGGCGGGTGCAAATCAGGGCAGCCTTTTGGCGGCGCGAAGTTTGGCTTTCTCGCGGCAAACGTGATGATGAATCCAGAACAGCGATGGCGAGTCGCGCCTCGGGCAAATCATCGCCGATGCGCACTTCGAGGCGACGGCAGACGCTGGCGCTGACGTGGCGTTCATGAACCCCGGCGGCATCCGCGTGCCTGTCGACTTCGTTGGTGACGGCGCTGTGAAGTATTCCGCGCTCTACGCCGTACAACCATTTGATAACCAGTTGGTGACCATGACGCTCAGTGGCGCACAACTGCTGCGCCGGTTGGTGACCAAACAAGGCCGACCCATGATTGGCGCTCGGGACGTGCGAGGACGATGAGGTTTGAGTGTGTCGCGCACTTCGGCAATGGTAGCGTGTCGCTGCGCGAATCCACGATTGCGCGATTGCACGATTGCGCGATTGCGCCAGCACCGTGCGTTGTAGTCGAGAGCACGTCACAATCCTCCAAGGTATTTTGTAAGACACCCTCATTCAAACAATGCGACATTCGCGCTAGTGACGTATGAAACCGGCGCAGTGGTGAATCTCGGCGTGTACTTTGCGCTGCCCGCACACGCGCCACAGTTGGGCATGGGCGTGCGCTTCGAGGTCTACGGCACCGAAGGCGCGCTCATCGAAAACGACGACCACACCGACGAGTTGCTGATCACCAACAAGGGCATCCCGCACGCCTACATCCCTGGCCTGCAATTTCAAACGGCGTTTCTGTCATCCTCCACGCCGGGCAACTGGCACTTGGGTGACTACTGGGGCCCGGTGGCGGACGAATCCCGCGTGTGGCTCGATCACCTGTCACGCGGCCGCCCCTGCCCTATGGCCACGGCGCGTGAGGCACGCACCAATCTGGCGTTGACGCTGGCGATTGAGGCGTCGGCTAAGACGGGGAACACGATACGGCTGACCGACTGATGATCAGCCCATTAAATTCATTTAAAAACAAATGCTTATATCCATACTTGTCACCGGCGCAAGATAAGGCGGAGGAAGCTGCGGAGGAAGCTGCGGCTTGCGCAGTCGCATCATTTGTGACACGCTGTGTCACATGAAAACCATCTCCATCCGCGAGTTGCACGAAAAGACCGGCGAATGGGTCCGGCGCTCGGTGACGCTTGGCCCCATTACCGTGACCGATCACGGTAAGGCCATTGCACAAATTACGCCTGTAGAAGCCCAGCCCAACGCCAACCCGTTCGCCACGCGCAAACTGCGCAAAGGCTATGCGCGCCTGCTAGGCACGTTAAAAGGCGGCACGGACAGCACGCACGTGGTTTCCGAAGACCGGGACCGCTCGTAAAGCCGTGAGCTATTTCGACTCGGCCTATATCGCCAAGTTTTATGTGGACGAACCAGAGAGCAACGCCGTCCGCCAACTGGCGCAAACCCTCGGTCGTGTGCATTGCTGCGCACTTGGGCGTCTCGAAGTCACGAGCGTATTTCACCGCAAATGGCGCGAAGGCGCATTGACGGAAAGCGAGTTTCGCGAAGTCTGCGCCCAATTCACCGCTGACTGTGATGCGGGATTGTGGACATGGCTTGCGCTCACGGAAAGCCTGATCACCAGCGCCGCCGATTTCATCCGCAAACTGGGCAGGAACACCACGATCCGCTCAGCGGATGCACTGCACCTCGTGTGCGCGAGAGCACACGGCGTAAGGCGCGTTTACACCAATGACCGGCACATGTTGCTTGCAGCAGCAGCGTTTGGCGTTGAGGCATTGGCCGGTTTGTCGCAATAGAACAGCGAAGTTTTTGGCCGCGTTGGTGAAATAGCAAACTCACAATTCAGCCAAGAATCAAATTCTGTCAGGCCGCGTGGGCAAAATCACCGCCTTCACTGGGCGCGCCTGCAACACGCGCGCTCAGGGCATTAAGGGCTAAAGGGGTCTACACCTTCCACAAATCATCGCGCAACTCCCCTACCTTTCACTTCGCCCACCGCAATCAGCTGACTCACCCGCGACACCGACAGCCCCGCAACCT
>JAYTWR010000173.1:0-2391 GCA_043743335.1 Burkholderiales bacterium
AAATCGGTCACGATCAAACGGAATCCCCGGTCAGCTTCGTCCGGAATCCCCGGTCACGTTCATCCGGAAACTGCGGTCACGATGGGCCGGAATACGCATTTTAGCATCAAGCGTCCATAACCTTGCCCGCGCCGCACGGGGGCAACCACCAGGCCGTCGATCAGCGCCTCGCGCGCGCCGCCGTGTACCAGTGCATCAAAAATCAGCAGGGTGAATGTGCCTACCGGCTCGTCGCCGTTCATCAGCAGGTAACAGCGATAGTTGGGGTAACGCGCCATCTCGCGGAAAATGCGCTCGGCCCGTGCAATGGACATGGCGGCTGTGGCAGCCTGGGCTGGCTGGGCTGACTCATTGCCAGTGTCAGAATTCATCCATGCCAACAAGCGCGTCACTGCGGGCAAATCTGCTGCACCTGCTACCCGCACCAGCGGCTTCATCGTGCACTACGTTCCATGATGCTGATGAAATGATCGAGCGGCGGGGTCACGGCGTCGGGCGTCTTGGCGTGGTCGTCCCACGTTCGCAGTCGTGCGGCCTCACGTGCGAAAGGCTGGGTGATGAAGGCGTGCGCGCCCGCAGCATCCAACGGGCCACCTTGCAAGCCCAAACTTAATTTTGACGCCGCAGACAGCCCGTCGAAGTAACGCTCATCGACCGCGCACAGGTAGCGCTTGGCGTCCACGTGTAAACGTATCGGTTCCAGCACGGCGTCGCCAAACACGCGGCGCAGCGTGTGCAGGGCGCGTACCTCGTGTTTGTCGTCGATGCCCTGCGCTGCGGCATGGTCGCCCAGGTCATGTATCAAATGCCCCAAATCGTGCAGCAGCGCCGCCGTCACCAGCGTGTCAGGTGCGCCTTCGCTTTCGGCCAAGTGTGCGCATTGCAAGGCATGCTCAAGCTGACTCACGGCCTCGCCTCCATAACGATGTTTGCCCGCTTCTACGAGCAATAGCGTAATGGAATCAAACGTGCCTTTACTATCGGTCATAAATAGGCCTTGCGTATGCGCGCGGAAACGAGATCGATCAGGCTGACCGTGACGATGATGATCAACATCACGGCGCAAGTCTGTGCGTACTGAAAGCTGCGTATGATCTCCCACAACACCACGCCGATGCCCCCTGCGCCGACCATGCCGACTACCGCAGCCGAACGCACATTGGATTCAAAGCGATAGAGCACGTACGATATCCACAACGGCAGCACTTGCGGAATGACGCCATAAACGACCTCCGCCAGCGCCCCGGCACCCGTGGCGCGTATGCCCTCTACCGGCTTGGCGTCGATGGCTTCGACTGCCTCCGAAAACAGCTTGGCCAGTATGCCGGTGGTGTGCACAAATATTGCCAACACCCCGGCGAAGGGACCCAGCCCCACGGCCACCACAAACAACATGGCGAACACCATTTCATTGATGGCGCGCCCGGCATCCATCAAGCGCCGCATAGGCTGGTACACCCACCACGGCACAATGTTGCTGGAACACAGCAGGCCACAGGGCACGGCAAACACCACCGCCAATGCAGTGCCCCACAGCGCGATTTGCAGCGTGATCACCATCTCGCGCAGGTAATCGCGCCACCCGCTAAAGTCGGGCGGGAAGAAGCCTGCCGCGTACGTGCCCATGTTAGCGGCATCGCGCAGCAGGGCCAATGGGCGCATATCAGCGCCCTGCCATGACAGCGCAAGCAGGCCCAGTGCCATACCCCATGCCAGCAAAACGGTCAGGCTTTGCTTGAGTGGCGCGGGGGCATGGAACACTGCGCCCCCTGCGCGTATGTCCACACTACTCATTGGTAGCACCCAGTGATACCCAGTGATACTTAGCGCGCAACGAGTTGTGTATTCAATTGCGCCAGCTTGCGGTTGACCTCATCGAGCTTGGCGGCGCGTTCGGTGGCGTTCATTACGGTGTCGTTCTCCAGCTTGACCTTATCTTTAAACAATTCAAGTTGGCGAATCGGCAGCAACTGCTGGTCGTCCGAGGCGCGAAAGCCCGCTGTCGTTACCTTTAACATCACTGCTTTTTCACGCTCTGCATCTGCACCCGTGCCGTAGGTCAGTATGAAATCACGAACTTTCTTTTTGACCTCGGGTGCCAAGTCCTTGCGCCACACCAGCGGATCATTCGGAATTAATGGCGACTTCCAGATAATCTTCACCTCTTTGGCCTTTTCCGGGAACTTAGCGGTGAAACGCGTGAGATTCTCGTTGTTATTGGTGGCCACATCTACTTGCTTGTTAACCACCGCCAGCAAATTCGTTTCATGGCTCGCACCGCGCACGCTTTTGAATTTGCGGGTGCTTGAGGCCAGTCATTTGCGGCCAGATGAGGCCACTGGGGTGTGACGTTTTTTGATCTTGGACGGGGTTGGTTTTAGTCTGTTTTTA
>JAYTWR010000174.1:0-82415 GCA_043743335.1 Burkholderiales bacterium
CTACACTTCTTGTCTATCTTCGTGGTCGCTTTCGCCTTCGAACATGCCCCCGCTGCGAGGGGAAATCGGCTCTTGATAGGGTTTTCGGTCAGGCACTAAGTAGTTATTTTTGAACAATGATGTGCAGCGATGCAACTTGGGAACCAGCCCCTGATAAAACCAAATGCCGGCTACGGTGTAGCGGCAGATGTCGAGTACTACGGCTCGTGGGTGCATTGCAATGGGGGTTGGATCAACTGTGAATCGCTATTGCCGAGCATGCCACCACCGCGCCACCGGCGCCAGCGTCCCAAACACCCCCAAACTCGCAAACGCCAGCCCCCACGCCAGTGTGCTGCGGTTACCGCCAGCCAGATCAAGCACCACGCCGAACACCAGCGGGCCGATCAGTGCTGCGCTAAAGCCGATGAAGGAATACACCGCCATCATCGCGCCGCGATGATCCGGGTGGGCGGAGCCTATGGCGCCCGCTGTGAGTGCGGCGGAATCACCGAGCATCAAAAAGCAGTGCACGCACAAGAACGCGAACACTGCGTAAAGCGGCAAGCCGGCGGCAAAGCCCAGCCCGCAGGCCCACACGCTCGATGCCGTCATGAACATGAAAATCACGCGCGTGCGGCCAAAGCGCAACGCGAGTTCGTTGCCGGTGACGCTCATCAACGGGCCGCACAGGGTGATGATCGCAGCGAGCGTGGCGGCGCTGAGTGCCACGGTGGTGTCAGCCGGTTGCAAGGTCACCGCAAACGCCAGAAACGCCACCACCCATGAGCGGTGGCCGAAGAGTTCGTAGTTGTGCAGCGCATAGCCCAAAATGTAATAGCGCGTGGTGCGGTTAGCCAGCACCGGGCGAAAATCCAGCAGCGCGGGCGAGGCGGCGTGCGCTGCGCGCGTGCGGCCCTTGGGCATCAACAGGTTGACCAACGCGGCGGCGATCACCGGACCTGCTGCGCCGAAGATAAACGCCGCCTGCCAGCCGAAATCGCGTCCCAGCCAGCCGCAGATAAAAATCGACACGCTGGACGCCACGCCAAAACACGCGGCGTAAAACGCGGTGGCGCGCGCCTGCGCCTTGCCTTCGAGTTGATCGGTAAGGGTTTTCATGCCTGGCATATAGGTGCCGCCCAGCCCTGCACCGATGACAAACTGGCACACCAGCGCAGACCACAGGCCCTGCGCAAAGAGCGCAAAGCACAGCGCACCAAACGCCGACAGCAAGGCCGCACCCAGATAAATGCGCCGCGAATCAATGCGGTCGGTGAGCGCGGTCAACACCGGTACCGCAGTCATGTAGCCCGCGAACACAATGCCGCCGATCAAACCCGCTTCGGTATTGGACAGGCTCCACTCGCGCTGAAACTGCGGCAGCAGTGTGGGGTATGCCGCAAAGCCGCTCATGGCAAACGTTTCGGCCACGCACATGATGAAGGTCATGGCGACGGCGGAACGCGGTGTGGCCACGCTACACAGCCCCGGCTTTTTTCAGCAGCGCGGCGATGGCCTCGGCCATGCGCCGGTAGCCCTGGGCATTGGGGTGTATGGCGTCGGATTTTTGCTCGCGCTGATACAGCACGTCGGTGATGATTTTGCCTTCGTACGGGATATTGAATTCTTTGGCGATGGCTTCATAAAACGGCGGCGCGCTGGTCACCAGCGCGGGCTTGGGCACGCCCATCAGCACCACGGCAATGCCTTGCGATTGAATGGCTTTGATGATGGCGCGCAGATTGGAGACTGTCTGGCCTTCATTCACCTTGCGCAGCATGTCGTTGCCACCGAGGCACACGATCATGAGTTTGGGTTTGTGTTCGTCGATGACTTCCTGCACGCGCGTAAGGGCGCCTTCGGTGACTTCGCCGGGCACGCCGGCGCGCACAACCTTGCGCGCGATCAATTGGCCGAGCACGATGGGGTAACTATCCGCTTCGCTCGCGCCGGTGCCGAATGTGAGGCTGTCGCCGAAAGCGACGATGGTGTCCGTGGCGGCGAGTTTGCTGAGTTTGGGTACGCTGGGCCCGCAGCCGGTAGCGCACAAAATCGCCAGCAGAGTAATTACATAACTAATTGATTTTATTAAGATTTTCACTTCTTTGCCAAGCGACCACGCTTGAAGTCAGCGGCGATTTCGCGCGCGGCGTTGTGGCCAGGTGCGCCGGTCACGCCACCGCCGGGGTGCGTGCCCGAGCCGCACAGATACAGGCCCGCCACAGGCCCGCGATACGCGCCGTAGCCCAGCATCGGGCGCGCGCTCCACAGTTGATCCAGCGTCAGCGCGCCGTGAAAGATATCGCCGCCGGTAAGGCCGAAACGTGTTTCCAAATCCAGCGGCGACAGCACCATGCGGCCCAGCACGCTGGCTTTGAAGTTGGGCGCGTACTGCGTGACGGTGTCGATGACCAAATCGGCTGCGGGCTCGCGGATTTCATTCCAGTCCAGCCCCTGCGGCAGCAGCGGATTAAAGTGCTGGCAAAACAGACTCGCCACGTGCTGCCCCGGCGGCGCGAGACTGTCGTCCACCGTAGACGGAATCAGAATCTCGACCACCGGCTTGCGCGAGCAGCCCAGCGTGCGTGCATCGAAATACGCCTGCTCCATGTACTGCAGCGACGGCGCAACAATAATGCCGGATTTGTGATGATCCTGCACCTGCTTGCCCGGCAGACAAGTGAAATCCGGCAGTTCAGACAAAGCCACGTTAATACGAAAGGTGCCCGACGCGCATTTGTAGTTGCGCATGCGGCGCAAGAATTCTGCATCCAGTGCGTGCTGCGGGATCAGTTTGGTAAAGAGCAATTTCGGGTTGACGCCGGACACCACACAGCGGCTGTCGATGACGCGCCCGTCGGCGAGTTGCACGCCCTGCACACCGCGCACGTCCGCCACGACTTGCGCCACTTCACTGCCGGTGGTGATTTCCACGCCACGCCGCTCGGCCTCTTTGCGCATGGCCTGCGTGATTGCGCCCATGCCGCCGATGGCGTGCCCCCACGCGCCGCGATGGCCGTTGACCTCGCCGATCACGTGGTGCAGCAACACATACGCCGAGCCGGGCGTGTACGGGCTGGCGAAATGGCCGACAATGGCATCGAAGCCAAACGCCGCCTTGATCGCGTCGGATTCAAACCACGCGTCGAGCACGTCGCCCGCACTCTTGGCGAAAAAATCCAGCACGTTGCGCCGCGCGGCCATGTCGAGCTTGCGCAGCCGGTTGCCGGTTTTGACCGCAGACAAAAAATCGGTAAAACCACCGCCCACGTTGGGCGGCGTTTCCAGCAGCATGTCGCGCACCACGTCAGCCGCTTGATCGAGCACTTGGTAGTAGCGCGGCAGTTGCTCGGCATCGCGCACCGAAAAACGCGCGACTTCGCTTTGCGTTTCAGCGAGAGTGCGGCCGATTTTCAAATGCTGGCCGCCGGGCAAAGGCAAAAAATTTGACAGCGGGCGCTCAACAATGCGTAAGCCGTGCTCCGCCAGCTTAAGATCCGCGATCACCTTCGGGTTGAGCAGGCTGACGGTGTAGGCGGCGACGGAATTGCGAAAGCCGGGATGAAAGGTCTCCGTGATCGCAGCGCCGCCCACCTCGGTATGGCGCTCAAGGATACGCACTTTCAACCCCGCCGCCGCCAGATAGCAGGCGCAGGTAAGGCCGTTGTGGCCGCCACCGATGATTACGGCGTCGTAGCGAGACTCGATGGACATCAACGCTTTCGAAAAGCCGTATCCGGATTTAAGTGTTTGAAAGCACTTTGAAAATTCTGGCGCGCCCGAGACGATTCGAACGTCCGACCCCTGCCTTCGGAGGGCAGTACTCTATCCAACTGAGCTACGGGCGCGTGTTTGCCGGATTGTGTTGAACCGTGTTGAACCGTGTTGAACCGCGTTGAACGACACTGAATAACGCTGGGCAACAGATACCGGCCGGGGATTTTAACACGCGCCCGCCGCGAGCCTTTTACCGTCTGCGCCGCTCAAGCTATAATCTGCTGCTTTAGCGCACTTAAACAAACGCACCTCATTTTAAAGAGCCACCCATGAGCGACACCCATTCCTCCGGCCATTCGGACAGCGATACCGGCTTTATCAAAACGCCTACCCAGTTGATTGTGGTCGTTGTGCTGGCTTTCATCATCCCCATCGTGGTGATATTCACCATTATTCACTTTGTGATGGGCGGCGATAAACCGCGCACCACGCCGTCCATGTCGGACAAAGCGATTGCCGAGCGCATCAAGCCGGTGGGCAGCGCGCCCGATGTCGAAAAAGGCCCGTCGCCGCTGGTTCCGGTGCCGGCAGCAGCACCCGTGGTCGCTGCAGCAGCCACCGGCGACGCGGCCAAGGCCGCGCCTACGGGCAAAGCGGTGTATGACGCAAGCTGCCAGGCCTGTCACGCTGCTGGCGTTGCGGGCGCGCCCAAAGTGGGCGACAGGGCTGCTTGGGCGCCGCGCATCGGCACAGGCTTGGCCACGCTGCAAGCCAGCGCGATCAAAGGCAAGAACGCCATGCCGCCCAAAGGGGGCAATATGAGCCTCGCCGACGGCGACGTGAAAGCGGCGGTGGAGTACATGGTGTCGCAGTCCAAGTAACCATGAAGCCCGTGTTATCCGAAGGCGCGGTGTTCCGCGCCTTTTTTTATTGACGGTTATTTATGGCCACCTACGCCATCGGCGACTTGCAGGGCTGCTGCGATCCGTTAAAGCGCCTGCTCGATCAGGTCAAATTTGATCCGGCGCGCGATCAGGTGTGGCTGGTCGGCGATTTGGTCAATCGCGGCCCGCAATCGGCGGAAACCCTGCGCTTTATCCGGGGCTTGGGCAACGCCGCCGTGCCAATCCTTGGCAATCACGATTTGCATTTGCTGGTGGCGGCCTCAGGCTACACCAAGCAGTATGCTGGCGACACGCTCGCCGATGTGCTCGACGCGCCTGACCGCGAAGAATTACTGCACTGGCTGCGTCAGCAAAAACTCATGCACGCAGACCGCGGATACGCCATGGTACATGCAGGCCTGTTGCCGCAATGGGGCATTGCCAAGGCACTGAGCCTCGCTGGCGAAGTCGAAGCCGTGCTGCGCGGCGATGATCACGATGCTTTTCTGCGCCCACTCTACGGCAACAAACCCAGCGCCTGGCACGACAAGCTCACAGGTGACGACCGGCTGCGCGTCATCGTCAACGCCATGACGCGCATGCGGCTTTGCAACGCCGATGGCAACATGGAGTTCACCCACAAGTTAGCGCCCGTCAACATGCCGCCGGGCTACATGCCGTGGTACGACGTGCCCGGCCGCGCCAGTGCCGACACGCCGGTGCTGTTCGGTCACTGGGCCTCGCTCGGCCTGTTGCTGCGCGATGACGTGGTCGGGCTGGATTCCGGCTGCGTGTGGGGCCGCAAGCTCACCGCCATGCGGCTGGAAGACCGGCGGGTGTTTCAGTGTGCGTGCGCCCGTGCGGGTGCGGACTGAGTGCGACACTGCGCGCTACCGGTTCAATGTGACTCTGGATACAAGGTGCGCACGATCACCTCACGTGTTTGCCGTGCGAGTTCCTTGCGATGCACACCGTCACTGGCAATGGCCGGCAGAAAATGCACGTGCACGTGGATTTCGTGCTGCGTGAGCATCAGGCGCAAGGTATCGGCCACGGTTTTATCGCCATCGAAGGCGGCTTCGGTGCAGACTGATCCATCACTGCGGCGATAGTTGATCGCCACCGGCACGACGTTGATTTTCGCCTGTTGCGCGGGGCGCAGCAGCGAGCTGTGAAACGGCAGCACTTCATTGCCGTCGGTGGTGGTGCCTTCGAGAAACACGCCTACGCCTGCGCCGTTGCGCAGGGCCGTAGCGAGCACGTCATCCAGACGCGCGAGGTCGCGCCGTCGTGCGCGCTCGATAAAAAGCGTGTCCGCCTTGACGCACAGCCAGCCCACCAGCGGCCAGCCGCGTATTTCGGATTTGGCCACAAAGCGCGTAGGCACGGCGGCGTTGATGGCAAAAATATCCAGCCACGACACGTGGTTGCCCGCCAGTAGGAAGCGGTCACCCTCACGCGGCGGCTCGCCGTGTACGCTAAGCCGTATTGCCAGCAGATTCAGCAGTTGCCGCGACCAGCGCTGCAAGCACAAGCGCTGACGCGCCGGTTTCATAAAGGGATAGCCGAACCCCGCCACGGCTGCCGCTTGCGCGAAATGCGCCACCAGCCGCGCGAACCGCAGCGCGCGTATGAGGCTGGTGGTAGGCCGGGAAACCGCGTGCAATAGATCTCTATTTCATCAATAAAAACAACTAGTTACGTTATCTCGACACGCGCGCCGTGGCACCATCGGACACCACGCTCACGCGCTCGCCGGCCTTGTAGACTTCTTGCCCCGCCGCTTGCACGATGACGACGGTGCGGCCATCGTCGAGTTTTACGGTGAGCTCCACACCGGGCTGGCGCGACGCCGCCTGTTCGGCAGCGTTGCCCGCAAGGCCACCGAGCACCGACCCGACGACAGAACCCACAATGGTGCCGCGGCCCGATCCGATGTAGCTGCCGCCCACGCCGCCAATCACGGCGCCGATCACGCCGCCCACGCCGCTGGGACGCGCGCCATCGATGGTAACGTCGCGCGTGGATTCCACCACGCCGGGGCGCGCGGATTGCTCGCGCTGCACTTGCTCACCCGTGCGCACGGTGTCGGGGTTGGTGGCACAACCGGATACACTCAAGAGTAATGTGATGACCACTGCCGGTTTCATCGAACGCATCGTCGAACGCATGGCGCCTCCTGTTTGATTAAGATGACCAAGGTGCGTGGCCAAAATTCGCTGTGTATAACGCCGCAATCGAATCGCGCGTAAAGCTGTGATTTTGCGGCCCGCGTTGCGCAATTTTCAGCGCGCCGATCAACGATGCCAGCCGGCCCGTGACCGCCCAATCCATGCCGTGCGTAATGCCGTACAGCAGGCCCGCGCGAAACGCGTCGCCGCAGCCGGTGGGATCAAGCACGGCTTCGGGTTTGACGCAGGGAATGTCGTACTTTTTACCGCTGGCGTAAATCTCGGAGCCTTTTGCGCCTAGCGTCACGATCAACGCTTTGACTTCGGTGGCGATTTGCGCGAGGGTTTTGCCGGTGCGTTGTTGCAGCAGCTCGGCTTCGTAATCGTTGACGGTGACGTAGTCCGCCAAGCCGATGAATTGGTTCAGGTCATCGCCGTTAAACATCGGCAGGCCTTGACCCGGATCAAAAATAAATGGGATGCCTGCCTCATGAAACTCACGCGCGTGCTGAATCATGCCGTCGCGACCATCGGGCGAGACGATGCCGAGCGTCACACCCTTGGCGTCGGACACATGATTTTGCTGCGAGAAATTCATCGCGCCGGGGTGAAACGCAGTGATTTGGTTATCGTCAAGATCGGTGGTAATGAACGCCTGCGCGGTAAATGCACCGCTGACTTCACGCACATGGGTACGGGCCAGCCCAATGTTGTCGAGCCGCGCGGTGTACGGCGCATGGTCATCGCCCACGGTTGCCATGATTAACGGTTCGCCGCCGAGCATTTTGAGGTTGTAGGCGATGTTGCCTGCGCAGCCGCCGAATTCGCGGCGCATATCGGGCACCAGAAACGCGACGTTCAGTATGTGCAGCTTGTCGGCGAGAATGTGGTTCTTGAATTGGTCTTTGAACACCATAATAGTGTCGTAGGCGATAGAGCCGCAAATCAGCGTAGGCATGAGCGTTCCTAAAATTTGGACTGCGCATTATAGCAATGTCGCCCTGCGCGCCTGGCACCCGCACAAGGCATTGTTTACAATGCTTTTACCATTGTCATGCCACAGCCGCTGCCGATGCGCGCATAATGGCGCTCGATCAGTTTGCGCTGATTCGTTTACAACAATCCATCACATCTTGAAGGGGGGCAACATGATTCAGGAATTCAAAGAGTTCATCATGAAGGGCAATGTGCTCGACATGGCCGTGGGTGTCGTTATCGGCGCGGCGTTTGGGAAAATTGTCGAGTCGCTGGTCAAAGATGTCATCATGCCGCCTATCGGCTTGCTGATGGGCGGTGTGGATTTCGCCAACAAATTCACCGTGTTGAAAGACGGCACAACAGCCGGCCCCTACGCCACCGTGGAAATCGCGCAAAAAGCTGGCGCGGTGACGTGGAACTACGGTTTGTTCATCAACACGATTTTGGCGTTTCTGATCGTGGCGTTCGCCATATTTATGCTGGTGAAGGCCTATAACAAATCGAAAAAAGCCGAGCCGCCCGCAGCGCCGCCCGCAGCGCCGGAAGACGTGGTGTTGCTGCGTGAAATTCGCGACGCGCTAAAAAAATAGCGCCTGCCGTCTCAAACAAAAGCGTGGTCCGTGAAGGCCACGCTTTTTTTACGCCAGCAACACCAGCGCCCACACCGCAACCGCATTGACCAGCGCGATCAGTACCGCGGCGCTGCCGATATCTTTGGCGCGCTTGGCGAGTTCGTGCCGTTCCAGCGAGATGTGATCGACGACGGCTTCCACAGCGGAATTGACGAGTTCGACAATCAGCACCAGCAGCACGCTGGCGATCATCAACGCTTTGCCGATGCCACTGGCAGGCAAGCACAACGCCAGCGGGATCAGCAACGCGGCCAACGCCAACTCCAGCCGAAACGCGCTTTCGTGCCGGTAGGCCGCTTTCAACCCGGCCAGCGAGTAAAACAGGGCACGCCAGATACGCCCCAAGCCGCCTACGCTTTTGTGCGGGCCACTCGGCGGCAGATAATTCATAACTAATTGATTTTATTGAATAATTTTATTTAACTCAACCCAAGCTTTTGTCGTACTCCGCCGCATCTTGCAAGGCGGCGAGTTCCGTTGCGTCATTCAAGGTCATGCGAAACAGCCACGCGCCATACGGATCGCTGTTGAGGGTTTCAGGCGCGTCGGCCAGCGCGGGATTCACCGCAATCACCACGCCCGAGGCCGGCGCGTGCACGTCGGCGGCGGTTTTGACGGACTCAATCACGCCGCACGGCTCGCCCTGTTGAATGGCCGTGCCGATTTCAGGTTGCTGCACGTAAACCACATCGCCAAGTTGCTCTTGCGCGTGTTCGGTGATGCCAACAATATAGCTGCCGTCAGGCTCGGGTTTGATCCAGGTGTGGGTTTCGTGGTACTTCACATCATTGGGATTGGGATTGGGATTGAGATTGGGCATAGACGTTCTTTCAGGTTTGCGGCGCGGGTATCAGCAACAATCCGAAGCCGCCAGCAGACAGTTCACTGACATCGAGATCAATGCGTATGGTAGTCGCAACGCTGGCAGCGATCACGGTTTTTTGCGCGTCAGCGCCGCGCAGATAGTCTTTCGGCAAAAACACGCGGCGCGCTAGGGCGTGATCAAAGCGGTCGTTGAGCACGAGGTCTATCGCCGGAAAGCCCACATCCAGCGCCGACTGGTTTTGCAGGGTCACGATCAATTGCACCAGATGCGGCTTGGCCTTGTCGAGTATCAGCATATCCGACGCCTGAATGGTGAGCGCTGCCGGCCGTTGTAGCGGCGGCACCGTGCAATGCGCCCACTCGCACAGTTGCGCAAGTGCCGGCTTCATCGCCGGAAAGTGCGCGGCGGCTTCACTGCGAAAGGTGTGCAGCGCCTGCGCGCCCAACACTAGCGCAGCCAGCGTCGCCGCCATGGCCCACGCAGCGCCGCCACGGCGCGTCGGCGGCTCGATGTCTTGAATGCGAATTTCTTCGGACGAGCGAAAAGCGCTCGGAGCGGGCTTCGTCGCCAGCGAGCCTGTGGCCAACATCGCGGTGATGCGTGCTTCAGTGTCGTCGACGTCGTCGACGTGTTCGACGTTTTTGGCGGGCATCGACGATTCACTGCCCGCGCCGGCAGTCGAACCCGCCGCACGGTTAGCGGGCGATGCCGATGTGTGCGCTTGTGCGGCGTTGGCCACGATTTCAAGCGGCAACGGCGGCACCGGTACGGCGGGCACATCGGGCAACATGGGCCAGTTTACCGGCGAAAAGCTGTGCGCCACAGGCGGTGAGCGGGGCGCCGTCGCTTCGTCCACGCGTATGTTGGCGGCCTCGCCAGCCTCAGCCTGCGGCGGCGGCGGCGCGCCCGCCTGCAAGGCTTCGAGCGAGGTGAGATGCACCAAACCGTCGAACACTTGCTGACAATGCCCACATCGCACTTTGCCATCACGCAAAAACAATTGGTCTGGCGTGACGTTAAACGCCGTGCTGCAGTGCGGGCATTGCGTCACCATCGACATGGCTGAATCCGACTCCCGTGTTTTCCCAATGTTATCGCTTGCGGCCCGCGAGTAACACCCACTCGTCGTCGGGCTCGGTGGTGTGCATGTCGAACCATGGCTGGTAGGCGTCGCGCACCTCCTCTGCTTGCGGTGCGAGTATGCCCGACAACACCACATGCCCGCCCGGCAGCGTCAGCCGCGCGAGCAAGGGCGCCAATACTGTGAGCGGGTTCGCCAAAATATTGGCCACCACGACACTTGCTGGCGCTTTGACATCATCCGCCGCTGCGAAGAAGGTGGCCTCGGCTTGATTTTGCTGGGCATTGCGGTGTGCGGCAAACACCGCCTGCGGATCAATATCCACGCCGGTAGCGCTGCCGGCCCCGAGCTTCATCGCCGCGACGGTAAGGATACCGGAGCCGCAACCATAGTCGATCACGCTGTCACCGTGCTGCAAATGCGCGTCGAGCCAACGCAAACACAGGCGCGTGGTCGGGTGCGTGCCAGTGCCGAAGGCAAGACCCGGATCAAGCCGGATGTTAATGGCCGCAGCATCCACCACTTGGTGCCAAGTGGGCACCACCCACAGGCGCTGCGAGATTTTTTGCGGCGTGAATTGCGCCTGCGTGAGGCGCACCCAGTCTTGATCGTTTACGCGATCGATGCCGTACGGCGTGGTGCCGGGCAAACGCGTGGCGCGCAGCACGTCCGGCACGATTTGCGCGATCGCCCTATCTTCGTTGAACAGCGCCACCACGCGATTCACCGGCCAGTTTGAAGCGGGTGCGCTGCCCGGCTCGGCGAACAACGGCCGTTCATTGGGTGTGCCAGCGGCGGCGTCAGAAACGTCCACCGACAGCGCCCCGCGCTCGATCAGCAGATCGGACAGCGTTTCCACGCAGCGGGCATCGACGATCAGGGTGACAGCTTGCCAGGGCATTTTTTGGTTTGGGTTGAGAGCAGCGGGGTGAGAGCAGCGGGTTGGGCGTGCGGCGTTGGGTTACGCGTTCCTGAATGCTCAATCGGCTCGCATCACCAGTTTAGCCAGCTTTTCTTCAAGGTAATGAATGCTCGTGCCGCCACGCATGAATGCCGCATCGCGCAACAAATCCTGATGCAGCGGGATATTGGTTTTGATGCCTTCGATCACGGTTTCCGACAGCGCGATAGACAAGCGTGCAATGGCCTGCTCGCGCGTGTCGCCGTAGGCAATGATTTTGCCGATCAGCGAATCATAATTCGGCGGCACCGTATAGCCACTGTAGGCATGCGAATCCACGCGTATGCCGGGACCGCCGGGCATGTGCAACGAGGTAATGCGGCCCGGACTGGGCGTGAATTTGTAGGGGTCTTCGGCGTTGATGCGACATTCGATGGAATGGCCCGACAATGTCACTTCGCGCTGGCGCAGCGCGAGTTTTTCGCCGGCGGCGATGCGAATTTGCATTTGCACCAGATCGAGGCCGGTAATCATTTCCGTCACCGGATGTTCGACCTGCAAACGCGTGTTCATTTCAATGAAGAAAAACTCGCCGCCTTCATATAAAAACTCAAACGTGCCCGCGCCTTCATACCCTATTTTGCGGCAGGCTTCGGCACAACGCTCGCCGGTGCGTATGCGCGCACGCGAGTTGAGCAAAGGCGCAGGCGCTTCTTCAATGATTTTTTGATGGCGACGCTGCATGGAGCAATCGCGGTCACCCAGATAGAGCGCGTTCTTGTGCTTGTCGGCGATCACTTGGATTTCAATGTGTCGCGGACGCTCTAGAAATTTCTCCATATAAATCATGGGGTTATTGAACGCCGCTTGCGCCTCGCTACGCGTGGTGTTGGCGGCATTCAACAGCGCGGCCTCGGTGTGCACCACACGCATGCCGCGCCCGCCGCCGCCGCCCGATGCCTTGAGGATCACCGGGTAACCGATTTCACGCGCGATTTTGATGATTTCTTTAGGATCGTCGGGCAACGCGGTGTCGATGCCGGGCACCACCGGCACGCCCGCTTTTTTCATGGCGTTTTTAGCGCTGACTTTATCGCCCATCAGACGGATGGTTTCCGCGCGCGGGCCAATGAAGACAAATCCGCTTTTGTCTACACGCTCGGCAAAATCGGCGTTCTCCGACAAAAAACCGTAGCCCGGATGTATCGCTTCGGCGTCCGTAACTTCCGCCGCGCTGATAATCGCTGGCACATTGAGGTAACTCGCCGCAGAGGCTGCCGGGCCGATGCACACCGACTCATCAGCAAGCTTTACATATTTGGCCTCGGCATCCGCTTCGGAATGCACCACCACGGTCTTGATGCCCATTTCACGGCACGCGCGCTGGATACGCAGCGCGATTTCGCCGCGATTCGCAATAAGGATTTTTCCGAACATGGTTGTTCAGGATTCAGGATTGAACACTAGGAACCTGGTGACGGAGAAAACCGTTTCGCAATGCTGCATCCTTAACCCTAAATCTTGGGATCAAGCAATCACCATCAGCGGCTGCCCATATTCCACCGGCTCGCCGTTTTCGACGAGGACTTCCTTGACCACGCCATCAGCGCCCGCTTCGATTTCGTTGAGCAATTTCATGGCCTCAATCATACAAACCGTTTCGCCGGTTTTGACGGTCTGCCCCAATTCGACAAACGGTTTGCCGCCGGGCGACGACGAGCGGTAAAACGTGCCTACCATGGGCGATTTGAGAACGAATCCGGCGGGTTCAGCGGGCGCTTCCGGTGCACCCGCTGCTGGGGTGGCCAGCTCAACGCCTGTCAGGGCGGACGGCAAAACCACCGGCGCAGCCACTACTGGGTGATGGGTCACCACAGCACTGCGGCTGATGCGCACGCGCTCTTCGCCTTCGGTGATTTCCAGCTCGGTAATATCGGATTGCTGGACCAGATCGATCAGGGTTTTTACTTTTCGTAAGTCCATGATTTTATTCTACTTTATTTACTTTCGAACGAATGACCCAACGCGTAAGCCAGCGCTAACGCATAGCCCTTGGCACCAAGGCCGCTGATGATGCCCACCGCGATATCGGTGAAATACGAATGCTGCCGGAACGCCTCGCGCGCAAACACGTTCGACAAATGCACTTCAATGAACGGAATGCGCACCGCCGCCAGCGCGTCGCGCATGGCCACGCTGGTGTGCGTGTACGCCGCCGGATTGATAATGATGAAATCCACCCCGTCGCGCGACGCTTGCTGAATGCGATTCACCAAGTCGGATTCGGCATTGCTTTGAAAAGCCGCCAAGCTCGCGCCACCGGCCTGCGCCTGCTGCGCCAAGCGCTTTTCAATCGACGCTAGGGTATCGCCGCCGTAAATCTCCGGCTCGCGCGTACCCAGCAGATTCAGATTGGGGCCGTTGAGCAACAGTATATTTTTGTGATTTTTGCTGGACATGCGTAAACCACCCTCCCACCGCTGATGATCAGACTTCTGCGGAAGATGATACCACTTTGCGCAAAATTAGTGACTTTTACGAGGAAAATAAGAGGGAATGCGGGGATGCGTGGCGAACGAACAGCGGCTTTTCCGCGTGACGTCAGCGCCACTACAGCAGCGGGGAAAGCAGCGCCTCCAGTTTTTCCTGCGTTAATCCACCCAATTCGGTCGCCACAATCTGCCCTTTACGATCAAAAATGATCGTGTACGGCAATACGCGCCGTTTATTGCCCGCCAGCCGAGAAACCTCTACAGCGTCAAAGGTGCCAATTAAGTTAGGGTAATTTATCGAGTAGTTACGTGCAAATTCACTGGTTTTATCCACTTGATCTACGGAGATACCAACAAATTGCAGACCGTTAGCGGCATAACGCTCTTGTAATTGCACGAATATCGGGATTTCCTTGCGGCAGGGCTCGCACCACGTTGCCCAAAAGTTGACTACCAACACCTTGCCACGCCATTGCGCCACTGGTTGTGGTTTACCTTGCAGGTCGGGCAAGGTAATCCCATAAATCGCCTCAGCCGCACTTTGCTCCGGCGCTGTGCTGTGCTGCATCGTGCTAAACCACAGGCCCGCGCCAAACGCGACCAAGGCAACGAACACATACAGCGAATAACGGGCGATACGATTAGACAATTTTGCCGACAGATAGCTGAAATTAGCGTCAATAAGAAAATAATGGCGAAAATCAGAACTTCAGTGCTTCATCCAGCACGCCAACGAATTTTTCAGCATTCTGAAAGCCAATGACACGCAATCCATTGATTTCATTACCTTTTTTATCAAAGAAGATGATTCCGGGCGGCCCAAACAAGCGGAAGCGCTTGAGCAGCGCCTGATGTTCCGCAGTATTTGCCGTGACGTCGGCCTGCACCTTGACCATGCCCGCCAAGCGTTGCTGCACTTGCGTGTCGGTAAAGGTAAATCGCTCCATTTCCTTGCAGGATACGCACCAATCCGCGTAAAAATCGAGCAAGACGGGCTTGCCGGTCGCGGTAGCGGCTTTGACCGCCGCATCCAGCTCGGCGCCAGTGGATACGCGCTTAAACAGGGGCTCACTCACGGCAGGCGCACCCGCTTTGCCCGCTGCGACTAAGCCTGACAGCGGCTGCAGCACGTCTTTGGCTCCAGAAAACGCCCCCACCAGATACGCTGCGCCAGCGAGCAAAGCGACAACACCCAAGCCTTTGCCGAAACGCTGCAAACCGTGTGCGCCTTGTATGCCTTGTGCGCCTTGTGCGTCTTGCGGCAGCGGATCGATCACGCGCAAATACACGGCGGTCACAATCAGCAGCGCGGCCCACGCCAGCATTTGCACCGCCACCGGCAGCAGCGGCGACACCAAATAAATGGCCACCGCTAGCAGCAGCACGCCGAAAAAGCGTTTGACGGCATCCATCCACGGCCCCGCCTTGGGCAACAGCGCGCCAGCTGACGCGCCCACCGCCAAGAGCGGCACGCCCATGCCCAACGCCAGGGCAAACAGCGCCACGCCACCGAGCACGCCATCGCGGCTTTGGCTGATGTAGAGCAGCGCGCCCGCCAGCGGCGCCGCCACGCAGGGGCCGACAATCAGCGCGGACAGCGCACCCATGGTGAAAACCCCGGCGTAGCGTCCGCCGGGCAGCCGGTTAGAGGTTGCGCTCAAGCGCGCCTGCAAACCGGCAGGCAACTGCAATTCGTAAAAACCGAACATGGACAGGGCCAGCCAGACAAATACCAGCGCAAAGCTCCCCAGCACCCACGGATTTTGCAGCGCCGCCGACAGCATAGCGCCCGACAACCCAGCAGCCACGCCGGCCATTGCATAGGTGATTGCCATGCCCAGCACATACGCCGCTGACAACGCAAACCCTTGCATACGCGTCACCGGCTGCCCGCGCCCGACGATAATGCCCGACAAAATCGGGATCATCGGCAGCACACACGGCGTAAACGTCAGCAACAGCCCGAAGCCGAAAAAGCTCGCGATCAGCCAGCCGAAGCCGCCGTGGAACAAGGCGGCAATGCGTGAATCTTCCGCGACCGGCGGTGGACCCGATGTGCCTTGCTCCATCAAACGCGCCAGCGGATCTGCCCCGGCCTTCGCGGTGACGATCCCACCCGCTGGCATCGCCCCGCCCGCCATCGCGAGCTGAATTTTGCTGTCCATCGGCACGTAGCACACGCCTGAGTCGGCGCAGCCCTGCGACGTGACATTGAGCGCCACTTTGCCGTCAGCGGCGGCTTCCACCGGTACCACGATTTTCAATTCGCCGCGATGTGTTTGCACCTCGCCGAAAAACTCATCCTTCTTCTTTTTGCCTTCGGGAATTTGCGCCGCGCCCAGCTTCACCCCCGCCGGTTCTGCGGCAAACGCAAAGCGCTCGCGATACAGGTAATAGCCGTCGGCGATTTGGTAGCGCACTTCAATGTTCGCGGCGTCCAGCACGCGCGCGGAAAAGCGAAACGCCTTTTCCGGCTCTAGCAAATCCGGCTGCGCCGCCTGCGCCCATAAGGGGACAAATATAAAACACAATAAAATCAAATAGTTACGAATATTTCGCATTATGCTTCCCTGAGTTCACCGCCGGTCTCACGCGCCACCCATTGCAGGTAGCCGGGCAAACCGGACGCGAGTGGGACTGCGATAATTTCCGGAAGTTCGTGTGGATGCAGGCGCTGAATCAGGTTTTCAACGGACGCATACCGCGCGCGCGTGGTTTTAATCAGCAGCGGAATTTCTTCTGCGGTTTCAACCACGCCCTGCCAGCGGTACACCGATACACACGGGGCGAGGATGTTGACGCACGCTGCCACGCTTTCATCCACCAACGCATGCGCAATCTTGTCCGCCACCGTGCGGTCAGGCGCGTTGGTGAACACCAGCCATACGTCGTCGAGTGACGTCATGGCTGCGACGCGGAGGGCTTACCAGCGATCACCAGCCCCGCTTGTAACCCCGCTGGCAACCCTTCATACACGCTTGGATAACGCAAGCGAAAGCGCAATTCCTGCTTCAACCGCTGGTTGCTCAAGCGCCGCGACTCACTCATGAACGACAGCAGGTTTTCCGGAATGACGCGCGCCGCCTCACTGCGCGCCACGCGCGGCGGCCGGGGCATGCCGTGACGATCTGCCACCAAATCAAAATAATCACCCATCTTTTGCGGCAAATCGTCCACCGCGTTGTAGGTGCGGCCCGGTGTTGCGCGATTGAGCGCCGCCACCACCATGCGCGCGAGATCGTCGGCATGCACATGGTTCACAAAACCGTCGTCCGCATCTGCCAGCGCTGGCGTGCCGCGCGCCAGCCGCGCCAGCGGCAAACGGTCGGCGGCATAAATACCGGGGACGCGCAGTATCGACACCACCACACCGCTGCGCACGCCCCAGGCACGCAGCCGCCGTTCGGCATCCACGCGCCGCCGCGCGCGCGCGGTTTGCGGTTGCGGCGCGCGTGTCTCGGCCACCACCGCGCCGCCGCAATCACCATACACGCCGCTGGTGCTTATATAGACAAAGTGCTGTGGTAAACTAGCCCTCAACTTTTTGGGCCTGCGTGCATTCGGTTGATACATCAAAGCAGCAATCAAATGCGCGGTGCGCGTGTCGGCGACACCTTGCGACGGCGGCGGTGCCAGATGCACCACGTCATGTGCAATACCGGCGATGGACGAGAGCGACTGCGGATGATCCAAATCTCCCACCACCGGCGTCACTCCCAGCGCGCGCAGGTTCGCACAGTGCGCGGCGTCGCGCGTCAGTGCATAAATGCGATATCGCGCGCGCGCCAACGGTATCAAACGCAAGCCCACATCGCCACAGCCGATAATCAGTAACCGTCTCATAGAGCGAAGCATTTTACGCCATGCCCTGCCAAGTCACCATCCAGCCCAGCGGCCACGCGTACCGAGTGAGCGGCATTGAAACCATCGTCGACGGCGCGCTGCGCGAGGGATTCAACATCGCCTACGCCTGCCGCAACGGCGGCTGCGGCAGTTGCAAAGGCAAATTGCTTCAGGGCGAGGTCGATTACGGCAACTACAGCCCATCGGCGCTGACGGATGCCGAAAAGCAAAATGGCTACGCGCTGTTTTGCCAAGCCAAGCCGCTGACCGATGTGGTGATTGAATGTCGCGAAATCAGCGCCATCAAAGACATCGTGGTGCGCAAGCTGCCGTGCCGCGTGCAAAAGCTACAGCGCTTGGCACCCGACGTGACTCTGATTCATTTGCGCATGCCCGCTAATGAACGCCTGCAATTTCTCGCTGGGCAATACGTCGATATTCTCACCAAGAGCGGCTTGCGCCGCAGCCTGTCGATTGCCAACGCGCCGCACGACGACGACGTGCTGCAACTGCATTTGCGTAACTACGGCGGGCCGTTCAGTCAATTCGTGTTCAACACGCTGAAAGAAAAAGACATCCTGCGCTTTGAAGGCCCGCTGGGCACGTTTTTCCTGCGTGAAGACAGCGATAAACCGCTCATTCTGCTTGCCAGCGGCACCGGCTTTGCGCCCATTAAAGCCATTATCGAGCACGCGTTGCATCAAGGCATCCAACGCCCGATGACGCTGTATTGGGGCTGCCGCGTGCGCGCCGATTTGTATTTGCATGACTTGGCGGAAAGCTGGGCGCGCGATCACGGTGTTACGTACATTCCCGTGCTGTCCGATGCGCCCGCCACTGACGCATGGACGGGCCGCACGGGCTTTGTACACCAGGCAGTGATGGGGGATTTTCCCGATATGTCCGCGCATGAGGTGTATGCCTGCGGCGCGCCTGTGGTGATTGATTCGGCGCGCAGGGATTTTTCTGCGCTAGGCAAACTGCCGCCGGACGCCTTTTACTGCGACGCGTTTACGCCCGCCGCACCCTGACGCTAGCGACCACGGCAGCGACACAACATGAATCGTAACTGGCTGATTGCCATCCTGATTTTTGTGGGCGTTTTTGTGTTCTCCAGCCACGGGCTGAAGGGTGGGCCGGAGGTGTCCGTCAAAGAAGCCGCGGCACTGATGAAAAGCGAGCCGCGCCCGGTGGTGATCGATTTACGCGAGCGCGCCGACTACGATCAGGGGCATATCGCTGGTGCGATCTGCGTGCCCGGCGGCGAGTTCAAAGCGCGACTGGACAGCCTCAAGCTGCCGAAAGTGGACGTCGTTGTGCTTTACGGCAACGACGATGCGCGCGCTCGTGAAGCCACCAAACACCTGTACGAAAGCGGTTATCAGGGCGCGCTTACCTTGAAAGGCGGGCTTGAGGCGTGGCGTGCCGCCGGGCTGGGTGTGGAGAAACTACCCGCCAAACCCTAAGACCTGAATAACAGACTTGAATAACGGCGTGACGCAGCCCGCTATTGTCCGTGTCCGGCCACTAATTTTTGGATTTGTGCCACCGCCGCACTGATGCGCAACTCCAGCCCCTGCCTGCCATAGCGGGCATTGGCGCGCGTCGGGTTGCCCACCACACCCGTCACCGCAAAGTCTCCGCCTGGTGCCAACTTACCGGTGCGAATCAAATCAGGGCGTAGCGCCATCAGTTCTGAAGTGTCTTCAATGCCGGCGTGCGTACCGATGTCGCGCGCGGTTTCGCCCTGCTGCTTGAGCCAGTTCGTGTACGCCGGCGTGTCGTAGTAACTGCCAGCGTAATGCACGCGCACACCGCTGCCGGCCCATTCATTGTTGAGCAGTGCCGCCGCGGCCTGCAAGCCTTTTTGATTCGGCCCGCTGTCGCCGATGAGCACGATGTCCTTGAAGCCATGCGCGCGAAAGCTACGCGCGGCGTATTCGGTGACTTTGATGAAATGCGCTTCCGGCAGCGTGATGGTGCCGGGGAACAGCATGTGGCCCGTGGGCGGATTCAGTTCACCTTCCGGCACGTAGGCGAGCACGGGTGCCACCAACGCATTGCCAAGGCGGCGCGCAATGTGTTCGGCGGCGTGTTTGACAATGAAATTGTGTTTACCCAACACCATGTGCGGGCCGTTTTGCTCGGTGCCGCCGGTGGGGAAAATAATGGTGGTTTTGCCTGCCTTGATGGCGTTGCGCACTTCAACCCAGGTGAGTTCTTCAAGCCACACGCGATCAGCGGCGAGCGCGCCTGTGCAAAACCCTAGGCCCAGCAGCAGAATAATTCGTAACATGTTGATTTAATTGATTATTTTATTGCGCTGCTGCGCCCGAAGCCTTAACCACCCGCGCCCACTTGACCTGCTCGCTGCGGATGTACGCGCCAAATGCCTCGGCAGAATTTCCCACCGGGATGGCACCGTCGCTGGCGAGGCGCGCGGTCACATCGGCAAATTGCAAAGCCTGCACCAACGCGCTGTTCAGCGTGGCAATCACGGCGGCGGGTGTGCCCGCTGGGACGAGTATGCCGCTCCACGACGTTGCTTCAGCGCCGGCATAGCCCGCCTCGGTCAGGGTCGGCAACTCCGGCGCAACGGTAGAACGCGCGGCGGTGGTCACGGCCAACGCGCGCACGCGCCCGCTGCGATGGTGCGGCATCGACGACGGAATGCCGTTGAACACCAGTTGCAATTGCCCGGCGATTAAATCGGTGAGCGCCGGGCCACCGCCCTTGTAAGGCACGTGCACGATATCAAGGCCCACCACAGACTTGAACAACTCCGCAGCCAGATGCGAACCCGTGCCGCTCCCTGCTGAGCCGAAGTTGAGCGCGCCCGGTTTGGCCTTTGCCAGCGCGGCCAATTCCTTGACGGATTTTGCCGCCAATTGCGGTTGCACCAGCAACATGTACGCGGCTGAGGCAAGCTGCGTCACCGGCGCAAAATCGCGCACCGGGTCATACGGCAGCTTGCGGTAGAGCGCGGGGCTGATGGCGATGTTGCCGATAGTGCCCATCAACAGGGTGTGCCCGTCGGGCGCGGCTTTGGCAACGATTTCCGTGCCGACAATGCCGGCCGAGCCGGGCCGGTTGTCGATAACCACTTGCTGACCCAGCCGGTCGGCGAGCTTGGGCGCGACGGCGCGCGCCACCAAATCGGTGGTGCCGCCCGCGCCGTTGGGTACGATGAAGCGAATGGGACGCGACGGATATTGCGGCTCAGCGGCGCTCGCAACCACGCACCACGCGAGCGCTGCCACCGCCGCACCCCAACCGCCCCGGCGCATGGCTACTGCAACGGCGCATGGCTACTGCAACGGCGAAAACGCCGACGGCATCACAATTTTATTTTCCTGCGCCGTGAGGTTGTAACCCGGCAAGCCCATTTTTTCGGCCGAAGGTGGCCACACACCAGCGGCCTGCGTTTTGGCGCGTACTTCGTTGCGCGCATCCAGCGTGGGGTACGGCCAGATGTGTACGAACTTGTTCAGCCCGCCCAACTCCGAATACCAAGCCGCGCACAGCGGGCTGAATTTCACGCGCTCCGGCACGGCCTTTTCCCACACGGCGCGCAGCTTGGGCAAATCCCCGGCGGCGTGGGTGTAGGTGCGCATTTCAAAAAACGGCCCTTGCTTGGCGGGCTTGATTTCCGGCGACACCGAGAACGGCATAAAAATTTCTGAGCGCATATTGACGAGGAACTCGCTGATGTTCGGCGGCCAGACTTTGTCGGCAATCGCGGCGGCGCGAATGCGGCCACGCTCTTCCAAATCTTTGTACGGCCAGACGTGAATGATTTGATTCAGCGGGCCGATTTCTGTATGCCAAAACGCCGCCAGCGGCGAATACGCTTTACGCTTCTCGTAGGCTTCGCCGAAACGCTTTTCGACTTCGGCGAGCGAACGCGGTTTGATATCGTAAGTTCTCATTTCGTAGATCATGGTGGCTCCTGGTTGGTTTAGGACTGTAGAAAAAATTGAATAAACTCAATAAATTCAATAAGTTATGGGACATCACGAAATCCCGCTGTAATCCACATTCACCCACGCGCGCTTGTCCACCGAAGCCTCGGCAGCATCCCACACGCGGTGAATTTTGAGTTTATCGCGAAAGCTCGGTGCGCATTCGTACCCTTGGTTAATGGCCTGCGCAAACGCATGCCAAGTTTGCGCCACCAAAAACGCGCCGCGTCCGCGATCCATACCGTCAACGGTGTAGTGCTTTTTGGGAATGGCGATTTCGCGATACTGATTTTGCAGGCGCTCCGGCGACGTAGGGTCGGCCACGTACTGGCGGATGTTCGCGCGCGCGCCGTAGAGTTTTAACTCACCGCGCGACGGATCGCCCTCGCCGGTTTGCTTGCTCCAGTCCGTCGTGCCGCCGGTGGCGAGCATCAGCATGCCTTCCGTACCGTAGACCTCGAAATGATTGCCGGTGCCGTACCACGCCGTAAAATTAGTGATCATCGTGCCCATGATGGCACTGCCCGCCCCGCCACCCACCCGCAGCAGGTAGTTCATGTTGTCCACCTGATTGCTGCGAATCACGCCGCCAGTGTCCACCGCAATGCGCTCGGGCACTTGCACCGCCATATCCGCACAGATAGCCGTGACATCGCGCCCCAGCACGGTGTGCAACCGGTCAAGGCTGTGGCCGCTGCGATAGCCGGGATGCCCGCCCATGTCCGCATCGAACAACCACTGCCGGTGCGACGGGCGCGGCACGATGTAGTTACCGACAAAGTAAGTGTGGTTGAACGACAGGGGCCGCCCGATGTAGCCCTCACGCACCAGCTCGGCCATGTGCAGCGTAGCCGGTTCGTAGTGGCTTTGATGGCCGATCACGGTGCGCACACCGGCTTCTTTGGCCAGCACCGTCATCGCGCGCGCTTCGGCGGTGGAAATTCCCAACGGCTGTTCGCAATACACGTGCTTGCCCGCGCGCAGCGCGGCGGACACAACTGGGTAGTGATGCACTGGACGCACCGACACGCACACCACGTCGATGTCAGGCAGCGCTTCGAGCATATGCGCAACGTTGTCAAAGGCATGCGGCACAGCGAAATGGCGCGCGGCGTTTTGCGCTGTTTCGAGGTGCGTGGTGCAAACGGCCACCACATCGTAAAGCGACGAAAGCTTTTTCAGCGCCGGCAAATGCGCGCGCGCGGCCCAGCCCTCGCGTCCGTCAGGACTGTTTTTCAGGCCGGCACCGGTGACGGCGACTTTGAGGCGTTTTGCCATCGATGGCCGTTCAATCCACCCGCGCGCCGGATTCCTTAACCGCCTTGCCCCACTTGGCGATTTCGGCTTGGATGAAATCACCGAATGCCTTACGCGTGCCGCCCACGGGCGTGAACGCCAGCGTGTTGAGTCGCTCTTTGAAATCCGCGTCGCTGAGCATTTTATTGAGTTCGGCGTTCAGTTTGTCGAGCACAGCCACCGGCGTGCGCGCAGGTGCTGCGAGGCCGATCCAGCCCACCGCTTCGAAGCCGGGAAAGCCGGATTCCGCAATCGTCGGCAAATCGGGCAACAGCGGCGAGCGGTTCAAGGTGGCGATGCCCAAGCCGCGCAGCCGGCCGGACTTGATGTGTTGCAAGGTCGCCGGAATGGTGTCGCTCATCACCGGGATTTGTCCGCCCATCAATTGCGTGTGCGCCTCGCCGCTGCCCTTGAACGGAATGTGATTGATTTTGATGCCTGCTGCCGAGCGAAACATTTCGGTGGTGAGATGGCTGGTCGAACCCGCGCCGAGCGAGGCGTAGTTGAATGTGCCCGGTTTCTCGCGCGCGACGGCAACCAATTCCTTGATGCTTTTGAACGGCGCTGAGGGGCTGGCTACCAGCGCTTGGGCGGTGAGCGCAAGATTGATAATCGGATCGAAATCCTTGATCGCGTCGTACGGCAGCTTGGCATACAACGACGGGTTGATACCGAACGCGCTCGACACCGCTGCCACCAGCGTGTGGCCATCGGGCGAGGCTTTCGCGGCGATCTCGGTGCCGAGCACAGCCCCTGCGCCCGGGCGGTTGTCGACGATCACTTGTTGATTGAATGCGGCGGCAAGTTTCAGCGCCACCACGCGCGCCATCACATCGGTAGACGTGCCGGGCGTGAACTGCGCAATAATGCGGATGGGGCGCGAAGGGTAGGCTTGCGCCGCGCCAATGGTGCCGGGCTGGGCCGCAGTCACGGCGGGCAGCGCCAGCGCCAAAATAGGGCATAAGTATTTGATTTTATGCACTTTTTATGCCTTGTGTTCTAGGTGCGCTAAGGTGCGCTAAGGTGCTCCAGGGTGCGCAACTCACGCGCCCGTATCTTTTCGTAGCGCGCAATCAGTTTACGCGCGCGCACGATGATGGGGATGTCTACCATCTTGCCGTCGAGCGTGAACGAACCGCGTCCGCTGGCGGCGGCTTCGTTGTCGAGCTGGATCAACTTTTGCGCATAGGCCACTTCGCTGTCGCTGGGCTTGTATTCTTCGTTGACGATTTTCACCTGCCCGGGATGGATGCAGCCCGCGCCCATGAAACCAAAATCGCGCGAGCGGCGCACCATTTTGCGAAACGCCTCCCAATCGCCAAAGCCGGCAATGCTGTCGATAAAACCCAGCGGCATGATGCCTTGTGCGTTGGCCGCGAAAATCATGTGCTGTTTCGGGTAAAGCAATGCTTCGCCGCTGGGCTGCATATTGTTGTCCAGCGCAAAATCCTCGCCGCCAAGATTGCAGGCTACGATACGCGGCGACGCGCGCACGATGTCGCGTATTTTAAAAAACGCGTCGGCGGTTTCGATCATCACGATGAATTTCGTGTGACCCACGGTCATGCCGCGTTTGGCTTCGAGTTCGCTGACCAGCTCGTCAAGCAACTGCACGTGACTGACGCCGCCGATCTTGGTACACGCCAGCGCATCCACGTCCGGGCAAATCGCGTGTTCGATGTCGGGCACCGCCTGCGACAACGGCTGGTTAAAGCGCACCACCACATCGGCACCGCCACGGCGCACGCGAGCCGCCGCTTTGATTACCAGCTTGCGAGCGGCAACCTTTTCCGGCACCGGCACGCTGTCTTCAAGATCAAGTTGAATCACATCAGCACCGCGCGTGTGCGCTTTGTCGACATACTTTTCGACGTTGACCGGGCAATACATTAACGAGCGCCAGACGGGGAGTTCGCGGTTCATGACAGGTTTCCTCAAAGGCCAGACCGCAGCAACGCAAACGACAAGCTATTTTTTGCGTTGCGGCCCGGCGTAGATCACATCGTTTTCAATCAGCGATTGTATCTCGGCAGCGCTCAATCCCAGCCCGCCGAGTATCTCGCCATTGTGCTCGCCCAGCTTGGGCGCAGGGGCGCGTATGGCACCCGGCGTGCCGGACATTTTGGGCACCACGTTGTGCATGGGGATTGCGCCCATTTCGTCGTCCGGGTACTCGACCACAATTTCGCGCGCGATCACGTGCGGGTCTTGCATAAATTGCGCGATGTCGTAAATCGGGCCCACGGTTACTTCATGCTTGTCAAAGAACGCCATGTTTTCCGTCAGCGTCATGTGGCCGATGAATTCACCAATGAGCGCGTCCAGATCAGCCGCGTGTTTCACGCGTTCCGTGTTGGTTTTGTAGCGCGGATCGTCGAGCAAATGGCCGTGGCCGATAACGCGCAGCAGGCGCTCGGCCATCGCCTGTGTGGACGCCGACATGCTGACCCATTTGTCGTCTTTCGTACGGTATACATTGCGTGGCGCGGCCGTGGTGGAACGGCTGCCGGTGCGTTGCCGCAGTTTGCCGCTGGCCTTGTAGCCAGCAGCTTGCGGCCCCATAAAAGTAAACAACGGCTCCAGTAACGGCAAGTCGATGATCTGCCCTTGCCCGCCGCTGACTTCAACGTTACGCAGCGCAATCATCACCGCAAACGCGCCATAAGTGCCCGCCGTGCAATCGGCCAACTGGTTGGGCGGCAGCACGGGTTCGCGGTCGGCAAAGCCGTTGAGTACCGCAAAGCCGGACATGCCCTCGGCCAACGTGCCGAACCCCGGTTTGTGTTTGTAGGGGCCGGTCTGCCCCCAGCCGGTGACACGCACAATGACGAGCTTCGGGTTGTGCGCATGCAGCACGTCGGGGCCGATGCCCATTTTTTCGAGCGTACCGGGGCGAAAGTTCTCGATGAAAACTTGCGCGCTCTCAACCAGTTTAAGCAGGATTTCTTTCGCTTGCGGCTGGCGCAGATTCAGGCACACGCTTTTTTTGTTGCGCGCGTAGACTTTCCAGTTGGTCGCCACGCCGCCGACCAGCCAATCGCGCAGTGCGTCGCCTTCGGGCGTTTCAATTTTGATGACTTCAGCGCCAAAATCTGCCAGCAGCAGGCTGACCATATTGCCCGCTACAACGCGCGACAAATCGAGCACGCGTATGCCGTCGAGCGGACACTTGGCGTCGCGCGCGTAAGCCTTTTGCGGAATTCCGGGTAGATCAATCACAGGAGCGTGCGCGAGCTGTTTATGCGTACGCAGCGTCGCGCATTAAATGGCGTTGCTGAGTTGCTTTTCGATCAGACGCACTTCACTTTTCAACAAGGCGGCGATTTCAATCACGCGCTTTTCGGTCATGCGGCTGGAGATCGTCGATACTGACAGCGCGGCAAACGCCGTGCCGGATTGATTGCGTATGACATGCCCCACCGAACGCACGCCGGCGAGCGTGGGTGCCTCGCGCATGGAATAACCCAGCTTTTGCGCCTTTTTAGCCTGCGCCAACAAGGTGGTACCCGACACGCCATATTCTTCGTAGCGTGTTTGATTGTTGGTGGCAATGCCCTGAATTTCCTCGTCCGTTAGCGCCGCCACGATGGCGAGACTGCCGGTGCCGACACCCAACGGGCGGCGCATGCCGATATCGAGCGTGAAGGTTTTGATGGGAAAGGCGCCTTCGTGACGGTCTATACACACCGCATCGAGGCCGCTACGCTGCGTCAGAAACACGGTATCCCCTGTTGCCTCGGCGATGCGCACCATACCGGGATGCGAAATTTCGCGCAGATTAAAACGCGGCGCAGCCGTCAAGCCGAGCTCGAACGCCATGGAACCCAAATAGTAGCGATGCGTATCGGGGTCCTGCTGCACCATGCCTTCGTGCGCGAGGCATTTCAACATGCGATGCACGGTGGGCCGCTGCAAATTGGTGCGCGTAGCCAAATCAAGCAGACGCGATCCGGTGCGGTTGTGGGCGGCGATTTCGCGCAACAGCAGCAGCGCGCGTTCTATACTCTGGGTGCCGGTGAGTCGGCCAGCCTCGTCATTGGGTTTTCTGGGCATAGTAATCAGATGTTCAGGGTTCAGGGTTCAGGGTTCAGGGTTCAGGGTTCAGGGTTCAGGTGTTCCGGGATTGAGTCGAAGGCATTCGACTGGTTCAGCATGCTTGATTAGTTCGTATCGTGAATTTGCATTTTAGCGTCCACGAGTATAACGCTTATTGTAAGATTCGCGCCAATGGGCTGTTTTCAACCCTGTGAAGACTGTTGGATAGTGCTATTAAGTCCGTCGATTGGACACTCTTTCTTAAACGGAAAAACTGTTTTTCCGACCACCTCTGGAGCTTAGTCATGAATGATTCTTCCGCTGGTAACACCCCTCAACTCGCGTCGGCGGGCGCACGCTTTCGCGCGGCCGTCGCGGCAGAAAAGCCGCTGCAAATCGCCGGCACGATCAATGCCTACGCGGCGCGCATGGCCGCGCGCACCGGCTTTAAGGCGATTTATCTGTCGGGCGGCGGCGTGGCTGCCGGCTCACTCGGCGTGCCGGATCTGGGCATCAGCGCACTCGACGACGTGCTCATCGATGTCCGGCGCATCACCGATGTGTGCTCACTGCCGCTGCTGGTGGATGTGGACACCGGATGGGGCGGCGCGTTCAACATTGCCCGCGCGGTTAAATCGCTCACCAAATTTGGCGCAGCCGCCATGCACATCGAAGATCAGGTGCAGCAAAAGCGCTGCGGCCATCGCCCGAACAAGGAAATCGTCAGCAAAGACGAAATGGTCGATCGCATCAAGGCCGCCGTCGATGCCAAAACGGACAGCAACTTCGTGGTCATGGCGCGCACCGATTCGCTGGCGGTCGAGGGCCTGCAAGCGGCGATTGATCGCGCCTGCGCGTGTGTCGAAGCGGGCGCCGACATGATTTTCCCGGAAGCGATTACCGAATTGTCGATGTACAAACAGTTCGCCGACGCCGTGAAGGTGCCCATCCTCGCCAACATTACCGAATTCGGCAAAACACCTTTGTTTTCAACGCAAGAGCTTGGCGGCGCGAATGTGGCAATGGCGCTTTATCCGTTATCGGGCTTTCGCGCGGCTAACGCGGCGACGCTGAAAGTATTTCAGGCGCTGCGCAAAGACGGTCATCAAAAAAACGTCGTCGATACCATGCAAACGCGCGACGACCTTTATGATTATCTCGATTACCACGCGTTTGAAGGCAAGCTGGATGCCTTGTTCGCCCAAAGCAAAAAGAAATAGCCTCACGCGGGCAGGCATGGCCTGCACAGCAAGTCGTAGATAGAATGTAACTAATTGTTTTTAAACGATATTTTTATTTCGCTGATGCGCTAAACTGCGCGCCGCCGATTTCCCAAATATCGAAGCTCCGATGAAGACGCCACAATGAATAACCGAAAATGGATGTGCATACTGTGCGGGTTTGTGTACGAAGAAGCGCTGGGCATTCCCGATGAAGGCATCGCGCCCGGCACGAGTTGGGATGACGTGCCCGCCGACTGGACCTGCCCGCATTGTTCGGCGACCAAGGCCGATTTTGAGATGGTGGTCGTAGAGAATTAAGCTCCGCCAACTCGGCCCGGGATAATCCTCAAACGTCTGATTGAGGGTGGTCGCCGCAGGTTCGCATCAGGCATATTCGCTAAACGTTTGGCCTATGCACCAAAGTGCCGAGGCACCAACGCGCTCAAGGAATGCGCACAACAGCAAACACGCGCAGCAACCGGATCACAAGTTAGTCTGAGAATCCATCCCGAACCGAATCACCGGAGTGGGTTCAGTAGACGCCTGTCTGTAGCACCCGTCAATGTACTTTTTCTCTTGCTTGTGACCTATCTTGATGCCGGTTATACCGCAGGCGCGTGATTGAGCGCTGCGACGTTGCGCCATTGCGCCAAGGCGCTTTGCAAAAAAGCCTTATAAATCCGCACGTTCCGGTTGCCTCCTCAGACGGTACGGTAAAATGCCGTCCCGTTTGCCGATCCCTTTTATTCGGTCTTTCCCCAACCGCGCCATGCAACTCTACGCCATCGGCCTCAACCACCAGACTGCCCCGCTGAACGTGCGAGAGCAGGTGGTGTTTCACGCCGAGCGTTTGGTGAGCGCGCTGAACGATCTGGTGGCGCGGCGCCGGGTGCAAGAGGCGGCCATCGTCTCCACCTGCAACCGTACGGAAATCTATTGCCACGCCGACGAGCCGAGCGCGGCGATTGAGTGGATGGCTTCGTACCATCAACTCAAACCGCAACAGATCGAACCCTTTCTCTACAAACTGCCGCAAGAACAGGCCGTGAAGCACGCGTTTCGCGTGGCGAGCGGGCTGGATTCCATGGTGGTGGGCGAACCGCAAATCCTCGGCCAGTTCAAGGACGCGGTGCGCGCAGCCGAAACCGCTGGCACGATGGGCCTGCTGCTGAACAAATTGTTTCAACGCACCTTTGCCGTGGCAAAAACCGTGCGCACGGAAACCGAAATTGGCGCGAACACGGTGTCAATGGCATCGGCTGCCGTGCGATTGGCCGGGCGCATTTATCCGAGTATCACCGAGCAGGCTGTGCTGTTTATCGGTGCCGGAGAAATGATCGAATTATGTGCGAGTCACTTCGCGGCGCATCACCCCAAGCGCGTCACCTTCGCCAATCGCACCGACGCGCGCGCGCAACAACTGGCCGACCGCTTTTTGGGCCGCGCTATTTCACTGAACGATGTGCCGGCGCAACTCGCGCTGCACGATATTGTGGTGTGCTGCACCGCGAGCCCGCTGCCGATCATCGGCAAAGGCATCGTTGAAAGCGCACTTGCTGCGCGCAAGCACCGGCCGATGATGATGTTCGATCTGGCGGTACCGCGCGATGTCGAGGGCGAAGTCGGCAAGCTCGACGACATTTTTTTGTATACCGTGGATGACCTCGGCAAGATCGCCAGCGCGGGCTTAGCGCAGCGCCAGAATGCCATGCAGCAGGCCGAAGTCATTATCGAGAATCAGGTCACTGATTTTATGCACTGGCTGGGCAATCGCGAGCTGGTGCCCACCATCCGCGCGCTGCGCGACACCGCCGAGCGCGCGCGCCGCAATGAAGTCGAACGCGCGCGGCGCAAGCTAGGCGCGGGCGAAGACCCACAGCGTGTGATCGAGGCTCTGTCGCAGGCATTGACCAACAAACTGATGCATCCACCGACGCACGCGCTCAATCATGCCAGCGAAGCCGAACGCGCTGAACTCGCCGCGCTGCTGACGCGCCTGTATCAGATTCCGCGGCAGGAATGACGCTCCGATGAAGCCCAGATGAAATCCAGATGAAGCCCAGTATTGCCGCGAAGCTCGCGCAATTGTCGAGACGGTTGGAGGAAATCAATCGCACGTTGAGTTCCGAGAACATCACCAACGACATGGACAACTACCGCAAGATCACGCGCGAGAGTGCAGAGATCGGGCCGGTGGTGGAACTGTATCGCGAGTATGAAAAGAGCGCGGCTGATCTCAAGGGCGCGCAGGAAATGGCGGCCGATCCCGAGATGCGCGAGTTGGCCGAGGCCGAAATTCCCGAGATCAAGGCGCGCCTTGAAGCACTCGAAAAAGATCTGCAAAAACAATTACTGCCAAAAGACCCCAACGACGAGCGCAACATCTTTCTAGAGGTGCGCGCAGGCACCGGTGGCGACGAATCGGCGTTGTTTGCGGGCGAACTCTTTCGCATGTATTGCCGCTACGCCGAGCGCAATCGCTGGCAGGTTGAGGTGATGTCGCAAAGCACGTCGGATCTCGGCGGCTACCGCGAAATCATCGCCAAGGTGATCGGCCGCGGCGCGTATTCCAAACTCAAGTTCGAATCAGGCGCGCACCGCGTACAGCGCGTGCCTGTCACCGAAACACAGGGGCGTGTGCATACCTCCGCCTGCACGGTAGCGGTGCTGCCGGAAGTGGACGATGTGGAAGACGTGGTGCTGAACCCGGCCGATTTGAAAATTGACACCTTTCGTTCATCCGGCGCGGGCGGGCAACACATTAACAAAACCGATTCGGCCATCCGCATCACGCACCTGCCCACGGGCACCGTGGTGGAATGCCAGGATGACCGCTCGCAGCACAAGAACCGCGCGCGCGCGATGTCGGTGCTGGCGGCACGCATCAAAGACAAACAGGTGCGCGAGCAAAACTCCAAAATCGCCGCCGAGCGCAAATCATTGGTTGGCAGCGGCGACCGCTCCGAACGCATACGCACCTACAATTTTCCGCAAGGGCGCATGACAGATCATCGCATCAACCTCACGCTCTACAAGCTGGCGCAGATCATGGACGGCGATATCAATGACATCACCGGTGCCCTCGCCGCCGAGCATCAAGCCGAACTACTGGCGCAGCTTGCCGAAGACATGCAGCCAGCTTAGCGGCGCGCCGTCTGAATGGCCCCCGCCTGCGCATTGCTTGCCGCAGCGCTGTTTGCCGCAGCGCTAGTGACCACACAATTTGGGTTGCGTCACATGGATGGGTTGGCCGGTGCAAAGGTCAGCATTCCCAGTGCCGCTACGTTTTTTTGGCTGCTGTATCCGTTATTTGGCTTTGATGGCTGGAACGCACACGGCGGCACCGTGTTCGTGATGCTCGGCCTATTTTTCCCGGTGGCAGTAACGCTGTTGGCGTATGAAGCAAACCGGCGCATGGGGCCGACAGTCGCGGGTGCTATCGGCGGCACAGCGCCGCTGTTTGCGGTGCTTGGTGCGGTGGCGTTCCTCGGTGAAACGCCGGGGCTGACGCAAGCCGGCGCGACGCTCGCGATTGTGGCGGGCTCTATCGTGCTGAGCCCTCGCGGTCGCGCCAGTGATGGCACGCCAAGCACGACAAGGCAATCTTGGGTGGCGTGGCTCGCGGCGGCATTGCGTGCGCTCGCGCAAGTGGGGGCCAAGGCCGGTTTGCTGTGGTGGCCCAATCCCTATGCGGCGACGACTATCGGCTACAGCGTGTCAGCCGTGGTGATTTGGGTGGTGGCATGGCGCAGCCGACGACCGGAGTCGCGCGTCTACACACGGCGTGGCGTGTGCTGGTTTGCGCTAACCGGTTTATGCAACGCCTCGGGGGTGCTGGCGATGTATACGGCGCTGGAACACGGCAGCGTGACCGTGGTGTCACCGATCGTCGCGACGTATCCTTTGTTTACAATGACGCTGAATAGCGTCCTCCTGCGTGAGGAACGCCTGAGCGCACGGTTAGTGTTGGGCGTGGCGTTGATGGTCGGCGGCGTAATGAGCTTTCTTTAAAAAATCCTTTAAAATCAATTAGTTATGTATTCTATCGCTGATTTGGCCCGCCACAGCACGCTCGCCGCCGTAGACGCGCGCGCGTTGCTGCGGGCCGCACTCGGCGTAGACGACGCTTTTCTCATCGCACACGCAAACGACGCCGTTAGCCCGGCGCAGTGCGAACAATTTCGCACCCTCGCTGCGCGCCGTGTCGCGGGTGAACCGGTAGCGTACTTGGTTGGTGAGCGCGAATTTTTCGGACGACCCTTTGCGGTGTCGCCCGCCGTGCTGATTCCGCGCCCGGAAACCGAGTTGCTGGTGGAACTGGGGTTAGAGCGTTTACCGGCCACTCACGTGAGCCACGTGCTCGATCTCGGTACCGGCAGTGGGTGCATCGCCATCAGCATCGCGCTGGAGCGCGCGCGCGCGCGCGTTACAGCGCTTGATGTGTCTGATGCTGCACTGACCGTAGCGCGATGCAACGCACAACGGCTGAAAGCGGGTAACGTGACTTTCTGTATCGGCAATTGGTTCGAGGCACTGTATGACCTTGGCCCTACAAATTTTGATGTGATCGTAGCCAATCCACCCTATATCGCCGAGGGCGATGCGCATCTGGCACAGGGCGATCTGCGCTTTGAGCCGGGCATTGCGCTGACGGGTGCAGCGGACGGGCTGGGCTGCATACGCCTGATCGTGCAGCAGGCCGTGGATTATCTGCTGCCCAGTGGCTGGTTATTGCTGGAGCACGGCTACGATCAGGCAGCGACCTGCCGCGCGCTGCTAAATAGCGCCGGATTCACCCAAGTTCAGTCGTGGCGTGATCTCGCCGGGATTGAGCGTGTCAGCGGCGGACTGCACACAGGCGTTTGACGTGTTACATGGGTGTATCACGACACATCACGATTTCACCCGTTCAGTCGCACGCCAACCAATCCCGCGTAGCCACATAGCTCGACATAATCTCGCGCGGCATCGCGCCACGATCCAGCGCCGCGACTAAATCCACGACCTTGGTTAACGTCGCAGGCGGCAGCGCATCCGCCACGGTGTCGTTGAACAGCGCGGTGAGTTCATCCCACGCCATGCGGCGGTGCGGGCTGCCGCGCGGATGCGCGATTTTGCATTCGTGCGTGGCACCGTTGTCCAGCTTGATGGTGACGCGCGTCGGCACTTCTTCGGTGTTGGTACCGGCTTCGACTTCGGCATCGAGCACGCAGCGCGTGCGATTGGATAGCGCGCGCACGTCGGCAGCCGCCAGCGCGGTGTCGTAATCACGGCTGGTGAGCGCCGCCTGCGCGCCGCGCGTGCGCCCAAGGCCGAGCGCCATGGCCAAGCTGAATGGAATGCTCAATTGCGCGCTTTGCAGATCCGGCGGATCGAGTTGGGTGAGTCGCCCTTGCACCACTTTCGGTATGCCCACTTCGCAGTCGACGATCTGTGCGGGCGTGAGTTTGTGTTCCGCGCCGAGCGCCAAGCCCGCGTCTACCGTCGCTTGCAAGCGCCCCGCGCCAGCGTGAATTTTGGTGCTCACCTCCATCAAGCGATAACCGCGACCTAAATCGTCGGTAATTTTTTCCGGCTTCGCAGCGCCCGAGAACGCTTTGAAAAACCCCGCCTCGCCTTCGAGAATATCGCGCGGACCCCAAATGCCCGCCTGCGTGAGCAGCGCTGCCATCACACCGGATTCCGCACCGCGCGCGCCGTTGAGCCGCTTGGTGACGCCGCCGGAGTGATAAAACTGCGCAAGGCCGCCCGCGTAGGCACCGCCGGCACCGAGTGCGCCAGCCATATCATTTTCATTAAAATTCAATAACTTACCTACAGCCAGCGCCGCACCCATCGCCCCGCACGTCGGCGTCGCCATGAAGCCGCGTTGAAACAACGCGGGCTGCGTGGCGAGGCCGATGCGCAGCGACGCTTCGTAACCAATGATGGCGGCGGTGAGCAGCGCGTGGCCATCGCTATTTTCACGCTCGGCCATCGCCAGTACTGCCGGCAGAATGGATGCGCCAGCGTGATGCATCGAGCCCACATGCGTGTCGTCTAGATCGCAGGCATGCGCATACGCGCCATTCACGAACGCCGCGCGTGCCGCATCGATGCGGCTGCCGCACAGCACGATAGAACTCTCGGCCTTGCCACCCAATTGCAAAGCAAGCCGGCGTGCGGCGCGGCTCCAGGGCAAGCGCGCGCCCACTGCCACCACACGCAGGTGGTCAAGCACCAGTGCTTTCATGCGCTCGACGACTTCGGCAGGCGCGTCTGCCAAACGAAAGTGGGCCGCCCATTCGGCGAGCAGGGCGGTGGCACCTTGGGTAGTGGCGCCTTGGGTAGTGACTACTGGCATGGGGACGGTTGCTCCGGATAAATTAGCCGTTTGTGATGAGCCGTGATTATAGGTGCAGACTTTGCCGCATTACCAATTTCAACAATTTCAACAATTTCAGCAATTGCAGTAGAGTCGGCGTAATCCCATCCACAACTCAATCCCGACTATGACTCACTTCATCGTTGCGTTGCGCGGCTTGGCCGCTTTTTTCACGGCGATTTCCCTCCACGCCACGGCTCAAGATTACCCTGCCAAACCGGTGCGCTTCGTCGTGCCGCAGGTGCCCGGCGGGGCGACGGACGTGTTCGCGCGCGCCATAGCGCAGCGGCTGGCGGAGCGCTGGGGGCGCAATGTTTTTATCGAAAACCGTTTCGGCGCGGGCGGCAATCTCGGCACTGATGTGGTGGCAAAATCCCCAGCGGACGGCTACACCCTGCTGGTCACTTATGCTGGCTCGCAGGCGGTGAATCAAAGTCTGTACCCGAAACTCGCTTTCGATTCGGTGAAGGATTTTCAGACAGTGGCGACCATCGCCGTCACGCCTTTTTTGTTAATCGTCAACAACAGCGTGCCGGCGAAATCGCTCAAGGAATTGATCGCACTCGCGCGCAGCAAGCCCGACATGCTGGCGTATGCGTCGTCCGGCAATGGCTCCGTTAACCATTTGCTCGGTGAAATGATCAAAGCCGATGCGGGCCTGAAAATGCGGCATATCCCCTACAAAGGCGTGGCACCAGCGATTGTGGATGTGATGTCGGGGCAAGTGGACATGGCATTCACCAGCGTGCCGTCGGTGATACAGCATATCGCCAGCGGCCGCGTGCGCGTGATCGCGGTCACCAGCGCGCGCCGTATTTCGGTTGCGCCGTCGGTGCCGACGGTCGCCGAATCAGGCTTGAGCAGTCTTGCCAACTTTGACGTGAACCCGTGGTGGGGCATTCTCGCGCCGGCGGGCACGGACTTGCGCATCGTGCGCAAGGTCAATACCGACGCGGCAGACCTATTGAAAACCAAGGAGATGCAGGATTTTCTCAAGACCCAAGGTGCCGAAGCGCTGGTGACCTCGCCCGAGGAGTTTCACAAGCTGCTGGTGTCGGATGTGGCGAAATGGGCGAAAGTGGTGAAGGCTTCGGGCGCGCGGATTGATTGAGCCGTGTCGCGGCAGAGTACGCTGCGGCAACATCGAAATTGTTTTTATTGCTGTTTTTAGCGCAGCACTTAAAATCTGATGCCGCAGGCACCGCAGGCTATACCCCCAGGCGAGCACCTGCGCCCAGCAGCGTAGCAATCCCCAGCAGGGCAAAAATGGCCGCCGCGATGGAATGCACCCATTTCATGGGGATTTTTTTGGCCAACTTGTCACCGGCGAACACGGCAGGCACATCGGCTATCAGCATGCCCAGCGTGGTGCCGATCACCACCAGCAGCGGGCTGGCAAAGTGCGCTGCCAACGCGATCGTTGCAATTTGCGTTTTGTCGCCCATTTCAGCCAGAAAGAACGTCACCAAAGTCGCACCAAAAACGCCCAGTCTTTGCGCCACCTGAGTTTCAGCTTCGCCGATTTTGTCCGGGATCAACGTCCAGACCGCCATCCCGAGAAACGACAGTCCCAACACCCAACGCAGAACGTCCGCGCTGATCGTCGCGGTGATCCAGCCACCCAGAGCGCCAGCCAAGCCGTGATTCAGGATTGTGGCGCATAAAATCCCCAGAATGATCGGTAGCGGCTTCTTAAAGCGTGCAGCAAGCATAAACGCGAGGAGCTGGGTCTTGTCGCCGATTTCTGCGAGCGCGACGACGCCGGTTGAGATCAAGAAAGCTTCCATCACCGTCCCAAGATTTTGCCGAAGGTCAATTAGCGCACCGCAGCGAGGCCGCTACAGGGGCGATATCCTCACGGGTACGAAGGCATCATGCTGACCGGTGGTAGCGATAGCGCACAAGGGCGCGTGGGGGCGTTCAAGACCGGCCTGTGATGCGACCAAACGGTTCATCTCTGCGCCACACAGCCATACAAAAATGCACAATGAACAAAGGGTTAGCCAAAACTGCACTAACCCTTTGATTGAATTGGTAGGCGGTGCGAGATTCGAACTCGCGACCAACGGATTAAAAGTCCGCTGCTCTACCGGCTGAGCTAACCGCCCTCAAAAAGGGGCGAATTTTACCGTTCATGTGGGGGGCGGGTCAACCTCGATTTAGTCTCGCGGGCCGAATTCGCGTCAGGCTTCGCGCATCATGCGCCAGTACTGATATTTCATAGCAGCCACCGCGCCGGCAACGATGGCCACGAACGTGAGCATGGAGCCTATGGCAAGGGTGGACATGCCCGTAATGGCTTGCCCCACCGTGCAGCCCATCGCCAGCACGCCGCCGACGCCCATGAGCACCCCGCCGAGGGCGTGGTTGATGAAATCGCCTGCGGAAGCGAACCATTCGATGCGAAAGTTTTGGGTTGCTACGGCATACAAAAAGGATCCCGTGATCACACCCACCAGCGTCATAACGCCAAAGTTGAGCAGCGACAGTTTCATCGGGTCGAGCAGGTAGCGCACGGCGTCGCCCATGGGGCTGATGAAGGTGTAGGACTGCACCTGTACGCGGCTGGGGATGTCGGTCGCCATTTCGGCATAGTCCTTCCACGCCACGCCCAGCGGGCTGCCGGTGAGGTACCAGCCAGCGATGATGGCGAGGCCCACCACCGCGCCGCCGACAATGTTGTCGGTGCTACCGCGAAAATCGCGGGATTTGAACGCAAACACCAGCATGCCCGCAGCAAACACCAGCGCCACGGTAAAGTTGATGCTGCTCGACGGTGCCAGCCCGGCCAGTTTTGCGATGACGTCGCCCGCCTGCTGCGTGGACATGCCGTGTTGCGCGAGGTTGATGCTCAGGGGTTGCAGCCACGGCAAAAAGGCTTTTTCATAGAGCGGCGACCATAGCATCAGGTACGATACGGCCATGCCGATCAGCAGCACGGTCAGCGATTTCAGATTGCCGCTGCCCACGCGCACCAGCGTTTTGTTGCCGCAGCCGCTGGCGAACACCATGCCGATGCCGAACATCAGTCCGCCCAACACATGGCGCGGCCACACAAAGTTGGCGCTGCGATAAGGCGGAAACGTTTCGCCGGACAGGTTGATCGTGCCGGTCGCCTCCAGCACGACAACGCCAAGCAAGGCTACGGCCATCGAGAATACCCACGCACGCATGCGCCCGGTGTCGCCGATATTGAGCCAATCCGACACCGCGCCCATGGTGCAGAAATGCGTTTTGTTAACCACCGCACCCATGATGACCGCGATGATGAATACGCTGCCGAGCACTTGCTGATGAACTGTCAATCCCATGGGGAAACTATATCATAACTAATTGATTTAATTGAATATTTTATGTATAGCGTGTGGGGTCAGCTATACCCGCTTGGTCGAACCCTGCGCGGCGCAGCCGACACGCATCGCACTGGCCACAGGCGAGGCCAGCGTCCGTGGCTTGGTAACACGACACGGTCATCGCGTAATCAACACCCAACGCCATGCCTTGGCGAATAATGTCGGCTTTCGACAGCGCAATGATGGGCGTGTGCAGGGTCAGACGCTGGCCTTCGACGGCAGCGCGGGTCGCCAAATTGGCCATGGCCTCATACGACTTGACGTAATCGGGCCGGCAATCGGGATAACCCGAATAATCCACCGCGTTGGCCCCAAAGAAAATATCGTTCGCCCCAGTGACTTCGGCGTTTGCCAGTGCGAACGACAGCAAAATCGTGTTGCGCGCGGGCACGTAGGTGATGGGTATGCCTGCGGCGATACCGCCAGCGTTGCCCACCGGCACGGCGATGTTGGCATCGGTCAAGGCGGAGCCGCCAAACCCTGCCAGATCGATTTTCACCACGCGATGGTGCGCCGCCCCCAAAGCCTTCGCCACCCGTGCCGCAGCGGTCAATTCGGCACGATGGCGCTGGCCGTAATCCATCGACAGGCAGTGGCACGCATAACCCTGCACGCGCGCCATCGCCAATACGGTGGCGGAATCGAGTCCGCCGGACAGCAGGACGACTGCGGTTTTCATGGTTCGATTGTACTACTGGCGCAAAAGGGGTTTTAGCGTAGCGGCTTCACCGCAATGGCGCGACGCGCGCCTGAAGCCGCCGCGCTATTTCGCTGCCAGCCGCCGCTTGGCTTTGTCAGCGGCTTCGCTGCCAGGGTAACGCTGTACCAGCGCATCCATGGTTTTGCGCGCGCTGGCGCTTTCGCCGAGCTCGCTTTGCGCGCTGGCAATGTTGAGCATGGCGTCGGGCGCGGAGACGCTGTCGGGGTAAGTGGCGATCAGCTTTTGCTGGCTGGCAATGGCGTTTTTGTAATCGCGCAAATTAAAGTATGAGTCACCGATCCAGTATTGCGCACGGTGCGCGAGCGTGCTCTTGGGATACTGCCCGAGGAACGACTGAAATGACGTGATCGCCCCCTTGTAATTGGCAATGCGCCGCTGCTGCTGGGCGGCTTCGTAGATACGCGTTTCGTCGGGTGATGCCGCCGCTGCGGTCGTGCTACCAGCGCCAGCAGCACCAGCAGTACCCGCAGTACCCGCAGCCGCAGCCGCAACCGTTGTCGGCGTTTCCGCCGCACCTGTCGCCCCGCCGCCCGGCTCCAACCGGCGGATGCGCGCATCCAAGTCTGCGTACATGTCACGCTGGCGTTTGGCGCTGCTTTCAAGGCCGTTGTTCACTACCTCGATTTGCCCGCGCAGGCTCTGGATTTCACGCTTCAACAGCTCGATCTGGTTCACCAGTTCGAGCATCGATTGCTGTGTATTTTGCGTGCCGCGCAGGGCTTCTTCGATTTTGCCCAGACGGCTATTGATAATGTCTGTTTGGCCCCGCGCTTCTGCCTTGAAGTCATCAAGGCGCTTGGCCTGATCCGCCACGCCCTTGCGCGCGATGTCGTCATCGAACATACCGGCATGCACGGGCGTCAGTGCTGCCATGCACAGCACGCCGGCAAAGACCGCCAACACCCGCTGAGTCGTTTTGCGCATCACGCCAAACACCTTACGCTTCACACCTCACACCTTAGTCTGTGGCATACACAATTTCCGCACGCCGGTTTTCGGCGAACGCGGCTTCAGTGCGGGCATCCGCACGCGGCTTTTCCTGACCGAAGCTGACGGTCTCGACGCGCGCACCGTCAGCACCCAGCACCGACATTATTTGCTTCACCGCATCGGCGCGACGCTGACCCAGCGCCAGATTGTACTCACGGCCGCCACGCTCATCGGTGTTGCCCTGAATAATCATCTTGGCTTTCGGGTCGCCGGCCAAATATTTGGCGTGCGCGACCACCAGCGGACGAAACTCTTCTTTCACCAAATTGCTGTCGTACTCAAAATAAATCACGCGTTTGGAAAGAATGTTCTTGGGGTCTTTCAACGAAGCAGGGCCGGTCAACTGCGTCGGCGGCGCAACCACTGTGGGCACGATGGGCGTTTCTTTCACTACTTGCACCGGCGTGTCCGGCACCTGCTTGGTCAGAGGCCGCTGCACGCCATCCACGACGGGCGCGCCGTCCTGCTCTTTGGGCGGATTGCTGTTGCAAGCGGCCAGCGTCAAGGCTAGCGACGCTATCAGGATTCCAGAAAATATTTTTTGCATTTTAAGCGCCTCGTGGCTTATAGGGATGCGGTAGGCAAGCATCAGGGAAACATCAGGGAAACATCAGGCAAGCATCCCATAACTGACTTTACTTACTGACAATCGGGCCCCACGCGGGTTCCCGGATATCGCCCGCACTTTCGGTAAATCGTTGCTTCATCCGGCCATCGCTGGAAACGGCGGCTAATATACCACGCCCCCCTACCTCACTCGCGTAGAGGATCATGCGTCCGTTGGGTGAGTACGCCGGTGATTCATCGTTGCCGCCGTCGCTTAACACCTGAATCTGGCGCGAGGCGAAATCCTGCACCGCAACGGCGAAACGCCCGCTGCAACGATGAATGAACGTGAAGCCCTTGCCGTCGGGGCTGTGCCGCGCCGAGACATTGTGATTGCCCTCGAACGTTACCCGCTGCACTTGCCCGCCATTGACGGCAATGCGATAAATCTGCGGACTGCCGCCGCGATCCGAGGTGAACAAAATTGATGCGCCATCCGGCGAAAAATTCGGTTCCGTATCCACCGCGTTGCTGGACGCGAGCCGCTGCGGCTGGCCGCTACCATCGGCGTTAAGCAAAAACATTTGCGATCCGCCGTCTTTCGACAACACCACGGCCAAGCGTCGACCATCGGGTGACCAAGCCGGGGCGCTGTTGCTGCCGAAGAAGTTGGCCACGGCCTTGCGCTCGCCCGTGGCAATCGATTGTACATACACCACGGGCTTACGCTGCTCGAACGACACGTAAGCCAATCGCGTGCCGTCCGGCGACCACTTCGGCGACATCACGGGCTCATTCGACGCCAGAACATTGAGCGGGCTGAAGCCATCCGCGTCGGCCACACTCAAGCCAAAACGCTTGCCGGGCAACTGCGTTACGTACGCAATGCGCGTGGCGAAAGCGCCTTTTTCGTTGGTCATTTTTTCGTAAATCACGTCGGCGATTTTGTGCGCCGTCAAACGCATTTGCGCAGCGCTTGCCACGTAGGAAAGTCCCGCGAGCTGCGTTTGCTGGGCAGCATCCATCAACCGAAAGCGCACTTCATGGCGGCCATCGGCGGACGGCACGACACTGCCCACCACCACGGCGGTTGCGCCACGTTCACGCCACTGCGCATAATCAATTTGCTCCGGCTCGTGCTGCGGTTTGGCGCCCGCAGTATCGATAATTCTGAACAAACCGCTGCGCGCGAGATCCGCCGCGATCACCTGCGCCAGCGGCTGCTTCTGGCCGGCGTCGTCGCGGAACGGCGCGATGGCGACGGGCAACAGGTTCGCGGCACCTGCTGTTGAGTAGTTGCACGGGTAATCCGAGGCCGACAGCGGTGGCGGTCTTTGTGTTGCGCCGCCGATGACTTCGATGCGGATTTGCGCATGCGCAGCGCCGATCGAAACCAAAAAAATCAATAAAAACAATATATTACGAAATATCTGCATGCTGTGGCTCAAAGTGGCTGGCGGTGAATTTGGCTATTGCTCAACGCCGTGTAAATGTGACCGCAAAATATTTTTCAGGTTCCGGCGTATCGTGAAATGATCGCTACCGGGGTCGAAAGGTCATCGGAAAACGTCTGAAGTTACGGTGAAAATCATCGCCCGACGGCACGTTAAACGGTTGCGCCGAACGGATCGCGCGCTCAATGGCCGCATCATACGCGGCGTTGCCGCTGCTCCTGCGCATGGTCACGGTCTCCAACTCGCCGCCGGGGAACAGTGACACCACAAACTCCGCCTCCGGATTGCCTTGCAAATCGGACGGCAGCACCATTCTGGAAAACACCTTCGCCTGAATAGCGCTCACATACTTTTGCGCTTCGCGCGCTGATGCGGCCCTTGCTGCTTGATCTGCCGCCGCCTTTTCCGCTGCCACTTTGGCCGCTGCGGCCTGGGCTTCTTTATCAGCAAGGTCGCGTTGCAACGCCTGCTCGCGCGCCTCGCGTTTGGCTTTATCGTCCTCGCGCTTTTTGGGCTCCGCCTTGGGGACGACCGGCGGTGTGACCGGTACCGGCTTGGGCTCGGCTTTCTTCTCTTTTTCCGCTTTTTTTAGGGCGATGTCCGGCTTCGGCGCAGGTGTTGGCGTCACTTTGGGCGCTGGCGGCGGCGTCACACGCGGCGCGGGTTTGGGTGGCGTCGGTTCAACCGCCGGCGGCGCAGGCGCTACTGCCGTCTGTGGTAAGGGCGGCAAGTTACTCCACAATTCCGCTTCCACCGGCGACGGCGGTTGCTTTTGCCAAGATACGCCGAACACTATCAGCAGCACGAACAGCGCGTGCATGGCTAGCGCCAGCGCGCGCGCCTTGGTTTTGTCGCTACCTGTCTTACGCACGACCCGCCCGACCGGCATGTTGTCGCCAGTGTCGATAACCGCACTCACAGCGGCTTACCCTCCGCGCGGCTTGGCGAGCAAGCCGACTTTCTTCACGTGATTCTGCTGCAGCGCGTCCATCACCTCCAGCACGGCTTCGTAGCGCACGTCTTTGTCCGCCGCTATTACCACGGCTTGTTCAGGATTGGCTTTTTGCTTGTCGCGCACCGCCTTGATTAGATCGTTGCGTGTGACTTTGGTTTCATTGGCACCTTGCGCCCGATCACGCAGCCAGATCGATTTATCGCTGCGTATCGACACCTCCAACGGCTGCACCGGCGGCGCAGAAGTTTTGCCCACTTGCGGCAACTCGATTTGCCCCGGGTTCACCAACGGCGCGGTCACCATAAAAATCACCAGCAGCACCAGCATGACGTCGATATACGGCACTACATTGATTTGATTCATCAATTTGTGGCCGCTGCGTTTGTCGGTAATCATGGCGTCGCTCCGGTGCTCTGGTGCTCTGGTGCGCTAGTGCGCCTGCCGCTGCAGAATATTGGAAAACTCTTCCATGAAGGAATCGTAGCGTATCGCCAGCCGATTCACGTCACCCGCAAAACGGTTGTACGCCACCACCGCCGGTATCGCAGCGAACAACCCCATGGCTGTCGCCACCAGCGCCTCAGCAATGCCGGGGGCCACCGCCGCGAGCGTGGCCTGCGCCACATTCGACAACCCGCGAAACGAATTCATGATGCCCCACACCGTGCCGAACAAACCCACATACGGGCTGACCGAGCCCACCGAGGCCAAGAACGATAAATGCGATTCGAGTTCATCCATCTCACGCTGATAGGTGGCACGCATGGCGCGGCGCGTGCCGTCGGTTATTGCACGCACGTCCATGCCGGGCTGCTTGCGCAGCTTCATGAATTCGCGAAACCCGGCTTCGAAAATGCGCTCCATGCTGCCCGCGTCGGTGCGCGAATTGAGCGCGCGCGCATGCAGGTCATTGAGATCGGCGCCACTCCAAAACTGCTTTTCGAATTCATCGGCCAGCGCGGTGGCGCGGCGCAGCGCGAAGTATTTGAGAAAAATGTAGTACCACGAAAACAGCGACGCCAGCAGCAGCAGCAGCATCACCGCCTGCACCAGCACACTGGCACCGGTGATCAGGCTCAAAATTGACATATCGTGCGTTACACCGGGATTCATGTTGTCCTTTTTTCAGGGCTTATTTTTGCGCGTATGGCCAGCGGTATTCTAACGGGCTTGGCTATAGTGTTGGCGACCCAATTAACGCACGCAAGCCGCACTTCAGCTTGCACCAGCGGCGTGGCGTCGCGCACCACCCGCTGCGACATGATGATCTGACTCGCGCCCAACGCGGTCAGTTCCACAGAAACCGTCAGCGCATCATTAAATCGTGCGGGCGCAAGGTATTCCACCTGCAACGAGCGCACCACAAACACCACGCCGTGCTGCGCGGCAAGATCGGTTTGCTCAAAGCCCTGCGCCCGCAGCCACTCGGTGCGCGCGCGCTCGAAGTAGCGCAAATAGTTAGCGTAGTAAACGACGCCCGCCGCATCGGTGTCTTCGTAGTAAACACGTACCGGCCAGTGAAAAGGCCGTGTCTGTTGAGAATGCTCGGTCATCTGCGGGATTGCCATGCTTGCCGTTGCGCACCACGTCTCGCAGTGCGATGCAATAATCGTATCACGCAGCAGCCATAGGTACCAGCCTGCCGACGCTGACGGATTGCACCGGTCGCCACGTAGGACACGGCGCCGGCCACAGTCTGTCCAGCACCAACACTGCGGGTGTTAGCAGAAACAAGGCCCACACCAGTGCGTTCGGCTTGAACAGATAAAACTGCCAGAGGAACGCACCCACTGCGACCAGCGCCGCATACACAAGCCGGCCTCGCGCGTGATTGGGTATGGTCATCGGATCGGAAATCATGAAAAAAGTAAACAACAACAAAGCGCCGCTGTGTAACTGATGCCAAAAAATGGCAGGGGATTGCCCCAGCCACAGCACGCGCGCACCCAGCAGCGCGACGTAGCAGGCAAGAAACATTCCACTGATGTCCATGCGTCGCGCGCGGTTGGTGACCACCGAACCCAGCGCCACAAACCACGCGGCGTAGAGTAAATCGTTGCCCCATTGCCCCGGTGAAATCCACGCGCCGGGAATCAGCGTCAGCCCGGCAATCACGCCTAAATTGGCCGGATTAAACAAATGCTTACCGTTAACGCGAATCACGAACTTGGCGCTGATCGCGATAAACGCCGCCAGCGGATGCGCCCATAGCGTGTCAGCCCGCAGCAATATCGACAAACCAAAGCAGGTGATGATAACGCTAAGATACCCCACGTTTTTCAGGCCCAGCGCACGCACAAACAGCGCTTGAGTGGCGAGCCCTGCCGCGAAGGTCAAGGCCATTTGCGCTGGCTTCAAGCTGAAATCCCTTGCTAGCACACCGATGCCGAGCAAGGTCGCCAGAAACAGAATTTGGTAGACGCGGGCGTCGCGCGGCAGATGCGCGCGCCAAGACGTTACTGCAAAAATTGCGCTGGTCATCATGGCACCCGATCAAGGGTTGCTGCGGAACCAGCGTTTGACGGTGGACCAGAAACCGTCCAAGGTCTCCAGCCCGGCTTTCACACGGATTTCGCCGATATCCCAGCCGGTCAGATTCGCCAGCAGATCGGCTTCTTTTTCCTGACGCGTGCGCACTTGTTCGAGATAGGGCTTGGCGGCCGGACAGGCATCCGGCGCGACTTTCACCGGATTTTGCAGCACATAACGCGTCTGGAAATTTTCGCGGTCTTTGGTTTCCTGAAACATCAGGTCTTCGGGAAAGGTCTCGGGCGTGTAGCGCACATGCAGACGCGTGACGCGCACCGGCTGTGCATCGCCACTGAAACGGTTGCGCGGCGTGCTGGTTATCCAGTTCACGCCAAGATTGCCGAGCTCCTGCGCGGAAAGCGGGTTCGATGCACAAGGGTCGCACCAGGCCATGTCCCAAAAATATTCGGTAAACAACACGCGATATTGTTCGCGCTTGGCCTGCTCGTCGAACAGGGCTTTGTAGAACGCGCCGAAAGTGTGCTTTTCATCAATCTTGATGTACGGCGGAATATTCACGTTCGCCGGCATTTTGGCCGTGCGGTAATTGGTCGACTCAACCCGCCCTTGTTTGGTCAACACCCACAACACCAAATCCTGCGGCCCGCGTGCGTTAATCATGCCCAAGCGGATGGGTAACATGAACTTCTCGGACTTGAAGCTGAATTGCAGCGGCGGCAGGAAAGTCGCGCCGGATTTCTCTTGCGCTTCGAGATTGATTTTAGCCACGAAGAACTTCATGTCCTGCTTGATATACGGCCCCAACGCCTTGGAGGCGCCTGCCGGGATTTTGTAATCGTTTTGCTTGAGCCAGGTTTCGAGGCCGTCGGATTCCTTCGCCGACAGAATCACGATGTCGTAGGGGCCGACGGTGTATTGGGCTTCAATGGTGACGCCGAGACTGGCGTCAGATTCTGCTGCGCGCGCAGCGATCTTAGCCGCAGGTGCAGGCACTGCCATGGGTCTTGCGAACTCGCGTTGCGGCGTACACGGATTCGCATCAAAATATTCCGCCAATCGCGGCGCGCTATACGCATCAATACGATCAAACAGCGCACGAAACGGTATCTTGATATTTTCTTTTTGCAGCACCTCGGGCACCGGCACCACCAACGCGAATTCTTTCAAATCGCCTTTGTAATCGTTCAACATGTTGATGGTAGTGCGCTCACCGTCGCGCACCATCACCACTTTGCTGGCGTCGTTGAACAAGCCCGCATCGGCCTTGCCGACATAGAAACCGCAAAACGCATGCGCGCTGTTGGCCACCACCAACGCACACAGTGCGCCAATACAGCCCGATAAACCTAAGTATTTGATTTTAAACACTTTTATCTCCTTCGCTATCAGGGCCGCGCCCCACTCGACACCTACAAACGTGCCACGAGCCGAAAAGGGGTTAAAGCTTGTTGCTGTCTGCCGCGTCCCACAAATCGGGCGTCACGGCATTCTTCGGCTGCGCCAACCCAAAATGCCGGAACGCGCTGGCCGTGGCCATGCGCCCGCGCGGCGTGCGTTGCAAATAGCCTTGCATAATGAGGTACGGCTCCAGCACATCCTCGATGGTGTCGCGCTCCTCACCGATAGCAGCCGCAAGGTTATCCACGCCCACCGGCCCGCCATCAAACCGCTCGATCACGGCCAGCAGCAATTTGCGATCCATTACGTCCAGCCCCAGCGCGTCCACATCCAACATTTTCAGCGCATCATCAGCCACGGTGCGGGTGATCTTGCCATCCGCCTTGACCTCGGCAAAATCACGCACGCGGCGCAACAGCCGGTTTGAAATACGCGGCGTGCCGCGTGAACGCGCCGCCACCTCGCGCGCACCCGTAGGATCAATCGGCACCGCCAGCAATTTGGCCGAGCGCGTGACAATGCGCGTCAACTCCTCTGTGGTGTAAAACTCCAGCCGCGAAACAATGCCAAAACGGTCACGCAACGGGTTGGTCAACATGCCCGCACGCGTGGTGGCACCCACCAGGGTAAACGGCGGCAGATCCAGCTTGACCGAGCGCGCCGCCGGACCTTCACCGATCATGATATCGATCTGGTAATCCTCCAGCGCGGGGTAGAGTATCTCCTCCACCACCGGCGACAAGCGGTGTATCTCGTCGATAAACAATACATCGTTGGGTTCAAGGTTGGTCAGTATCGCCGCCAAATCTCCCGCGCGCTCCAGCACCGGGCCGGAGGTATGCCGCAGATTCACCCCCATCTCGCGCGCAATAATATGCGCCAGCGTGGTCTTGCCCAACCCCGGCGGGCCAAACAGCAGCACATGATCCAGCGGCTCCTTACGCCTGCGCGCCGCCTCGATAAAAATCGACAACTGCCCGCGTATTTTTTCTTGCCCGATGTATTCGTCCAACTGCTTCGGACGCAACGCGCGTTCAAAGGCCTCTTCTTGCGTTGAGGCGGGCGCGGCGGAGATCAGGCGGTCGGTTTCGACAGTCATGATTTGGATAATAACTTCAACGCCTGCCGGATGCCGTCATTGACGTTGGTATCCGGCGGCAACTGCTTGGCCGCCCAAGTAGCCTCTTTGTCGTTGTAGCCGAGTGCCAGCAAGGCGTTGACAATATCACTGCCTGCGCTGGTGGCGCGGGTAGCGCCAGCGCCGGTAGCAGCGGAAATCGTAATATCCAGTTTGTCTTTTAATTCAAGCAACAGGCGCTCGGCGGTTTTTTTGCCGATGCCGGGCACTTTGGTCAGCCGCCCGCTATCCTGCTGGGCCACTGCCGTGTGCAAGTCGTTCACCGACATGCCCGACAGCACCGACAACGCCGTGCGTGCGCCCACGCCGGAAATTTTCAGCAACTGGCGGAACACGGTGCGCTCTTGGTCAGTCGCAAAGCCATATAGCAAATGAGCGTCTTCGCGCACGATCATATGAGTTAACAAGGTTACGTCTGCGCCGACAGCAGGCAGGTTATATAGCGTGCTCATGGGCACGTCGATCTCATAGCCCAAGCCGTGCACATCCACTATGATTTGCGGGGGTTGCTTGGAAATTAATTTACCTGCGATGCGGCCTATCACGACGTGCGCTCCCCCGCAGCTTCAAGCGCCGCGCGTATCACCTCTGCGGACAACCTGAAATCCATTTGCAATAACTTCTCAAAAACGTCACGCGCGGACGTAATTAACGCACGCTTTTTCGCCATGGCCACAATAGCGGCCGTACCTGCTACGCGCAAGCCTTGCTCAACCGCCGTCACGCGTCCGGCGCGATCATCCATCAACAGCAGGCTCGGCCCGCCCAAGTGTAGCGCTGCGCGTATACAGGCGGCCTCGCCATCACCGAGAAATGGAAATTGCGGCTGCCTCCAATCACGCTTGAGCAGCACAAACGCATTGTCGGCAAGCGCCGCGCGTAGCTGCGGCTCACCCGCCTTGTTTTGATCCGGCAGCACTTCATGCCGCACAGGCAACGGGACGTGAATCTGCCCGAACAGCACCGGCAGCCACGCCAACCCGCCCACGCGCGACAGCACGATCAACGGGCTGGCGTCGATCAAGACGATGCCAGCCATGCGTCCAGTGTTTCTACATCCGCTTTGACTTCTTTACCGCCGCCCTTGATGACCGGCGTGCCCAAACGCGACAGATGCTGCATAAACGCAGGCAGCGGTAGTTGCGCCAGCTTTGCTGCACGCGCCAGCGATAGACCGCCGTCTTTGAACAGGGTATGCGCGAGCGCCAGCCGTATACCCGGCATTTCAAGTGCGCCGCCCTCGTTCAGATGCACGAGCACAGCCGACGGATGCTCGCCGTTCATGACGACCACCATCTCCTTCTCCGCCTTGCGCAGAGCCTCGGATGGATTGTTCTTTAATTGTCGAACGTTAACGGTGTGCATGGCGCATGGCGAGATGATAGCGTGGTTACGTTGCGTAGGAACATAGCGCAAGAACACCATTGAGTCAACTGGGCAAACACTGAGCCAATACAGCCAAAGAGTTAACTTAAGTATTTGTTTTTAAAAGACTTTAAATGAAGTGTGACTTGCGCAGCGCATTCAAATCAACCGCCCTCGCCGCACCCGATATCCCGCCGTAGCCAACTTGCCCAAACCCTGCCCGCCATGCGCATGACAAATCGCGCAAGCCAGCGCATCCGCCGCATCGGGGCTGGGGTCACCCGCGAGGTTCAATAAACGTTTGACCATGGCCTGCACCTGTTCTTTCTTTGCATGACCATTGCCAACCACAGCTTGTTTGACTTGAAGGGCGGTGTATTCCGACACCGGCAAATCATGTGACACCACAGCACAGATGGCCGCGCCGCGCGCCTGCCCCAACAACAGCGTAGATTGTGGATTAACGTTAACGAATACTTTTTCTATAGCCACCTGCTCGGGCAAGTTAGCAGCGATCACCTCGGCCAGCCCATCGAGTATCGTCTTCAACCGACCCGGTAATTCACCGGTTGCGGTACGGATGCAACCGCTAGTCACATACGTCAGTTTGTTGCCGCTCTTCTCAAGAACTCCAAACCCGGTAGCCCTTAGCCCCGGGTCAATCCCCAGTATGCGTATGGTATTGATCAAGCAGGCAAGTCGATAACAGCGCTGGTATAAACCTCCTGCACATCATCTAACGCCTCTAGCGCATCAATCAGCTTCTGCATTTTCACCGCATCGTCACCGGTGACCACACTTTCTGTCGTGGGCTTCATGATGACTTCGGCGATTTCGGGTTTGAAGCCGACCTTTTCGATGCCTGCCTTGACCGTATGAAAATCGTGCGGCGGGGTTAGCACTTCGATACTGCCGTCTTCGTTGGTCACCACGTCATCAGCGCCCGCGTCGATGGCGGCTTCCATCAGCTTTTCTTCGTTGGTGCCAGGGGCAAATATCATTTGCCCGCAGTGGGTGAACAAAAACGCCACTGAGCCTTCAGCGCCCATGTTGCCGCCGTTTTTGGTGAAGGCAAAGCGCACATCGGCCACGGTGCGGGTACGGTTGTCCGTCATGCAATCGACCATCACGGCTGCGCCGCCGATACCGTAGCCTTCGTATCGAATCTCTTCGTAGTTCACACCTTCAAGATCGCCGGTGCCGCGCTTGATGGCGCGCTCGACGTTGTCTTTGGGCATGTTGTTGGCGTAGGCCTTGTCCATGGCCAAGCGCAGGCGCGGATTGGTGCCCGCATCGCCACCGCCCATGCGTGCTGACACGGTGATCTCTTTGATCAGTCGCGTAAAAATCTTGCCGCGCTTGGCATCCTGCCGCCCTTTGCGATGTTGAATATTTGCCCACTTGGAATGCCCAGCCATAAGTACCTCAGAGTTTCGGAACCCGCTACAATGAACAAAATTTTATCATGGAGGCCCTCATGCCCGACCCTTTATTAATCGCAAAAGACACCAAGGGTGAACTGGATCTTTGCCTGCTGCCGGCGCTGGCCAATCGCCACGGGCTCATCGCGGGCACCACGGGCACGGGCAAAACGGTCACGCTGCAACGCATGGCCGAATCGCTGTCGCGCATCGGCGTACCGGTGTTCATAGCCGACGTAAAAGGCGATTTGGCAGGGCTGTCGCAAGCGGGGGAACTCAAAGGCAAAATCAAAGAGCGCGTCGAACAACTCAAACTGGCGGACTTCAAAAATGAAGCCTGCCCAGTGGTGTTTTGGGACGCCTTCGGCAAGCAAGGCCACCCCGTCCGCACCACCGTCTCCGAGATGGGGCCGTTGCTGCTGTCGCGCATGTTGAATCTGAACGACACGCAGCAGGGCGTGCTGACCCTGGTGTTCAAAATCGCCGACGACGCGGGACTGCTGCTGCTCGACATGAAAGACTTGCGCGCCATGTTGCAACACGTGGGTGACAACGCCAAGGATTTCACCACGCAGTACGGCAATGTGTCGGCAGCGTCCATCGGTGCCATCCAGCGCGGGCTGCTGGAACTGGACAGCCAGGGGGCGGATCAATTTTTCGGTGAGCCTGCGCTCAACATCCTCGATTTCATCCAAACCGACAGCAAGGGCCGCGGCGTCATCAATATTCTCGCGGCTGACAAACTGATGACCTCGCCCAAGCTCTACGCCACGTTTTTGTTGTGGATGTTGTCCGAGTTATTCCAGCAACTACCCGAAGTGGGCGATGTGGAAAAACCCAAGCTCGCGTTCTTTTTCGACGAAGCGCATTTGCTGTTTACCGATGCGCCCAAGGCACTGCTGGAGAAAATCGAGCAAGTGGTGCGCTTGGTGCGTTCCAAGGGCATAGGCGTTTATTTTGTCACGCAAAACCCGCTGGACGTACCCGACACCGTGCTCGCGCAGTTGGGCAATCGCGTACAACACGCGCTGCGCGCCTTCACCCCGCGCGATCAAAAGGCCGTCAAGACAGCCGCTTCCACGATGCGCGCCAACCCCAAGCTGGATGTGGAAGCCGTCATCACTGAGCTAGGCGTGGGTGAAGCGCTGGTGTCCTTCCTCGACGAAAAAGGCCGCCCCACGATAGTAGAGCGCGCCTTTGTCGCGCCACCCGGCAGCCGCCTGGGGCCGGTCACACCCGAAGAACGTGCAGCCACCATGAAGGATTCATTGGTCGCGGGCGTGTACGAAAAAGCCGTGGATCGTGAATCGGCGTATGAAAAACTCACCGGGCGCGTGGCGGGCGCTACTGCACCAGCCGCACCGAATGCAAGCGCAGCGGGCAATGCAAACACGGGGGCAACTCAACAACCCGCAGAAGAAGGCGGCGGGTTGATGGGCGGGTTGAAGAGCATACTCTTCGGCAACACCGGCCCGCGCGGCGGGCAGCATGATGGTCTGGTACAGACAGCCGCCAGGAGCGCCGTGCGCACTATCGGCACACAGGTGGGCAAGGAAATCTTGCGCGGCGTGTTGGGTGGTATTTTCGGTGGAAAGCGTTGAACCCCGTAAACTGCCATACTGGCATCACAACTTAAGGGAGGAGCAGACATGGATACAAGCCGACGCAATTTGTTGACCACCGGGGCTGCGGTTGCCGCCGCAACAGCCGCGCCAAAAGCCTTTGCACAACAGCCCACAAAAGGAGTACCCGGCATGCAGTTTTTCCAGAAGGGCAACGTTCGCATCCGCTATCAGGAAGTGGGCACCGGATTCCCCGTGTTGATCATCCACGGCGGCGGCCAGAATTCCACCATCGCCTAGGGCGCGAGCGGCGCACCATTCAATTCCATGGAGGAGTTCAAAAACGAATACCGCTGCATCACCGCCGATCTGCGCAACGCGCACAGCGGGGAATCCTCCGGTCCGCTGGAAATCGACCGGCCGTGGGATTCGTACGCCGACGACCACCTAGCGCTGATGGATCACCTGGGCGCCAAGCGCTTTCTGATTATCGGCTACTGCATCGGCGGGCCGTTTATCTTGAACCTGATCAAGCGTGCACCGGAACGCGTAGTCGCGGCAGTAGTCGCCCAGCCCGTCGGCTTCAACAAGAAGACGCCTTACATGTACGACGTCAGCATGAAGGTCTGGGCGCCCGAGCTGCTCAAGCGCCGCCCCGACCTGACGATGGACATGATCGACAAGTTCTTAACGCGCATGTATCTGACCGACGCGGATTTCATGTTCACCGTAACGCGCGATTTCGTGCGCACCTGCCAGACGCCCATGCTGGTGATGCCGGACGACTCCCCGGCACACCCGTACGAACCCGCCATCGAATGCGCCATGCTCGCGCCCAAGGCCGAGATGAGTCTCTATCCGTGGAAAGAACCTAAGGAAAAAATCCCGCTCGCGGTGCGCCACGTGCGCTCATTTATGCGCGCGCACCGGCCGGCGTAGGGATTCAATGCAACCTGCTCGTTCCAGCACGGTTCGGGAGCGGTAGGATGGGCAAAGCGTAGCGTGCCCACGCGGTTGTGCCACGCGCTACCGTTGCGTCATGTCTCGCTACCGATGCAGCTTCGTGGTAGGTGGTACGTTTTTTCTTTACGGTCAATCTGCCCGACCGGAACAGCCATTTACTTGTGGATGAATATGCTCGGATGCAGCGTGCTGTCGATACCGCCCGTGCTCGCCATCCTTTTCTGACGCTGGCGTATTGTGTGTTGCCAGATCATTTGCCTGGCATCTGGCAAATGCCGGAAAGCGATGCCGATTTCGGTTTGCGTTGGCGTGTGATTAAGCGAATGTTCTCCCGTGGGCTTACCGCGTCCGCCACGCGCTCCACGAGCAAAATCGCAAAATCGCAAAGCGCGAGAAGCGCGTAGGGCGGCGGCGCTTCTGGGAGCGCCAAGTTCGAGACAACGCGGATTTACAGCGCCATGTGGATTACATCCATTACAACCCCGTAAAACACGGGCATGCCAGACTTGTTCAAGAATGGCCGCACGCGTGATTCCACGTCTATTGCGTGATGGGGGATACGACTTTGTCGCGCGCCATCGCTACGTCTGGTTTGGGCGATTCGATTCTTGTAGGCTTCCTTCGCCACCTCTGAGCAATCGGTTCTTGCACGACTAGTGAGGCCGGGGTTTTGCGCAAGTGGCGCGTTCCGACGCCTGCCAGCGTCGCGCGAAATCAGTGCAGAGATGTACCCGCCCCGAAGAAAAATTCCCTATGAAATCAATTGATTATAGTTATTCCCGTAGATGCCCGGTGCAATGCTCCGGCTACTGCTCCGTCACCGCCGGCCCATTAAAGTATTGTGTCTGACGCCACTGTTGCATTGTTGCGGTGGCCCTTGACACCGCTTTTGCGGGACTTATCCAGCCGAAAGATGTTCAGCAGCGCACCGCGTATGGCCGTTAGGTTTTGTACGCTGTGCTTGGTGTGCGGGCATTGTAATAATTCTGTAAAAACAAATGCTTATAATTAACGTTTGCTCGTAGTGGGAATAGCTATGATTATCAGTTTGAGGTGCTATGTAAGCGTTGCGGATTCTCCACTGTGTTCTGTCGGGCGGACTATGTGTCATGTCACAGCGGATGACCTGCGAACGAAAGGGCATAGACAACAGATGGCTGCGAGCGGCGCGCCCAAGGCAATGGCGGGATTATGAGTAAAGCGCGACTCGCACCGGAACTGTTCCTTAACCGGGAACTCGGCCAACTGGCGTTCAATCGTCGTGTGCTGGCGCAGGCGGAAAATCCTGCGACACCGCTGCTGGAACGGTTGCGCTTTTTGTGCATCGTCAGTAGCAACCTCGACGAGTTTTTTGAAATTCGCGTAGCCGGGCTGCACGCTGAAATCGAGGCTGGCATTCCGGTCTACGGCGCCGACGGCATGCCGCCCAAACAAGTCTTCGAGAACGTGGCACGCGAGGCGCACGAGCTGGTGGCCGCGCAATACCGTTTGTTTAACGAGGACATTACCCCTGCCTTGGCCAGTGCGGGCATACGCTTCCTGCAGCGCGCCGATTTCACCAGCGCGCAATCGTCGTGGATCAAAGACTATTTCGTGCGCCAGGTGATGCCCGTGCTCACGCCCATCGGGCTTGATCCTTCGCACCCGTTCCCACGCGTGCTCAACAAAAGCCTGAATTTCGCCATCGAACTGGAGGGGAAGGATGCGTTCGGGCGCAATTCCGGCATCGCCATCGTGCAGGCGCCGCGCTTGCTGCCGCGCGTGATACGGCTGCCGCGCGATATCGCCGGGGCCGAGTACGATTTTGTTTTCTTGTCGTCCATCATGCACGCGCACGTGTCCGAACTTTTTGCCGGGATGAAAGTGGTTGACAGCTACCAGTTTCGATTGACCCGCAACAGTGACTTGTTTGTAGACGAGGAAGAAGTCAAGGATTTGCGCGACGCCTTGCGCGGTGAGTTGCCTTTTCGCCAATTTGGCGACGAAGTGCGGCTGGAGATCACCGCCAATTGCCCGCCGCAGATTGGGGATTACTTGCGCGCGCAATTCAAACTTGAAGTAGCGGATATTTATCGCGTGGACGGGCCGGTCAATCTGGTGCGCCTGATGAGTGTGCCCGACAGCGTGGACAGACCGGATCTCAAGTTCCCGGCGTTCAAGGCGGGCGTGCCTGCCCGTTTGGAACACGCTGCGAGCCTGTTCGACGCCATCAGCGAAGGGGACATACTGCTGTATCACCCGTTTCAGTCGTTCCAGCCGGTGATTGCTTTTTTGCAGGAAGCCGCGCGCGATCCGCAAGTGGTTGCGATCAAGCAAACGGTTTACCGCACCGGGGCAGAATCAGAACTGATGGAAATACTGATTGCCGCCGCACGCAGCGGCAAGGAAGTCACCGTGGTGCTGGAATTGATGGCGCGCTTCGACGAAGAGGCCAATATCAACTGGGCGCAGCGTCTCGAAGATGTAGGCGCGCATGTCGTGTATGGCGTGGTCGGGCACAAAACGCACGCAAAAATGCTGATGGTATTGCGCCGCGAGACGGCGGTGACGGATGTGACGGATGTGACGGATATTCCAGAGACACCGGCAAGCTACCTCAAGCGCTACGTGCATCTGTCTACCGGCAACTATCACCCGCGCACCGCGAAGCTGTACACCGACATGGGGATATTCACTTGCAATGAGGAGATCAGCGCCGATGTGAACGACATCTTCATGCAGCTTACCGGGCTGGGTCGTGCGACGAAGCTGAAGCACCTGTGGCAGTCGCCGTTCACGCTGCACAAGCAAATGCTGCGCGCCATTCAAAATGAAACGACGCATGCGGAAGCAGGCCGCGGCGGACGCATTATCGCCAAGATGAATGCTTTGGTGGAGCCCGACATTATTGGTGCGCTGTACGTGGCGTCGCGAGCCGGCGTGCAGATTGATCTCATTGTGCGTGGCGTGTGCGCGCTGCGGCCGGGTGTGGCGGGGGCTTCGGAAAACATCCGTGTGCGATCTGTCATCGGACGCTTTCTTGAGCATTCGCGCGTGTTTTATTTTCACAACGGCGGGCAGGAAGATGTCTATCTGTCGAGCGCAGACTGGATGGGGCGCAATTTTTTCGGACGCGTTGAAGTCTGTTTCCCGGTGCTCGACGCGGCGCTGAAAAAGCGCGTCATCGATGAAGGTTTGCAGTGCTATCTCGACGACAGTGCGGCGGCTTGGTGCATGGACGAGAACAGCCAGTACTGCTTGTCGTCATCCGGCAAAGGCAAAACCAGCGGCGCGCAGCAAGTGTTGCTTGAGCGGCTGGCGCAACCTGGGGTTCGCTAAGCGGACATCAGTCGTCTATTGCGAATTCGCCGCCGCCGGTGTCGTCAAGACCGCTGATTTTCACGTCGAAGCCGATTTTTTCCCATTCGCGGATTTCGTCGCACAGGGCGGTGCTGGTCAATGGGTTGCGTTGCAGCCAAGCCGGGTCTATGGCCAAACGGAATCTCCCGTCGCCAGCTTTGGCGGACGTGATGGGCGGATTTATTGCCGTGCGCCGCTGGCAGAACAGGGCGGCGAGCCGCAGTGCGAATACCATGCGCCAGTCGGTCGATTCATCCAGTTCGGGTAGCAGTTTTTTCAGTGAGCGGCGGTGCGCGAGCAACAGTTGTGCGATGCGATGCTGTTCTTCGCGCGTGAAGCCGGGCATGTCGGCATGGGCGACAATGTAGGCCGAATGGCGATGGTAGCCACTGTAGGCAACTGAAATGCCAATCTCGTGCAACTGCGCTGCCCATGCCAGATACGCAGCGCTGCGCGCGCCGGTGCCGGCGAGCCGTTCGAACAGATGCGCTGCGAGTTCGGCCACGCGATGCGCCTGCGGCTCATCGACATGGTAACGGTGCATGAACTGGGTTACGGTGGCGTCGCGCGTGTCGTGGTGCCGGGTGCGTCCCAGCATGTCATAGAGAATGCCTTCGCGCATGGCACCGTCGGCGACGGCCATCTGTTTGATGTCCAGTTCCGCCAGTACTGCGGCCATGATGGCGAGTCCACCGGGGAATACGGACGCGCGGTCATCGCGCAGGCCTGCCAGTCCGCTGCGCGCCATGTCGCCGGCCTTAATCAAATGCGCGCGCAAGGCTTCTAACCCATCGGGCGTGATGCCCGATTCTGTAAATCCATTTAACTGGAGTGCTTGGGCCAGCGCGCGCGCTGTGCCGGACGAACCGATGGCGTGCTTCCAGTTGCGCCGCGAAAATTCAGAGACGATATGCTGCAACTCGGTGCGGGCAGCCAGTTCGGCTTGTTTGAACGCGGTCTTGGAAAGCTTGCCGTCGCTGAAAAATTGCCGGCTAAAAGAGATGCAGCCCATATACAAGCTGTCGAGGCGCTGCGGCTTGTGACCTTCACCGATGATGAATTCGGTTGAGCCGCCGCCGATATCCACCACCAACCGCAGCTCGTCCGTTGCCGGCAGGCTGTGCGAGACGCCCGCATAAATCAATCGCGCTTCCTCGCGGCCAGCGATAACTTCAATCGGAAAGCCCAGCGCGGCTTCGGCTTTTTTCAGGAAAGCCGTGGCGTTTTTCGCCACGCGCAGCGTATTAGTGCCGAGCGCACACACGTCGCTGGGATGAAAACTGCGCAGGCGTTCACCGAAGCGTTGCAGACACGCGATGGCGCGCGCCTGCGACGCCTCGTCGAGCATTTTGTGTTTGTCGAGGCCGGCACCCAGCCGCACCGCTTCGCGCAATGCGTCCAGTGGATAGGTTTGATCGCCATCCACACGTGCAATTTGGCAGTGGAATGAATTCGATCCCAAGTCGACGCTGGCGATGGAGGTGTATTCGACCATAAATGATTAAGTATTCGTGACTACGCAGTCCGTAGCAAGCGTTGATTTTACAGAGCGCAGAAATGAGCAGAGAGTGGAGAACGGAGAGCGTAGAACGGGGAGTATAGCGCGATGAATTTGTCTTGGCGGAGGTTTAGGTCGTGCAGACCGAAGACCTGCCAAGTGCTGAACATCACCTCGCAGCGCTGCACGACATCTGCCTGTTGTCGTGCGAGGAACTCGACGATCTGGAAAAAGCCGTCGCGGCAGTTCTCGTGTGTAGTCACTGACGCGACGCACCTTGCGTGCCTGTTGCGATAGGGCATACTCCCCGAAGGTCGCTTGTGGCCTGCAAATGACAACGCGCGTAACCCGCACCTAGCAGGGTGCCAATACGCCAAGCTTGAGGTAATGGGTAATGACACTGGACATGAGCGCCTTCACCCCGGCTACCGCCCTCACCGGCGGCGTGCTGATTGGCATAGCCGCCGCCCTGTTTGTGCTCTTCAACGGACGCATCGCCGGCATAAGCGGCATTGTGGGCGGCTTGTTGCGTCCGAAGCTGGGGGATGTGGGTTGGCGCTTGGCTTTTGTGACGGGCTTGGTGGCGGCACCGTTGGTGTATTCGCTGTTTTCTGCGTTGCCGACGAGCCGCATTGAGGCGGGCGATGCGATGCTGGTTGTCGCCGGGCTGCTGGTCGGCATGGGCACGCGTTACGGCGCGGGCTGTACCAGCGGGCATGGGGTGTGTGGTTTGTCGCGGTTGTCGGTGCGCTCGCTGGTGGCGACGTTGTTGTTCATGGCGGCGGGTTTTGTGACGGTGTTTGTGGTGCGCTATTGATGAATAAAATCAATGTGATATTGAGCTTTGTGGCGGGCCTGATTTTTGGTGTGGGCTTGATCGTGTCGGGCATGAGCAACCCGGCGAAGGTGCTGGGCTTTTTGGATATCACCGGACGCTGGGATCCGTCGCTGGCGCTGGTGATGGGCGGTGCGGTGGTCGTGGGGCTGGGTGCGTTTGCGCTTGCGAAGCGGCGGCAGACCACGTGGCTGGGGCTGCCGATGGTGTTACCGGCAGCGACCGTGATTGATCGGCGGCTGGTGATTGGCAGCGTGCTGTTCGGCGTGGGCTGGGGGCTGGCGGGGATTTGTCCAGGCCCGGCAATTGTGCTGGTGGGCGCGGGCGCGATCAAAGGCGCGATTTTTGTGGCGGCGATGCTGGCGGGCATGGGAATATTCGAGCTTTTGGCGCGAGGCAAGCGTGGCTAAACCTCACCACCGACGCTGGTTAAAAGCGATTTATGCTTTGGTTACTTTGGTCACTTTGATTACGATGGCGGGTGCGACCGGGGGTTTGTGCGCAGTCGCCGCAGGACAAGCCTTTCCCGCGCGTCCGATACGCGTGGTGATTCCTTTTCCGCCCGGCGGGCCGACTGATTTTGCGGCGCGTGCGTTGGGTGCCGAGATGTCGGCCCTGCTGGGGCAGACGTTGGTGATGGACAATCGCGCGGGTGCCGCCGGATTGATTGCCGCGCAAACCGTGGTGGGCAGTGCGCCCGACGGGCACACGCTGTTGTTTTCGGGCGCAGGCGCTTTCGGTATTAACCCGGCGCTATTCGCCGGGCGTTTGCCCTACGATGCGCAGCGCGACTTTACACCCGTGGTGTTGGTGATTTCGTCGCCCAATGTGTTGGCGGCGAATCTGCGATTTGCGGGCAATAGTGTGGCGGATGTGATTCGCCTCGCCAAGCAAAGTCCCGGCAAGCTGAACGTGGGCGTGGGCAGCCTAGGCACAACGCAGCACATGGCGGTCGAGCTGATGAAAATGATGGCCGCGATACAAGTCACCATCGTGCCCTATAAAGGCGCTGCACTGGGCATGCAAGATTTGATCGGCGGCAATATCGATATTTTGTCGGACGGCATTGCCTCAAGCCTGCCGCAGGTGCGCGCGGGGCGCATCAAGGCGCTGGGGGTGACCAGCCCGGCGCGCGTGCCTAACGCACCGGAGATTCCGGCGTTGGCCGAAACGCTGCCGGGATTTGCGGCCATTGCGTGGTTTGGCCTGTTTGGCCCGGCCAAAGTGCCTGCCGCTGTGGTTGAGGCTTTGAACCGCGCAGCCAATGCCGCACTGAACAAGCCGGCGTTACGCGCGCGCTATGCGGATGCGGGATTGCAAATCATGGGGGGAACGCCGGAGCAGGCCGCGTTGCATGCGCGTGCGGAACGCCAACGTTGGGCCGAAGTGGTGCGCGTGACGGGTGCCAAGGCGGAATGAGTCTATGAGTTTGCCAGCGCAAACGATACCCGAGCCCGCACGGCACACGCCGGTACTGGCGCGGCCCGATGTGCTGGTGGTGGGCGCAGGTATTGCTGGGCTTGCCGCTGCGGCGAGTGCTGCGCGGGCGGGGGCCGATACGCTGCTGATTGAGCGCAACGGGTTTCTCGGCGGCACGCTAACGGCGGTGACATTGGGCGGTTTGTGCGGCAGTTATCGCCAGACGGATTCCGGCTTGCGACCGGTGGTCGGCGGCCTTTGGCCGGCGTTTGAGTCGCGCCTGCGGGCGCATAACGCATTGGGCGAGCCGCGCATGTCGACCATTGTGCGCGGCGTACACGGCATACCCTATGATCCTGAGCGGCTAAAGCAGGTGGCCGACGAATGGATGGCGGCGGCGCACGTGCCGGTGCTGACGAATGTGCTGTTGGCTGATGTGCAACAGACGGACGGCGTGGTGGGTGTGGTGTTCGTGCAAACCGTGGCGGGCCGTCGTGCGATTGTGCCGCAGGTGGTGATCGATGCGTCGGGTGATGCCGAACTGGTGGCAATGGCGGGCGGTGAAGTGTCTCTCGCGCGGGAGGGCAGCCTGCAAAGTCCTTCGGCCATGTTTCGCATGGCGCCGATAGATCGTGCGGCGTTCGCCGCGTTGTCGCGGCACGACCTGACGCGCGTGCTCGACGCGGCCGTGCGGGCCGGTGCGGCGTTACCGCGCACGACCGTGGCGGTTTTTCCGTATCTTGCGAACGGCGAAATGCACTTGAACGCCACCCGCGTGACCAAGGCCGATGGCGGCTGGTTCGATCCATTGGATGTTTTTGAAAGGGCGGCGGCGGAACGCGAGGGGCGTCAGCAAGTATTTGATTATGAAGATATTTTTAAGGACAACGTGCCGGGCTTCAGAGACGCCCGCGTGACCGCAATAGGCTCCGCATTGGGGGTGCGCGAGAGCCGCCGAATACACGGCGACGCTGAGCTGACCGAGCAGCACGTGATGGGTTGTGAGAAGCCCGCCGATCGCGTGGCGTGTTGCGCATGGCCCGTCGAAGATCATGCGCCAGGACGCGCAACCGTGTGGCGGCCATTGCCTGCCGCCGATTGGTACGGCATCCCCTACGGCTGTTTGGTGCCGCGCGGGTTGCGCAATGTGCTTGTGGCGGGACGCTGTTTGTCTGCCACCCACGTGGCGCAGGCGTCGGCGCGCATCAGCGCCGCGTGTCTGGCCATGGGTGAGGCGGCGGGCGCTGCTGCCGCGATGGCATTGGCGCAGCGGGGGACGAAGCGGGGAGATGTGCGCGTTGATGTGGCCCAACTGCAACACACGCTACGCGCGCACGGCGTCATTCTCGATCCGCACTGAGCGGCTACGGCGCGCCGCGTTTCACCCCTTCAAAAATCAGAAAATATTGATTCGGCAGAAAAGCGTGTTCTTCCGCGAGGGTGTAGCCCGCGCGTTGCATTTCTTGCTTGACGATATCGGGCGCGACGCGCGCCTTGGGCGGCGCTCCTTCGGGGGAATTCATGCGGAAATCGATGATGAAAAGTTATTTGAAATCATATAGTTATAACCTTTAATTATTTTAGGCTGAATTGTTTGTCGCGGATAAACGCACCAAAGTCTGACCGCTCCGGCACGGAATAGTGCCGCGCTTTGTCTTCCGACCAGCCGTTGAATGGCACGTCGGGGTAGCGCTTCGCGTAGCGTTGTTTGCGCAGCGGAAAGAGTTTGTGACGGCGCTGATCGTAGGCGTCGATTTTTTCGTTGATCTTCGCGTCATCGAAGCGGTCGGTGTGTGTGGTGATGTCGAGATTCAGCCGCGCGGTGACGTGGCCTTGCTCCAGCGGGTAGCCCACGCACAGGCCCGCGATGGGGAATACCGCGTCGGGAAGGCCAAGGATGTCGCTGGTTTCGCGCGGGTGGTTGCGCACGGCGCTGATGGGCACGGTGCCCAAGCCGGCGGCTTCGGCAGCGCGGAGGAATTGCGCGAGGATGATGCCGGCGTCTACGGCGGCGTTCATGAAGTGATCGAGATGCTCGTTGACGAAAGGCTTGCCGCGCCATTCGCCGATTTGGCGGATGCGGCGGTTGTTACCGCAAAACACCAGGAACACGGGCGCGTTGTTGATCCAAGCCATATCGGGGATGGAATCGGCGATGGCTTTGATTTTGGCGCGGTCGACGACGTGGATGATGTCGGCCTGCTGCAAATCGGATTTGGACGGCGCCGACAGCGCACAGGCGAATAGCAGTTTGAGCAGCGCGGGATGAACCGGCTGGGGCGTCCATTTGCGGTGCGAGCTGTGTTCAACCATGCGCCGCAACTCGACTGCACCGTTGTCTGGCAGGTGGGTGGGGGGCGTTAGAGCCTCGCCAAAGCGGGTTAGTGTGGCTTTTGCGATACGGTCGGCATCGCTGGCGGTGGGCTGGGTCATGGGAATGGTCCTGTGGCTTAGTAAAAAATTCAATAAAATCAATTAGTTAGTATATAACTCGCCTGTTGCGCCGGGCGTGGTTTGCAGTACAGCCTGCAGCGAGAAACCCTTTGAATTCATTGCGTTTAGGGTCAAAAGTGTCGTAGAATTACGCCCTTTCGATTTTCGCCCGCGCGCCGGTAGTAATGTTCGTGCAGTTCGTGCAGCCGTTGCACGACATGACGTGAATCCCAGTGCGGTTCAATGCGGTTCAATGTATGAGGATAGAACTCCCATGGTAGTGATTCGTTTAGCGCGCGGTGGTGCCAAGAAGCGTCCTTTTTTCAACGTGGTGGTGGCGGATGCCCGTCGCGCCCGTGATGGCCGTTTTATTGAGCGTATCGGATTTTACGACCCCAAGGCCCCAGAAGGCCACGAAACCTTTCGCTTGAATCGCGAGCGTTTGGCGCACTGGCAGTCGGTCGGCGCGCAGCCGTCTGACACGGTGAGCCGTCTGGCCAAGCAGTTTGCTGCTGCTGCAACCGCCACCGGGGCCGCGCCTGCCGCTGCCGCCTGAACCGGCCGCAAAGCTGGTGGCGATGGGGCACATTAGTGCTCCGTTCGGGATCAAAGGCTGGGTGAGGGTTCAGGTTTATAGCGGGAGCGCCAGCGGATTGGCAGATTATCCGACTTGGTGGTTGAGCGATAAAACCGGCAGTAACTGGCGTGAAGTCGAAGTAGAACAAGCGCAGTCGCAAGGCCCCGATGTGGTGGCCAAGCTGCCCGGATGTGATGATCGTGATGTGGCTGCCGGGTTCAAGGGGCAGACCGTAGCCGTGCCGCGAGAGGCGTTTCCGCCACCCGCCGCCGGTGAGTACTACTGGGCCGATTTGGTGGGGCTCAAAGTGGGCAATACAGAGGGACTGGATTTTGGTGTCGTGATGGAGATGCTGGATACCGGTGCCAATGCAGTAATGGTTGTGCAACAGGTTGTGCAACAAAGTGCGGTTGATGGTACGCGGCGTGGCAACAGCGAGCGATTAATTCCGTTTATTGCCAGTGTAATCAAGCGTGTGGATATTGCAGCAGGTGTGATCGAAGTTGACTGGGGTGCGGATTATTAGATGTGATTGTCCGTAACAAGGCATGTTGCAATTTGATGTAGTGACATTGTTTCCGAAGATGTTCGACGCGATTACCGAGTCGGGCATCAGTGGCAGGGCGTGTGAGCGGCGGGCGTATCAGTTTTTGCCGTGGAATCCGCGGGATTTCGCGGCCAACGCGCACCGCACGGTGGACGACAGGCCTTACGGCGGTGGCCCCGGCATGGTGATGATGGCCGAGCCGCTGGAAAAAGCGGTGTACGCAGCGCAGCAGCGGCAGATTAGTGCCGGCGTGACGCGACCGCGCGTGGTGTATATGTCGCCGCAGGGTCGGCCACTGAACCACGCGACGGTGATGTCGCTGGCGGCCGAGAAGGGCATTGTGTTGCTGGCAGGGCGCTACGAGGGTGTGGATGAGCGAGTGATCGCGCGGCTCTTGGCGGATGGCGGTGAGGAAATCTCGATTGGAGATTACGTGTTGTCCGGCGGTGAGTTGGCGGCGATGGTGTTGATGGATAGCGTGATTCGGCAGTTGCCCGGCGTGCTGGGTGATGCGCAGTCCGCGCAGCAGGATTCGTTTGTGAGCGGGTTGCTGGATTGCCCGCACTATACGCGGCCTGAGGTGTACGAAGGCAATGCGGTACCGCCGGTGTTGATGTCGGGCAACCATGCGGATATTGCGCGCTGGCGTTTGAAGCAGGCGTTGGGCAGAACGCAGCAACGCCGACCGGATTTACTCGCGGCGCGCGGCATGAGTACGGATGAGCAGGCGTTACTGCAAGAATATTTGATTGAAAACAGGTTGGTATGAATCAGCGGGCACATCGGCAGGAACCGGTACAAGGAGCGGCAAAATGAATTTGATAGATACACTAGAAAACGAAGAAATCGCGCGCCTCGGCGCAAAAATCCCCACGTTCGCTCCGGGCGATACCGTGGTGGTGAGCGTCAAAGTGGTTGAAGGCGAGCGCAAGCGTGTGCAAGCCTATGAGGGCGTGGTGATCTCACGTCGTAATCGCGGCTTGAACTCCAATTTCATTGTGCGCAAAATTTCGTCGGGTGAAGGCGTGGAGCGTACGTTCCAGACCTACTCGCCGCTGATCGCCAGCATTGAAGTCAAGCGCCGCGGCGATGTGGGTCGCTCGAAGCTCTACTACTTGCGCAAACTGACGGGCAAGGCTGCCCGCATTAAAGAGAAGCTCGCAGTGCGTGGCGTAGTTGCGCCCGAGGCGGCAGCGCCTGCGGCAGAAGCACCTGCGGCAGAAGCGCCGGCGGCGGAAGCCAAGGCGTAGTTCTATCGCAAGTATTTGTTTTGTTTGACAAAAAAGGCAGCTTCGGTTGCCTTTTTTGTTACTCGCTGGTGCCAGCGTGCGGGTGACTTGCGAATGGTTACGGGCGGCTACGGGCTGATATCGCCCTTCCACAAATCACTCAGGTATTCATGCTCGCGCGTATCCAGCCAGCTCACGCGATACTCCACCGGCGTGTTGTTGTAGGTGTAAGCCACCCGCCGGATCACCAGCGCCGGGGTGTTAGGCGGTAAGCCCAGCACGGCGGCTACGGCGGCGGGCGGCATTTCGGCTGACAACCGCTCGCTGATGCGTATGACGTTAATACGATAGCGCGCCTGGTAGAGTGCATAAATGGTGCTTTCGCGTGCGCGATAGGCCGTTTCGTCTAGGCCAGAGAACAACGCTGCGGGTACCACGATGTCGTCGAATAGCACCGGGCGGCCGCTCAGCTTGAGCGCGTTTTGTATGCGCAGCGTGGGCGTGCCGCGTCCCACGCTCAGCCGCGCGGCGTCTTCTGCCTCGGCCTTTGCTTTGCGAAACGACAGCAGCTCGTGCACCGGCAATTCTTTGCCCGCCGCTTCATTTTTGTGCGCGATGTGAAAAAAATAAAACAGCGTGCGGTCTTCGGTGTGCGTACCGACAAAGGTGCCGCGACCCTGCTGGCGTATGAGGATATTGCTCGCCACCAGCGCATCGACGGCTTTGCGCACGGTACCGATGGATACGCGGAACTCTTGCGCGAGCTCGGCTTCGCTGGGAATCGCCTCGCCCGGCTTCCAGTCGCCTGCCGCGAGCTTGCGCGTGAGCGCGATGTGCACTTGGCGGTACAGCGGATTTAGCCGCGAAGGCGAGTAGGTGCTGCTGGGGGCGATGTCGGTAGCCATGGCTGGTGTGGGCTTGGTGCGCAGAATATCAAACAGGATGGGCGCAGATTGTAGCAGTGCGGTCGCCGATTCATGTAGGTCATCTAGTTGACCATGCTTGCCGTGGTCGTTACCATTTTTACGTTAAGCTTCGCGTCTCTCGGTTGTTCTGCAGCCCCTGTGTTGTAGCGATGTTGAGCGCGATTCTCCCGGGATTTAGTTTATATAAGTAATTGATTTTATTCAATTTTTGTTCAGGAGCGCACATGATTCATTTTCTGATGCACGACAAAAAGGACAGCGCCGGCGTCGCTGTGGTTGAAGGCATTAAAGCCGGGCAAGATTTGGTGGGTTGGCTGATGGAGGATGACTCCACCATCAACGTGAAGGCGAAGAACGACATCCCCATCGGGCACAAGGTGGCGACCAAGCCGCTGAAGACCGGCGATACCGTGTGGAAATACGGTTTCGACATCGGCAAAGCGGTGGCCGATATCAACATCGGCGAGCACGTGCACACGCACAACGTGAAAACGAAGCGCTGGTAAACCGTTTCTTCAGCTCATCCGCTTACCCATTTACCCGCTCACACCCGCTCACTTATTCACGAGGTTCAAAAATGATTTCCAGCAATACCACTTTCTGGGGCTATCGCCGTGAGAACGGCCGCGCTGGCGTGCGTAATCAGGTCATTATTCTGCCGCTCGACGATTTGTCGAATGCCGCCTGCGAAGCCGTCGCGCACAACATCAAGGGCACCATTGCCGTGCAACACCCGTATGGCCGTTTGCAGTTCGGCGCGGATCTTGAATTGCATTTCCGCACGCTGATCGGCGCAGGCAGCAATCCCAACGTCGCTGCCGTGATCGTCATCGGCATCGAAGAAGAATGGACCAACCGTATCGTAGAGGCCATCGCCAAAACCGGCAAACCGGTGACGGGCTACGGCATTGAATTGCATGGCGATCACGACACGATTTATCGCGCCTCCAAAGTCGCAAAAGAATACGTGCAGTGGGCGTCGGAACTGCGTCGCGTGGAATGCCCGCTCAGCGATTTGTGGGTGTCCACCAAGTGTGGCGAATCGGATACCACCTCCGGCTGCGGCGCGAACCCGACCGTCGGTAATGCCTTCGACAAACTTGAGCCGCTGGGTGTCACCATGTGCTTCGGCGAGACCACCGAAATCACCGGTGGCGAACACATTGTTGCTGACCGTTGCGAAACGCCTGAAGTGCGCGCCGCGTTCATGAAAATGTTCGACCGTTATCAGGCAGTGATTGAGCGTCATAAGACCAGCGATCTCTCGGATTCGCAGCCGACCAAAGGCAACATCGCCGGCGGCTTGACCACCATTGAAGAAAAAGCGCTGGGCAACATCCAGAAAATCGGCCACAAGTGCAAGGTCGTGGGCGTGCTCGACAAGGCAGAGATGCCCACCAAACCTGGCTTGTGGTTTATGGATTCATCGTCCGCCGCCGCCGAGATGGTGACGCTGTGTGCGGCATCCGGCTATGTGGTGCATTTATTCCCCACCGGGCAGGGCAACGTGATTGGCAACCCGATTATTCCCGTGATCAAACTGTGCGCCAACCCGCGCACTGTGCGTACCATGTCCGAGCACGTCGATCATGATTGTTCGGGACTGCTGCAACGCGAGAAAAATCTCGACCAAACCGGCGACGAGCTGCTCGAAGTCATGCTGCGTACCTGCAACGGACGTCTCACGGCGGCGGAAGCGCTGGGTCACAACGAGTTTGTGATGACGCGCTTGTACGAGTCGGCGTAATTCACCACGGACACCACAGACCCCCGGCGTCATGGCTAAACTTAGAGGCGCCGACATCCTCGCGCGCGCATTGGCGACAGCCGGTGCGCGCGATATTTTTTCGCTGTCCGGTAATCACATCATGCCGGTGTACGACGCCGCCATCGACGCGGGCTTGCGCATCACGCATGTACGCCACGAAGGCGCGGCAGTGCACATGGCCGATGCGTGGGGGCGGCTGACGGGTGAGCCGGGCATCGCGCTACTCACCGGCGGGCCGGGGCACGCCAACGGTATCGGCGCGCTCTACACCGCTCTAGCGGGCGAATCACCCCTGGTGATGTTGTCCGGCCACGCGCCGTTGAATCAGTTAGGGCGTGGTGCGTTTCAGGAAATGCCGCAAGCCGAGTTGGCCGCACCGGTGACCAAAGCCTCGTTCACCGCGCGCAGCGCAGCCGGGCTGGGCGACGACCTTGCGCGCGCCATGCGCATAGCGCGTAGCGGGCGGCCGGGGCCGGTGCATCTGAGTCTGCCGCAGGATTTGTTGGATCAAATGATTGAGGGCGGCGAACGCTTTGTGCCTGCGCGTGACGCATTCTATGCGCCGATGCAGGCGCTGGCTTCATCGAGCGCGACGGCTATACTCGCCACGCTGGCGAGCGCCAAGTGCCCGCTCATCATCGCCGGCCCGCAGCTCGCCAGCCACCGTGGTGCGGCGTTACTCAAAAACCTAAGCGATGCCACAGGCGTCGCCGTGGTGTGTATGGAAAGCCCGCGCGGCATCGCCGACCCTTGCCTGGGTGCCTTCGGCGATGTGCTGCCGGAAGCCGACGTGATTGTGCTGCTCGGCAAGCAACCGGATTTCACCGTCAAGTTTGGCGCGCCACCGGCGGTCAATGCCAAGTTTATTGTGATCGACGCAGACATCAATGCGTTGCGGCGCTCGATCGGCGTGTTGAAACCTGAGCGTGTAATCGCCAGCCATGTGGCTGATGCGCCGGAGGCGGCGCGCGCGCTCATCGCAGGAATAGAAAAAAAGTCAATAAAAACAAGTAGTTACAAAACATCTGTCACGGATGCCCAAGCGTATCGCCCGGCAAGCTGGTCCACCACCGCCGCGCAAACCGCCGGTGTGCTGCACCCGCTGGAAATCGGCCGTGCGGTACAACCGCTGCTCGATAAAGCCGACGATCCGATATTTATTTCCGACGGCGGCGAAGTGGGTCAGTGGGCGCAAGCTTGCATACGCGCCGACACGCGCGTGATCAACGGCGTGGCGGGTTCCATCGGCAGCGCGATACCGTTTGCCCTAGCGGCGCGTGTGGCGCGCCCCAATGCCACGGTGATCGCCACGCTGGGCGACGGCACATTCGGCTTTCACATGGCCGAGTTCGACACCGCCGCGCGCCATCATCTGCCGTTCGTGGCGGTGGTGGGTAACGATTCGACGTGGAATGCCGAGTATCAAATTCAATTGCGCAGTTACGGTAAAGATCGCACCATGGGTTGCGAGCTGGCGCCGGGTGCGGCGTATGAGCAAGCCGTCGTCGCATTAGGCGGGCATGGCGAGCGTGTGACGCGTGCCGTGGACCTACCCGCAGCCCTCGAACGTGCGGTAAAGTCCGGCAAACCAGCTTGCGTGAACGTGATGATAGAGCGGTTGCCTGCGCCGACTGTGACGCGTAGGGCTAACGCGTTGTGATCTCAATGGAAAATCTCAAAGTCAAAATCTGGCGCGGCACAGAAACCGGCGGGTTTCAGGAGTACGAAGTCCCGCGTCAGGAAAGCCAGACCGTGCTCGACGTGGTGACCTATGTGCAGCGCAGGCTTGACCCGTCGCTGGCCTATCGCTTTGCCTGCCGCGTGGGCGTGTGCGGCTCGTGCGCGATGACGGTGAATGGCGTGGCGCGCTGGACGTGCCGCACGCATGTATCGAAAGTTGCCGACAACAACGAACTGGAAATCGCGCCGCTGCGCAACCTGCCGGTGATCCGCGATCTGGCTACGGACATGCGCGAGTTCTTCGACAAGTGGGCCAAGGCACGTGGGCACTTTACCGGCGACAAAACGCGCAAAGATGATTTCGCCGCCGTTAAGCCTGAATCGAAACAACGCAAACGCGTCGATGCCGCGATCGAATGTATCGGCTGCGGCGTGTGTTACAGCTCGTGCGAAGTGGTGACCTGGAAGCCCGATTACCTCGGCCCTGCCGCGCTGTCGCGCGCATGGACGCTGGCCAACGATGTGCGCGATGTGGCGCAGAAGGAGCGTCTCGCTGCCGTGGCGGGGGACGCCGGATGCCACGCCTGCCATACGCATTTGAATTGCACCGAGCGTTGCCCGAAGCAGATTTCGCCTACTGCCGGCATTGCCGGATTAAAGCGCTTGGTGCTGGCAGCGACGTTGAAAGGCGATCTGTAGTGAACGCGCGTTCGCAGGTGCTGCTGTGGGGGGCGCAGCGCATCAGTGCCATGGTGTTGGCGCTTTGCGTGATCGTGCATCTCGTCACCATCATCTATGCGGTGCGCAACGGCTTGTCGGCGGCGGAAATTCTGGGGCGCACGCAAGGCAGTTTGTTGTGGGGCGGTTTTTACGCGCTGTTCGTGCTGGCGGTGGCGGTGCATGCCCCCATCGGCCTGCGCAATATCTTTGCCGAGTTTGGCAAGCAAGGCCCGGGGGTAGATACTCCGCTGATTTTCTTGGCGTTGATGTTGATGATGGGCGGCCTGCGTGCGGTGTGGGCCGTGGTCGCTTGATGCCATGAAAAACGATTTCCGCTCCCGCAATCACGCCGCGTATTGGGCATTTCTGGCGCACCGTATTTCGGGCGTAGCACTGACATTGTTTTTGCCGCTGCATTTTTGGGCGCTGGGCAATGCGCTGGAAGGCGAAGCCAAACTGCAAAGCTTTTTGCGCTGGTCGGAACAGCCGCTGGTGAAGTTTGCGGAAACGATGCTGGTATTGTTGCTCGCGGCGCACATGGCAGGCGGCGTGCGTTTGCTGATGGTGGAATTCATGGATTGGGCCTATGTCAGCAACCGGCACAAGACGTTGCTGGCGGGTGCCGCTGGCGTCAGTCTGGCGGCGATGTTATTGTTTTTGTTCAATTTGGGGTGAGCCGTGGCGAAACAAAAGCAGCAACCGAACATTCTGTTGATACTCGTAGACGATTTACGTTACGACGAGTTCGGCGCAGGCGGCCATCCGTATATGAAAACGCCGCACATCGACCGCATCGCGCATGAAGGCGCGATGTTTGACCGTGCGTTTCACACCACGCCGATTTGTTCGCCCAATCGCGCGTCGATACTCACCGGCCAGTACGCCAGTCGCCACGGCATTATCGACAATGTCGCACGTGATGCGGCCAGCCATCGCATTCCCAACTATCACCTTGAGTTGCAAAAGCTCGGCTACGAAACCGCGCACATCGGCAAGTGGCATATGGGCAACGACGGCAAGCCGCGCCCCGGCTACGACTACTGGGTGGCATACGACGGCCACGGCCGCTTGAACGACCCGCTGCTTAACGAGCAGGGCAAATACAAGCAGCGCAAAGGCTACATCACCGACATCATGAACACGATGGCGGTGGATTTCGTCAAAAAGAAACACAACAAGCCGTGGTCGCTATGGTTCGCGCACAAGGCCGTGCACCCGGATGCAGAGCAGGCGGCCGACGGCACCATCCGCATGGACGGCTATCGCGTGGCCAAGCGCCACGAAAATCTCTACAAGGGTTGTGTGTTCCCGAAGACGCCGAACATGCAGTCACCGAAAGAGTTCCTCAAGCACAAACCCGCTTGGACTGAGGCGGTGGAACTGCGCAAGTTGCCGCAATCGCGCGCCATCATGAACCCGTTGCATTCGTGCGAGCAGGAAGAAATCCGCCTGCGTGCCTGCATGATGGCATCTGTGGACGAGGGCGTGGGCATGTTGTTCGAGGCGCTGGAGCAAACCGGTCAGTTGGATAACACGTTGATCCTCTTCCTCGGTGATAACGGCTTTTTCTTTGGCGAGCATGGCATCGGCCCTGACCGCCGCTTTGCGTACGAAGAGGGCATACGCTCACCGCTCACCCTGCGTTACCCGAAAATGATCAAGCCGGGTTCTCATCACAAGGACTTGGTGATTTTGCAAGACTTGGCACCCACGCTGATCGACATCGCGGGCGGCAAACCCGGCGTGCATGTGCAAGGGCGCTCCGTGCTGCCACTGATCAAAGGTGATAAAAAAGGTTGGCGTAAATCGGTGTTGATTGAATACTGGGCGGAGAATGCTTACCCGTGGCTGGTGGGCATGACCTACAAGGCTGTGCGCACTAAGCGTTACAAATACATCAAGTGGGTGAACCGCGCGAAGAACGGCGAACTCGATGAACTCTACGATCTCACGGCTGATCCATACGAAATTAACAATATCGTCAAACGCCCGGCGTTGCGCGCCACACGCGACAAGTTAAAGCGCGAACTGCGCACGCTTACGGCAGATGCGTTGGGACTGTAAGGTGTTGGTCTTCCTCAAAGGGAATATGAAAAAACCGTTTAAAAACAACTACTTAACTATTATCGGCGCAGGCCTTGTGCTGGCTGGTAGCGCCATCACTGCGCTCGCGCAAAATTACCCAACCCGCCCGGTTCGCATGATTGTGCCGTTCCCGCCGGGCGGTGCCACTGACATCGTGGCGCGCGTGATTGGCCAAAAGCTCAACGACACCTGGGGCCAAACCATGGTGATCGATAACCGCGGCGGCGCGGGCGGCAACATTGGCGGCGAACTGGCGGCGAAATCGAATCCCGACGGCTACACGATTTTTATGACCAGTGGCTCCATCGTCACCGCCAATCAACACATCTATAAAAAGATGCCGTTCGATCCGGAGAAAGATTTGACAGCGATTACCGGTGTGGCCAGCGGCCCGCAGTTGATCGCGGTGAGCCCCAGCTTTGCCGCCAAAACGCTGAAGGACTTTATCGCTGCCGCAAAAGTGAAACCCAAGGCGTTTACCTTCGGCTCGGCCGGCTTCAGCACGCAAACGCATCTGGCCGGTGAAAATTTTATGCACGCGGCAGGCATCGACGCCGTGCACGTTCCGTATAAAGGCGAAGGCCCGGCGTTAACGGATCTGGTGGGTGGGCAACTTAATTTCATGACGCCCAATATGGCGGCAGGCATCGGCTTTGTGACCCAGGGTAAATTGCGCGCACTGGCGATCACCAGCAAGGAGCGCGCCAAACAATTGCCTGATGTGCCCGCTGTCGCCGAGACCATTCCCGGTTTTGAAAACATCGGCTGGTTTGGCCTGATGGCACCCACCGGCACGCCGTCTGCGGTGATTCGCAAAATCCACGAAGACACCACCAAGGCGCTGAACGCGCCGGATTTTGTGCAGCGCCTCACGCAACTGGGCATGATTCCTTACCTGAAAGACCCCACCGCATTCGCCAAAACCATTGAGGAAGAATCGGTACACTGGGCACGCATTGTTAAAGCGCGCAATCTGGTGGTGCAGTAAATGAACATTGACCTGAAACAAATCGAAGACGCGTCCAAGGAAATTTATATCCGCGCCTTGAAACTACTGCCGCCAGATATCAAGGAAGGCTTCAAGCGCCTTGATGCCACCGAGACCAACGCCACCGGCAAGGCCATTCTCGGCACCATGATCCGCAACATCAAGGTGGCCGAGGAAAACACCAACCTACTGTGTCAGGACACGGGTATTCCGATTTACAACGTAGTGATCGGCTCTGGTGTGACGGTCGATGGTTATGCCTTGAAGCAGGCCATCATCAAAGGCTGCGAGCGCGCAACCAAGGAGCACCCGCTACGCTCATCCGTTGTGCACCCCACCACGCGCAAGAACGAACATACCTCGTGTGGGCGGCATGTGCCGGTGATCAACATCGACTTCTCGAATGACAAAGAAACGCTGTCGATGGAGATGATCCCCAAGGGCTCCGGTTCGGAATTCAACTCCTGGCTCAAAATGGCCCTGCCTGCGGACGGCATCGATGCTATCAAAACGTTCGTCATCGATTGCGTGCTCGAAGCCGGTGGCAAAACCTGCCCGCCCACCATCGTGGGCGTGGGCGTGGGCGGCACGGCGGATCTGTGCGTGCACTTGTCGAAAGTAGCGGCCACACGCCCGCTGGGCAGCGCATGCGCCGATGAAGAGGGCGCGAAATTGGAGCGCGAATTAAGCGCAGTCGTTAACAAACTCGGCGTCGGGCCACAGGGCTTGGGTGGCGATTCCACCGCGTTTGCCGTGCACATCGAAACCGCAGCTACGCACATCACGTTGAACCCGGTGGCGGTCAACATGCAGTGCCACTCGGCGCGACGCTCGCGGGCAACGTTTACGCCGGCCGGTTTGAGCTACGGATTCTGATCATGGCGCACTACGATTTTCAAATGCCCATCAGCGAAGCGCAAGTGCGTGCGCTACAGGTCAATGACACGGTTTCGCTCAACGGCACGCTGTTTGGCATACGCGACGCCACGTACATTCACCTGTTTGACCGTGGGCGCAAAACGCGTTTTGACATGCAAGGGCATGCGGTGATTCACACCGCGCCCAATGTGCGCTGGGTGGGCGAAACCGAAGCGCACCCGGCGGGCTATGAGCCGATCTGCATCGGCACCACCACCAGCGCGCGCATGGAGCGTTTCACGCGCCCGTTGATGGCGCAATACGGCGTGCGTATCACCATCGGCAAAGGCGGGCTATTTGCAGCGTCGCAAGCGGCGTTCAAAGATATCGGCGGTGTGTATTTAGCCATTGTGGGCGGCGCAGCAGCGCTGGAAACCACTTGGATCGAGCAGATTGAAGAGGTCGATCTGGATGACCTTAACCCCGAATCATTGTGGAAATTCCGCGTCAAAGACTTTGGCCCGCTGTTGGTGTCGATGGATTCGCATGGCGGCAATTTGTATACCGCAGTGAACAATGCCGCGCGCGACAAGCGGGCGTCGGTGCTCGCCGAGTTGGGTGTGAAAAGCCTTTGAAAACCATCAAAACAGACATCCTCATCTTGGGCTCCGGCGGTGCAGGCCTGTTCGCGGCCCTGCACGCGCATCAGCACAACCCTGAGTTATCCATCACTGTTGCAGTCAAAGGCTTGCTCGGCAAATGCGGTTGCACGCGCATGGTACAGGGCGGCTATAACGTGGCGCTGGCGAAGGAAGATTCTGTCGAGCGTCATTTCATGGATACCATCGAAGGCGGCAAATGGCTGCCCGATCAGGATTTGGCGTGGACGCTGGTGGAAACCGCCGTTGAGCGCATCCACGAACTTGAGAACGAACTCGGTTGTTTTTTCGACCGCAACCCGGACGGCACTATTCACCAAAAAGCCTTTGCCGGGCAAACCTTTGATCGTACGGTACACAAGGGTGACCTGACCGGTATCGAAATCATCAACCGTCTCGCCGAGCAGGTGTGGGCACGCGGCATCAACCGGCTGGAAGAACACCGCGCGGTGGAACTCATCAAATCCAAATCCGGCGATGCGATTGCCGGGGTGTTGATGATCGACATGCGCACCGGTGAATTTGTGTTTGTGCAGGCGCAAGCGGTACTGCTCGCCACCGGCGGCGGGCCGACGATGTACAAGTACCACACGCCGTCCGGCGACAAAACGTGTGACGGCATGGCCATGGCGCTGCGTGCCGGGCTGGCGCTGCGCGATATGGAAATGGTGCAGTTTCATCCGACCGGGCTGATTGCCGGCATGGACACGCGCATCACCGGCACCATTATCGAAGAAGGATTGCGCGGCGCAGGCGGCCAGTTGCTCAACGGCAACAAAGAGCGCTTTATGCACAAGTACGATCCGCGCAATGAACGCGCCACACGCGACATTGTGTCGCGTGGCATGTATCAGGAAATGCGCGAAGGCCGCGTCAACAAAGTGGGTGGCTTGTACATCACCATGGCGCACTTGGACCCCGTGATGGTGCGCAAAGAGTTCAAAGGCATGGTTGAGCGTTGCGCTGATTGCGGTTTTGATCTGGTGTCCGGCTTGGTGGATGTCGTGCCCACTGCGCATTACATGATGGGCGGCGTGGAATTCAAGCCTGGTTGCTTTACGGCACTGAACGGCTTGTTCTGCGCCGGTGAGGATTCGGGCGGCGTGCATGGCGCCAATCGCTTGGGCGGCAATGGCGTGGCCAACTCTACGGTGTTCGGCGGCATTGCCGGCGATGTGATGCCAGGCTGGGTAAAAGCCCACGGTCAATTTAGCGAGCCGGATCAAGACGCTATCGTTGCCGCAGTGGCGCTGTGCAAATTGCCCTTTAACCAGCAGGGGGGCTCACTCGCGGATATCCGCGACAAACTCTACAACCATATGTGGGACGACGTGGGCATAGTGCGTGATGCAACGTCACTCGCACGCGCGGCAGGCACGCTGGATGAACTAGAAGCCGAACTCGACGCCACGGGCGTGGATGGCGGCAACCTCGCCTTCAACCTGACGTGGCACGACTGGATCAATCTCAAGAATTTGATTTTAGTTTCAAAATCCATACGTCACGCATCAGTGGCGCGAGAGGATTCGCGCGGCGCGCACTACCGCGCCGATTTTCCTGACGTGCGCGATCTGGAAAACTCGCGCTTCACATCGGTGACATGGCGTGAGGGGCGTTTTGACTTTGCGACCAAGCCGGTGGCGTTCACACGGGTCAAGCCGGGCGAGACCTTGCTCAAACCTTGATGGCATTGGTGGAACGGGGCGGAGAAATGGGCAGATGTCGCTCAACGCTCCGGTGCCCAATTGAATTGAGTGTCACTGACAAAAACGCATGCAAACAATAGCGCTGGAAAAACTCACCGAACTCACCGCGCGCGCCCTCAAACGTGCGGGCGCATCCAAGGCCATGGCCGACACCACCGCGCAGGCATTGGTCGCCGCAGAAGCCGAGGGCCTCGGTGGCCACGGCTTGTCGCGCGTGGCACTGTATTGCCAGCACTTACGTGAGGGCCGCGCTAACGGCAAGGCCAAACCCAAAATCGTTCGCCGCAAAGGCGCGACAGCCTTGGTCGATGCCGGCGGTGGCCTCGCGTTCCCCGCGTGCGCGCTGGCCGCGAAAGAAGCCATCACACGCGCCCGGCGCAGCGGCGTTAGTTTCGTCGGCGTCACCAACAGTCATCACATGGGTGCGGCGGCGTATCACCTTGCGCCCATAGCGCAAGCCGGCATGGTGGGCCTTGCGTTTACCAATTCACCTGCTGCGATCAACGCTTGGGGCGGCAAGCACGCGTTCTATGGCACCAACCCGGTGGCGGCGGTGTTTCCGCGCAAGGGCGCCGAGCCGGTGGTGGTGGATTTAGCGCTCACCGAAGTGACGCGCGGCAAAATCATGGTGTATGCAAAAGAAGGCAAGCCGATTCCGCTGGGCTGGGCTGTCGACAAAGATGGCAATCCCACCACGGACGCCAAAGCGGCGCTGACCGGCAGCCTTAACGCCATCGGTGGCGTCAAGGGGGCCGCGCTGGCGTTGATGGTTGAAGTGCTGTGCGTGGGGTTGACCGGTGCGGCGTTCAGCTTCGAAAACGATTCTTACTTTGAGCCGGGCAACAAGCCGCGCATTGGGCATGCGATACTGGCCATTGATCCGGCGGCGCTGGCGGGCAGCGACGTATTCAGTGCGCGGCTGGAGAGCATGATCGTCGCCATGTTGCGTGACGAAGGCGTGCGACTGCCGGGCGCGCGGCGACAAAAGCTGGTGGCGGCAGCGCGCACACACGGGGTGCCTGTGGCCGATGCGCAGTTGGCTGAATTGCTAAAATTGTCAGGCATAAAATCCGTTTAAAATCAATTAGTTATATAACTTACGCAGATAAGGAGGCGATATGAAATTCAAAGCTGGATGGGTAAGCCTGTTGCTGGGCGCAGTGTTCATCAGCGGCGCAGCGCTGGCACAGAACGTCAAGATCACGCCCTTGGGGTCACACCCCGGCGAGTTGTGCGGACGCGACCGCGCCACGATTTTTGAAGACCCCAGCGGTGTGCGCATGCTGTATGACGCGGGCCATTCCACGTTGGGTGCGGACGATCCGCGTTTGGGTGACATCCACGGCGTGCTGCTGTCGCACGCGCATGGCGATCACTACGGCGATCAAAAAATGAAGGCGTTGGGCGAAGGCTCATGCAGTGACCCCGCGTTGGTGCCCGCGGGCTTTAACGGCGTGACTGCTGAAATTGCCGCTGCCAAAAATGCAGCGATGGTGGCGGTGGTAGACCTCTCTGTGTTTCTGGGTAAAAAAATCGAGAACATCACCGGCAAGCCCACACCATTCTGTGCCATGACCGGCGGCGCTACTGCGGTGCCGATGACCGCAGCGTGCCGCACCAACATTCATCTTGGCGGCACGCATGTGTTAAGAGCCAATGGCGCGCAACAGGGCGTGGAAATTTCCATCGTCTACGCGTCGCACGCCAACAGCCTGCCACTGTCCGTCATCAGCGAGGCCGAGCGCAACGTGTTGAACGCCAATGGCCTAGCTTATGCGCCCGGGCCGCCGGTGGGCTTCGTGGTCAAATTCACCAACGGTCTCACCGCGTATTTGTCGGGTGATACGGGGCTACACAGCGAAATGAAAACCATCGTCAGCGAATTTCACAAAGCCAATCTGGCGGTGATGAACCTCGGCCCCAACGCCGTGACCGCGATTTCCGGCGCGCACGCCATGAACGAACTGGTGCGCCCCGCATCGGTGATCGTCACACACGTCAACGAAATCGGCACCATCGGCGGCAAGCTGAATCCAAAGTCGCGCACAGCCGCGTTCATCAACCTCGTCAAACGGCCCGTGCATCTGGCCATCAGCGGGCGGGTGATGGAGTTTGATGGCGCAGGCAAGTGTGTGGCGGGGTGTAATTAATTTTTGCGGGGCAGCGAATTGCACCTGCTTCGGGCTCAATTCACCTTCGCCCCGGCCTCACGCAACACTTTCGCAAACTTCGCCGCCTCAACGTTGATGTGTTCCGCCATCAAGTCAGTCAAAGCGAGCACGGTGCCTTTGTAGGACACGTGCATGATGTTCACGCCGGTCATCGATCTGGCGGGATAGAGCGCATTGGAGACATTCGCCGCCCGCACACGGGGAGCAGATGCGAGCAGCGTCAATGCCATCAGGTGTTTCAACATAATGACGTGCTGCATAAACGTGAATACTCAGTCATGGCTCGGCGCAATAGTGAAACTCATCACCTCCGCACGGCTGGTAAGCTGCTCGGCCAGCACCCCGAAATCCTCGGCGTTCCAACAGGATACGGTGTATTCATAGTCCAGCAAGGTGTGATTTTTCTCTAGGCCATACGACACTTCTTCGATGTGCAATCCGGCCAGTTTGAACAAAGCATCAATCTCGCGCCGTGGAAGCGCGGGTTCACGTGTCACGCCCAGGGTGACCCGTGCAAAACATTGCTTGCCCAGCCGGTCTTCAATGCGGCGGAATACCGTCAACGCACCGAGCACCAGCAGCACGCTGGCGCCAGCCTCCCAGTAATAGCCCGCACCGATCAGCACGCCTATGACTGCGGTAGTCCACACCGACGCCGCCGTGGTCAAGCCCCGAACTGAAAATCCATACTTGACAATAACCCCTGCACCCAGAAAACCGATGCCGGTCAAAATGCCCTGAACGACGCGAGTGACATCGCCTGCGGTGCTGCCCCCCGATTGAAGCCACGGGCCGGGGTAGACGGCAACCAGCATGGCCATCGCAGCCCCCATGCACACCAGCGCATACGTGCGAAACCCCGCCGCGCGTCCGTGTATGGTTCGCTCCAGTCCTATAACGCCGCCAGCAACCAGCGCCGCAGCAATACGCAATACGGGCGCCACGCTCAAATCAAGACCGTGAAAATCCATCATCGCCACCGGGGTGCGGCAGCCGCACGGGTAGCACTACCCTGCACCGTTACCAGAGATGACTCTTGAACCCCATTAACGGCATGACGTAGTGTGTCCATGGCACCAGCAAAGCGATGATTAGTATGAGTTGGATCATACCGAACTTGAAGCCGTCCCAAGTCGAGTACATCAGCATATGCCATGGAATGTCGGCCTGATTCCAGTTGATCACGCCAAAGCGCCTTAACCCTGAGAACGCTGGCAGTAGCACCGCAATGGCGCCCGCCACAGCCACCACTTCCGCCTTGATACCGTGCAGATTGTCGGTGGCCCATAACACCAGCACTGTGAGGAAGATCAACGCTGCGCGTATCTCATCCCCGGTGACGGGGCCCAGCTTGCGCAACTCCTCGCGCAGGCGTTCCATCCCGCCCTCCACATGTGGCGCGGATTCATCCTTGCTGATCGGATGTATCCACTTTACGCCGGTGTACCAAGCAATGGCACATTGCAGCAGACACAAGGGCAACATCGCTATCAGCCAGTCGCCGTAGAGCACTTTGGCGCCCGCTTTTTCCATCAACTGTGCGGCCAGCAGATTGGCGGCGGAGCCGGTGATAAACGCGCTGGCCGACACATTGTTGGCCAACAGGTTTTGCAGCACCAGATTGCGGCCCACGTTGTTGCGCAGTGTGCCGCCGAATGCGCCATACATGGCCGAGATCACCATAAACAGCGGCAGCAACAAGGCGGTCTTGGCCGAGGTGGCGCTGATGAATGCACCGAGCAAAATGTTAAGCGCGATAAACGCCCAGAAGATACCGCTCAAGTTGTTGCCCCATTTGAGCACCAGCAACAGCGAGACCCGTTTGGCGAGGCCAGTGACGACCAGCGCGCTCGCCATGATAAAACTCGCGATATTCAGGACCATCACCGGCTCACCCAAATAGGCGAACGAGGCGCGCATGGGCAATATGCCGATCAGCACCACCGCGACAATGATGATGAACGAAGTGAGGTAACTCGGTATCGATTCCGTCATCCACAAGGTCAGCGAAAACGCGAACACCCCCGCCGCGCTATACAGATGAGACAAGGGCACGCCCTTGGGCAGCTTGGCGGATTCAAAAATGCCGATGGGCCCGCACCACTGAAAGTGAAAGAACATAAACGCCAGTATCGCCAGTGGAGCGCCTATAAATTTGGCGCGGCTCATCCATGGGCCGACTTGAATCTCGCGCAGCTTCTCCAAACCATAGTTACGCATATCCAGCGCATCAAACGGTGGCGCAGTGGTAAGGGGAGTGGCTGAACTCATGACGGCTCCGGTTGAATTGAAACGCGTTTACGACAGGCTCAGGATTTGCCGGGCAACCTTGAGATAGCTGGTGTTGGGCATCGCGGCGATACCCAGCGCTGTTATCGCAGCCGTAACTTCGGCGGTATGTTCGCTTTCGCAACACGCCGTTTCGATACGCGCACCATTAAAAAATACCTCCGCGTATTCACAGATCGCACCATTCACGACAAAGCCGTATCGCGTTTTTTCAACCGAGATCGGCCTCAGATCGGGGTGCGCGCGCGCGATGGCGAGCAGGTTTTCAACCGTATACTCTGAACGATCCATCGCTGCCCGCACCTGCAAGTGCGCCAGCAAGGCCGCAAGATCGGCCTGCTTCAGCGGCAATGGGTATTTGCCGGCGGGCTGAAACACTTCGTAGCCTTCAGGCGTCTCGTCCACCTTGAGTTTGATGTCGAGTTGGCCAGCGCGCAGTTTGACGTTCACCGCATCGGTGTGCCGCGAAATAAAATAGGTTTCCTTCGGCATCACGCGAGCCTCGTGCAACGTAGCCCCCGCGCTCCACATCTTCTGCCGCACGATGTCGATCACGCCCTGACCAAACACGCGAAACTCCGCGCGCGGAACGACACTCTTGTCCATGGGCGCATTCACGGCGCATCTTTCCACTGTGTGTATGGGTGCTTTACCAGATTGGCGTTGAAGTAGCGGGGGTCGTAGGTAACCTCGGCACCGATCCAGTCCGGCTTGTCGAAGGCCTGATCTTCATGCTGCAACTCGACCTCGGCCACGACCAAACCCTGGTTCTCACCCAGGAATTCGTCGATTTCCCAAACAAGATCACCCTGGCTAATTTTGTAGCGCTTTTTTTCGATCAGCGGCTTTTCCGCCAGCGTGTCCAGCATGGCGTTGCAATCAACCAGCGATATCGGGTACTCGTATTCGGCGCGCACGGCGCCCTCGTTCATGCCCTTGATGGTCAAGAACGCTGTGGTCCCGATAGTGCGTAAGCGCACCGTCCGCTCCTTGGCGCTATTCAAATAACCCTGCCGGTAAAGCGTGCCCTGCGCTAGGGCGCGCCAAGTGTCATTCTTGAGCAGGAACTTGCGTTCGATTTCTTGCGCCATCGCGTTCTCCTTGATTTCATTGTAGGCATCGCGAACCACGCGTTGTTGACATACATCAAGAAGGGCTATGGGAGCCGAGAATTTCGTAACCGGGCAAGGTCTCCGCCACCGTTGGCACATCAGGCGCAATGCGGGTGCGCCTGGCGGTGGTCACCGCCAGATTACGCACACGCCCCGCCTTCACAAACTGCGGCAGTGTCGGCAGCGGCTGACATGAGACTTGTATCTGCCCGCCGACCAGATCGGTCAACGCGGGTGTGCCGCCCTTGTACGGCACATGCGTCATCGCGATACCCGCCAGCCCATTCAGCATCTCCATGCACACATGCGTAGTAGCGCCCTGCCCGTTTGAACCATAAAGCAGCTTGGTTGGCCGCGACTTGGCATACGCGATAAGTTCCGCAATATTGTTGACCGGCAGCGAACTATTGACCGCAATGCCGAACGCCGTGCTCGACAACTGACCTACTGCTGCAAACTCACGCGTGAGCGAATGACGTTGATAGAGGATGGTGCCGAGCAACTGCGTCGAGGTGATAAACCACAGCGTGTGCCCGTCCGGTGCGGACTTGGCCACGATGTCGGCGCCGATCAGGCCGGTGGCGCCGGGACGCGGATCGACCACCCCCTGTTGGCCCAAGGCCTCGGACATTTTTGCCGCAAGGTGCCGCGCGATGGCCTCCGGCCCGGTGCCCGGTGTGGCGCCGATCACCATGCGCACGGGTTTAATTGGGTGCGTTTGGGCGATCACCGGCGATTGGCGTTGAACGACCCGGCCCCATCGCACTCGTACGGACTTGCTTTTGCGTTCTAAATCAAAGTACTCAATCCCCACGTCCCCACTGCCGCCGCCA
>JAYTWR010000175.1:0-5734 GCA_043743335.1 Burkholderiales bacterium
CTACACTTCTTGTCTATCTTCGTGGTCGCTTTCGCCTTCGAACATGCCCCCGCTGCGAGGGGAAATCGGCTCTTGATAGGGTTTTCGGTCAAGCACTACTTAGATGATTTTCCAGCATATGCGATAGGAAATAATTGGGGTGATACACAAGATCGGCTTAGCAAGAGCTATGTTGTTCAGACCGTGCCGATGGTTATTGAACGTTGCATGTTGATGACCACCGACCCTGGCGACCTCGTGCTCGACCCTACCTGCGGTTCCGGCACCACCGCCTTCGTCGCCGAGAAATGGGGCCGCCGCTGGATTTCCTGTGATACCTCGCGCGTGGCGGTGACGCTGGCCAAGCAGCGGCTACTGACGGCGAGCTACGATTACTACGAACTCAGGTATCCGCACGAGGGGTTGAAGGCGGGGTTCATTTATCAGACCGTGCCGCATGTGACACTGAAATCCATCGCCAATAATCCGGAGATTGATGAGATTTATGCGCGGTTGCATCCGGCGGTGGAGGCGGCTTTAGCGGAGTTGAATACGGTTGTTTCCCTCACCCCCGGCCCCTCTGCTCCGCTTTCAGTGTTCCCTGATCCCGAGGGGAGAGGGGAGAAAGACGGTGACGCTGCGATATCTCGAAAAGATGGCCATGCTGGCAGCCCCTCGCCCTCCGGGACAAGGGAACACTTGGAGCGGAGCAGAGGGGCGCGCGACAGCGCGGGTGAGGGAAAGGTTTTGCAGGAATGGGACGTGCCGTTCGACTTCCCCGTCGACTGGCCCGCCACTGCAAAAAAATCGTCTGAAGCCTTTCACGCGGGGCGGCAAGCCATGCAAAAGAAAATGGATGACTCCATTGCCGCGCATGCCGATCAGGAAACGCTGTACGACAAACCAGCAAAGTCCAAAGACAAGCTGCGCATCACCGGGCCGTTTACGGTGGAGGCGGTGCCGTTCCCGACGGTGATGTCGCTGGAGGAAGCGGAGCAGCCGAAGGAAGCCGACGTGGCGATTGCGCGCTCGGGCGAATCGTCGCGCCAGCACCAGTGGCGTGATGAGTTGCTGAAAACCGGCATTCGCGGCAAGGGCGGGCAGATGCTGAAATTTGCCGGGCTGGATTCGCTGCCGACGCGGCATCTGCATCTCAGCGGCGTGCTGGCGGACAGCGGTGAAAGGGTGGTGGTGAGTTTCGGCCCGCAGCACGCGGCGCTGGAGCAGCGCCAGGTGGAGATGGCGATGCGCGAGGCGGGCGAGTTGTTTCCGCGCCCGAAGATGATTGTGTTTTGCGCCTTCAGCTTTGATCCTGAAGCGGCCAAGGACATCGACCAGACCAAGGGCATCACCGCGCTCAAAGCGCAGATGAACATCGATCTGCTGACCGAGGATTTGAAAAAGGCGCGTTCCAGCAATCAAAGTTTCTGGCTGATGGGTCAGCCGGATGTGGATGTGCGCCAATTGAAAGACGGGCAGTGGCAGGTGGAGGTGAACGGTTTTGATTATTTCGACACGGTGAAGGGCGAACTGATTTCCGGCGGCAAGGGCAAAATCGCGGCGTGGATGCTCGACACCGATTACGACGAGCGTTCGCTGTATCCGCAGCAGGTGTTTTTTCCGATGGCGGGCAAGGACGACGGCTGGTTCAAGCTGAAAAAAGATATCAAGGCGGAATTGAACGAGGAACTGCTGTCGAAATTCCACGGCACGGTGTCGCTGCCATTCGCGGCGGGCGAGAACAAGCGCGTGGCAGTGAAGATTGTGGATGACCGGGGGATCGAGTCGTTGAAGGTTATTTCGCTGGAGGATTTAGCATGAATCAACTCGTAGACAAGCTGGCTGCCGAGGCCAAACAATTGGGCGCAGAAGACCGGGTGGCGTTGGTGGAAGCCATACTGGCGCAAATGCCCGGGCCGGACGCCGAATGGGAAGCCGCCTGGCTTAAAGAATGTGAAGACCGCATGAGCGCGGTGGATCGTGGCGAAATGAAAACCCACGATTTCGATGACGTCATGGCGCAAACGCGCGCGCGATTGAAACACGCATGATGGTGCGTTTCGCTGAGGCCGCGCGGCGCGAATTGGATGAAGCGGCGATCTGGCTGGAGCAACAGGAGGCAGGGTTGGGCGAGCGCTTTTTGTCGGAGGTTGCAGAGGCGCGGCAAATGATTCTGGCGTATCCGAACGCGTGGCAGCCGATGGGGGCAAGTTTACGGCGCTGCCATCTGAAGCGGTTTCGCTATGGGCTGATTTATCGCATACGAGGCGAAGTGATAGAAATTATCGCGGTGGCGCACGACCGGCAGAGGCCCGAATACTGGCGCGGGCGGGCCTCATGAGCGGCCCTAAATCCCTGATTATCAACACCCCATACCAGCGCCCGCAACGGCACTGGCTACAGGCGCGTGACAATACGCTGTCACTGGTGGAAACGCGGCGCACGGCGGGTTACGAAATTTTCGATATCCGCAACAACACGCGTCGCATGGAGCCACTGAATCTGGTGAACGCAATCCGCGAGCGCGTGGAGTCGTGGCGCGCAGCAGATTATCCGGGCATTACCAGCGTGACGCGTGGATTGCTTGAGCACTGGCATGACAGCACCGCGCGGCAGTTTCCGTTTTATTTTTGCCAGATCGAAGCGATTGAAACGTTGATCTGGTGGGTGGAAGGCTCCGCCGAACACAAGCAGGGCATCTACTTGCCGGGTGATGGCGGCGCCTGGGAGCGGCTGTGCAACAAGATGGCCACCGGCACCGGCAAGACCACGGTGATGGCAATGATCATCACCTGGCAGGTGCTGAATGCACTGATTTACCCGAAAAGAAACAAAGACTTCTCGCGTACCGTGTTTATCGTGGCACCGGGCCTTACAGTGAAAGACCGGCTGCGCGTGCTGTATCCCGGCGAGGTGGACAACTACTACGATGCGTTTGGTTTGTGCCCCTCTGACGCGTGGCGGCAAAAGGTGAATCAGGCCGAGATTCTGATTGAGAACTGGCACACGCTGATGCCGTTGAAGCAGACGGAGCGGTCGGTGGTGAAAAAGGGTGCAGAAAGTGATGAGGCCTACACTCGCCGGGTGTTGGGCAAGCTGGCGGCGTACCGCGACATGGTGGTGATCAACGATGAGGCGCACCACGCCTATCGCATCCCGGCCGAAATCAAGGTCAAGAAAAGCGATGATTTTGACCCCGATGAGGCGACGCGCTGGATCGAGGGGCTGGATCGACTCCATAAAACACGGCGTATTCAGCGCTGCTTTGATTTATCGGCAACGCCGTTTGCGCCGACCGGGCGCGCCAATACCGAGCAGGGGCTATTTGACTGGATCGTTTCCGACTTCGGTCTGAATGACGCGATTGAGGGCGGCCTGGTGAAAACGCCGCGCGTGGTGGTGCGTGACGATGCGTTGCCCGATGCACGCACACTGCGGCCCAAGCTGTATCACCTGTATCGTGATGACGAGGTGGCAGTAGACCTGAACCGTCGAGGCGCGCAGCCGCACGAGCCGTTGCCACAGTTGGTACAGCACGCCTACACCTTGCTGGGCGCAGACTGGCGCAAGGCGCTGGAAGATTGGCGCAATGGCGGCCACGTGTCGCCACCCGTGATGCTGACCGTGTGTAACCGCACCGAAACCGCTGCACGGGTTGAACACTACTTCAGCAAAGGTGATGCGCACTGGCCGGAACTGCGTGCGCCAGACCGCACGCTGCGGGTGGATTCGCGCGTGCTGGAAAAAGCGGAGTTGGGCGAAACGGCGTCAGCAGACAAAGATTACGAACTGCGCCTGCAATCCATCGTGACAGCAGCAGCTATCCCGGAAGACCGCAAAGAGCGACTGCGCGGATTGAAAAAGGAAGAGCTACTGCGCGAGATTGTGGACAACGTGGGCAAGCGCGGCACCGCCGGGCAGGATTTGCAAAACGTGATTTCGGTGGCCATGCTTTCCGAGGGGTGGGATGCAAAAAATGTCACGCATATCATGGGCTTACGCGCCTTTACCAGCCAGTTGCTGTGCGAGCAGGTGATCGGGCGTGGCTTGCGGCGTGTGTCTTATGAAACCGATGGGGAGGGCTTGTTCAAGCCTGAGTACGTGAATGTGTTTGGCGTGCCGTTATCAATATTTCAGGACGTGGGTGAAGGCGGCGAACCGCCACCGCCGCCCAAAGCCAGTACGCAAATTGAAGCGCTGCCGGAACGCAACTCGTTTGAAATCCGCTGGCCCAATGTGTTGCGCATTGATGTAGTCGTGCGGCCTGTGCTGGCGGTGGATTGGGGCAAGGTTGAGCCGATCACGCTGGACCCCGCCAACACACCCATCTCCGCAGAAATTGCACCCGCGTTGGGTGGCGCAACAGACTGGAACAAGATTCACGTCATTGATCTGGAGTTGCTGCCGGAAGAATTCAGGCTGCAGCGGCTGACCTTTAAAGCGGCACGCAAGGCGTACGACGAAATGAGCCAGCGCTTTACCGGCAGCCGCGAGTACTTGGTGTTTCAGTTGATCAAGCTGGTTGAGGCATTCTTTGACTCAGACAAGATCAAGGTGCCGTCGTTGTTTCATCAGGAGCCGTTGCGCAAACGGATACTGGTTGCACTGAATATCGATGTGGTGGTTCAGCACTTGCTGCGCTTTGTAATCCCGCAAAATCAGGAACGCATTGAGCCGGTGTTTGATGAAGAAAATCCAATAGGATCAACAACTTACATGCGGACGTGGTACACGACCAAAGTGTGTCATCCGACGCAGCGCTCACAAATCAGCCATATGGTTGCGGATAGCGCGTGGGAGCAGTATGCCGCCAACCTGTTTGAGAAAAGCGAAAAGATCGCGGCCTATGCCAAGAACGATCATCTGGGATTTCAGATTTATTACGTATGGAATGGCGTACGACGACGCTTCATCCCCGATTTTCTGTTGCGCCTCACGAATGGCAAGACGCTGGTGCTGGAAATCAAGGGCGAAGACAGCGAGCAGAATCGGGCCAAGCGCTCCGCACTTGATGTTTGGGTGAAAGGGGTCAACGCAAAGGGGGATTCGGTTTGTGGTCTTGGGACGTGGCGCTTGAGCCAGCGCAGATTCAAGATATTGTTCAGAAACACGCCACGCAATAACGCCGGATATGGCGCGAACAACGCCCGTTTTTTTGATCAGCCCGCTACCCAGTTCTCGACGCAGAACCCCGCCACGCGCGCAAATTCCCGTTCGTTGTTGGTAACGAGTATCCAGCCTTCCGCGCGCGCGTGTGCGGCGAGCCACAGATCGTTGTTGCCGATGGGTTGGCCTTGCGTTTGCAGCGTGGCGCGTATTTGGCCGTAGTGTTCGCCCGCCGATTCAGGCACGGGCGCAACTTGGATGGCGGCTTCCAGCGATTGAACCGCATTGAGGGCGCGGCTGCGCGATGGGCTTTTCTCTGCGCCGAAGCGCAATTCGCCGAGGGTGATGACCGACATCGCGAGCTCGGCAGACGCAGGGCGTTCCAGCACCACGGCGACCCATTCAGCGCACCCGATTCAACTGATCTTTAAGCGCCGCCTCGATGGCCAGCACCACCGCCGCTTCATAGGCCCGCACAAACTGTGCGCTTTTGTTGTCTTTGATGCGCTGTTGTTTCATTACTGCGGCAGGCGTGGGTTTGAGTTTGTCTACCTGCTGGTAATAGCCCACCACCGCGCGCGTGAGTTGCGATTGTTTCTCGGTATAGCGGCGAATGGCGCGATCCTCGCGCGCCTTGGCACCGTAGCGC
>JAYTWR010000176.1:0-2466 GCA_043743335.1 Burkholderiales bacterium
CCGCGCTAACCTCAAATGGTGTCGTGATTGCGAGTACGGTTTGCTCCCCTCGCCCTCTGGGAGAGGGGCGGGGGTGAGGGAAGATTTTGATGTTACGCACACACTGAATAGATACGAATTTTTATTCATCTTCGCTGCGTGGTTGATTAAACGCAAAGGTTCGGCATGACGGCAACAAGTGTCGCTTCCGTTCTACCGACCACGCACGCACTCGATGCGTTGTTTAACCCGCGCACGGTGGTGATTATCGGCGCGTCGGCTGATCCCACAAAGCGCGGCTATCGCGCGATCAAGGCGTTGCTGTGCCGCGCTTTCGGTGGGCAATCAGGCGGATTTGGCGTTTCATGACAGCGGTTACACGATTGCGGATGCGCGGATATTGCTGGAGCAATAAGCCCGGCGTTACTTGCCTAAATACCGGTCAAAAAAGCGCGCGATTTCCTCGAACGATTCTTTGGTTTCCGGCGCGGTGTAATCGCGATACCAGCCGCCGTGCGGCATGCCTTCGTGTACTACCAGATCGGCGATTGCACCGGCTTGACGCAGTTTGCGATGCACGCGTACGGTGTTGCTCAACAGCAAATCGCGGGTGCCGGTGCTAAGGATCGTGGGCGGAAAGCCCGCCATGTCGCCATACACCGGCGAGAGCAGCGGGTCTTTGAGATCGCGGCCATTGGCGTACATCGCCGCGCGGATGTCGCAACTCGCGCCGTAGGCCACCAGCACGTTGTCGATCATGGCGTTGGTTTGAAAGGAATCGCCGGTGCCGGTGAGATCGGACATCGGCGTGCCCGGCGCAATGGCGCCCGGCAGCGGCAGCTTGTCCATCTTGGCTTTCAGCACCATAGCGAGCGTGAGGCCACCGCCAGCGGACGAGCCGATGATGGCCATGTTTTTGGCAGGGGCCATTTTTTGCGCGGCTTTCCACACCGTCATCGCGTCATCCAGCGCGGCAGGGAACGGGTGATCGGGCGGCATGCGGTAATCCACCGACAGCACTTTGAAACCACCAAAGCCCGCGATCATAGTGGCCTCGCTGGTGCCGGATTCACCGGGGCCGTTGACGTAGCAGCCGCCATGCACATGAATCAGTAGGCGGTTGCGGTTTTCGGGTTTGATGACGGCGGGCGTGAGCATGAAGGCTTTTACGCCGTCGATGGTCATCGGCTCGATGCTCACCTTGAGCGCCTCGCGCATGGCGGGCAGGCCCTTTACCGCAGCGGCGGCGACGTTGGCGACTTGCGCTTTCCATGCTTCCGGCGTTTGGGGAATGACATTCCACGTGGGGCTTAACGGCGCGCCGACAATTGTTTGGATTTGCGGGCTGACGGTGGTGGGCGTTTGCAAGGTGCGTGCCGGGATTTCGCGTCCAGCGGCGGTTTGTGCGTGGGCGAGGGGGGCGGCCAGCAGCGCCACGGCTGCGCCGCTGGTTAGCTGGCGTATGAGCTGGTGCAAAGTCATGGTCATGAGAGGGGTGCCTTTGAAAGTGGTGATTTATTCTTAACTAATTGATTTTATTGAGTTATTTGTTAATGCTCAAGCGGGGTTCAGTTCCGCATCACTAATCTTGCCGGTGTAAACGTAGCCCGCGTCGTCAATATTGCCTGCGCCGGTGTAGACGCCGATGACTTCCAGCGTTTCGTTGCCAGTGTTGGCGATGAAATGTTCGACGCCTTGCGGAATGAAATGTACATGCCCGCCGCGCACGCGTTGCACGTGGCCACCTGCGCCGGCAACGCCTGCGCCGCGGATGACGTAATACAGCACTTCACAGCGCTCAAAGCGATGCTTGTGATGCGCTTCGCCCGGCGCGAGTGTCATCCAGAATTGCGCGTTGGCGCTGCCGTTGTGGCGGCCAATCGGCAGACGAAAATCGCTCATGCCCCAGCCCTCGGCGGCATTGAGGTTCATCGGCGCGACATCCTTCACGTTGAGCAGTATGCCCTCGGTGAGCGTGGGCGCGCGGGGTATATCGAGATCCGCCTGGCTGACGTGGCCGCAAAACGCATAGCCCGTGTCAGGCACGCTTTTCGCGTCCATGTAAAAGCCAATGACGAGGCCGTCTTGATCTTGCGTTTCGTTGTGAAAAAAATGCGGCGAGCCGGCAGGCATCAGCCGGCAATGGCCGGGGCCGACTTGCGTGCGTTGTTCGCTCTGGCCAACAATGCCGTGGCCGTTGATGTAGACCGCGATTTCGTCGCACTTCGAATGCAAATGCTTGGCATGCGTGGAGCCGGGACGAAAGATGGAATGAAAAATCGTCGTAGCGCTGCCCTGCACACCGCTCACCGGCAAGCGAAATTCGGAAATCGCCCAGCCGTCGCCCTTTTGCATGTTTTCGGGGGTGACATCGGTGGCGTGGATTAGGTAGTGCTTGACCGAAAACCCTATCAAGAGCCGATTTCCCCTCGCAGCGGGGGCATGTTCGAAGGCGAAAGCGACCACGAAGATAGACAAGAAGTGTAG
>JAYTWR010000177.1:0-55510 GCA_043743335.1 Burkholderiales bacterium
TTCTTTGGCGCTCGTGCCAAAAAAACAAAAATCAGCACGTGCGGTGCTGAAAATTGAGGCTGCGTGTTTCAAAAATTGGGGGTTTTCTGTCAGGCACTAACTAATCTGCCTTAATCCCCGCAAACCGCGCCACCTTCGCGTTCTGCGCGAGTTCGCGGCGGATAAACGCAGCAAACGCTTCCGGTGTGTTGGTCAGCGCCTCTAGCCCCTGCTTGAAGAACGCCTCTTTCATCTCCGGCTGGCTAACGATTTTCACGATGGCGGCGTTCAGGCGCGCCAGGATGTCTTTGGGCAAGGCTGCGGGGGCGAGCACACCGTTCCAGCCAGCGCGCTCATAGCCGGTTAAGCCCGCTTCGTCCAGCGTGGGCACTTGCGGCAGTTGCGATGCACGTTTTGCGCTGCTGACGGCGAGTGCGCGCAGTCGATTCGTAGCAACAAACGGCAATGCGCCGGTGACGCTGGGGAATCCCACATCGAGTTCGCCAGACACCACGGCGGTGGTGGCTTCTGGCGGGCCTTTGAACGGCACGTGCAGTATTTTGACATCCGCCATCATCTTGAACACCTCGGCGGCAAAGTGCGCGGAGCTGCCAATGCCGGGCGAACTGTGCGTGAGCTTGCCCGGCTGCGCGCGCGCCAGCGCCATCCGGCTCTCGCAGTGTGTGGGTTACTCAAGCATTCCAACGCCATTCGTCTCTATTCAGCTTATCCGTAGGATGTCGGTGACGAAGGAACCGCATCAGTCGTGGTGCTGACGTCGTGATAGGGCCTTGCGTACGCTCGTCACGCGAACGATGCGGTTCGCTACGCTCACCGGCATCCTACGACGAAGCTGAACAGTTACCGCCATTCTATAATTCAGGAACCGCATTTGCCACAGAGAACACCGAGAAAAATCCGCGCATTACCGCGATTCACCTTAGCATCCGGTTGCTGATTGAGCGTTTCAGCCGAAAGCGCTGCTTTCCCTCAGTGTCCTCGGTGTTCTCGGTGTTCTCGGTGTTCTCGGTGTTCTCTGTGTTCTCTGTGGTTAAGTGCTTTTTCCAGGATAATCGGGGTATATCCCACTGCGAAACAGGAGCAATGTCATGGCCCGCGTACCCTATGTAGACCGCGAAGAACTCGACGCTGAAGGCAAGGAGATTTACGACCGCATTCGGCGTGACCGCAACGCGGACAAAGTGGGTCTGCAATTCCGCACCCTGCTCAACAGTCCCAAGGCGGCGGGGTATCTGACCTCGATGGGTGCAGAACTGCGCTTTAAGCCGGAGATGGATCCGGGTAAAACGTCGACTTTGTGATTCAACGGTGTTGCTCATGCGCGTAGCGTTAATCGTATGCTGGAGCTTGGCGGCATTGCCCGCTGCCGCGCAGACGTTTCCTGCCAAAGCCCTACGCATCGTCGCGCCGTTTCCGCCCGCCAGCGTGGCGGACGTGCTGGCACGGCCCATAGCGCAGAAAATGGCGGAAACTTGGGCGCAACCGGTGATTGTCGACAATCGCACCGGCGCAGGCGGTAGTGTGGGTGCCGACGTGGTGGCGAAATCACCGCCCGATGGTTACACGTTACTGCTGGGCACTATCGGCACCAACGCCATCAACCAATCGCTCTACACCAAGCTGCCGTATAACGCGCAAAAAGATTTTGCACCGATAACGCTTGTGACGAACGCGCATCTTTTTCTGGTGATGCACCCGTCGGTGCCGGTGAAGTCAGTAAAGGAAGTGGTTGCGCTCGCCAAAGCGCAGCCAGGACGGCTCAATTACGGCTCGGCCGGCGCGGGCACCACGCCGCATCTGGCGGGGACGATGTTCGAACATCTGGCAGGCGTGAAGATGACGCACGTGGCGTACAAAGGCAGCCCGCAATCCACCATTGATTTGCTGGCAGGACGGCTTGATCTGATTTTCTCCAACGGTTCTGCCACGCTGGCGCAAATCCGTGCCGGCAAGCTGCGGTTGATTGCGATCAGCGCCGCAAAGCGTGACCCTTCGATGCCCGATGTGCCCACCATTGGTGAAACGGTGGCCGGGTTTGAGTTGTCGCCGTGGTGGGGCTTATTTGCGCCCGCCGGCACGCCGCGCGAGGTGGTGGCGCGACTCAACACTGAAACGGTGCGCATTCTCGCGCTGCCGGAGATCAAAACGAATTACGCCAATATGGGCATGAACGCCATCTCCAACACACCGGAACAATTCAGCACCTATGTGCAGGACGAAATCGCGCGCTGGGCAAAGATCGTAAAAGCGACCGGTGCCCGCGCCGACTGAGTGTCCGTGCTGGCTGACCGGCGTTACAATTCTTGCGCGGTATTCATTTTTCTAACCACGCCACTGAAGGAACAACCATGTCCAGTTTGAAGGAACAATCACCGCTCGGTGTGTATCAGGCGCACCTCGCCAAGGGCGAACTCGCCTATCAGGTCAGCCTTGACGACAACAAACCGTTTTTCTACCCGCGCGCCTATGCACCCGTCACCGGCAGCGAGAACATCGAATGGCGCGTGTCCAAGGGCTTGGGCACGGTCTACACCACCACTGTCGTGCACTACAAAGGCGAGCCGCCGCTGAATGTGGCGATGATCGATCTTGATGAGGGCTATCGCATGATGAGCCGCGTCGAAGACATCGACCCGATGCAGGTCAAGATTGGCATGCGCGTTAAATTCCGTGTCTTTCCGGGCACGGAAAAAATGGCGGCGTACCCGGTATTTGTCCCCGTGGAGAAACAATAATGAACGCGAATCTTGCAGGTTTGCAGCGCGGTAGCGTTGCGGTGGTCGGTGCTGCGGAATCCGATCTCGGGCAGGTGGCACCCCACACGAGCCCCATGGATTTGATGGCGCAGGCCACCATGCGTGCGCTGGACGATTGTGGCCTCACGCTGAAAGACGTGGATGGTTTGTTTGTCGCTGCGACGCAGGTGCGCATGGGCCCGATGGCTTTTGCCGAATATCTGCGCATCAAACCCAAATATTTTGACGGCACCATTATCGGCGGCTCGTCGTTTATGTCGCATGTGGCGCACGCGCAGGCCGCCCTGCAATTGGGCTTGTGTAACGTGGCAGTCATCGCTTATGGCAGCACGCAGCGCTCAGTGTCACGCGCTGCCGCCAGCCCGCGTGATTTCAACCCCTATGAATCGCCCTACCGTCCGTTTCTGCCGGGCAGTGCCTACGCCATGGCGGCGATGCGCCATATGCACCAATACGGCACCACGCGCGAGCAGCTTGCCGAAGTGGCCGTGTCGGCGCGCAAATGGGCGCTGCTGAACCCTAAGGCATGGGAAAAAGAACCGCTCACCGTGGCGCAAGTATTAAATGCACGCATGGTGAGTTATCCGTTCACGGTACGCGATTGCTGTCTCGTGCTCGACGGCGGCGGCGCGATTGTGATGGTGCGCGCCGATCGCGCAAAGTCTCTCAAGAAAAAACCCGTGTATGTGCTGGGCTCAGGCGAATCGTTGTCACACGCTAATATTTCCAGCATGCCCGATTTCACCGTCAGCGCCGCCAAAGAATCCGGCGAGCAGGCGTATGCGGCAGCGAAGATGAAGCCGTCCGACATACACATGCTGTCGCTCTACGACGCGTTTACCATCACGCCGATTCTGTTCCTCGAAGACTTGGGCTTCGTCAAAAAAGGCGAAGCCGGCCCGTTTGTGGCCAGCGGCGCCATCGCGCCCGGCGGCTCGCTGCCGGTGAACACCAGTGGCGGTGGCTTGTCGTACTGCCATCCTGGCATGTATGGCCTGTTGGTGATGATCGAGGCGATTCGCCAGGTGCGCGGCGAATGCGACAAGCGGCAGGTCAAGCACTGCGACGTGGCGCTGGCGCAAGGCAATGGGGGTGTGCTGTCGAGTGAATGCACGGTCATCTTCGGTTCCGAAGCCACGCTGTAAGGTACCGGCGCGGGGCGCGACGAAGCCACGAACCATCGCGCAAACCGCCGCGCCGGGAATTTTTTCCGGCGCGGGCGGTCTGACCCGACAATCACTGGAACTCACTGGAGGCATTATGAAAAGACGCGGATTCATACAAAGCTTGGCGGCGCTGACGACATGCGGCACCTTCGCCTCCTTGGCAAGTCGTAGCCATGCGCAACCCGCCGACAAAAAAGGCCTCGACGAACTGCATAAAAACTGGAAGTCGCTGCTGGCCGACGGCACGCCAGAAGTTTCGCCTACACCGCCGCTAAAACTCGGCAAGGACGAATGGCGCAAGAAGCTCGCACCCGCCGCGTACGATGTGCTGCGTGACGAAGGCACCGAGCGCGCCGGCACCAGCCCGTTCAACGCGGAAAAGCGCGCCGGCGTGTATGTGTGTGCGGGCTGTGATTTGCCGGTATTCACTTCGGCCATGAAGTTTGATTCCGGCACCGGCTGGCCGAGTTTTTTTACTACCATCCCCGGCGCGTTCACCAAGAAAACCGATTACAAACTGGTGCTGCCGCGCACGGAATACCACTGCGTCAAATGCGGCGGACACCACGGTCATGTATTTGAAGACGGCCCACAGCCGACACGTGAACGCTGGTGCAACAACGGCGTGGCGCTGAAATTCATCCCCAAAGCCAAGGCCTGATTTTACGATGGCATCCACCACGGCAATCGCCACCGGCGGTTGCCGTTTTTTATGGGCTGCATTGTTGGTAACATAGCCTATGGCTACGTCACCCCATTCAACAACGCCCGCGACCATACGCCTTGCGCGTGATGCGGATGCACACGACATCGCTGTCATGTCGCGCTGCCTGATTGAATTAGGCTTGCGCGGCTGGAGCTGGAACCCGCCGCGGGTGCTGCGGGCCATCAACAGCCGCAACATTTGTGTTGCCGTCGCGGAGCTCGACCGCCAACTGGCCGGCTTCGCCGTCGCCGAATTCGGTGACACGCGCCTTCATTTGAGCCTGCTGGCCGTGGCCGCAACACACCAACGCAAAGGCATCGGTCGCGCGTTGGTGGCGTGGCTGGAAACATCGGCCCTCACTGCGGGCATCGGCGAAATGCAACTGGAACTGCGCGCCAACAATGTCGGTGCGCAATATTTTTATCGCGCCTTGGGCTTTGCATGGGTGCGTGCCGTGCCCGGTTACTACAGCGGTCAAGAAACCGCCATCAAAATGCATCGACCGTTGGGCGCAGGCGCGCCGCAGCCCATAAAAAAATAAAGTCATTTAAAATCAATTAGTTACGGCAATACGCGCGTTGGACACCTTCAGAACTTTCACACTGCCGCACGTCTGCGCCCTGTTGTGCATCGCCGTGTTGACCCTGCTGGCCGTGGTGGTGGGCCGACGCCAGATCGGCGTGCGCAGCGTAGCGGGTACGCCCGCGCCCACCGTGTTCGAACGCGCAATGGCTTGGGCCAATCTCGCGGTGTGGATCGCAGCGCACGGCTGGTGGCAACTGGACGGGCGCTATGACCCGGCAAGCACACTGCCCTTGCAGATGTGCCACATCACGTCACTGATCGCCTCAATGGTGTTGCTGACCCGGCACCGGGCACTGCGGGCCATACTGTATTTTTGGGCGTTTGCGCTATGCACGCAGGCCTTGATCACGCCCAGCCTGAATGATCCGCCGTCGTCGCCGGTGTTCTGGGCGTTTTGGATACTGCACGGCTTTGTGATGCTAACGGCAGTCTACGATATCGTGGTCAACAACTTCCGGCCCACCTGGCGTGACTACCGCACAGCGTGCATCGCCAGTGCAACCTACGTCGCCGTCGTGCTACCGGTGAATATTGTGCTGGGCGCCAATTACGGCTTTACCGGCAAATCCAAGCCGCTCAATCCCAGTATCGTCGATCTGCTGGGGCCGTGGCCCGAGCGCCTGCTGATTATCGTGCCGCTGGCAGCGCTGGCGATGGCGCTGGTGATGTTGCCGTGGGTGCTGGCGCGGCGACCGTGGTGCCAGGCGCGCGACGCGCATTAAGCGCTATCGCCTCACGAATGCGTGGCAATGCGGCACGTGTGGCATCTGCCGCTGCCGCGATCACGCGCCGACGGTATTCGGTCGAAGTCCCGGCAAAATAGCCTAAGTCCGGATGAATCATCACATCTGCAGCAGGTGCCTCAGCGTCGATACGCTGACGCCGCACGCGATCATTGCGCAACCACTCTTCCGACACGCGCGCCGGCACATTGTCGAGGCGTGCGGAAATATCAATCGCCACCACCACTTCGGCACCCAGCGCGCGCGCCGCACGTGCCGGCACCGGACTTGCCACGTCGCCATCCACATAAGTCACGCCGCCGATACCGACCGCGTAAAAGCGTCCCGGCACCGCACTGGATGCGCGCACCGCGAGTCCGGTGTCGCCACGATTGAAAATCTGCATCGCGCTGTCGCGCTCACGCGTCGCCACCGCGGCAAATGATATGCCCAGCGCTTCGAGCGAACGCTGGCGCACGCGTTCGTTAACGAAGTTTTCGAGCTTTTGCCCACGCACTTGCCCCCAGCGCACCCACGACAAATCGCGCAACGACGACAGATCCAGTTGCAAAGCCAGTTGCTCGATATCCACCACCGACATGCCTGAGGCGTACAGCGCACCGATAATGGCGCCGATGCTGACGCCCACCACCAGATCAGGCTTGATGCCGCCCGCCTCCAGTGCGCGCAGTGCGCCAGCGTGCGCAAAGCCGCGGCGTCCACCGCTGCCCAGCACCACGGCTAATTTGGGATGCGGTGCGGCGGCAGCGGGCGCCGCGTAGTGCGGCGGATTCGCGCCGCGATAATCGTACACTGCGTCGTACACTGCGCCCCAGCCCGCCGGGGCTAGCAACAGCAAGCCTGCGACGCACACTGTTAAGCACCTGCGCATGCTTTACGCCTTCGGTGCCAGCCGCGCCTGCCCGTAATACGCCAGCAGTTCCTTCAAGCGCTCGCGCGGCGGCATGGCCTGAAAATAGCCGCGCCGGCTTGGCGACAAGCCACTCGTGCGACGTAAATCCACCAGCGACTCCGCCATTTTGATCCAGGCGGCCAGCGAATCCATCACCGGCACATCGTCCACACGATTCACGCCGTTGTTCGCCAACAACACGCACAGCGGCGCTTCGCCGGGAATAATCACGTCGGCACCGTCGGCAATCATTTTGCGCGCCGATACTTTAAAGCGTTCAATCAATTCCGCCGGGCTGCTGTAGCCCTGCAACACATCGGCAAAGGTGAAACCCACCTGCCGCGCGGCCACAAAGCGGCTGCCCAAGCCGTAACGAATCGCGTTGTCCGCCAATTGCCCCGCCATGCCTTCGATGAAATTGAGGATGCCGAATTTCTCACCCAGCGTGCAAGCGAACAGCATCGCCGATTCGCCGTAACCCACTACCGGGATATTCAGCGACGCACGCGTTTCGCGCAGCATAATATCGGGAATGCTGCTAATGGCGTAGGCGTCAAAGCCCTGCTCTTCGGCGGCAATGCCGCCCAGCAAGAACTGCGGGCCGTGCAAGCGCTGAATCACGTCAAAGCAAATATCGGTGCCGGGGTAATTCGTCGGGTAGGTGCCCTCGGCCATGCCGTGCATGACAATGGCCGTGTCGGGCCGCGCGACTTTTTTGAAGTGCGCCGCCAGCGCGTCGTGATACGCAGGCAAATCCTGCAACACGGTAAAACTCTGATGCCAAATGCGCATGGCCATGATTCGGGAATTCCTTTTCGCTGTCGCTTGCTGCCGTTGTAAACTGTTGAATTGTAGCGTAGTCCATCTCACCTTCAGGGAGTCGTCGCCGTGAGTACACCCTTTCATTCCTTTGATGTCGTGGTCGCCGGTTGCGGCATTGCCGGCCTCTGTGCTGCGGTTGCTGCGTCAGAGGGGGGTGCGCGCGTCGCGGTATTGGAACGCGCGCCCATCGAGGAACGGGGCGGCAATACACGCTATACGGATGCGTACTTGCGCATGAAAAGCGAAACCGAGGTCACGGACGATTTCGAAACGCACTTCGCGGAAAACGGCGGCGGCTATCTCGACCCTGAGTTGCTAAAGCACACCACGCAAGCCTTCGAGAGTTGGCCGGCCATCGTCAAAACACTGAACTTTGCTGACCCGGAATTGATCGCAGCATTCGCCGATGAGTGCGGCCCCACGGTACAGTGGTTGAAAACATTCGGCGTGAAATTCGATTTCCTGCCGACGCAGTTTTTAACCCAATCGCAGCCGCGCCTGTTGCCCATCGGCGGCGGTCTCGCGCTGGTGGAAGCGCTCGCCGCTGCCGCTGAAAAAAAGGGTGTGCGCTTTTTTTACGAAACTACAGCGGTAGGTCTGCTGCAAAACGAACAAGGTGCTGTGACCGGCCTGCGCGTAAACGACAAGCAAGGCCAGTCGCTGCAGGTCATGGGCAAAGTCATCCTCGGCTGCGGCGGATTTGAAGGCAACGCCGAAATGCAGACGCGCTACATCGGCCCGCGCGCACTGTATCTGCGACCTGTCGCGCGCGGCGGTTATTACAACAAGGGCGAAGGCATCCGCATGGCGCTGGATATCGGCGCGGCACCCAGCGGCGACTTCGGCAGTTATCACGCTGAGCCGGTAGATCCGCGCTCAGGCCGGCCTGAGCCGTCGGTGTTTATTTTCCCTTACGGCATTCTCGTCAATCAGGAAGGGGCGCGCTTTACCGACGAAGCGCCCGGTACGGTGGATGCGGTATACGAATCCATTACCCGTAAAATATTCAATCAAAACAATGGGATAGCCTATACCATCCTCGACGATAAAATCAATGATGTGCCCAATTACCGGCTCGGCCTGCGCAGCGACCAGCCGCCGATCACCGGCACGACGATTGCCGAACTGGCCGGCAAGCTCAACATCCCTGCCGCCGCGTTGGAACAAACCGTCAACGCCTACAACGCCGCATGCGTGGCGGGAATCTTCAAGCCGCTGGCGCTCGATCACCTCGCTACGCGCAGCCTCACGCCGCCCAAGTCCCATTGGGCGCGGGCGCTCGACAAGCCGCCGTATCAGGCTTATCCGGTGATTTCATCCAACGTGCTGACCTTCGGCGGACTCAAAGTCAACACCCGCGCCCAAGTGCTCAATCAGGACGGCGTACCGATCAAGGGGCTTTACGCGGCGGGCGAAGTGGTGGGGCTGTATTACAAGACTTACACTGGTGCGACCTCGGTATTAAAGGGGGCGGTGTTCGGGCGCTTGGCCGGCATCGATGCCGCCGCGCGGTGAATGTAACGCCGCTCTTCGAAGGCCCAACACACAAACAAAAACCCCGCAGCAGCGGGGTTTTTTGGCACAGCCTAAAAGCCCACCTAAGCCGATAGCGGCTTTCTGCGGCGCGCCGCAAAGCCGAGCAGACCCAGGCCCGCCAGCAGCATGGCATAGGTTTCTGGTTCCGGCACCGCGCTGACTTGTATATCTGCGTTATCCAGCGCCCACTGCCGACCGTTGCCCTCGAACACGAAATTTGTCGGGTTTATCACTACAAAATCTGCTCCCGTTGTAATCTCAAATTGGTCAATCCCGACCCATCCCGGCGTAAATACGATAGCTGACAGATTCACGAACTGGGTCGTGCTAAACAATTGAGTGCCGTTGTTGTAGCCCTTGATGCCCAGCGTTTGCGATCCCCACCCGCCAGCGATCACAAAGGAATTCAGGGTGAACGTCGCGTTAGGGTTAGCATGGTTCAGGTAAAAACTCGACGGCGAAAATCCATTGGCGTTGAAAGCAACCCCGCTGCTGCCGGTATATGCCGCGACATTGTCGAAGCCGCTAGAGGGGATCAGAGGCGTGCTGACAAAATTCACGGTGCTGTAGGTAAAAATGGGGTCTGCGCCGCCCTCAAACGTGACGACCGCCGCGTGGGCTGAAGCGCCTAATATCGTGGCCATGGCCACGGCCACGGCCATCACTGCCGACAGGGACTTGGCACCCATCACCAACTGCTGCTTAAGGGATTTTTTCATCGATGCCCCACGTCAAATTAGCTACAACTTTTGCTTCAGTGCGATGATACCGGGCCGCCCATCAATGTCTATAGTCCGTTCGGACTAATTGACGAACGATTGTGCGAAATATCACGGTATTGGCGGGATTTTCACGCGTGGCTGCGTAGAAATTTGCTGCCTATCCGATATTCGGCAGGAAAGAACGCCTTCGCGCGTAAAGCCATGCTCGCCTCGCGTGTGCGCTCGCGCGACCTGCACTGAGCTTGAGCTTAAGCCCCATGCGCCAGACGCGCCGCTTTTGCTGTAGCCTATTTCAACACTCAATCAGCACTCAACCCCTTGGGCGCCGCATATTATGAAAATAACGCAATTAATCCTGATACTTGCGATAAGCGCAGCCATTGCGTCGCCTGCTGCGTTCGCCGCGACCAGCAACGCTTCCACCAGCAAACACACTACCAGCAGTGGCAGCAATGCAGGCCGCTCAGTCACACAAGGCAGCACCACCAAGCACTACAGTTCTACCGGCAGCAGCGTCTAAAACGATTTCCACTCGCCGTTACCGCCGGCATCAGTGCCACGACGCGGCAGCGCCGCACGTGCCGCCGACGCCGGCAACGATGTGGTGCGCGAGGCTGTGATGACCGGCGCAGCGCGCGGCGCGCGTTGCGCGGCTGCAGGCGTGGCGGCTTTTGAGGCGTACAACTTGAAACGCGCCACCACCGCCACCAAATCGCGTGCCTGGCTCGCCATGTTTTCGGCGGCGGCGGCGGATTCTTCAACCAGCGCGGCATTCTGCTGCGTACTGGATTCCATGCCGGTAATGGCCTGATTCACCTGTTCGATGCCCGCCAGTTGCTCGCGGCTGGCGATTGAAATATCCGCGATGATGTCGCTGACTTCACGCACCGATTTGACGATATCGTCCATGGTTCTGCCCGCGTCACCGACATAGCGCGCGCCACTGTCGACTTTTTCCACAGACGCCTGTATCAGCGCCTTGATTTCCTTAGCGGCCTGCGCCGAACGTTGTGCCAGCGCACGCACTTCCGACGCCACCACAGCGAAACCGCGTCCCTGCTCGCCCGCGCGGGCGGCTTCCACCGCCGCATTGAGCGCAAGAATATTGGTTTGAAACGCAATGCTGTCGATGACGCTGATAATCTCGGCGATCTGGCGCGACGATTCCGCAATGCCTTCCATGGTGGTCACCACACCGCGCACGGTGTCGCCGCCGCGCTGCGCCACTTGCGTCGCCTCCTGTGAAAGCGCATTGGCGCGTTGCGCGTTTTCAGTATTGCGTTTCACCGTGGAAGTGAATTGCTCCATGCTGGCCGCGGTTTCTTCGAGGCCCGACGCCTGCGCCTCGGTACGAGCGGACAGACTGCGGTTACCCTGTTCGACTTGCTGCGAACTACCGTCAATGACGTTCGCACTGTCGCGCACCCGCGACACGATATCGTGCAACCCGCCGATAAATTGATTCATTGAAGCGCTAAGCGCGCTGAACTCGCCAGTCATCGCCGGTAAGCGGTACGTCAAATCGCCGGACCCTGCGCGCAAATCATCCACCGCACGCTGCACGTCCGTGAGCGATTTGGTGACATTGCGCAACACCATCCCGGCCAGCAAGGCGATGAACACGATACCAAACAACGTCATGCCTGCAATCAGCATTTCTGACTGACGCGTCGCCTTGTCTACGTCGGCCTTGCGCTGCTTCACCAGATTTTCAAGATGATCGCTCATGGCGCCTAGGGGCTTTTCCAAATCCTCAAAGGCCTTCTGAAAGGCCTCTGCCTGGGCCGCAGCCTTGTCCACGTCACCCGCAATCGCGATTAGCGCCGCCGCCGATTTGATATAGGCCGCCAGCGGGTCTTGCAACTGCGTCAAACGTCCACGCACATCGGCATCCAGATCCAGCTTGCTGTTGGCCTCTAGCCGCTCTTTGAAATTCTTCGCGTGATCGGCAAATTCTTTTTGCACTTCCTTTATGTGCGCAGCATCGTTGCGTATGCCGGAAATCACCGCCTCGTAGACATCGCCGCGCATTGCATCGTGCATCATGTCCGCTTCACTGTGGTTGCGCAGCGCCGTGGTCAACACGGCATTGGCCTCCAGCGTAACATCCACCTGACGCTTGGTGTAAAGGCTCAGCCCGCCGATGAGCAATATCAGCAGCGCACTGGCAGCGCCGAGCAATATCAGTTGCGTTTTGATTTTCATGGCAGTGTTATTCCTGTAGAGACGATCTGTGTCAACCCTAAAACGGCAACCCGATTAACGCCTTGAACACCCGCTTGTCCGTCGCCCCGGTCCAGCCGTGGCCGATACCCAAATGAATATCGAAATGCTTTTTGGTTTTGATGTCCGCCACCAGATAGCTGATTTGTTCAGACTGCGGGCCGAAGGTGGGCTTGCTCAAACGGCCCAGCGACGAGTAGTGCTCTACACCCAGTGCGAAATCTTCGCCGAACGAGCGCATGGCCTGACTGAAGATTTCCAGCGCCAGCGGCCTGCCGTTCGGATTAACACTAAGTGATTGATTTATAATGGGATTTGTCGTGAACTTCCAGTCACCCCGGCGGATGCCGAGGATGCCGCGAACCTCGCCGTTGTAACGTGATTCGATAATGCGCTTGTTGTAAATCGCCACTTCGTAGTTCGCGCCATAGAAGAAAGCATTGTCGGCCCCCTGCTCGATCACGTTGAGGTAATGCAGACGAATTTTCAGGCCATCCAATGTGGTGGAACGCGTGTTGAAGTTATACGACAGCGGTACATGGACACCAAGATTCCACTTTTCCGCAAAGCCCCATACCACCTCGGGCATGAAGCGGAACACACGATGCGGCGGCTGCTCGCCGGGGTAATCGGGCGTCTTGCGGGCGCGGGCGGCGTAATTCAAATGCAACTCATAGCCGACTTCGCCTTTTTTTTCCAACTCATCGGTAAACACCACGATTTCGTCGGGCGCGGCAAGGCTGGGCGCAGGGGTTAGCGCCGCGCACAACACCATGCAAAACAGCGCCGCTGTCACGCGAGTGCGGTAAGCGGCGTTACGATTTTTCATGGAACTGTCGCCCTCTGAGAGTGCTGGTATGTGTTTAGAAAATAATGTGCTCGGTGCTGCCTCGCACCCTACTTCAACCAAGCCGACAGCAGCTTTTTCATTTCGTTAATGCGGTAGGGCTTCGCCAGATAGTCGTCGAATCCCGCCGCCATGCAGCGTTCGCGGTCGCCCTGCAATGCGTTGGCGGTCACTGCCACCACGGGCGTGGGCGGTTGCGTGCCGGCGGCGTCTTCGGCAGCGCGAATTGCTAACACCGCCTCGAACCCGTCCATTACCGGCATCTGGCAATCCATCAAAATAATGGCGTAGCGCGTGCGCGCGTGCGCCGCTACCGCCTCTGCACCGTTGTGCACCACGTCCACTTCCACGTGGCATTGCTGCAAGATCGCGCTCGCCACCATTTGATTGACGCTGTTGTCTTCCGCCAGCAACACGCGCGGACGCGGCGCGCCACTGATGGCGGCTGCGTCACTCGCTGATGCCGCAACCGCTGCCGCGCTCACCGGCAACTCGCGCACCACACCAGACAGTAAGTCATTGATTGAATTAAATAAATCAGATTCTCGCACCGGCTTGCTCAGGTAAATGCTGACGCCCGCAGCACGCGCCGCGCGCGATTCACCGGCGGCGCCTAACGAAGTCAGCATCACCATCTGCGTGTGTTTGAGCGCGCTGTCGGCACGGATCGCACGCGTCAGTTCCAGCCCATCCATGACCGGCATCATCATGTCCACCACTGCAATGTCGTACGGATGCCCCGAGGCGGCTGCGTCACGCAGCATCTCCAGCGCCCGCGCACCGTTCTCGGCGCTGCCGTTGCGCATGCCCCACGAGATCACCTGCTCGTGCACGATTTCGCGGTTGGTGGCGTTGTCGTCGACCACCAAAATACGCGAGCCGTGCAAATGCGCTTCCATGCGGAATGCCTGCGCGCGCCCCGAGTGATCCACTTGCAGCTTGGCGGTAAACCAGAAATTCGACCCCACATCGATCGCGCTACTGACACCGATGTCGCCGCCCATCACACGCGCGACCTCCCGGCAAATCGCCAGCCCCAAGCCGGTGCCGCCAAAGCGTCGCGTGGTCGATGCTTCCGCCTGCACAAAGGGCTTGAACAATTCCGCCTGAATGTCCGGCGGGATGCCCATGCCGGTGTCGCGCACCGAGAAATACAATTCACATTCGTTCGCAGATGATTGCGTGGGATTTTGCGACGGCTGCCGTTTAATATCGACAAATACCTCGCCGCGATCGGTGAACTTGATCGCGTTATTAATCAAATTGGACAGCACCTGCCGCAACCGCATCGGATCGCCGCGCACATGCACCGGCACATCCGGCGCGATGCGGTAGAGCAATTCAACACCCTTGCTTTGCGCGCGTTCGGCAAAAATATCCACCACGGTTTCCAGGCACTCGCGCAGGTTGAACTCGAACGCCTCCAACGCCAATTTGCCAGCCTCGATTTTGGAAAAATCGAGAATGTCATTGATGATCGCCAGCAGCATTTCACCCGACTGCCCGACCGTTTCCGCATAGCGCCGCTGCACGTCGTTCAGCGGCGTTTTCATTAGCAGCTCACTCATGCCGACAATGCCGTTCATCGGCGTGCGGATTTCGTGGCTCATATTGGCGAGAAACTGCGACTTCGCGCGATTGGCGGACTCGGCCGCTTCGCGCGCACGCGCCAGCGCCTCAACATAAGCTTCACGCCCAGCGTCGGCGTCGCGCATCGCCCGCAGCACGCGACTGCCATACCACAGCACGCCAAGAATCATCAAAATGACCAGTGCCGAAATCAGGTATTCCAGCCGCTTTAAGGATTCCGCCGTCGCCACCTGCTGGTCGAAATGCGCTTTTTGAATCGCGCGCACGCTGCGACTCAAACGCGCCAGCGCCGCGTTCACCGCCGCATACTTGCGATCCATGGTCGCCATGCGCTCGCCCGCCTTGCCTGGCTGGTTCTGCTCGAAAAAGCCGAATATCAAGCCAGCTTCACTCACCATTTCTTTCATCGCTTTGTCGATGTCGGCAAAGGCTTCCACCAACGGCTTGGCTTCGGCGGATTGCCCCTTGGCGATTTCGTCACGCGCCAGCGCCAGATCACGGTCAAACACCCCCAACGCTTTTTGCAGGCGGGCAGACTCGGATTGCACATTACGGGAATCAAACACATCGTTACCCGGCGCATTCACTTCGCCAGCCACGACAGCAAGATCAGCGTATTTGGCCAAGCGGCCCGCCCACACTTGGTTCACGGCCACCGACTCTGCGTAAAGGGTCATGAGCTTGTGATTGAGCCCCAAGCTCACCAGCACTGTGATGACATCCAGCGCCGCCAGCAGGAAATACAGCCAAACCCACGCAGGGCGGCCGCGCGTATCCACGCGCGCGACGGCTTCGCGCACTGAGGCTTCGGTGGGGTTACTCACCGGTGAGCCTGCAACGCGCCCAGCACGACACACCAAACAGGGCATCGCTGCAGGTGCGCAGGTAACTAATTGAAAACATGTGGAACACTGGATTCTTCCGGTGGTTGGACAGCATAAATCGCCGCCGATTGTAACAACCACGTCACACCAGTCTGTAATTTCTTTGTAAAATTTGCGTAGCTATCCAGCTTAACCGTAGATGTCGGTGACGAAGGAACCGCATCAATCCTGTTTAACCCCGGACACGCGCACGACGTTACCCCACTTCGCGTATTCCTCATTCATGTACGCGGCAAATTGCGCGGGCGTGCTGCCGATGGGTTCCACACCCGTAGCGGCGAAGCGCTCTTTCACGTCGCGCTCGGCGATCACCGTCATGAGCTCGCGGTGCAGCCGTGTGATGATCGCGCGCGCGGTGCCCGCGGGTGCCAGCACGGCATACCAGCCCGATGCCTCGTAACCCGGCACGCCGGATTCTGCGATGGTCGGCAGCTCCGGCGCGAGCGCCGTGCGTTTGGCGCTGGTCACACCCAGCGCGCGCAGACGATTGCTGCGGATGTGCGGCAGCACCACCGACGCCGGGTTGGACGTGAGTTGAATCTGCCCGCTCAATAAATCCGCCAACGCCGGCCCCGCGCCCTTGTACGGCACGTGTACCATTTTGATCCCCGTCATGCTGGCAAAAAGCTCGGTCGTTAGATGCAGCACCGTGCCGTTGCCCGACGACGAAAAATTCAGCACGCCGGGCTTGGCTTTGGCCAGCGCGATGAATTCTTTCACCGTCGCCGCCGGCACTGAAGGATGCACCACCAAAATATAGCCCGCCGCGGCGAGCAAACTGATGGGCGCAAAATCCTTCAGCGGATCGTACGGCAGCTTGCGGTAGTAATGCGGTGTAATCGCTTGCGTTGCCGTGGTGCCGAAAAACAAAGTGTAACCGTCGGGCGCGGCGCGTGCGGCGGTTTCTGCGGCAATCACACCGGCCGAACCGCCGCGATTGTCGAGCACCACCGGCTGGCCCAACAATTCAGCGGCGCGCTGAAACGTAATGCGCGCCACACCATCCACGCCGCCGCCGGGCGGGAACGGCACGATGAGGCGTATGGGTTTGGTGGGGTACGGCTGCGCTTGCGCCGGGCTGCCCCACAGCACGCCACATACCAGTGCGCATGCACCCAGCACAGCACGCATCCCTGCACATCGGCGGTGCAGCGCTGGCCCATGCTTGCTGTTGTTCATCGATGAGACAAAAACTGTTATCCGTTCGGGTTGCATGGGGCTTAAATTTTATCACCCGCAACCTACCATGCCCGCGTAATTCCGCTACACTTTCAAGCGTCACCATGAAAGCCATCACCCTTTATTTGCGCGAGCTGCGCGTCGGCAAAATCATCCTGTGGTGTTACCTCATCTGATTCGTTATATTAACCGCCCAAGCCACATGCTCACGCACCAGTGCGGACGGATGGTTCGCACGCGCCAGTAGTGCTGCGGTGATCGCTGCGCTTTCGCCCTCCGCCAACGCGCGCAAAGCATTCCCCAACCCCAGCGCCAGATTACGCAACCAACGTTCGTAACCAATACGCCGTATCGCACTGCCGGCGAGTTTGTCGTTGAAATCGCTCTCGCTCCACGCAAAAAGCGCTACCAGCGTGGCGTTGTCCAAGCCATTGCGCACCGCGAAATCCGGTTCTTTGCTGACTTGTGCAAAACGGTTCCACGGGCACGCCATCTGGCAATCGTCGCAGCCGTAGACGCGGTTGCCGATCAGCGGGCGTAGCGCTTCGGGGATCGAGCCTTTGTGCTCGATGGTGAGATAGGAAATGCAGCGCCGCGCATCGAGTTGGTAGGGCGCGACGATGGCTTGCGTGGGGCACACGTCGATGCACTTTTGGCAGGTGCCGCAGTGGTCGCTTTGCGCCGTGTCTACCGGCAGCGGCAGATCGGTATAAATGTCGCCAAGAAAAAAATACGATCCTGCTTCGCGATTGAGCAGCAGGGTATGTTTGCCACGCCAGCCGATGCCGGCTTTGGTGGCGAGTTCGACTTCCATCACCGGCGCGCTGTCGGTAAACACGCGATACTGAAAATCGCCGATGGCGGCAGTGATGCGATCCGCCAGTTGCTGCAAGCGGCTGCGCAGCACTTTGTGGTAATCACGCCCGAGCGCGTAGCGCGCGATGGCGGCGCGCTGCGGCTCGACCAGCACCGCCGCCATGTCGCGCGCGCCTTCGGGCAAGTAATCCATGCGCGCGGAGATCACGCGCAGGGTGCCGGGCACGAGCGCAGGCGGGCGGCTGCGGGCTGTGCCGTGGCGTGCCATATAATCCATGTCGCCGTGCCAACCTTTTTCCAGCCAAGCCAGCAGGCGCGGTTCTGCCGCAGACAGATCGCAATCGGCGATGCCAGCCTGCTGAAAGCCGAGTTCGCGCGCCCATTGTTTGATGTTGGCAGCGAGCGCTACTAAATTTGCATCGTCTTTTTGCATAGGTACCAAGCGTAACAAGCCTGCCGGTGAAGTTCCCGCACCCCAGCCCCGCTCCCGGCGGGAGAGGGGTGAAATCAGTCACTTGGCAAAACCAAGACCCAACTATGTCCAAGCCCCTCGCCGAGTTTACCCGCAGCCTCCCCGTCGAAGCCGACACCTTGGCGCTCGGCGGCGCGCTGGCGGCGGGTTTGACACCGGGTTTGGTGATTTACCTGATCGGCGAGTTGGGCGCCGGAAAGACCACATTGGCGCGCGGTTTGTTGCGCGGATTGGGCCATACGGGCCGGGTTAAGAGCCCGACTTTTACCTTGGTTGAAGTTTATGAAGTTTCTAGGTTATACTTGTATCACTTTGATTTTTATAGGTTCATGGCCTCCAGAGAACTCGGGGAAGCCGGCTTCCGGGAGCACTTTAACCCGCAGTCGGTGTGTCTTGTGGAGTGGCCAGAAAAAGCTGCCGGTTTGCCGGCAGCCGACTTGCGAATCGAGCTGCACGTCGAGCTGTACGTAGACACAGAAGCAGACGTAATGCAGGCGGGTTTGGGGAGAAATGTATCGATCTTCGCTGACTCGGAGGCGGGTGCCGCGTGTTTGAAAAGATTAGCCATGACATAGTTTCGCGCGATGCACGGACGCCGTTTTGGCGCCGCAGCGAATCCGCGCTTGAAATTTTTGTCGCCTGTCTGCTGGTGCTGGCCTGTTTGGGTTACGCCGCCACGGTGTTTGCCGCCGAGGTGCCGATTGCCGCCGCGCGGGTGTGGCCCGCTGCCGATTACACCCGCGTCACGCTGGAATCGCCGCAACCCATACGGCACCAGATGTTGAGCCTGAAAAACCCCGAACGGTTGGTGCTCGACCTTGAAAACGTGGCGCTGACCAACGTGCTCTCGGGACTCAACGAAAAAATCGGCACCAACGATCCCTACGTCAAATCGGTACGCGTCGGCCAGTTCAAACCGGGCGTGGTGCGACTGGTGTTCGATTTGAAATCCGAAGTAAAGCCGCAAGTGTTCGCGCTGGCACCGGTGGCCGGTTACGCGCACCGGCTGGCGCTCGACATTTACCCGCTGGAGCCGCCCGATCCGCTGCTGGCGGTGCTGGACAAGCGTGCGCAATCCGCTGAGCCTGCCGCGACGCTGCCATCCACATCACCGGCATCACCCGTGCCCCCGCTCGCCACTGCGCCGGTTGAAACGCGCCCCACGCCCGACAAGCCTGCCGCACGCCCGCCGGAAAAAACCGCGCGCGCTGACCCACGCCGCGCCACAGCCGCCCCCGCGCGCATGATTACCATTGCCATCGACGCCGGCCATGGCGGCGAAGACCCCGGCGCGCGCGGCAAGAACGGCACGTGGGAAAAAAACGTCACGCTGGCCATCTCGCGCAAGCTGAAAGAACGCATTGAGCAAGAGCCGAACATGCGTGCGCTGCTGGTGCGCGACGGCGATTACTTCATGCCGCTGCACACGCGCGTGATCAAGGCGCGCCGCGCCAATGCGGATTTGTTCGTGTCAGTGCATGCCGATGCTTTTACCAGCCCCGAGGCGCGCGGCTCGTCGGTGTTTGCTCTGTCGGAACGCGGTGCGACATCGGCTGCTGCCAACTGGCTGGCGCGTAAAGAAAATGAAGCCGATCTCATCGGCGGCGTGAACTTGGACGTGCCCGATCCGTTTCTCAAACAAACGCTGCTTGATTTGTCGCAAACCGCCACTATCAATGACAGCTTGAAGCTCGCCAAAGCGGTGCTCGGTGAAGTCGGCAACATCAACAAGCTGCACAAAAATCACGTGGAGCAGGCCGGATTCGCCGTGCTGAAATCGCCGGATATTCCGTCGATACTGGTGGAAACCGCGTTCATCACCAACCCCGATGAAGAACGTCGCCTGAACGACGAGGCCTACCAAGCCAAAATGGCCGAGGCGATTTTCGCCGGCATCAAACGCTATTTCGCCGCCAATCCGCCGCTGGCACGCGAAATGATCGTTAAAAAATAACCCAATAAAATCAATTAGTTACCATAACAATGGGCCTGCAAACCGACCGCAAGGTTTGCGGGCGTTGAACCCGCCTCTACAATGGCGCTCAAACAGAGATAAGGCGAACACCGCCGCTGGAGGAGCATGTTAGATCAACGATACTCAGCCCTGCGCGGTGCGGCGTTCGCGCTCGTCAGCCTGCTCACTTTGCTCGCCTTGCTCACCTTGGGGGGATGCGCCACGCTGGCCGACGGGCCGGCGGAAATCGCGCTGCCTTACGTCAAAATATTTTCCAAGAACCAACCTGCCGAAGACGGCAAGCTGCCCGACGGCTGGCGGCGCTGGACGCTGTCGAAATTCAAAAAACCCACGCGCTACGCACTCGTCGAGTACGAGGGCCGCACCGTGGTCAAGGCGCACGCCGATGCGTCGGCATCCGGCCTAGTGCATAAGCTGAATATCGATCCGCGTGAATTCCCCGTGCTCACGTGGCAATGGAAAACCACCGCGCTCATCAAAACGGCCGACAACCGCACGCGGCATTTGGAAGATTCCCCCGTACGCGTGGTGGTTACCTTTGCCGGCAACAATGACGACCTGCCGCTGGACGAACGCATGTTCGCCGACAATGTCCGTTTGCTTACCGGGCAACAAATGCCGTACGCGACGCTGATGTATATCTGGGAAAACAAGGCTCCCATCGATGCCGTGTTGCCCAATTTGCACACCGCGCGCATCAAAATGATTGTGGCGGAATCTGGCGACGCGAAAGTGGGTCGCTGGCAAGACATGCTGCGCAATGTGCGCGAGGATTTCGTGCGCGCCTTCGGTGAAGAGCCAGGACAAATCACCTCAGTGGCCGTGATGACCGACACTGACAACACTGGTGAGAACACGCTGGCCTACTACGGTGATATCACCTTCCGCCGCACTGCAACCGCTACTGGAGGCAAACCTTGATTCGATTGCTCACCGCGCTGTGCCTGTTCAACGCCGCATTCGCCGCATGCGCGGCGGACAAATACCCCGCCCGCCCTATCCGCATGGTCGTGCCGTACCCGCCGGGCGGTGGCTCTGATCTCACCGGGCGCGCCATCGGTCAAAAACTCGCTGAGGCGTTTGGTCAAACCGTCGTCGTCGATAACCGGCCGGGTGCCACCGGACTGATCGGCACGGTCATCGCCGCCAAGGCTGCGCCGGACGGCTACACCTTAGTCCTCGCGGATCAGCCGCACAGCATTAACTCGCTGGTATATTCAAAGCCCCCTTACGACGCGATCAAGGATTTTGCCCCCATCAATTTGCTGGCAACCTCGCCGCAAATCATGGCGGCTCACCCTTCGTTCAGTGTGAATACGCTCAAAGACCTGCTGGCGCTAACACCCGCACAAACCGCGAAATTCGCCGTCGGCACCAGCGGGCTCGCCAGTGGCCCGCACATGACTTACGAGTGGTTGCGCCTAAAGACCGGCCTCACGTTAAACCACGTGCCTTACAAAGGCGGTGGCCCGTCGCTGGTGGACGCCATGGCCGGGCAAATCCCCTTGGTCATCAATGCCGCGCCAGCATCGTTCCCGCATGTGCGCGCAGGCAAATTGAAACCGCTGGCGATCACCAGCGCGCAGCGTCACGCACTGTTGCCTGCAGTGCCCACCTTTCAAGAGGCCGGCGTGAAAGATTTTATCGCCTACCAATGGTATGGCGTGCTCGCCCCGGCAGGCACACCCAAAGACATCGTCACCCAGCTCAACGTTGAAATCAACAAGGCGCTCAACGCAGCCGACGTGAAATCACGCTTCACTACGGTTACGCTCGATATCACGCCGGGCTCGGCGGACGACTTCCGCAGGTTTCTGGAAACCGAGGATACGCGCTGGAAGAGCGTGGTAAAGCAGGTGAACGTGCGCTTGGATTGAGCGTCACTCCGTGTTGCGGGATCGCGCGCGCCATTTGCGCCAGACGATTTCTAAAATACGCAATAAAATCAATTAGTTAGAATGCAAAGAAGCGTGCTGCGCCATCCACTGCAATGACGTTGCCGGAAATATAGCCAGCGCGTGGTGACGCCAAAAACACCGCCAAGTCTGCCAGTTCTTCCGGCTCGCCGACGCGCTCCATGGGCACTTCTTTTTTGGCCCACTCTCGACGCGCGGCTTCGGTGGGCATGCGCTTGTCGATTTGCTCGCTACGCAGTTTGCCGGGCTGCAGGCAATTCACGGTCACACCGTCTTTCGCCACCACTTTGGATAACCCTTTCGACCATACATGCACCGCAGCCTTAGCGGCGTGCGCGGCATTGAGATTACGCGGCTCGCGCGTGCCGGTCAGATTGATCACACGCCCAAATTGGTGCTCGATCATGCTGGGCAGCAAGGCATGCGTGAGCTCACGTAGCCGCCAGAAATTCAGTGTCATGCCTTCGAGCCACGCTGCTTTGGAGCCGTCCAGCGGCAGCGGCCGGCTGCCGCCTGCACTGTTGGCGTTTTAAGTGCAAATCCATAGTCCGCTCCGCTATTGATTCTCTGTCGTTTATTTCGGCACCGGCAACTGCGTGTTGGTCAATTCGTCCAGCCGGCCCAGTTCTTTTACCACGCGCTCCACCAGCGCCACCGCGCGCACAAAGCGCGGCATACCGACGTAAATGGTGGACTGTAAAATGACTTCCATGACCTCGCGCGGGCTTGCGCCATGGGTGAACGCGTTACGAATGTGATTTTCCGCCTGCAAAAATTCGCCCATCACCATTAACTCACCGATCACGCACAGAATGCGCGTCTTGTCGTCGAGAATGCCGCGCACATACATGCCGGCGTAGATGAAATCCAGCCACAACTTCAGAAAATGCTGATCCACGCGATCCAGTTGTTCGACTGTTTTGTGATGATGACTGGGCTGCAAACGAATCCCCGTGCTTAATCCTTCCCAGCCGAACTTGCACATGAGCGCCTCGCGGCGCGGAAAGTCCGCTTCGGCGAGACTCCACGTGGCACGCTCTGCCGCCAGCGAACGCTTCGCCGCCGGGCCAGAGCGCGGCGTTTGAGTGGCTGTGATTTCCTTCAGACGGCCCACGGATTTCAACACTTTCGTGAACACGCGCGTCGCGCGCATGATTTTGGGGTAACCCAGATAGACGGTAGCCTGCAACAACACCTCCAACACCTCGCGCGGCGGGGCGTGCCTGATGGCATTGCGGATGTGTATCTCCAATTGCGCCGAATCTTCCATCGCCAGAAACTGCCCCACCAGAATCAGGCAGCGCGTACGCTCGTCGAGAATGCCACGCCCCGTCATGCCGCCATAGGTGAATTCCAGCCACAGTCGGGTGAAATGCGGGTCGAGTGCATCGCACCACTCGACGTGCTCTGCGGCATACTCCGGCTGCGCGCGCATCAGTCCGTCGATGGTTTTAGCGCTGTATTTGCGCTTCAGGCCTGACATTTTCGATACCGGCTTTTTAGTAGATATCCTAGTGCCTTTACTGGCGCTGACGACTGGTTTGGCACGCAACCGTGGGCTCATCTGTTGCTCCGCTACATGATTTCGAAGCCAACATTGTAACTGCGGCGATAGCGAGGCTGCCGCGCACGCCCGGCCGAAAATATGAGCACCGCTGTGATTTATGCACGTTCCGAAAGGAACGGAACCTGTGCCAGAATGTCTCTGCTATCATAGAGAAAGCTAAGGAAAGCAGGCGGAGGCAAGTGAGCGCAGTGTGTATCCATCTGTGCCGCGCTAACCAAAAACAGGGACGGAAATCGCATGAAACGTTTTGAAGAAATAGACGATCCGCGGCGGCGCACGTTGATTCAATTGCTGACGTTTGGCGCGTTTTTGCCTCAATCCATTCATGCGTTAGCCGCCAGTGTGTTTGGCGACAGGCCGTCGAAACTGCCTGAGGGGCAATCCATTTTTCGTATCGACGGAACGGCCAGCGTCAATGGAGTACCGGCCAATCTACAAACGCCCATCAAGCTCGGCGATACCCTGCAAACCGGGCCCAAGAGCGAACTGGTTTTTGTGTCGGGTGGCCACTCCATGATTATGCGCGGCGACAGCCGTCTGATTATTGAAGGCAAGCCAGCGGCGGCTTCGGGTTCGTCAGCGATACTGTCAGGGTTGCGCATGTTGTCGGGCAAACTACTGGCCGTATCACGCGATTCGCGCTATACCGTGAGCACGACCACTGCCACTATGGGTATTCGGGGCACAGGGTTTTATATGGAGGCTGAACCGGACCGCACGTATTTCTGCACGTGCTACGGCCAAACGGAAGTCAGTTCGATAAAAGATCCCGACAGCCGGGAAATCATTACCGCCAAGCAACATGACCGGCCAGTGTACATTTTGGCGAACGAACCCAGCGGCAAAAATATTCGCAATGCGCCTTTCGTCAACCACACCGACCAGGAGCTGATACTGATCGAGACATTGGTTGGGCGCAGCCCGCCGTTTAATTTCCCGAAAGATATTTACAACGCGCCGCGCCGCAGCTACTAAACACTAAACGCGGTCGCCTCTGGCAGGCGTAACAGCAGCGGCAGGCGGGCATCGAAACCCTTTGGTAGCGAAGCTACTGTGGTGCGCCGTTCAGTATCCAGTTGACGAACAAATCGTAATGCGCGCGGCCCGCGGCACCGGGCGCTAACGACGTATCAAACCCCGGTCGCTGCTGCCCGTTGTGATGCTGCCCCGAAGGTTTTCGCAACAGCGGGCTGGCAATGAGGTCCGTAAAATTGATACGGCCACGCACTTCGGTGTAAAACCACAGATCGTCAGTAGCATCCGGTGCAACACCATTGACACCATCGCGATCATAGGTGTCGTAGCGCAACGGCGCTTTGGTGTTAGTGGCCCCATGACACCCCGAATTGGTACAGCCTGCAGCGGGTGCGGAAGCGTCTTGCAACACATTCTTGATGTCACTAAACCGGATAGCGCTGGGCACAGGCGTTAGCGTATTGTTCACGACCACGCGCAATTGCGTCGGCGCACTGGTTGCCGTGGTGCTGCTCGCCACCAATTGCAACACGTAAGTACCATCCGCAACCGATGTAAACGTCGGCTGTAGTGTGTTCGCGTTGGTCAGCGTGGCTCCCGCAGGACCTGAGACGATAGACCACTGGTAGGCGGTTGAAAAAAGGCTCATACCGGCAGACAGCGTAACCGCCCCTCGTCGCACTACGCGGTCAGTACCGGGATCGGCAATCGGCCCGCCGGGAACGACCAAGTTGGTCGGAATGCCTTGTCCATTCAGATAGGACGCTAAAGCGGCAGGCATGGTCGACGCGTGAAAGCGCTGGAAGACGATACGCGCCAGCGGCATATTGCCGCGGTCGAACACGTGCGCTTTGATGCGATCTGAGTAACCGGCAAAACCGGCGTATGTTTCAAAATCAATGTCCGACTGGCTAGCCGTGCCGCGCAGCGCATGGCACGCACGACAGGCAGGCGCAACCACGTTGGTATACAACGACGATTGCCCGGCAGCGGCCCACGAAGCCGGCACAAAGGTATCCGAGTACACCGCGTTAGGCAGCCCATCGCCGCCATACGCGGCTTTGACTTGCTCCGCAGCGGGCGTGCCCTGCCATTCATTGGCACCCGCTATCGGCCGGCAGGCGTCCTCGGGAAAGGCGGTGGGCACGGGAATCGGATACGTGCAAAGGATCATGCGGTTGATTTGCTTCATCGCCGCTTCCTGCGCTGAGCGTGTGAAGCCCGATACCGTTGAAAAATCCAGGATATCGGGTTCAAGCGCATGGAACCGCCCCTGCAGGTCGCCCCGCGCGCCCGACGCTGCGTACTGCACCAGTGCAAACAACGGATTACCGCCGGCGGCCGGCGGCGTCAGCGGGTCTGCGCGACCGCCATGGCAACTGATGCACGGCAGCGGCATCGCCTTGTCGCCGCGGCCATCCAGGTTGACCGTCAACGAGCGTCGGCCATCCGGTGAAAAGGTATAAAACTTGGCGAATTTAACGCCGCCGTTCGGGCCGGGACTAAACTCAATAGCGTTGGTGCCGATGTGGTAGCGCTTGGCTTGCGCCACTGCCGCATCCAGATTGACGCTGCTGTAGGTGTAGCCGGCAGCGGCGTTGACGAGATAGTTGTCGACATACGCGGCTATGCTCCCATCCACGTTTTGCCGCACGGTGAGATAGCGACCGTAGCCCAAGTCGCGCACGTCGCCAAACGCTACGGTGACCTGCGTGCCGGTGCCGCTGTTATAGCCGTTGGCGTTTTTCCATTTATCCAGCGTATCTTTGGCGTTAGTAGGGTCTACCGCAGCGTAGTACGCCTGTGCATAGGCAGGCGTATCTGTCTCAAACGCGCCCGATGCTGTGACCAGTGGATTGGGATACAGCAAAAATCTGTCGAGCCCAACCGGTATGCTGGGCGTCGGCGCTGCGGTGGGAAACACGTCACTGCTCACGCCGCTGTTGCCCGGCCCGCTGCCGCCCCCGCCGCAGGCTGCAAGCAGTACCACCGCCACTGTTATAGCGCTACGAAAAACCCTGCGCATCGCAAACATCATTCGTCCTTCTAAAAACGCATCAAATAAACCAGATGGTACTGATTAACCACGTATCTGAATCCCGGTGCCGCGAAACTCGGCGACTGCAAGGGCGTAGATAGGATATGCCGCCACGAAATATCCAGTGCGTTGCGCGGCCCAAAACCCAAGTTGTAGCCCAAGGTACCGATCAAAGTCCGCGAATCCACGCGGTAACTGGTCAGCCCTTTGCCAAACACATCGTCAGCACGGAATGCTTTGGCGATATCCAGATTGGCCAGCGTCGGCATTGCTGTAGACACACTATCGCCACGGCGGTATTCCGCACCCAGATACAACGCACCATCCTTGTGCAATGCGTAATCGATATTCATGCGCCGGGAATTGAATTTACTGTCAAATACCGCGCTCTTCGCAAACCGTGCATCGTGCGATACAGCGACAAATGCGGTTATGCGATCCGTCAACGTCTGCAAAACTGATGCGCCAACGGTGTAGCGGTAATTATCGCGGCTGTCCGAATCATAGCGTTCGATGAAAGACTTGCCGAAGAGCGAGAAGGTTCTGGCGGTATAGTCGGCAGACGCGCGATATTGCAGGTCGCCCGTAACGCCTGCAGATGCACGGCCCAAGCCTTCGTAATTTTTGAACTTCTCGCCGCCCAACGTCGCGGTAGTCAAAGCGCGCACTTTGTCCGAAAGCGGGAATAGCCAATTGTTGGTGACGTTTGCGCTGAACGACTGATCCGCTAACCGTTCCCGGCGGTCGCTCGCCCGGTTGACGTTGTCGTCAAAGGTGTAGCCGCCATCGAACTGTAGGTCCAGCGACCCCATATCGCTATCAGCCCCCATGAACGATGGCCTGCGCGGCTTGCCGTCCAAATCTATTTGCAGCTTGACGCGCACGGTCTGACTGCGACTTTGCGCTGACGAATAGTTCAGTTGGTAATCAACGCCCAGCGTCAGGCCGTTGCGCAAAATAAAATCATTGCCCAAACCAAGCACATACGTGCTGCGCTCCAGCGGGCCGGTGCCCAGCGTGTAGCGCGGCCCGGTACCCACTTGGTCGGCATACGAAATAGACGCCTGCTGCTCGCGCTGCGCGTCATGGCGATACTCACCCCGCAGGCGCGGCGACACCCAACCGAACTCCACTTCGTGCGCCGATTCGACGCGCAAGCCCAACGCGCTTTGCAAGGATTTTTGCCTCTGCGCAAAATACGTCAGCGCATTCAAGCCTGCGCCCGACTCCGTGGCCTGATTGAGCCTGTCGACTGAAAAATCGATACGGCCATACGGCGACCACAACATGCCATTGCGACGCAGTTCGTATCCGCCGATCAGCGCGCCAAACAATTGCGCACCGCTACGATTGGCACGCGCAAAATCAGTCACTGCAGGCACAAATCGATCGCTATCAAAACGCATCGATCCCGCTCCCAGCAGGCCATCGACAAAGGTATTTTGCGTGGGCTGGTAACTGCCATACACCGCGACAGAATATCCCTGCGAGCGATTGCTGGTGCCGTCCGTGCCTATGTTAGTACGGTCACGCGCGTAACCGACGCCTACGCCCAGCACCAGTTTTTCAGTGATCCGGTAATCCACACCGGCGCTGACGCCACTGGTAGTGAAGTCGGTAGCGCCGCGCACGCCGGTGGCATCACGTGAACCAAAACTGACCGTGCCATCCATCCAGTAAGAGAGTCCGTTTACGCCAAAGACCGGCGCGTCAGCGCCGCCAGACGATCCCGCAAGCTGCGCTACATTAATGGCTCGGTTTTTCGCGATGGACATCAGCTCGCCGGCAAAGCCCGGCAGGCTCAGGCCCTCGCCCATGACGTCGGAGGCCTTTCCACCGATATCCAGCGCAGCCAATTGCACGGGCCGCACTGCGCTGACGGCGGACGGGGACACCAACAAGCGCTCCGCATTTCCAGCACGGGGCTCCAAAGCGCGACTGTCGCCATTGCTTACCGGGTTTGCTGCGCTTGGACTTGCCCGCTCTGCGTTGACAACGCTGCCAACACCGGATGGCTCCACCCCACGCGCGACAGCGCTGGCGGCACTACTGTCGCTACCGCTACGCTCTGCGCCACCGGTCGCCCTGCGACGCCGGTCTTCAAGACGCCGTTGGAAGTTCGTGGTTTGCCCCTGCGCAAAGCGGCGCGCTGTCGCTGTTTGGGCGCTAAGCAATCCGACCGTATTCGCGTTCTTGGTGGGATCCGGGCGCCCCACTATCGTGACAGTGATACGCGCAGGCGCAGACGTGCCGGCATTACCTATCGCCTGATAGGTAAACGTGTCAGTGCCGAAAAAATCAGTCACCGGCGTATACAGCACTTTGGTGCCGCTGACGGTAGCCGTGCCTTTGCCCGGCGCTGCGGCGATCTGCACGCCAGTAATCGCAGAACCGGTGATAAATGGCGCAAGGTCCAGCGTGCCCGTGGCATTCAATTGCACTGTCATCGCTGCCGCAGAGGCGACCGGCGCCTGCGTGGCTACCGTAACACTCACAGTGGCCGGTGCCGACACCGCCCCACCCGGTGCGGTCGCGGTATATTGGAATGTGGCCGGCCCCGTGTAGCCGGTCGTCGGTGTAAACGTCACGGATGTGCCGACTGCTGTAGCGGTGCCATTGGTCACGCTACCTGCGACTACGGCAACACTCGCAACAGGCCCTGTAATATTGGGCGCAAGATTAATCACCGTCGGCACATTGAAAGCCGTGGTCACACTGCGCGCACTAACCGTCGGCGCGCCGGGAGCCGCTACGGTAATCGACACCGTAGCCGGTGCAGACTGCGCGCCTCCGGGCGCCGTTGCGCGATAGGTAAAACTGTCAGCGCCGATAAACCCACTATTAGGCGTGTACGTCACGGCATTGCTATTGGCACCCGGCGTGGGCGCAGTGCCGTTCGCAGGCCCTGTGATTACCGTGACTTGCGTAAATGGCCCGGTCACCGGTAGCGTAATCGGCGTTGCCGTCTGAAAATTAACGTTCTGCGCGACTGCACTGACGCCCGGCGCTGCAGGTGCCAGCACGGTAATACTGATGGTAGCGTTGGTAGAGGGTCCGCCGGGGCCGGTCGCGTTATAGGTAATACTGTCCGTGCCGATGAACAGGGCGTTGGGGGTATAGGTGACCGTACTGGTGTTAACCGCCGGCGTGGGCGCAGTGCCATTCGCGGGGCCGCTAACGATATTCAACTGATTAAAGACGCCGCCTATCGTCAAGGGCACTGGCGTCGCCGTTTGGAACGCAACATTGTTCACTGCTACATTGGATACCGTTGGCGGCCCAGGGGTAATTACATTGACGGTTGCCGTGAATGGCGCGGAAGTACCCCCGGGACCAGTCACCGTATAGGTAATGCTCCCGGCACCAATAAAATTGTTCGTCGGCGTAAACGTCACGGTTGTGGCACCCAGTGCCGGGGTAGGCGCTGCGCCGTTGGTCGCCCCGGTTACATTGACTTGCGTGAATATCCCGGTTACCGGCAACACCACCGCCTGCGGCGTATTAAAAGCAGCATTGGTGGCGTTGTTGCTACTGCCAGGCGCAGGCGGCAACCCGACGTTAAGCGTGACCGTGGCAATAGTTGACTGCGACACGCAAGGGCCCGTCGTGCGATAGCTGAACGTGACGGCACCTGAGTAAGCAGACGAACTGGCTTGATACTGAACATTGGTACCGACGACCTGCAAGGTGCCGACATTGGGACTCAAGCCCGTGGTGATGGTTACCCCTGAAAAAGGCCCGCTGGTCACCAGCGGCACATTGGTGAAGGCACCACTGTTATAAGCGATAGAGGGACTCGAATTGGTCGCGGTCAAGGCAGGCGGGTTCACCGTCACGTTGACCGTGCGACCTGTGGTGGTCGCCCCGCCACCGGTGCCCGCCACTTGAAACGAATCCGAGCAGGAATTGGCCGCCGTGTGGCTGTAAGTAACAGTGACCGAATTGGCCGTACCCACACCCACCGTGCCGTTGGTTGCGCCACTAACCAGCGAGGTTGTTGTGACCACCGCGCCAGGGTTATCAATAACCAAGCCGGTAATCGGTATCGCATTGTTGGCCGACAAGTAGTTGACGTTAACGGCCTGCGTCAATTGCGCGGCAAAAAAAGTGTTGAGTTCTGCGGCGATAGTCGCCAACGTGGCACCGCTCAGTCCGCCGATGCCCATGCCATGATTGACATTCGCCGCCGAAATCACCGCTACCGAACCAGCAGCATTGACGCGCCCACCGTCTAGCCCATGGCAACCCGAACAATTGGCATTATAGGTAGGCGTCTGGGCCACGGCGTTTGGCGACGCGATCAAAGCCATCATAGACAGCAACACCAATCCAACGGCAACGCACCCACGCTGCCAGTGCGAAGCACGAGCCAGCACCGAGGCCATCAGCGCAACCGGCGCAAAAAAAACAGCGTATCTAGAATCGGGGAATGCCGAAGCGGTCTGCGCCGCCGCATCACCACTGTCATTGCGCATGAAAATCAACGGGTAGCGTCCCTTTGCCGTTACGGGTTCATCAAGCAGGTGTTTTTTCAACGAATGTTGACGCGAAGGATAATCCTTTGACCTGACTTTTTCCACACATTTGGCCCTCTCCCTTTGCGCCATGCAGGAACACGATTACCCCACCGCCTTAACCATATCCTCCACGACCTTCTTGGCGTCGCCGAACACCATCATGGTCTTGTCCATATAAAACAAGTCGTTATCGAGGCCCGCATAGCCCGCCGCCATCGAGCGCTTAACCACCATGACGGTGCGTGACTTATCGACCTCCAGTATCGGCATGCCGTAAATGGCGCTGCCCGGTGTGTGCGCTGCCGGGTTCACCACGTCGTTGGCACCGAGCACGAGCACTACGTCCGTTGTCGGAAAATCGCTGTTGATTTCGTCCATTTCCAGCACTTGATCGTAGGGGATTTCCGCCTCCGCCAGCAGCACATTCATGTGGCCGGGCATGCGACCGGCTACTGGGTGTATGGCAAAGCGCACGGTGACGCCTTTTTCGCGCAGCTTATGCGCGAGATCTTTTACCGCGTGTTGCGCACGCGCCACAGCCAAACCATAACCCGGCACGATAATCACACTGTCGGCATTGCCCAGCAGGAATGCAGCGTCATCCGCACTGCCGCTGCGATGTGTTTTTTGCTCGCCGCTGTCTGCTACCGCCGCACCGGATTCCGTGCCGAAGCCACCCAAAATCACCGACAGAAATGGCCGGTTCATCGCTTTGCACATGATGTACGACAAAATCGCGCCGGACGATCCCACCAGCGAGCCGGCAATAATCAGCATCGGGTTATTCAGCGAAAACCCAATCCCCGCCGCCGCCCAGCCGGAGTAGGAATTCAGCATCGAAATCACCACCGGCATATCGGCGCCGCCGATGGGCACGATAATCAAAAAGCCCAGCACGAAAGCAATCGCCGTCATCGCGATAAACGCCGTCCAATTCGTACCGCTGGAAGCAAAAAACCACAGGCCGCAACCAAACATGCCGATACCCATCAACAGGTTCAACAGGTGCTGACCGCTGAACACAATCGGCGCGCCGCTCATGCGGCCCGACAGTTTCAGAAACGCAATCACCGATCCGGAAAACGTCATCGCGCCGACGAAAGTGCCGATAAAGAGTTCGAGCTTGTTGCCGCCGGGGATGGATTCGCCCACAGCCTTCACAATGCCGAACGCCAACGGGTTGTTTACCGCCGCAATCGCAATCAGCACCGCCGCCAAACCCACCAGCGAGTGCATGAACGCCACCAACTCCGGCATGGCCGTCATCTGCACCTTGCGCGCCACCACAGCGCCGATGGCACCACCGAGCGCAATGCCGCCCATGATCACCACCCAGTTTTTGGTGAGGGTCAGCGTCACCACCACGGCAATCGCCATACCGATCATGCCGAAGAGGTTGCCGCGCCGCGAAGTCAACGGCGACGACAGGCCTTTCAACGCGAGTATGAAAAAGACCGACGCAACCAGATACGCCAGCGCGACTTGATTACCCGAGAGCATTTATTGCCCCTCCGTGGTGATCTGCTTTTTTTCTTTTTTCTTGAACATTTCCAGCATGCGCTGTGTGACCAAAAAGCCGCCGAACACATTCACCGCCGCCAGCACCACCGCCACCGCGCCCACCCACACGCCCCAGTCGGCCTCCGCCGGCCCGGCAGCGAGCATCGCACCGACCAGAATAATGCTCGAGATAGCGTTGGTCACCGACATCAGCGGCGTATGCAGCGCGGGCGTGACGTTCCACACCACGTGGTAGCCAACAAAAATCGCCAGCACGAATACCATCAGGTTGGTTATTAAGGGATCTACGATCATTTATCTTCCTTGAAGGCGTGAGCGGATGAACACTCGTTCACGGGTTCACGCTTTTAAAACCTCACCACCCGCACACACCAACGTGCCGACGATCACTTCATCTTCGCGATTAACGCTAAAAGCCCCAGTCTGGGCATCTAGCATTAAACCTATAAAATTCAACAAGTTACGTGCATACAGCGCGCTTGAATCCGCCGCCACCAGCGATGGAATATTCGCCACGCCGATCAAGCTCACACCATGCTTGACTACGGTTTCATCGAGCGCCGACAGCGGGCAATTTCCGCCCTGCTCCACCGCCATATCGACAATCACCGAACCCGGCTTCATGGATTTCACCATGTCTTCGGTCACCAACACCGGTGCAGCCCGCCCTGGAATCAGCGCGGTGGTGATCACGATATCCGCCTGCTTGATGCGCTCGGCCACCAGCGTGGCTTGACGCTTTTTGTAATCGTCACCCATATCGCGCGCGTAGCCGCCTTGGCCCTTGGCAAGCGCTTTCTCGGCATCGGTCAGCGGCACGTCGATGAATTTTGCGCCCAGCGATTCAACCTGCTCCTTCGTCTCAGGGCGCACGTCGGTGGCTTCAACCACAGCACCCAAGCGCTTGGCGGTCGCAATGGCCTGCAAGCCCGCCACGCCCACGCCCATGATGACCACGCGCGCGGCTTTTACCGTGCCCGCTGCCGTCATCAACATCGGCATCATCTTGCCGTAGGTGTTGGCTGCCATCAGCACCGCTTTATAACCGGCCACGTTCGCCTGCGACGACAACACATCCATCGACTGCGCGCGCGAGATGCGCGGCAGCGCCTCCATCGCAAAGGCGGTCACGCCGGTTTTGGCCAGTGCGGAAATACCGTCTTTGTTATGCGGGTTCAGCAGGCCAATCAGCGTTTGGCCGCTTTTCAGTTGCGCCAGTTCGCCAGCATCCGGGCCGCGCACTTTCAGCACGATCTCTGCCTGCGCATAAACGTCTGCGGCATTCGCGACGATAGTGGCGCCCGCCGCGACATATTGCTCATCGGGGATGCTTGCCCCAGCGCCGGCACCCATCTGCACAACAACTTGGTGGTGTCCCGCCTTGGTCAGTTTGCCTATGGTTTCAGGGGTTGCCGCAACGCGTTTTTCCAGGGGCCGCGTTTCCGCGGGTATACCGAACTTCATTGACAGGACTCTCCATGTTGCACAGCCGCAATTATAAACGAGGATTGGCTGGCGCGAATGCGAAAAATCTACAAGGTCTTGTTTTTTAATGGTAATCCAAATTGCGTTTCCAATAAGCGATCACCGGCTAATGGCACTCAATAGCAACGGCAGGGCGCGCAAATGGCAATGCTATGATTGTCCCCTGCTGTCGTCCCCTACTGTCGTTCCCTACTATCCGATCCACTGGCGCGACCGCCGCTGCGGTAGCCCATTGCCGACCCCATTTTGGAGAAAGTGACTTGAACGTTCGCACCCTGCTCTCAATCGCCACAGCCGTGCTGTTCACGGTGCCGGCAATCGCACAGGCGCAAACCTTTCCCTCGCGCGGTGCGCGCATCGTCGTCGGCTTCGCTGCTGGCGGCGCAACGGATGTCACCGCGCGCTTGCTCGCGCTGGAACTCACCAAAGCCTGGAGCCAGCAAGTCGTAGTAGATAACCGCCCCGGCGCCAGCGGCATGATCGGCGCGGAAATCGTGGCCAAGGCCGCCCCCGACGGCTACACGCTGCTGGTGTCGCCGCAAACCAGCATTGTGGTCGCGCCGCTGCTGATCAAAAAAGTGGCATACGATTCGGTGAAGGATTTCGCCACCATTGCCGTGGTCGGCTCCACACCACAACTGCTGGTGATTCACCCTTCGTTGCCGCCAAAAAACTTTCGTGAGTTCGCCGCATTTGTGAAAGCCAACGCGGCGAGCTTGTCATACGGCTCCGGCGGCATCGGCTCCACGCCGCACATGGCGGGCGAATTGCTCAACACCTCGCTCGGCGTGCGTGTCACCCACGTGCCGTACAAAGGCGAAAACCCCGGCGTCACCGATCTACTCGGCGGGCAAATTCCCTATATGTTTGTGAATTTTCCGGTCGCCATCGAGCACGTGCGCGGCAACAGACTGCGGGCAGTCGCCATCACCAGCCCGCAACGCTCGCCGCTGGCGCCGGAATTCCCCACCGTCGCTGAATCCCTACCCGGCTTCGACACCGCGACGTGGAACGGGCTGTATTTGCCCGCCGCCACACCTCGCGACATCCTCACACGCATCCACACCGACATCACCAGAATTCTCGCCGCGCCCGAACTCAAAGATCGCATGCTCAAACAAGGCATCGATCAAAGTAATATCAACACGCCTGAGAAACACGCGGCGTTTGTCAAAGCTGAATTCGCGCGCTGGGGCAAGGTCATTAAAGACGCCCAGATAAAAGCGGAATAATTCAATAAAATCAATTAGTTACGATAAATACACGGCATGTCCGCCATACAAGTTCTACCCGATCTACTGATCAACCAAATCGCCGCCGGCGAAGTGGTTGAACGGCCCGCATCCGCGTTGAAAGAGTTGCTCGAAAACAGCCTCGATGCCGGCGCTGCCAACATCACCGTGCAGCTTGCGGCCGGCGGCACGCAGTTGCTAAAAGTCAGCGACGACGGCGGCGGCATTGCGCGTGACGAACTGGCGCTTGCGTTGGCGCGTCACGCCACCAGCAAAATCACCTCGCTCGACGATCTGGAGCGCGTCAGCAGCATGGGGTTTCGCGGCGAAGCGCTGGCGAGCATCGCCGCTGTGTCGCGGCTCACGTTATCCAGTCGCCGCCGTGATGAAAAACACGCTTGGGCTATCACCGCCGAAGGCCCGCACCTCACTGCGCCGGAACCTGCGGCGCTGGCGTCGGGCACCACGATAGAAGTACGCGATCTGTATTTCAACACCCCGGCGCGGCGCAAATTTCTGAAAACCGACGCCACCGAATACGCGCACTGCGAAGAAGCGTTTCGCCGTATTGCGCTGTCACGCAGCGACACCGGGTTTACGCTGCAACATAACACCCGCGTGCAATGGCATCTCAAAGCGCAAAGCCTCGACGAGCGCATCATCGCGCTGCAAGGCGATGATTTTGCAGCAGCCTCTGTAGTCGTGGATGAAGACACCGCAGGCCTGCGTCTGCACGGCAGAGCGGGCTCGCCGAGTTTTGCGCGCGCCAGCCGCGATGCACAATATTTTTACGTCAACCGCCGCTTTGTGCGCGACAAATTGCTCGCCCACGCCGTGCGGCAGGCGTATCAAGACGTGCTGCATCATGATCGCCACCCGGCCTTTGTGTTGTTTCTGGCGCTTGATCCGGCGCTGGTGGATGTCAACGTGCATCCGGCTAAAACCGAAGTGCGCTTTCGCGATTCGCGTGCCGTGCACCAGTATGTATTTCACGCGCTGTCGCGTGCACTGGCGGCTACCGCCGGTGCCGCCGCGCAACCCGTGATGCAAACGTTTGCGTCGGAATTTGCCGTCAGCACAACGACAAGCAGCGGCGCGTCCAGCGCGCCGCCCTCCAACGGCAAGCGCAATTTCAGCGCACCGTTTTACCGCTCGCAAAGCGCCATACCACTGACCGCGCGCGATTCCGCAACCGGCTTTTACGACACGCTTTTCGGCAAAACCGATACGGCCCCACCCGTTGCAGTTGCTGTCCCTGCCGACGACACCACTGCACCGCCGCTGGGCTTCGCCTTGGCCCAACTCGGCGGCATTTACATCCTCGCCGAAAACGCGGACGGGCTGGTGATTGTGGATATGCACGCGGCGCACGAACGCATCATGTATGAAAAACTCAAAACCGCGCTGGATGCCGCTGAAATCCCCATGCAGCCGCTGCTGGTGCCGGTGACCATGAACGCGCCTGCGCTGGATGTCGCCACCGCCGAAGAAAACAGCGTCCTGTTGCGCCAAATCGGCTTTGACATGGCACCCGGCTCGCCCACGGCGCTGACCATCCGCGCCGTGCCGGCCATGCTGGTAGACGCCGATGCGCGCAGCCTCGCCACCGACATTCTGCGTGAGGTGCGCGAGTACGGCGCAAGCCGCGTGCTCACCGAACGCCGCAATGAACTGCTGGGCACCATGGCGTGCCATGCCGCCGTGCGCGCCAACCGGCGGCTGACGGTGATGGAAATGAACGCCCTGCTGCGCGATATGGAAGCCACCGAACGCTCGGGCCAATGCAATCACGGCCGCCCGACCTGGCGGCAGTTTTCCGTCGCGGAACTCGACAAACTGTTCATGCGCGGACGCTAAAAAACGCTCATGCCTAAAACACTGCATCCGCCCGCCATCATCTTGATGGGCCCCACCGCCAGTGGCAAAACGGCGTTGTCGGCCAGCCTTGCCGCGACACTGGCGTGCGAAGTCATCAGCGTTGATTCCGCACAGATTTACAAAGACATGAACATCGGCACCGCCAAGCCCGATGCCGCCTTTTTGCAACACACCCCGCATCACGGCATCGACATTATCGAGCCGCATGAATCGTATTCTGCGGCGAAATTTCGTGACGACGCGCTGACTCACATGCGCGAAATCACCGAGCGCGGCAAAATCCCGCTACTCGTCGGCGGCACCATGATGTATTTCAAGGCACTGATCGAAGGCATGAACGATCTGCCCGAAGCCGACCCCATGGTGCGTCTCATGATCGACACGCTCGCCGAAGAAAAAGGCTGGCCCGGCGTACACGCCAACCTGATGAAGGTAGACCCGCAAACTGCCGCGCGCCTTGATCCCAACGATTCGCAACGCGTCCAGCGCGCGATGGAAATCTACTACCTCACCGGCAAGCCGATGTCGGTGTGGCTGGCCAAACCCAAATACGTCTACTTTCCGTACACGCCCATCCGTATTTCATTGGTGCCCAGCGAACGTTCCATCCTGCATCTGCGCATCGCCAACCGTTTTGACGAAATGCTCAAAGCGGGCTTGATCGAAGAAGTCGCCAATCTGCGCGAAGAATACGTGCTCGAATCCACCATGCCCTCCATGCGCTGCGTCGGTTACCGGCAGGCGTGGCAGCATCTTAACGGCGCGTTTGGCCGCGACGAAATGCGCGAACAAGGCATCGCCGCCACCCGTCAGCTCGCCAAACGGCAACTCACCTGGCTGCGCTCGATGGCCAGCAGCCGCGTCACGGAATTCGACTGCCTAGCAGCGGACTTTGAAAATGCCGTGCTCACGTACATCCGACACACGCTAGAGGCGCATTATCTGGCGGCAGAGGCTGGCCAATTAATTTAAGAGGATATTTTTTGACAACTCGCCGCAATCTTTTGATCGGTAGTGCCGGTTTCGCCAGCCTTGCCGCGTTACGTCCGGTATTCGCCCAGAGCAAGAAGCTCCGCTGCGGCGTAGGCCCGATGCTGCCCTTGGCTGAAGACACGCGCAAAGCGTTCACGCCGCTGTTTGCGCACTTGGCCAAACAGTTGGGTGCCGATTTCGAACTCGCCGTCACCACCGATTGGGCCGGCATGGCCGTAGCTATGGGATCGGGTAATTTGGATATCGCGTGGATGGGGCCGTGGGGCTATGTGCTGGCCAACGCCGCATCGGGCTGTCAGGCAATCGCCACGGTGAAATACGACGACAAGCCGACCTACCACGCCATCATCATCGCGCGGCCCGATCTTAAGGTCAGCAAATTCCCGGACGATACCAAAGGGCTGTCCATTTCATTTGCCGATTTGGGTTCTACTTCCGGTTGGTTGATCCCGACTTATTACAGCAAGGCAGTGTGGAAAATTGATCCGAAAACGTTCTGGAAATACAGCGAAGGCGCGTCCCACCCGGCCAATGAAATCGCCGTGGGCGCGGGCCAAGTCGACATGGCCACCGATTACGACCGCAACCGCAATGCCATGATCGAATCCGGCAAGATCAAGGCAGCGAGCAACAAGATTATCTGGACGTCCGCGCCGCTGCCCAATGATGCGATGGTGCTGCCAAAAGGGGCGTCGTCGGCGCTCATCACGCAGGTGCAAAAAATGCTTACCTCAGTGACCATTGAGCAAGCCAAAGCGCTGCTGCCCAATCATTACACGGGCTTTGTAGCCAACGCACACGCGGGCTACAAGTCGATCGAAGATGCGGGGATTGCCGTTGGCCGTCTCAAAAAGACTTGAACAGAATAGCGCCGGGTGAGCTGACCGCCGCCCAACAAGCGCTGGAAAAACTCGAAGCCCGCGACCAATCATTCTGGTCGCGGCGCTTGCGGCTGTCGCTTATCGTCGCGGCGGTCATCGCGTTTTACGCGGTGAGCTGGTCGTTGGCTAAAGTTGATCCGGAAAAGCTGCTCACGGGGCTGCCGAAAATCTGGCATTGGCTATCGCAAGGTTGGCCGCCAAAGTGGGACGAGGTACCTTTATTCGCGCTACGCATCGCCGAGACCATAGCCATGGCCGCCATCGGCACCACGCTGGCGGTGGCCCTGGCGCTGCCGATGGCCGTACTCGCCAGCCGCAACATCACGCCGTTTCCCCAATTGTATTTTCCCGTGCGCTGGTTTTTGAACGCGTTGCGTGGCATTGATTCATTTGTGTTCGCGCTTTTGTTTGTGGCCGCGGTGGGGCTCGGCCCCTTTGCCGGTGTGATCGGCATCGCGCTGCACACTTGGGGCAGTGCGGCGAAGTTTTTTGCTGACCATTTGGAAAACACTAACTTGGCGCCCTTTGAGGCCGTGCGCACTACCGGCGCCAGCCGCACCACCGCCATCCTCTATGCGTTGGTGCCGGACGTGCTGCCGGTGTTCGCCTCCACCGCTTTATTCTGGTGGGAATTCAATGTGCGCGCCTCCACGGTGCTCGGTGTAGTGGGTGCAGGCGGCATCGGGCAGGAACTCAAAAACAGTATGGATCTCCTTGATTTTTCGAGACTTTTTACCATCATCGCGATGATACTGATCGTCGTCACCGCGCTCGATCAATTCAGTTCCTGGCTGCGCCGCAAGCTGGTGTGACATGAACGCACCCGCAACTCAGGTGGCAAGCAATGCCCCGCGCCTGAGCGTGCGTAAGGTCAGTAAAACGTTCGGGGCACACACCGCGTTGGACGCCATCAGCTTCGACGTGCGCGAACATGAAATGGTGGCCGTACTGGGGCCGAGTGGCGCGGGCAAGACGACCTTGTTTCGCTGCATCACCGGTCTGCTCGCGCCCGACAGCGGCGAGGTGCGTGTAGCCGGGCTGAATGTCAGCCAGTTGCGCGGACGCGAGCGTCGGCACATCGCGGTGGTGTTTCAGCAATTTAATCTGGTGAGCCGCTTGAGCGCGCTCGACAACGTGCTCGCCGGTCGCCTCGGTCATGCAGCCAGTTGGCGCGGCTGGACGCGGCAGTTCACGCGCGCCGACCGGCTGCTGGCGCTGGAATGTCTGGATCGCGTGGGTCTGTTGCAGCAGGCCAAACAGCGCGCGGATACACTCTCTGGCGGTCAACAACAGCGCGTAGCGATTGCGCGCGCGCTGGCGCAACAGCCCGACATCATTATCGCGGACGAGCCCATCGCCAGCCTCGACCCCAACATCAGCGCGGGAATTCTCGACCTACTGCGCACTATTTGCCACGACGACGGCGTTGCGGTGGTGTGCAGCCTGCATCAACTCAACTTTGCCACCGCCTACGCGGACCGCATTATTGGCTTGGCCGACGGCAAAATGGCCACCGATGTGCCCGCTGCGCAATTTGACGCCGCCGCCGCCAGCCGTCTGTACGGCGTCAACCGCGATTGAGTCACCGCTGGCACCGTCAGCGGCCAAGTCAGGATTGCGCGCCTTATAAATTTATCCAATAAAAACAATTACTTAGAGAGTTTAACCATAGCGAATTTAACCCCAGCGAATTTAACCACTGTGCACTACTGTCGTCGGCTCAGCGGTCGCGGTCGCGGTCACTGCCACCTGCGCCGTTCCCCGGGCCAGCGTGAGTTTCAGCGTATCACCCGCGGCCAGCACCGCAACATCCCGCACCATCACCCCGCCGGCGGTTTCGACAATACTGTAGCCACGCTCAAGCTGCCGTTGCGGGTCAAGCGCGTTCACATGCGCTGCGGCGCGATTGAGTCGCGACTGCGCACGCTCCAGCAAGCGCGGCAAGGCTTCGTACAGACGGCGTCCGCTGTCGCGGGTGGTGCGTTCGAGCTGCGCGAGATCGGGACGCGCGGCGTGCAGGCGTTGCGCGGCCCCACGCGCGGCCCACAGGCGGGCCTCAAAACCGCGCGCCCACGCGCCGCTCAGGCGGCTGTCTAAATGCGCCAAGTGCCGTTGACGCTCGGCGATGCGTTCGCCCGGATGCACCAAGCGCCGCTGCAAATAATCGAGCTTTTGCATGTGGTCTTCGAGCAAGCGCCGCGTCATGCGCGTGAGCTGGCCGCGCAGTTGGGCGACCTGCGCGCGCAGCTCGGCACGATCGGGGCTGACCATTTCCGCTGCGGCGGTGGGGGTGGCGGCGCGGGCGTCGGCGACGAAATCGGCGATGGTGAAATCCGTTTCATGGCCCACGCCGCTGATCACCGGGATTGAGCAAGCGTGGATGGCGCGCGCGACGACTTCTTCGTTGAAGCTCCACAAGTCTTCGATACTGCCGCCGCCACGGCACACGATCAGCACATCGCATTGGTCTTGCGCCGCGCGGGTGGAGGCGGTGGCGATGGCCTGCATGAGTTTCGCCGCAGCGCCCTCGCCCTGCACCGGCGCGGGATAAATCACCACGGGGATTTTCGGCATGCGGCGCTTCAACGTCGTGAGTACGTCGCGCAAGGCGGCGGCCTGCGGCGATGTCACCACGCCGATCACGCGCGGAAACGCAGGGATTTCGCGCTTGCGTGCCTCGGCAAACAAGCCCTCGGCTTCGAGCTTGGCTTTCAGCCGTTCGTAGGCCTCATACAGCGCGCCCAAACCGGCGCGGCGCATGGCTTCGACGTTAAGCTGGTATTTGCCGCGCGCCTCATACATCGTGGCCAGCGCGCGCACTTCGACGCGCATGCCGTCGGCAGGCTGCCAATCCATGTGCTGCGCCTTGTGGCGGAACATCACGCAATCGACCTGCGCGGCGGCGTCTTTGAGGGTGAAATACCAGTGCCCGGAATCGTAACGGCGCATATTGGAAATTTCGCCGTTCACCCAAGTTAACGGCAGATTTTGCTCAATGGCGGCGCGCACCAGCCGGTTAAGCTCGCTGACGGAGATCACCGGTGCGCCGCCGGAGGCGACGGCTTTTTCTTCAAACAGGGTCATACGGCGATTCTAAACCGCCTCAACCACAGCATCACGCGATTCAGCCTTGATTTTATGAGGATTTTTTGGCAGCGGCGAAGGGCTTCATCCACAAAACGACCGCAAGTCCTTGTTGTAAAAAAGCTTTTGCTCGCGCCACGCGTGTCATAAAACTAACTGATTGATTTCATTGAATATTTTATTTAGCCCGTTTCATGAGCAATCGGCAATTCTCTTTTCTGCAACACGACTTAGCGCTGCTCCACACAGTCTGCCCACAAGGTTATCCACAGCTTCTGTGGACAAGCTGCTAAGCCTATGACGCCATTACCAATTTTGCCTCAAGCGCGCCAAAACCGCCGAAAAGCGGGTTTCGATCGGCCAGTCGGCGTGGCAAGCGGGTTTTCCCTGCAAAACGTGCCGCTGTTCTTGCCGAAAAGCCAATTACAATATACAGTTAGCGGAATCAATTAAGGGAGTTTATCCAGTGTTTTCGCTTATCCAAGCCGCTGGTTGGCCGATTTACCCGTTGCTGCTGGCCTCGGTGATTGCGCTGGCCATTATTGCCGAGCGCTTGTGGACGCTGCGTTTCAGCTCAGTCATGCCCAAGGGCCTGCTCATGCAGGCGGTGCAGGAATATCGCCAAAATGGCGCAAGCCCGGCCGCGCTGGCCAAGCTCACCGACGGCTCGCCACTGGGCCAGGTGCTCGCAGCGGGTATCAAAAACATCAAAGCTTCGCCGGTGATTCTGAAGGAATCCATTGAGGAATCGGGGCGTGCGGTGGCCGCCAATCTGGAACGTTTTCTCACCACACTGGGCACGATAGCCGCAGTGTCACCGCTGCTGGGATTGTTCGGCACCGTGATCGGCATGATCGAAATATTTGGCTCGTCGTCGCCCACCGGCAACAGCAATCCCACGCAATTGGCGCACGGCATTTCGGTGGCGCTGTACAACACGGCATTCGGTTTGGTGGTGGCAATTCCCAGCATGATTTTCTACCGCCACTTTCGCAGCCAAGTCGATAACCTGCTGCTGGAAATGGAAATGCAAGGCACCAAGCTGGTGGAAATTCTGCACGGCGAACGGCAAGTATAGAAAAAAGGCCCGCCATGCGATTCCGCACGCATTCTTTCCGTGAAGAACCGGAAATCAACTTTATTCCGTTGATCGACGTGCTGTTGGTGATTCTGATTTTTTTGATCATCACCACCACCTACACCAAGCAAAACGAACTGCAAATCAATCTGCCAACGGCGGAGTCTTCCAAGCCCACTGAGCGCGTCGAGCAGATCGATATCGCCGTCGACGCCACGGGCAAATACGTGGTCAACAAAACCACCATCACCTTCAGCACACGCGAAGCGTTCGCCGCTGAATTAAAACGCGCCGCCGGCGAAACCAAAGACCCGGTGATTACCATCAGCGCCGACGCGCAAGCCTCGCACCAATCGGTGATTCGCGTGATGGAAGCCGCCCAGTTCGCCGGCTACGGCAAAATCGCCTTCACCACACAAGCCGCCAAGAAATAGGGCGGTTCCCGCGTATGTTCAGGTACCCGGTATCCTGGACGCGTGTGACTGGGTTAACCCTGCTGCTGGCGCCATTTTCGTGGTTGTATGGCGCGGCGGTTGCCGTGCGCCGCTGGCTGTATCGCGCCCTCCCCTCTCGCAGCGTGCGTCTGCCCGTGGCGGTGATTGTGGTGGGCAATATCAGTGTCGGCGGCACCGGCAAAACCCCGCTGGTGCTGTGGCTGGCTGCGCGTCTGCGCGAGGCTGGCTACCAGCCGGGGATTATCAGCCGTGGCTATGGTAGCCATGGTGGCCATGGCGGTAAGACCAAGGTACCGCGCGCGGTGCATGCGCAAGATGACCCCGCGCTGTGTGGCGACGAACCCGTGCTGCTGGCCCGCCGCAGCGGATGTCCGGTTTGGATCAGCGCCCAGCGTGTCAACGCCGCACGCGCCCTGCTCGCCGCGCACCCGCAATGCAACGTCATCATCAGCGACGATGGTCTGCAACACTACGCCCTCGCACGGGATGTCGAAATCGCGGTGCTGGACACCACGCGTGGTGATGCCGGCTTGGGCAATGGCTGGTTGCTGCCCGCAGGCCCGCTGCGCGAACCACCCGCACGCTTAACGCGCGTAGACGCGATTGTGTTGCGCGGCCACAGTGAGCCGTTAGCGGCCGCCACGCCGCCGCGCTACAGCATGACGCTCGCACCGACGGGCTTTTACCCGTTGCGCGATCCTGCCCGCCGCGTCGAGGCGCAACACTTTCAGGGGCAGCGGGTGCATGCGGTGGCTGGCATCGGCAACCCGCAGCAGTTTTTCGACAGCCTCACACGCATGGGTGTTGTGCATGTGCCGCATGCGTTTCCCGATCATCACCGCTACACTGCTGCGGATATCACGTTTGCCGATGCCGACGCCGTGGTGATGACGGAAAAGGATGCGGTAAAATGCGAACGCTTCGCCGCAGACGGTCACTGGGCGCTGCAAGCCGACGCCCAAATCGGCGGCGGGCTGCTGCAGCCCATACTCGAACAATTGGAACGACTCGAACGACTCGAACGCCTCTCAAGAAAGCGCTGAATGGACAGTAAACTGCTCGATATTCTGGCCTGCCCGCTATGCAAAGGCCCGCTGGTCTACAAAAAGGCCGAGGGCGAGCTCATTTGCAAGCCGTGCCGCTTGGGCTTTCCGGTGCGAGACGATATACCGGTCATGCTGGAAGACGAGGCGCGCAAATTGCCGCCCGACGAAGAAGTCACGCGCTAATCGCTGCGCGGCGCGGCCCCCGCAGCGCCGTTTTCAGGGGTGACTAGCCACGTTCGGCTGCGGTATAATGGCTTCATTATTAAAACAAATTTGCCGTTTCGTGCGTCCCGCACGTTACTTCGCTTTACTTCGCTTTACTTCGATCCGGCGTGTTGTGTCGTCCTCTAGCACCTCTAGCGGGCCGTGTTGACGATGCCGAAGCATGGCAGGCATATTCATCTAACCTATTGTTTTATATCCGTTTTTAATTATGCGCATTTTGCTGCTCGGCTTGCCCGGTGCCGGTAAGGGCACGCAGGCTCAGTTTTTGATGGCGAAGTTCGGCATCCCGCAAATCGCCACCGGCGATATGCTGCGTGGGGCTATTCGCGCCGGTTCGCCTTTGGGCGTGGAAGCCAAGTCCTACATGGACAAAGGGGCTTTGGTGCCTGATGAACTGGTGATCGCGCTGGTCAAAGAGCGCATTAAAGTCGCCGATTGCGCCAACGGTTTCATCATGGATGGTTTCCCGCGCACCCTGCCGCAGGCCGAAGCGTTGCGCAACGCCGGGTTGGATCTGGATCGCGTCATCGAAATCGAAGTCGCCGACGCCGAAATACTGCGCCGCATGGGCGGTCGGCGTGTGCATTTGGCGTCCGGCCGCAGCTATCACGTCGAATTCAATCCGCCCAAGGTGGCCGGTAAAGATGACCTCACCGGCGAGCCGCTGGTGCAGCGCGCCGACGACAACGAAGAAACCGTCAAGGCGCGCTTGGGTGTGTATCACTCGCAAACCAAGCCGCTGGTGCAGTATTACATCGACTGGGCCCAGCGCGGCGACGCCCGCGCGCCGCGCTACGCCAATATCAACGGCAAGGGTGAAGTCGAAGCCATCCGCGACAAGGTGTTTGCCGCGCTGACCGTCTAGCGCTTAAAGTTTGTAGTGAAGGTTAGCAGTGAGGTTAGTTATTTTTCTGTTTTAAATCAATAGCTTAATGTAACAAGGGAGAAGGTGGAATGACTGCATACAACGGACTAACGCTGGCTATCGCCTGCGCAATAGTCGGTATTATTGTTGGCGGGCTGTGGGCCAAACAGGTGATTAGCCAGCCGGACGGCAATGACCGCATGCGCGAAATCGCAGCGGCCATTCATACCGGCGCGGTCGCTTACCTGTGGCGGCAGTACAAAACCATCGCCATCGTCGGCGTGGTGCTTTTTATTGTAATGGCCATCTTCCTCGATAAAGCCACGGCCATCGGCTTTGCCGTCGGTGCCATTCTGTCGGGTGCTGCGGGCGTGATCGGCATGAATGTGTCGGTGCGCGCCAACGTGCGCACGGCTGAAGCCGCACGCAAGGGCCTGAATGAAGCGCTGCACATCGCGTTTCGTGGTGGCGCTATCACCGGCTTGCTGGTGGTCGGCCTGGGCTTGCTGGGTGTTGCGGGCTTTTTTGCGGTGCTGTATTTGGGCATGGGCATGTCGCTCAAAGACGCCGTGCATCCGCTGGTAGGCTTGGCCTTTGGTGGTTCGCTGATTTCGATTTTCGCGCGCTTGGGCGGCGGCATTTTCACCAAGGGTGCTGACGTCGGTGCCGATCTGGTCGGTAAAGTCGAAGCCGGCATTCCCGAAGACGATCCGCGTAACCCCGCCGTTATCGCCGATAACGTGGGCGATAACGTGGGCGATTGTGCTGGCATGGCCGCCGACTTGTTCGAGACCTACGCGGTGACCATTGTCGCCACCATTATCTTGGGTGCATTGCTGATTACCCAATCCGGCGCGGATTACCGTGCCGTGGTGTATCCGCTGGCGCTAGGCGGCGTGTCGATCATCGCCTCCATCATCGGTTGCTATTTCGTCAAGGCGCGCGAAGGCGGCAAAATCATGAACGCGCTGTATCGCGGGCTGGCAGTTTCCGGCGTGCTGGCGCTGATCGCGTTTTACTTTGTCACCGACGCACTGATGGGCAGCGTCGCCAACGTCTACCCGCAATTCGCCACCATGAAGCTCTTTGGCTGCGCGGTTATCGGCCTCGTGCTGACCGCGCTGATGGTGGTCATTACCGAGTACTACACCGCCACCGAATATGCGCCGGTGCGCCATGTCGCTGCCGCGTCCACCACCGGTCACGGCACCAACATCATTGCTGGCTTGGGTGTGTCCATGCGTTCAACCATGTGGCCGGTGCTTTCCGTGTGCGCGGCGATTTACGGCGCGCATGCGTTGGCCGGCCTCTACGGCATCGCCATCGCAGCCACCTCCATGCTGTCGATGACCGGCATTATCGTGGCGCTCGACGCCTACGGCCCCATCACCGACAACGCTGGCGGCATTGCCGAAATGTCCGGTCTGCCGAAAGAAGTACGCGCGATTACCGATCCCCTGGACGCCGTGGGTAACACCACCAAGGCCGTCACCAAAGGTTACGCCATCGGCTCGGCAGGCTTGGCCGCGCTGGTGCTGTTTGCCGACTATACGCACGCTCTCGAAGCCGCCGGCAAGATCGTTAAGTTTGATCTGTCCGATCACATGGTCATTATCGGCCTCTTCATCGGCGGCATGATTCCGTATTTGTTCGGTGCTATGGCGATGGAAGCCGTAGGCCGCGCCGCAGGTTCCGTGGTGGTAGAAGTGCGCCGCCAGTTCAAAGAAATCCCTGGCATCATGGAAGGCACTGCCAAGCCGGATTACTCCAAGGCGGTGGACATGTTGACCTTGGCCGCCATCAAGGAAATGATCGTGCCCTCGCTGCTGCCGGTGCTGGTACCGGTGGTCGTGGGCGTACTGCTCGGCCCGGTCGCGTTGGGCGGCGTGCTGATGGGCTCTATCGTCACGGGTCTGTTTGTTGCCATCTCTATGACCACCGGTGGCGGTGCATGGGATAACGCCAAGAAATACATCGAAGACGGCAACCACGGCGGCAAGGGTTCCGAGGCGCACAAGGCGGCGGTCACCGGCGACACCGTGGGCGATCCGTACAAAGACACCGCGGGCCCCGCCGTGAACCCGTTAATCAAGATTATCAACATCGTCGCGCTGTTGATCGTACCGATCCTGCCTGGCGTTGCCAGCGCACCCAAGGCTGCGGTCACCACGCCAGCGGCCGTATCGAGCGCCCCCGCCACCGACGGTGCATCCATTAAAGTGGAAAACGGCGTGGTGAAGTTTTACTTCGCCTCAGGTAGTGCCGGCATTGCTACAGGCGCCACCGAAGCGCTGGTGGAAGTCGCCAAGGGCGTGGCCGGCGGCAAGAAAGCCATCGTGAGCGGATTTACAGATTCGTCAGGTGACCCGGCCGCCAACGCCGAACTCGCCAAACAGCGTGCGATGACCGTACGCGACGCGCTAAAAGCGGCTGGCGTATCCGAAGACAAGGTTGAACTCAAAAAGCCTGAAACACTGACTGCCAGTGGTAATGCCGCCGAAGCGCGCCGCGTGGAAGTCGCGTTGCAGTAACCGTAATCCTCAGCGGAAATGAGGGTCGGCATTTGCCGGCCCTTGTTGTTTCAGCAGCCGCATCATGTTGGTCAAGCGCTGTTCATTAGTTTTCGATATCATCGCGCGTCAATTGAGTCGCTGCTTCAAGAGGTCTTCATGAAATCCAGCTTTCCGTATTGGTTGTGCATCGCACTCGCGCTCGGCATCGTCGGTTGCACGCAAGAAGCCCCGCCACCGCCAAAATCAGCGAATACCCCCGAACTCAAAGCTCCCCCTTCGCCCGTGCTGGATACCGTCGTTTTTTCCACGGTGACACTGGGTAATGCCATCGGCGCGAACAAGAAAGTCATCGCCGAAATGGATACCTTCGCCAAGAATGACGTCATTTATGCCGTGGTGGAAACCACTGGCTCAGGCAGTGTCTCTGTCAAAACCAAGTGGACGCATCACGGCGGCGGCAAAGTCACCGATGTCACTGAGGCGCTGGAAGAAATCACCACCCAAGGCCCAACTGTCAGCTCGTTTTCCATCAGCAGTCTGGGCGGCTGGCGACTGGGCGAGCATCAAGTGGAAATCTTCTTTGACGACAAATCCGTGAGCACAAAAAAATTCATGGTGAAATAATCGGCGATCGCGCGCCGCCGCGAGCGTTCTGTACTCAAATAGCATCCGTGCCAGCTTTGATTTCACACAATCAACGCAATTATTTTCCTCGCAAAATCAATATCTTGGCAATGGCCTCGCCGATTGCCGATATTTCCGTTGCCTCGCCTCGGCACATCGCTTAACCTTTCTTCGTTGCACCCTGTAATATCCCGCTTCGTCCACCCTATTCAGGAGACCCACCATGGCTGAAGAAGAAAAAATGCCGGATTTTTCAGACGTACAGTCCGGCGTTGAATCTACCGCCGTCAAGATTTATGAAGTCAAACCGGGCGACACATTGTCGAAAATTGCCAAAGCCGAATATGGCGATGCCAACGCCTATAACAAGATTTTTGAGGCGAACACCGATATCCTGAAAAATCCGAACACGATTTTTCCCGGGCAAAAGCTCAAGATTCCGCCGCAGTAATCCAGCAGTTACCCCACTCCCCAAAACGACATCGCACACAGGAGCACACATGAAACAAGGCATACGCTATTTGCTGGCCGCAGCGCTGGTACTGGGCCTCGCTGGTTGCAAGAAGGAAGCCCCACCTCCGCCACTGCCCCCACCGGCCCCCGCGCCCGCACCCAAAGTTGAAGCGCCCAAGCCCGCACCCGTCAGTGTCGGCACGATCACCATGGGCACCGCAGTCGGTGCTGACAAAAAAATCACCAAGGCGACCGAATCTTTCGTCAAAGGCGACACGATTTACGCTGCGGTGGAAACCGCCGGCACTGGCAACGCCACGATCAAAGCCAAGTGGACCTTCCACAAAGGCGACAAGGTCGCCGACGTCAGCGAATCAACGGAAACCATAGCCGCCACCGGCCCTGCTGTCAGCGCGTTCCATGTCAGCAAACCCACCGGCTGGCCGCCCGGCGATTATCAAGTCGAAATTTTTCTCGACGGCAAATCCGCTGGCACCAAGAAATTCGCGGTTAAATAGCCGACGATCACTTCAGTTACACAGTACTATTCGGGGACGCTGCGGCGTCCCCGTTTTTTTGAATCGTGTTCCCATGCACAGCATCGCAATCGTCGGCGGCGGCCCCGCCGGGTTAATGGCCGCCGAAACCGCCGCCGCCAACGGCCTGCAAGTTAATGTCTACGACGCCATGCCGTCGGTGGGCCGCAAATTCCTCATGGCCGGCAAGGGCGGACTGAATCTCACGCACGCTGAGCCCGCCCCCCTGTTTGCGCAACGCTATGGCGCGCGACGCACAAACGTAGAACCTTGGCTAGCCGCGTTCGGCCCGGATGCACTGCGCGCGTGGGCACAGTCACTGGGCATCGCTACGTTTGTAGGCTCGTCGAATCGCGTGTTCCCTACCGAAATGAAGGCTGCACCGCTGTTGCGCACCTGGTTACGCAGACTGCGCGACAGCGGCATTACGTTTCACATGCGCCACGTGTGGCAAGGTTGGGCCGCTGATGGCGCGTTGATATTTTCCACGCCGCACGGCGAACGCCTAGCGCACCCGGACGCCACCGTGCTGGCGCTCGGCGGCGGCAGTTGGCCGCAGTTGGGCTCGAACGGCGCGTGGGCAGCTTTGCTGGAAGCGCGCGGCGTGGAAATCGCACCGCTGCGCCCCGCGAATGGCGGATTTGAGTGCGCGTGGAGCGCGCACTTTCGTGAGCGTTACGCCGGGCACCCGCTGAAATCCGTCGTCGCTTCGTGTAGCGGCACAGACGGCCAGCAGCACCGGCAGCAAGGCGAGTGCATCATCACACAAAGCGGCATCGAAGGTGGGGTGATCTACGCGCTTTCGGCACCGCTGCGCGATGCGCTCGCTGCGCAAGGCAGCGCCACGTTATACCTGGACCTCGCGCCGGGACGCGACTTGGCACGGCTCACGCGCGATCTTGCCACGTCGCGCGGCAAGCGTTCTTGGTCTAACCATTTGCACAACAAAGCCGGCATTGCCGGCGTAAAAGCCGGGCTGCTGCGCGAAGGCGCTGATATCGCTGCACTAACCGATGCCGGGCCACTCGCCGCGCGCATCAAGGCCTGCCCGGTCACACTGACGGCGACGCGGCCCTTGGCAGAAGCCATCAGCAGCGCTGGGGGCGTCACCTTTGATGCGCTGGATGGCCACGGCATGCTGCGCGCCATGCCCGGCGTATTTTGCGCCGGTGAAATGCTGGATTGGGAGGCACCCACCGGCGGCTATTTACTCACGGCATGCTTTGCCAGTGGGCGCGCCGCTGGTGCCGGTGCCGCGCTCCGGCTGCGCGGCGGCGGTATCGTGCGCTAATCTGCTCGGCTATAATCCGCCCTTCGCTCATCGCAGAATGATATCTATAACTATATGATTTTAAACACTTTTTTAAAATACGCCACTTGCCTACCCCTGCTACTGACGCCGCTGGCGGCAGTAGCGCAGGGTACGCTGTCGCCGGTCGCGCCGGAGATTGAGCTTGCGCTGGAGCGCATCGCCAAACACCCGCCGTTGGTCAAGGCGATTGAGGCCATCAAAGGCAGCGGGGTGCGCATGTTCGATGAGCAGGTGCGCATTAACGAAATCCCTGCGCCGCCGTTCAAGGAGCAGGCACGTGCCGAGTACTACCTGAAAAAAGTCAAAGAAGCGGGCCATGCCGATGCGTACATCGACAAGGAAGGCAACGTTGTCGCCGTGCGCCGAGGCAGCGGCAACAAGGGCCCCAAACTCGTCGTCTCTGCGCATTTGGATACGGTGTTCCCCGAAGGCACCGATGTCAAAGTGCGCGAAAAAGGCGTCCGCTATTACGCGCCGGGCATCGGCGACGACGCTGCTGGCCTCGCCACGCTGCTGCAAACCATGGAGCATTTGAACAAATCCGCCATACGCACTGTCGGCGATATCGTGTTTGTCGGCACAGTGGGCGAAGAAGAACTCGGCGACTTGCGTGGCATGAAAGCGCTGTTCCGCGATCACAAGGATATCGACGGTTTCATTTCGCTCGACGGCGTGGGCCTTGGGCGCATCGTCAATGCCGCCACCGGCAGTCACCGTTTTATGGTGAGCTTTAAAGGCCCCGGTGGACACAGCTTTTCGGCGTTTGGCCTGCCCAGCGCCATACACGCGATGGGCCGCGCAGTGTCTAAAATCGGCGATCTTGTTCCACCGGCTAATCCGAAAACCACGTTCACCGTCGGCACGGTGCGCGGCGGCACCTCGGTGAACGCGATTTCCGGCGACGCGGCAATCGGCATCGATGTGCGCTCCAACAGTCAAGAAGCCCTAGTAAAGTTTGTGGAAAAAGTCATGGCAGCGATCCACGAGGCGGTGGCCGATGAAAACAAACGCTGGAACGCCAAAGCGCAAATCACGGTGGACATCAAACAAGTGGGCGACCGGCCCGCTGGCAATATTCCACCCGATGCGAAAATCGTGCAGGCCGCGCGCGCCGCATTGAGCGCCGTCGGTGCGGGTATGCGCTCAATGGAAGCATCGAGCACCGATTCCAATTTGCCCATCAGCTTGGGCGTACCCGCGATTACGCTGTCGAGCAGTGGGCAGGCTGGCGGCAGTCACTCGCTGGGCGAGTGGTATACGCCGGTGAACAACACGCTCGGCGTGCAGAATATTCTGCTGCTGTCGCTGGCACTGGCAGGCGTAGAAGGCGTCAGCGAGCCCGTGCTAGAAAAACGCCCGCCTCGCCCCTGAAAACGGCTAACCGTTCGCCCTGATCTGGTCGAAGGGCGCATTCGAAAATAACATATGACTAATTGATTTTATTATGAAATATTCCTTAGCAGCGCGCAAGATCGTCACCCTTGGTGACTACTGGATTGCGCCCGGTGCCATCGTTATCGGCAACGTGATCCTCGGTCACGATGTCAGCATCTGGTTCAACAGCGTGGTGCGCGGCGACAACGACAGCATCACCCTCGGCGATAACTCACAAGTACAAGACGGCTGCGTGCTGCACGCCGACCCCGGCTACCCCATCCTGCTCGGCAAAGGTGTCAGCATCGGCCATATGTCGATGATTCACGGCTGCACCATCGGCGACGGCACGCTCATCGGCATCAACAGCACCGTGTTAAATGGCGCGAAGATCGGCAAAAACTGCGTCATCGGCGCGAACTCGCTGATCACCGAAAACAAAGTCATCCCCGATGGCGTCATGGTCATGGGTTCACCCGGCAAAGTCATGCGCGATTTACGCCCCGAAGAAATCAAGTTCTTCAACAGCGTCGCCGATAACTATTCCGAACGCGCCAAGCGCTACAAAGTCGAACTCAAAATCGACGACACGCCTTAACCGCTATGGCGACACACCTCATTATTCAGGGCGCGGATATTGAGACCGCCAGCCTCAAGCAGCTCGCCAAGTTAAGCGGCGCGCAAAGCATCGAGCAAATCCACGCTGGCGCTTTTCGCCTGCGTAACGCCCAGCCCGCCGAAGGCATCGCACCCCTGTGCGACGCGGCCAAACTCGATTTCGCCTTCGTGCCGCACGATCGGCGCTTGGCGGATTGCAAACTGCTGGTGATGGACATGGATTCCACGCTCATCACCATCGAAACCATCGACGAGCTGGCAGACTTAGTGAACTTGAAGCCGCAAGTCGCCAAAATCACCGAGCAGGCCATGCGCGGCGAAATCGAATACAACGAAAGCCTGCAACGCCGCGTGGCGCTGCTCAAAGGCCTCGATGAAAGCGCGCTGCGCCGCGTCTACGACGAACGCCTCAAACTCTCACCCGGCGCGGAAATCCTGCTCACCGCCGCCAAAAAGTACGACATCAAAACCTTGCTAGTCTCCGGCGGCTTCACCCACGTCACCGACCTACTCAAGCCCCGCTTGGGCCTCGATTACACCTGGTCAAACACCTTGGGCGTAGCCCACGGCAAACTCACCGGCGAAATCATCGGTCGCATCGTCAACGCCGACGCCAAGCGCGACGAACTGCTGCGCGTCAGCGCCCTGCTCGGTATTACGCGCGGGCAAATCATCGGCATGGGCGACGGCGCGAACGATCTTAAATTCATGGCCGAGTGTGGCGTGAGCGTGGCTTATCACGCCAAGCCGATTGTGCGTGGGCAGACTACACATGCCATTAATTTTGGCGGGCTGGATTCGGTGGTGAATTTCTTTAACTGAAAGGGGCCGGTGCAATCCCATTGCACCGTAAGCCGAACGGCGCAATGCGATTGCGCCCTTGCGGGCTTTCCCCGGAATACGGCCACGCAAAACCCGCGCGGACGCCTTCCGGGCTACGGTTGGTAAGGTAGCTAGGTAGCCCCCTGAACGCACATGTAGGGGGACGCACATGTACGCATTTTGAAACGCCATCACGGTGCGCCCTACGGATTGCGGGTTACGGGCGTTTGTTCGCGTGAGCACGCTGCGCTTTGCCCACCCTCGCTATAGAATGCAATAGCACAAATTGCGGCGTTTTTTGAGGGCATCACATAACAGTTGGTTGCGCGACTCATGCGTTGGAGGCCGTAAAAGCCACATTCGCGGATGTGAATGTTTTAATGGGAGAACTGACCCCATGCCTGGACTCCGAAGATGCTAAAACGGCGGGTCACGCTCGGCAAGGCGGGGAGGCCGAAACGTGCTGAACATCAGGCGAAGGAGTAGATTTCATCATGAGTATCTGGAGAAAACGTGGTCTGTCCCCTATTGTCCATGCTATTGTCCAAGATTACTTTCAACACTTGCGCGCCACAACAAAAACCCCGCCGAAGCGGGGTTTTTTGTTTTCACCACCAAAGAACCTATCAGACCGCTTTTTGCTTTCTACGGCGAGCGGCGAAACCGAGCAGGCCCAGGCCAGCTAGCATCATCGCGTAGGTTTCAGGTTCCGGTACGGTAGACACGATAACCACTTCACCGGGCGTCAACTCAGAATTATAGAGACTGATCGAAGCCACATGACCGCTTGAAAATTCACCAATTCCGTCGCCGACGACATTGTCAGCAAAAAACGTAATCAAGCGATTGGGATTCTCCGACGAGTAGGTATCGAAATTCATTACCGTCGTCAACAGATCGAACTGAAATACCCCATCCAAGTACGAAGTAACGTGGTTCGAACCATTGTTGGTCAGCGTCACGTGATGATATTCGCCAAAGGTAAAGTTCGTTACACCATTGCCTGTCGGATATATCTGCAATTTATCGCTCGGCTCGACATAAAAAGCGTTGTCGCTCTGCCGATTGGACACGCCAAATATGTTCTTCCAGCTTGACTGACTGCTGTCAATCTTGAAAACCATGTCGACCGAATACAAATTGCCGTTGGTCAGCAAGCTGGTCGTATTCACCTCCAAGCCTGCTTGTTGAGCCGGTGGATTACTACCACTGTAGCGATACACGGTACGGGGAACGCCAAACACGGTGTCCGTCTCGAACCCGTTTTGCCCCAAGGGATCAATCGGCGTTAGCGCCGGTGCGCCCGGCTGTGTCGCATTCAGATTGCCATTAAAATTCCAAGTTGCGACCGGTGTCTGGGAGAACGCAGCCGTTGCTACCCCCATGAGCCCAATGGTAGCGGCAAATGTTGCGATTTTCTTCATTTGAATCATGGAAGCTCCTTTGTGTTAGTCATACCACGTTTAATGCGTTCGTACCGAGTCTATGAGTTAGTGCTTGACCGAAAACCCTATCAAGAGCCGATTTCCCCTCGCAGCGGGGGCATGTTCGAAGGCGAAAGCGACCACGAAGATAGACAAGAAGTGTA
>JAYTWR010000178.1:0-5153 GCA_043743335.1 Burkholderiales bacterium
CTACACTTCTTGTCTATCTTCGTGGTCGCTTTCGCATTCGAACATACCCCCGCTGCGAGGGGAAATCGGCTCTTGATAGGGTTTTCGGTCAAGCACTAAATAGTTGATTTTATTGATATTTATATATTCCGCTCAAGCGTGCCCCACACGCGCTTCGTTTAGACTTATGCCGCAGCACGCTTCGCGCTGCCATCCCGCGCCGCCTTGGCCATAAAACCCGTCAGCGTACACACATCGCCCAGCGTCTCCAGCGTGTGCAGTTGCTGGTAAAGGCCAGCCACCGTTTCTGGGCGTAACGCGCGTGCGGCGCAATCTTTGAATTTGGCTTCTAGTCGATCCGGCGGCGCGAGATTTTGCGGGCCGCGCAGCGGTTGATCGACGCGTGCGCTGAAGGTTTCGCCACGGGTGGTGGTGATGTTGACGACACCCTGATAGTGCTCGGCCATGCTGTTGGGTGCCGCCGCGTGCGCGTGCGCTACGACGCGCTTGAGCAGGGCGCGAACGTCCGGCTGCATCAAAGCGCTGTCGTCGAAATGCTCGAAGGTGACTGCGCCGTGCATCAGCGCACGCGCCACGCAATACTGCACGCTGAATTTCGCGTCGAGCGCGGTTTTGGGATCGGGGCGGTTGGTGTGTACCAGCGCCGGGACATGGGTGACGGTTTCGATTGTCTGCACCTGCTGCGGTGTTAAGCCGTGGCGCTCGCGCAGGATTAGTGTGGCGTCGATGGCCGAGTGCGTGCTGGCGCAGCAGGGGTATTGCTTGAGTCCTATACCGGGGGCGAGCACATCCAGCGGGTTGGCCCAATTTTGCAGCGCGCGTTGCGCGTCGTAATGGCCTGCCCCGTTGAAGAGTTCGAAGAAGCCTTGCGCGTGTTCGAGCGCATCGTCGGCTGCGGTGAAGCCTTCTTTTGCCATCAGCGCCGCGTACAAACCATTGCGGCTGCAATGGCCCGCGTGCAGCGGCTTGGTCATGGTGCCGAAGTTGGCTTTGATGCCGGACGACAGCGAAGCGGCAATCGCCAGCGCTGTGGCGGTACGCGGCGCATCCAGATTTAACAACCGGGCACAGGCACCCGCTGCGCCGAATACGCCCAGCGTGGCCGTGGGATGCCAGCCTTTACGATAGTGATAGACGTTCACTGCCGCGCCGATGCGCGCCTGGGTTTCAAAGCCGGTAATGTAGGCGAGCAGAATGTCTTCGCCGCTGGCGCCGAGCATTTCACCCAGCGCGACAATCGCCGGCAGTAACGGTGCCGACGGATGGCCGCCGATGGTGTTGTTCACGTCGTCGTAATCGAGTGCGTGTGCCGCAGTGCCGTTGATGATCGCCGCATCCAGCGCTGAAGCGCGACGCTGAGTGCCCCACAACAACGCTGGCCCCGAGCCGCCGTAGGTAGCGGCGACTTTTTCGGCGATGCCAGTAGCGGGCTCGTTCGCGCCGGCGAGCGCACAGCCGATGGTGTCGATGATGGCGACCTTGGCCCAGTGCAGCGCATCGGCAGGCAAGTCTTGGTAGCGCATGGCGCTGATGCGTTCGGCGAGGGCGAGGGCGATTGTAGACTTGTTCATAAATTATTCAATACAATCATATAGTTACGGTGTTTTTCTTGGGGAGACATCCCAGCAAAAGCAACTCGTGGTCGGAGTGCAGCAACGCGGAGGCTGCCGCAAATCAGCGCAAAATTACAGCGCTACTACCGCAATTACAAGGGTAAGCGCCGGGCGCCGTCGTAACGCGTTTGCCAGTATGTATCGGTGATGTTCACGATTTCCACGGTTTTACCGCGGCTGGGGGCGTGGATGAAACGGTTTTCGCCGATGTAGATGCCGACGTGCGACGCGGTGGCGCGCATGGTGTTGAAGAACACCAAATCGCCGGGTTGTAGTTCTTCGCGCGTAACGCTGGCACCCTGACGAATCTGGTCAAAGGAGGAGCGCGGCAACACCAAACCTGCCGCTTGCCGCACGACGTATTGCACAAAGCCACTGCAATCGAAGCCGGCTTCCGGCGTTGATCCGCCGAACTTATACGGTATGCCCATAAAGCTCATGGCATTCAACACCAGATTCTGTGTGCTCTCGAAGACGTTGCTGACGGTGGCGACGATGCGCGCCCCCAAATCCGGCCGCAGGCTCTCGTCGTCGGCACGCACGGACGCTACCGGCGCGACCAGCGCGGCGAGCGTAAACGTCAACAATGTGGCAGAACGTAATCTCATGCGCGCAGTTTACTTTCCAATACCCTGATTGTAAAGGGAAAGTAGCTGTTTTCCCGGCAGCGGCTGATTGTGCTAACGCATTGATTTATGAGCGTTTTTTGAAGCTCACTTGAGTGCGGCCTGGTATTCTGCTGCGTCAAAACCCAGCAGGATTTTCTTGCCGGTATCCAGCACGGGGCGCTTAATGGCACTGGGGAATTCGGCCATCAGCGCCGCTGCTTTGGCATCGTTTAAACCCTGTTGCCGTGCGGCGGGCAGGTCGCGAAAGGTTTTGCCTTTGGTGTTGAGCACGCGCTCCCAGCCGGCCTGCTGGATCCAAGCGTTGAGTTTGTCTTCCGGTGCGCCGAGCTTTTTGTAGTCGTGCAGGGTGTAACGGATGTCATTGCCTTCGAGCCACGCGAAGGCTTTTTTCATGGTGCTTCAGTTGCGGATGCCGTAGACGGTGATCATGGAAATTTCCTGGTAAATTTTGCCACTACGCGGTCAGAAAATCTTTGACCGCGCGTATCTGATCGTCCGCCATCAGCATGGGCGCATGCCCCACGCCAGCGAACTCCACCAACTGCGCTTTGGGGCCGCGCTGCGTCATCGCCAGCGCGGTGTCTTTCAACAGCAAATCCGAATCCGCGCCACGCAGCAGCAACGCGGGGCAGGTAATACGGTCGTACACCGGCCACAGATCAATGTCGGTGTGCGGCTCTTTCTGGAAGGGCACAGCAATGCCGGGATCGTAATTCATCGTCCATTGGCCGTCGGCGGTTTGTTTGGCGTTGTGGCGCGTGAGGTGTTCCCATTGTGCGTCAGTCAGCGGGCCGAACGGTGCCGATACGAATCGAACGTAAGCTATTGTTTCTTCGAGAGTTTTAAAGGATGGCGCTTTGCCGACGTATTTGCCGATGCGCTCCAGCGATTCTTTCGGAATGAGCGTGCCCACGTCGTTAAGCACCAGTTTGCGCAGCGGCGTTTGCGGCAGGCTGGCCAACGCCATGCCGATCATGCCGCCCATGGACGTGCCCACCCACAGCATCTCGCGGTCGCCATCGGCCGTGAGCCGCGCGAGCAGGGTGTTGATGTCCGCCACATACTGCGCCAAGCCATAGCCTTGCTTGTCGAACAACCAACTGCTTTTGCCGCGCCCGACGATATCCGGGCACACCACGCGAAAGTCGCCTTCCAGCGCCTGCGCCAGTCCGTCAAAATCGCGGCCATTGCGCGTGAGCCCATGCACGCAAATCACGATGCGCGGATTGGCGCGCGCGCCCCACTCGGTGTAGTGCATCGTGTGCAAACCGGTGGGGCTGATACATTGAACGTGGTTTTCGCGCATGGGGGTTCTCGGCGATGGTGATGATGGTGAGCGCGTATTGTACGACGATTGTTGCGCGCTACGCCCCTGGTGGCGTGATCTGCTTGCGCAAGAAATCCACAAACGACTGCGCCACCACGGGCAACGTTTTGCCCACGGGATACACCACGTGCCAATGCGATTCCATGGGGAAGCCCACCACGTCCAGTGTGGTCAGCCCCGGCTGCATGTCGTAACCCACCGCCTGGCGTGGCAGTATCGAAACGCCCATGCCGCAGCGGATGGCTTCGCCGATGGCCTCGTTGCTGGCGAGTTCCATGCGGATATTCAGTTGCATATTGTGTTCGCTGAACAGCTTTTCCATGGTCATACGTGAGCCGGAGCCCGGCTCACGCACGATCATGGATTCGCGGCTCAGGCGCTCGAAGGGGATGGCTTTTTCCTCGGCCAGTGGATGATCCGCCGGGGCGATGACTTCGATGGGGTTGGGCAACACGCTAAGCGTCACCAAGTCTTCGCCGGTGGGCGGATCCATCATCAGATACAAATCATCGCTGTTGGCGGCTATGCGCTCGATCAGCGACTGGCGGTGGCCGACGAACATTTTGACGTCGATGCCGGGGTAAGTTTTGAGAAACTCCGACACATGACGCGTGGCGATGTATTTGGCTACGGTGCTAGCGGCGATGTGCAATGACCCCGCCTGCATGCCGCGCAAATCAGCCACCCGTTGCTCGAAGCGCGTGAGCGTTGCGAAAATTTCGCTGCACGCGGCTTGTAGCTCGCGCCCAACGGGTGTGAGGCGCACGGTTTTGCCGACTTGCTCCAGCACTGGCAGACCTATGGTTTCGGTGAGTTTCTTAATTTGCACCGAGGCCGTGGGTTGCGCCATATATAACTCGTCGGCAGCGCGGGTAAAGCCACCCAGTCGCGCGACAGCTTCGAAAACAGCGAGTTGAGGGAGTGTGCCGTGACGCAGATAACGGCGGATTTTGCTTTGGGGCATGATGATCCTTTCGTGACTGTCGATGTTACGCCTTGTCAAAGTACAAGGTGGCCGTTCATCAAGAACTTCACCTCAACAGGTTGAAAGCCGCGATGCACGCGCACAACAAGACACACGCCATCGAAACCTTGCCTGTCTGGGCAAAGGTCTCGCAGGCAACGGCACATAAAGTCACGGTTGCCCGATGAACCGGAGCGTGCTGCTGCTCGTAATGACGGCTCACCGGACGCTACGGACGGGAACAATTCCGTAGCGATAGCTACTCCCCTTTGGAGGGTGCGCTGAGTTGAAAACCACTGACTGACTCAGCGCGGGTACAGTGTGTCAGGCTCGCATTTCCGCGTCAATCCGCTTTTGATTGAGATTTTCGATGCCATCCATTGCAGTTTGTAATGCGTTACGGCATCCATTACAGGGCGTAATGACCAGTATGGCGTATCGAATAATTCATCAATAAAAACAATAGCTTACATCACGATTCTTCATTTCACAAAGCCATTTCTAGCAGGCATGATTCGCCCCGTTGCATCAGCGTATCGATGTAACAGGTGATTCCTCAACGAGGGGAGTAGCTCCGAAGCGGTAACGTCGTCAACACGGGTTGCAGTCTGAACCCCGGC
>JAYTWR010000179.1:0-19282 GCA_043743335.1 Burkholderiales bacterium
GCTCGCCTGCCATCACCGAACGAATGTGGGGCATGCGATTGCGCGTGGCGCGTGGCGCGTATCTTGTCGTAAGCACGCTTGAGATCGCCGCTGGCTTCTTCTACCGGAGCGATGTCTATCCAAGGGCCATTGGGCATGGTCTTAGCCGGGCACACGATTCGTCGGCGTACCCACCCAGCCGGTTTGCGACACGTCAAAGGTCACGTTGTCCGGGCCGCTGTAACGCACCTCCACATTGCCGTGCCCGGCGGGTGCCCCGCCCGCGCCCAGCCCCAAAGCGACGTTGATGTCGTCGCGTGGCTTTGCGCCAGAGCCCATCAGCTTTTCGGCGGTTTCTTCCAGACTTTCAACCTGAAACCCAATGTGATGAATGCCGCTCCAACCCGTGCCGCGTTCCGCGCCGGCCACCACATCGCTCTTGAAACGCAGAATAGCCAAATTGAGATGGCCGTCGGTGAGGTAGTAACCGGCGGCACGCGGACTATCGAGTTTTTTCACTTTTTTCAGCCCGAAATTCTCGATGTAAAACCGCGCCGTCGCTTCTTCATCCTGCGTTTGAATCGCGATATGTCTGATCTGTGCCATGATGGATTTCCTTGGGTTGAGGTATGCAGCGATTTGGATGAGGAGAGGGAGAGGGAGAAGCTCTGCGACATTAAACAAAGTGGATTATGCGGCAGTTTTGGGACGCGCCACCCTCACTCGATGCGGATGTTCGCATCCGCAATAATTTTGGCGTAGCGCGCCGAGTCCGCGCGCAGCAGGGCCGCCAGTTGATCGGGCGTTGACACATACGGCGTCATGCCTTGGCCTGTCAGTTTGTCTTGCACATCACGCATCGCCAGTATTTGCGCCACAGTTGTCGAGAGTTTATTCACGATAGCGCGCGGCACACGCGCCGGGGCGAGTATGCCTTGCCAGGTTTTGGCTTCCAGTTTCGGCAGGCCGGATTCTGCGAACGTGGATACCTGCGGCAGCGCCGCCAGCCGCGCGTCACCCGATACCGCTATACCGCGCAACGCACCGTTTCTGACGTGCTGAATCAAAGCAATCGGCACGCCAAACGCAAATTGCACATGCCCGCCCATTAAATCAGTCAGCGCCGGGCCTGCGCCTTTGTAGGGAATTTGCTGTGTGCGGATACCCGCCAGCAGGTTAAGCGATTCGTTCATTAAATGATTGGCGCTGCCGCTGCCCGTGGTGGCGTAGTTAAGCTTGCCGGGGTTTGCTTTGGCGTGCGCGATGAACTCCGGCAGATTTTTGGCCGGCACGCCGGGATGCACCACCAGCAGTTTCTCGCTGAAGCAAATGGTTGCCACCGGCGCGAAATCCTTGAAGGCGTCGTACGGCATGTTCTTGTGCAGCAGCGGAATAATCACATGTGTGGTGGCGGCAAGGCCGATGGTGTAACCGTCCGGCGGCGCTTTCGCCACCACGGTAGTGCCGATCATGGTGTCGCCGCCCGCGCGGTTTTCCACCACCACCTGCTGGCCCCAGAGGGCCGTCATTTGCGTGCCCATCAACCGCGCAATCGGGTCCGTGCTGCCGCCCGGCGGATACGGCACCACAAAGCGTACTGGCTTGGTGGGCCAAGCATCTTGCGCGAATGCAGGCGCACACAGGAAAGCCACCGCGAGACCGAGTGGCGACAGCGCAATAAACGTTGTGGGCAACATGTTTGTCATGCGCGTCGGCGAAGGTGATTAAGGCTGCGGGGATTCAGGGGGATTAGTTTTAGCATACAGCGCGGCAGTTTATAAGTAATTGATTTTATTGAAATAAAAGAAACAACTCTAACGCTCGTGCGCAATCAGGCGCGAGTAACCACCGGCGCATCATCCGTACCCGGCTCCAGCGCTGCCGCGACGAGATGCGCTTCGGGGGTAGCGGCATTCGGCGGTTCATCCGCAGTCTCGGTAGGCATCACTTCGGGTGCGAGAAACCCGCCCGACTGATGCCGCCACAGCTTGGCGTAATGGCCGTTCAACCGCAGCAGTTCGTCGTGTGAACCTTGTTCGACGATGCGTCCGGCGTCCATCACGATCAGCCGGTCCATGCGGGCGATGGTGGATAAACGGTGCGCGATGGCGATGACGGTTTTGCCTTCCATCAGGCCCAGCAGTTGTTCCTGAATGGCGAGTTCGACTTCGCTGTCGAGCGCGGAGGTGGCTTCGTCGAGCACGAGTATCGGCGCGTCTTTCAGCACCACGCGCGCAATGGCAATGCGCTGGCGTTGCCCGCCGGAGAGTTTGACGCCGCGCTCGCCCACATGCGCGTCGTAGCCGGTGCGGCCCGTCCAATCCTGCAGGCCGAGAATAAAGTCATGCGCCTGCGCTTTTCGCGCGGCGCTACGCACGTCGTCATCACTTGCTTGGGGCCGACCATAACGAATGTTGGAAGCAATTGAGCGATGCAGGAGCGAGGTATCCTGCGTCACCATGCCGATGGCGGCACGCAGGCTTTCTTGCGTGACGTGGTTGATGTCTTGCCCGTCGATGCGGATCGCGCCTTTTTCAAGTTCGTAAAACCGCAGCAGCAAATTCACCAGCGTGGATTTGCCCGCGCCGGAGCGCCCCACCAGACCCACGCGCTCGCCGCGGCGGATGGTGAAATTCAGATGATCCAGCACCGGGTTGGCATCGCGTCTGCCGTAGTCGAACGAAACATCCTCAAAGCGTATTTCACCACGTGAGGCGTTTAGTTCAACCGCACTCGGTTTGTCTACGCCCGCCAGCGGCACGGCGATGGTTTGCATGCCCTCTTGCACCACGCCGATGTTTTCGAAAATGCCGGTGACTTCCCAGCTCACCCAGCCAGCGACGTTGGCGATTTGCCACGCTAGCGGCAGCGCGGTGGCGACCACGCCCGCGCTCACCGTGCCGTCCACCCACAGGCTGATGCCTATTGCTGCGGTGCCGGTCAGTAACGCGGCGTTCATCGCCGATAGCCAAAACATGAATTGCGTGATGAGCTTCATGTGCGCGCCGATAGCGACCTGATGCTCGTCAACCACCTCGCGCACGTAAGCGTCTTCGTCGGCCAGGCGCGCAAACAATTTGACCGTGAGAATGTTGGTGTAGCTGTCCACCACGCGCGCCATCACCATCGAACGCACTTCGGAACTGGCTTTGGCCAGATCGCGCAAGCGCGGCACGAAGTGGCGCAAAAAGAAAATGTAGCCAACAAACCACGCCAGCGTGGGCACGCCCAACCGCCAATCCACCGCAGCCATGAGAATAAACGCGCTCACGCCATACACCACGATGTACCAGATCGCGCGTATCGCCGACATCACGCTCTCGCGCAGCGCGTTGGCGGTTTGCATCACGCGGTTGGCGATGCGCCCAGCGAAATCATTTTGAAAGAACGACCAATTTTGCCGGATTACGTGCCAGTGGCTCTGCCAGCGAATCAGGCTGGTAGCGCCCGGTATCAGCGCGTTCTGGCGTATCGCAATGTCCGCCAGCAACACCAGCGGGCGCACAATCAGCATCAGCCCCACCATGCCCATCAGCATGGGCCATTGTTGCTCGATAGCAGCGTGACGGTCAGTCGCTTCCATCAGCGACACCAGCTTGCCGATGAATAGCGGAATCACCGTGTCGATCAGCGCCACCGCTAGGCTGGTGGCAAACATAGCCGCATACCAGCCTTTGGTTTGCCGCACAAAATGCCAAAAGAACGCGAGCAATCCGCCGGGCGGCGCACCCGGCCCGGTGCTGGCGGTGCCGTGGATACGCGATTGCAAATACTTGAACATGGGGGCAGATAGGGAAAGGTGAATGGTGCCGCAATAAAATCAGGCGCTACCGCTACGCGCGATCCCCGCTACGCACGCCCATCAAGCCCGATGGGCGCAGCATCAACACCAGCACCAACACAAGGAAGGCAAACACGTCACGGTAGTTGCTGCCGAACACGCCGCCCGTGAGGTCGCCGATGTACCCGGCGGCGAGGCTTTCGATGAGTCCCAACAGCAGCCCGCCTAACATCGCGCCGGGGATGTTGCCTATGCCCCCGAGCACGGCCGCGGTGAAGGCCTTCAGCCCCAGCATAAAGCCCATAAAGTAGTGGCCCTGCCCGTAATAGAGCACAACCATCACACCGGCGATGGCGCCGATGGATGCGCCCAGCGCAAAGGTGAAGGCGATAACGCGCGTGGTGTTCACGCCCATCAGTCCGGCGACATCGGGGTTTTGCTCGGTGGCGCGCATGGCGCGGCCCATGCGGCTGGCTTTGACGAACCACAGCAGTGCGGCCATGATGGCCAGCGCGAGCACGAAGATAAACGCCTGCGTGCTGGTGATTTGTGCGCCGCCGATGATGATTTTCTCGGGCTTGATGATTTCGGGCATCGACAGGTATTGCTTGCCCCAGACCAGTGCTGCCGAGTATTGAATGAGGATGGATACGCCGATGGCCGTGATGAGTGGTGCCAAACGCGGCGCGCGGCGCAGCGGGCGATAGGCGCTGCGCTCAACCAGCAAACCCAGCGCCACACACACCGCTACAGCCGCCGCAGTCGCCAGCAAAAGCACGATTGTGACGGGCAGGCTCGTGCCCAATGACAAAATCACCGACAGCGCGACCAGTGCGCCCACCATCACAATGTCGCCGTGGGCGAAATTGATCAGGCCCAGTATGCCGTAGACCATGGTGTAGCCCAGCGCCACTAGCGCGTAAATGCTGCCGAGTAACAGGCCATTCAGTATTTGCTGGAAAAAAATATCCACGGGGTTTTGCGAGTTGAGAATGTAAAAACGGCACCGCTGGGGTGCCGTTTTGAGGTGATGACGTGAGCTTGTTGTGAATTACTTCTTGGCTGCGTCTTTGGTGTCGTCCTTCTTCGCGTCGGCCTTGGCCTCTGCTGCAGGGGCCGCTGCCGGTGCAGCAGTGGCAGCACCGGGCGCTACGGTCTCCAACGCTTCCCACTTGCCACCCTTCACCACGTAGATAGTGATCGGGCCGTTTTTCAAATCGCCTTTGTCGTCAAACGCAATGGGGCCGATCACGCCGTTGTGGTTGGTCTTACTCACTTCGGGCAAAAACTTAGCAGGGTCGGCCGAGCCAGCGCGTTTCATCGCTTCCACAATCACCATCACGGCGTCGTAGCCCATGGGGGCGAAGAGTTCCACCTCGGCATTAAACTTGGCTTTGTATTTGGCGAGGAAATCTTTGCCGCCGGGCATTTGCTCTTTGGGCAGGCCGGGGATGGAAGCCATTGCGCCTTCAGCGGCACCACCCGCGAGCTTGATAAAGTTGGGCGTTTGCATGCCATCACCGCCAATGAACTTGGCCTTGATGCCGAGTTCGGCCATTTGTTTAATCATGGGGCCCGCTTGCGGGTCGATGCCGCCGAACATGATGAGATCGGGGTTCTTGCCTTTGATCTTAGTGAGGATGGCTTTGAAATCCGTGTCTTTGTCGGTAGTGTGTTCACGCGCCACCAATTTGGCACCGCCCGCTTTGACCGTAGCCTCAAAGTTATCCGCCAAGCCTTGGCCATAGGCCGTGCTGTCATCGATCACGGCAATGGTTTTAGCCTTCAATTTATCAAGCGCGAATTTACCAAGGGTCGGCCCTTGTTGACCATCGTGGGCCACCACGCGGAAGGTGGTTTTATAACCCTTGAGCGTGTAATCGGGGTTGGTGCTCGATGGCGAAATTTGCGGGATGCCGGCGTCGGCATAAATCTTGGAGGCCGGTATCGACGCGCCCGAGTTGAAGTGGCCGACAACGCCAGCCACTTTCGCATCCACCAATTTTTGCGCAACGGTGGTCGCTTTGGTGGGATTGGCTTCATCGTCTTCAGCCAACATTTCCAGTTTCACCGCCTTGCCACCAATGCTGACGCCGGCTTTGTTGGCGTCTTCGATCGCCAGTTGCACGCCATTACGAATGTCGATACCGATGTGCGCCTGCGCGCCGGTGAGCGGTGATGCTGCACCGATTTTCACCACTTGCATTTCAGGTGCTTTCGGTGCCTCGGCCTTGGGCGCGGGCGGCGGCGCTTTGTCGCAAGCGGCGAGTGCCAACGCGGTGGCTAAAGCGGCGGCTGACTTGATTAACAATCTGCGATTCATGAGCGACTCCCAGTCGATAAGCTGTTGTTTGTGCGAGAAAATTTATTATCGTTGCCGGTGTAGTGGTTGTCAAACGCGGCGGCGCACAATGGCGTGCTATTGGCCCACGCGCTTGCTAGCGGCTTTCCCCCGCACCTCCACCCCCGCCCACGGCTCCAGATAAGTCACCAGCGCCGTCATATCCCGCTTGCCGCCGCCTTGGTTATAAGCGAACTGCCATAACTGGCGTGCGGCGCTGCCGACGATCATCGGCAGGCCCATGGCTTGGCATTCTTCAATCGCTAGGCCGATGTCTTTGCATGCGCCGGAAATTGGGAAGCCGAAATCGAATTTGCGCGTGAGTACCGATTGGGGAATTTTGTCTGAGGTGGCGGTATTGCGGCCGCTGCCGGCGTTGATGACTTGCGCCAGAATATCGAGGTCGAGTCCGGCTTTGGCACCCGCGACAAAGGCTTCGAGGCTCATCGCCAGCGCGCTTTGCGACAGTAGATTGTTCAAGAGCTTGGTGAACTGCGCCTGTCCCGGCTCCTTGCCCACGACGAACACTTTGCCCAGCACATCCAGTGTTTTGCGCACGCCGGCGACCGCGCGGGCGTTGCCGGCCACCATCACCGCCAGCGTACCTTTTTCGGCGCCGCTGGCCCCGCCGGACACCGGCGCATCCACCAGCATGATGCCACGCAGCGCGAGCCCCTTGGCCACCGCTTTTTCCACACTCGAACCGGTGGTCGACAGATCCACCAGCGTTTTAATTTTGCGGCCGCGGATTACGCCTTGCGCACCCAGCGCAACCTCCAACAGCACCGGCGGATTGGGCAGGCTGGTAAATATCGTGCGGGCGGCATCGGCGACCTCACTCGGGCTGGCGGCCAAGCGCGCGCCCAGCTTGACCAATGGCGCTGCGGCAGCGGGATTAATATCGTTAATAATCAGAGGGTAACCTGCATTCAGCAAGCGCCGCGCCATGCGCCCGCCCATCACGCCCAAGCCGATAAATCCCAGCACTTCCCGTTTTGTCGCCATCTGTTGCCCCCGTTACTGTTGCCCCCGTTAAAATGGCGCACATTGTAGTCTAAGGTTTCTGGCCAAGCCGTGGGCGAATGGAGCGCGCAATTGACGTACGCCCGGCACCGGCCTAGGCTTTCGGGTCGAACCGCCGAGAATCTTTAACCCAAGGTGAACTCATGAACGCACCCCACGGCCCCACCGGGCAAATGCTGGTCGATATTCCTTACACGCTGAACAACGGCGAGTCCTTGGTCAACGAAACCTTCGGCCCCGACGATATCAGTCGGCGGCGCATCGGCACCATTGAGCCTGTGCGCATGCCTATGGAAAACGGTCGGCCAGCGGCAGCGACGTTCAAGCTCGAAGCGCACGGCTTTGTGTTTGTGGAACACAAAACCGTAATGAAAGATTTTTTCGACGAACAAGAATTAAAAACCACCTACTACCGTGAAGTGGAAGAACTCATCAAGCGCGAATCCGGCGCCACCCGCGTGGTGTTGTTCGATCACACGCTGCGTTCGGGCGACGGCGCCGAGCGCGAAGCGAAGTTGATCCGCGAGCCGGTGGTGTCTGCGCACAACGATTACACCGAGTGGTCAGGCCCGCAACGCGTGCGCGATTTGCTGCCGGACGAGGCTGACACGCTGCTGCAAAAGCGCTTCGCGATTATTCAGGTGTGGCGCGCGATCAACAAACCCATCGAATCCAATCCGCTGGCGATGGTGGACGCGCGCACCATCGCGTTTGAGGATTTACTCATCGCGGAGCGGCGCTACCCGAATCGCGTCGGGCAGACCTATCGCTTGGCCTACAACCCGGCGCACCGCTGGATTTATTTTCCGCACATGGCGCGCGACGAAGCGCTGGTGTTCAAAGTGTTTGATTCGGCGAAAGATGGTCGCGCGCGCTTCACTGCGCATACCGCGTTTGACGATCCCGCTACACCACCAGGTGCTGCGCCCCGACAAAGTATAGAGGCGCGGGCGCTGGCGTTTTTCTGACGCGAAAACTCGGTCTTCCAGAACGAAAAAAGCCGGCTTCAAACGAAGCCGGCTTTTTTATGAACCGCAGGCAGGACTTACTTCATCGTCAAAATCCACTTCACCAGCGCTGCAATATCCGCATCTTTGACGTGCGCATTGGGCGGCATCACCATTTCGCCCCATGCACCTTTGCCGCCGTCTTTGACTTTTTTCACCAGCGTGGCTTCGGCACCTTTGTCGGCGCGGTACTTGGCGGCGACTTCTTTAAAGCCGGGGCCGAGCACTTTTTTGTCAATTTGGTGACAAGCCATGCAGCCGTTGGCCGCGGCCAGTTTTTCGTCGGCTTGAGCTAGGCCTGCAACACCTGTCGCCAGCAAACCCAGGGTTACGGCGCACGCCGCGATCACTTGTTTCATGGGAATTCCTGTGTAAGTAATTGATTTCATTGATTTAATTTATTTTTAACTATTGGCCTGATCCAGCAGGCGCTCGATTGTGCCCAAATCCGAAACCGGCGGCAAGCAATTAACGCCCATACAAAGCCATGCGTTGACGCCGGCCATCGCAGGCGGTTTATTCAGCGCAGGCGGCAAACCGCTGATGTCTTCCGGCAGGGCAATCACCACCGTGTGCGGGCGATAGCGCCGGGCGAGTGTGCGCAGCCACTCGTGCAACGCCTGCGCTGGCCCACGCACAATCACGGTGCGCGGCGGCGTGAGCGCTTCTTCCAGCGCAGTGAGCAGGCTCACAAAACCGCTCGGTTGGCGCTGCAGGGCCGGGTAAAAAAGCGGTATTGCGCGCGCGGCGGCATCCCAATAGCGCGGTTCGCCGGTCAAGTGGCCGAGCCGTTGCAAAACGAACGCTGCGACGCCGTTGCCCGAGGGCGTGGCGTTGTCGTGCCCGGGCTTCATGCGCAAGATGAGTTTTTCATGATCGTGGCTGGTAAAGAAAAACCCGCCGTGTTCACGGTCTTCAAACTGATCGAGTAGCGCATCGGCGAGCGCGCAGGCGAAATCGAGATCCGCCTTGCGAAACCCGGCCTGCATCAGCTCCAGCAAGGCCTCCAGCAAGAACGCGTAGTCGTCAAGATACGCGTTGAGATGCGCCTTGCCGTCTTTGTACGTAGCCAGCAGTTTGCCGTCGCGCCACAGGGTGCTACGGATAAAATCCAGCGCGCGTTGCGCCGAGGCCAACCACACCGGTTCGTCAAACACCCGTGCCGCGCGCGCCATGCCTTTAATCATCAGCGCGTTCCAGCTCGTCAGGATTTTGTCGTCGCGCCCCGGCCAGATGCGTAAGCTGCGTGCAGCAAGCAATTTGGCACGGGCCGAGGCCAGTAGCGCCGCATCACCCGCGAGCGGCTGCGACACACGCAGATGCCAAAATTCGTGTTCAAAGTTCGCCGGGCCATCCAGCCCGTAGTGTGGCGCGGCCACCGCGTATTCTGCGGGCGTGAGCAGTGTCTGCACCTCGGCGGGCGTCCACACATAAAACTTGCCTTCCACGTGCTCCGAGTCGGCATCGAATGACGAGAAGTACCCGCCCTCAGAAGATTGCATTTCACGCATCACCCATGCGGCGGTTTCTGCACACACGGCTTGATAGCGCGGCGCTTGCGTGACGAGCCAAGCGTCGCTGTACAGCGCCAGCAGCGGCCCGTTGTCGTAGAGCATTTTCTCGAAGTGCGGAATGGTCCACGTTTCATCCACGCTGTAGCGCGCAAAGCCGCCGGCGAGATGGTCATAAATGCCGCCCTCGGCCATGTGCGTGAGCGTGGTGTGCGCGATGTCCAAGCCTGCTGCTGCGCCATCCAGCGCATGCCGCCGCAAACAAAACGCCAGTTCATACGGATGCGGAAACTTCGGCGCGTGACCAATACCGCCGTGTTCGCGGTCAAACACGCGGGCAAAATCGTTCAGCGCCGCGGCAATGGGAGCGGCGGCAATGTCATCAGCGCCCGCCGACGCAGGCACGGTGCTCGCCAGCGCCGCCATCAGCGATGTGCTTTGTTGAGTTATAGCGTCACGTTGCTGCCGGTAAGCTTGCGCAATGCGCGGCAGCAAATCCAGAAAGCCCGGCATGTTATAGCGCGGCGTTTTGGGAAAATATGTGCCGCCGAAAAACGGCGTGCCGTCGGGCGCGAGAAACATCGTCAGCGGCCAGCCGCCATTGCGCTGCGTGAGCAAGTGATGCGCCGTCTGGTAAATCTGGTCGATGTCAGGCCGCTCTTCGCGATCCACCTTGATGTTGACGTACAGCCGGTTCATCTCGGCAGCGACGGCGGCATCCTCAAACGACTCATGCGCCATCACGTGGCACCAGTGGCAAGCCGAGTAACCCACTGACAACAGGATCGGCTTGTCCTGCTCACGCGCGAGGGTTAGCGCCTGCTCACCCCACGGGTGCCAATCGACCGCGTTTTCGGCGTGCTGCTGCAAATACGGCGATGTTTCTTGAGCTAGGCGGTTCGGCATGTTAAAAAAGTCATATAAATCAAATGCTTATAATAAATTTCCTGCACAGTTTGCGGCGCGGGATTGTGTCCTCCGCATAAAACCATAAATATGCTAATATGCGTCCATGAGAACCACCTTGGATTTGCCAGACAACATCCTACGCGAAATCAAGCTGCGCGCCGTCGTGCAACGCCGTACGGTCAAAGACTTAGTAACCGAATTTTTGCGTCAGGGCTTGGGCATGGCCGCATTGTCGGCACCTGAACCACCCGCAACCAATTCGATGGCGATGATCGAGATCGGGCCAAACGGTCTGCCGGTGATACGCTGCGACGCAGACGCACCCGCACGGCGCATGACCGCCAATCAACTGCTGCAACTTGAACAGGCGGCGCAAGAAGAAGAGGATCTGCAACGTGCCGGGTTATCTGTTTGACACGAGCACCTGGCTCGCCGCGTCTTTTACCTCACATTCGTTTCATGCGGCGGCACAAAATGCCTTGTTGCGCGCGACGGCGCCCGCGCCCGCAGTTTTTTGCCGCGCCACGCAGCAAAGTTTTTTGCGTCTCGCTACCACACCAGCGTTGCTGCGGGCCTATGGAGCAGCCGCGCTCACCCATCGTGACGCAGTTACTATGCTTGCCACATTGCAGGCGTTTCCACAAGTAAGCGAGCGCGAGGAACCGCCGGGTGTCGTTGCGCTATGGCATCGCCTGGCCGCGCGTGACTCGGCTTCGCCAAAAGTGTGGATGGATGCTTACCTCGCCGCCTTTGCGATATGCGGTGCGCTGCGCATGGTCACGCTGGACGGCGATTTTCGTCAATACGAATCCAGCGGGTTAAAGCTCGATTTGCTTACTGCGGCTTGATCCCCGCCTCTTTAATCAGCTTGCCCCACTTCACAATTTCGGCGCGGATGAAAGCGGCGACAGGCTGAACTGCGCCACCGGCAGCAACTCGTGATTCAAGCGGCAGCAGGAATTCGGGTTCAGCAAATCGTTGATGGCGTTGTTGATTAGCGCCGACATCAGCGTGTGGCCGTCGGGCTGCGCCTTGGCCGCGACCTGCGCGGCTCCACTAATTCGCTAATCTGTTACGGCACCCTTGCTGGCCGTCGATACCGTGTTCATGAATTTCGCCAACGCGCCGCGCGTGTAGCGCGGCTTGGGCTGCTTCCACGCTTTTTTGCGTTTGGCCATTTCAGTAGCAGAAATATTCAATTGAATCAACAACTTAGTTGCGTCTATGGTGATCGAATCACCCTCTTTCACCATCGCAATCGGGCCGCCGACGTAAGCCTCGGGCGACACGTGGCCGACCACCATGCCCCAAGTGCCGCCGGAGAAACGCCCGTCGGTAATCAGGCCCACGGTCTCGCCCAAGCCTTGGCCGATCAACGCGCCAGTGGGTGCCAGCATCTCTTGCATGCCGGGGCCACCTTTGGGGCCTTCGTAGCGAATCACCAGCACGTCGCCGTGTTTGATTTTTCTCGCCATGATGGCGTCCATGGTCTCGCGCTCGCTGTTGAACACGCGCGCGGGGCCGGTGATCTTCGGCGATTTCAGGCCGGTGATTTTTGCCACGCAACCTTCAGGCGATAAATTGCCTTTGAGAATCGCCAAGTGCCCCTGCTTGTACATGGGGTTGTCCCACTGCCGAATCACGTCCTGATTTTTGCGCGGCGTATCGGGCACTCTGGCCAGCGCTTGCGCCATGGTTTCGCCGGTGATGGTGATGCAGTCGCCGTGCAGCAGGCCGTGTTTCAACAGCATCTTCAACACCTGCGGCACGCCGCCCGCGCGATGGAAATCCACCGCCACGTAGCGACCAGACGGTTTCAGATCACACAGTACCGGCACTTTTTTACGCATGCGCTCAAAGTCGTCAATCGTCCACTTCACCTCTGCAGCGTGCGCGATAGCGAGGTAATGCAGCACGGCGTTGGTCGAGCCGCCGGTGGCCATAATTAATGCCACCGCGTTTTCAATCGACCTGCGCGTCACGATGTCGCGCGGTTTGATGTCTTTTTTGATGGCGTTGACCAGCACGCGCGCGGATTCGGCAGCAGAATCCGCTTTCTCCGGGTCGGGCGAGGCCATTTGCGAGCTGCCCAGCATACTCATCCCCAGCGCCTCGAAAGAGCTCGACATGGTATTCGCGGTATACATGCCGCCGCACGCGCCCACCGACGGGCAGGCATTTTTTTCGATGCCGATAAAATCCTCATCGCTCATTTTGCCGGCGGCGTACGCGCCCACTGCTTCAAACGAACTGACGATGGTGAGATCGATGCCCTTCCACCGGCCCGGCTTGATAGTGCCCGCGTAGACGTACACCCCCGGCACGTTCATGCGCAGCATGGCAATCATGCCGCCCGGCATGTTTTTGTCGCAACCGCCGCACACCAGTACACCATCCATCGCCTGCCCGTTCACTGCGGTTTCGATGCAATCGGCGATGACTTCACGCGACACCAGCGAATACTTCATTGCCTCAGTGCCCATGCCGATGCCGTCGGTAATCGTCGGCACGCCGAACACTTGTGGCATGGCGCCGGCTTTTTTCAACGCGTCGATAGCACGATCCACCAGCGGCTGGATGCCGGCGTTGCACGGGTTCATGGTCGAATGCCCGTTGGCGACACCGACGATCGGCTTAACGAAGTCTTTGTCGCCAAATCCTACTGCACGCAGCATGGCGCGGTTGGGCGAACGCGCGACACCGGCGGTGATGAGTTGGCTGCGTTGGTTGAGTGGTCTAGCGGCGGGTTTAGCAGCGGCCATGAGATTCTCCGGAAATTTGCGAAAGTGAGGCGGCAAGTGAGGCAGCTATAATGGGAGCGACATTGGTAACCATTGGTACCCATTCGTAACCATTGGCAACCATTCGGCACGAGCGACACAATCCACGTCCTCCCTCACCCCAGCCCTCTCCCGGAGGGAGAGGGGGCAACCTCACTTGCGCGCCGCCGTAATTGTGTTGCGATGGCGAGTAAGGTTTGCTCCCCTCTCCCTGTGGGAGAGGGGCGGGGGTGAGGGAAGATTTTGATCTTGTGCCCGCGCTGAATAGACTTCGAGAATTTTAACCCATTCACCCTTGAATCCCCATGCTCGTACACCCCGGTTTCGACCCTATCGCTGTCAGTCTCGGTCCGCTCGCTGTGCGCTGGTACGGCCTGATGTACATCGTCGGCTTCGCGTTGGTGTGGTGGTTCGGCCGCTCGCGCATCAACGCCAATCCGCATGGCCTGTGGAAGCAGCAAGACCTCGACGATGTGATGTTCTACGGCATCCTCGGCGTCATCCTCGGCGGGCGCATCGGCTATGTGCTGTTCTACAAATTCGGCGACTACATCAACGTGCCGTGGAAAATTTTTTACGTATGGGAAGGCGGCATGTCGTTCCATGGCGGCATGCTCGGCGTGATCGTGGCGCTGGCGTGGTTCGCGCGCTCACGCCGCCAGCACTGGCTGGATGTCACCGATTTCATGGCCCCGCTGGTGCCGCTGGGCCTGGCGGCCGGGCGCGTCGGCAACTTCATCAACGCCGAACTGTGGGGCCGCCCCACCGACGTGGCATGGGCGATGATTTTTCCGCTGGTAGACAAGCAGCCACGCCACCCGTCGCAGTTGTATCAATTCGCGCTGGAAGGCGTGCTGCTGTTTGTGATCTTGTGGTGGTATTCCGCCAAGCCACGCCCGCGTGGAGCAGTATCGGCGTTATTCCTCATTGGCTACGGCGTGTTTCGTTTTATCGTCGAATACGCGCGTGAGCCGGACAGTTTTCTCGGCCTGCTGGCGATGGGCTGGTCGATGGGGCAATGGTTGTCGTTGCCGATGATTGCCGTCGGTGTGGCGATGTTCCTCTACGCACACCGCACGCCACGTTAGGGCTGCTGCTGCGCCACCGCCGCGCGACTGTCGAGCCACTGCTGCACACACGCCGCCAGTTGCGCGCGTTGCGGCGCGGGCAATCCTGCCGGATCAAAGCGGTAGCGGTTGTGCAAAGCCACAATTTCCGCCAGTTGCGTGGTATCCATTTTCGCCTCCGCCGCCAGCCGCGCCAGCCAATCGCGCGCGGTTTCAGGCTTGCGCCGCGCCCAGCCTTGTTCTGCTAACCGCCGTTCGATGCGATAAAAGCCAGAATCGGCCCCGCTGTGCGATATATCAGTAACTAATTGATTTTTAACGATTTTTTCTCGTGCTTGCCGGCTACGCCATAGTCGCCAAGCCAGCCACAACGCGAACGGAAACACGATAACCACGCCGCCGATCAGCAGTTTGCGTTCGTCGCTGTGGGCCCAAGCCTGCGACGCGCGAAAGCGCGCCCACGACCACGCATCGGTGAAGCGCGACCACGCGGATGACAAGCCGCCGGATTCGGCCTCGGCGGCAAACCAAGAGGGCGGTGTGGTGTCGATTTCGATCCACGCGCCGTTGACATACGCGCGCACCCACGCGTGGGCGTGGCGCGTACGCACCAACCAGCCGCCTTCGAGATCGCTTTTTTCGTTGACGGCAAAGCCGGTGGCGTAGCGCGCGGGGATGCCACCGGCGCGCAACAACAACACGGCAGCGGTAGCGAAATATTCGCAGTGGCCAGATTTCGTGCGCAGCAAAAAATCGACGATGGGCGATCCCAGCAACGGCGCGTCTTTCTGGAATGTGGCATAGCGGTAGCCCAGCGCAAAATAGCGCTGCACACTGTTGATGGCTTCGTCGGCCTTGAGTTGTTTAAGGCCAAGTTCGGTGGCGAGCGCTGCGAAGGCTTCGAGTTCCTTTTTCGGCACACGCGTGTCGTCCGCCGTGGGCGGGCCGTCAAACGCCTGCCCGCCGCCGTAGGCCACGGTGTAAGAAAAATGTCCCGGCTCGCGCACGATTTGCACCGCGCCCAGTGCATTGCGCGTCACGCTGACGGCTTTCAGCGCATCCACAGTCACCGCGCCCGCAGGCAAACTCAACACCGGATTAGGCCGCACGGTGTAATCATGGATTGTCACGCGCGCCGGCGACGTTACCGCATGTGTAGCGGCCAGCGGCCAAGCGTCGTTGCCCGTGCCACGCACACTTTCAAAGTTTGTGCCGCGCGCCAACCACTGCGATCCAAAATAGGTGTTGTAGCTCGCGCGATGCAGCAACACGGGTGGCTTGGTGTTGGCGTTCACCCCGGCGGCAAGAAACACCCGCAGCACGATGGCGTCGGAATCCTTCAACTTGCCGATGTGGCCGATATCGGTGGTGGCGCGGTACGGATCGGTGCGCGAGCCGTCACCGGACAGCCATTCGGGCACGGCGTCTTGCAGCCAGCGCTGCGTTTCGCTCAGCCCATAATGCACCGCGTAGCCTAACCCAATCGCCAGCGAAAACGCCACGCCCCAAGTGCCCACGCGATACGACCACGGCCGCAGCCGCACCAGCGGCCAGCTCGCCAGCGCTACCAGTCCGATGTAAAACCCTTCGTCACGGCTGTTGGCTGCCGAGGCCGCGATCATCCACAGCGCGTAATACGGAAACCATGGATCAAACGTGGCGGGCCGCGTCAGCGGATCGCGCCGCAGACTGTAGAACAACACGCTGGCGTCCATGCGTTCGGTGGCGCTGTAGGCATGCGTGAGCGCCAGCGGCAGATACGTCACGGGCAGCCACAGAAAAAACAGAATAATCGCTTGCGGGTTGCCGTGCGTGACATAAAAATACACACCGAGCAGTAACGCAAACACGCCGCAAAAATCGGCTACGCGGCACAGCGTGGCCGTGGTTTGCCGCCAGTGCAGCGCGGTGTAAAACGACGCGCACAGCAGCACCGCCGCCACCGCCGCCGCCAGCCATTGCCCGCTTTGCCAGCCCCAGAAAACTATCATCGCCAGCAGCATCAGCGGGTGAATGGTGGTGACGGGTTTCATAGCGTAGCCAACCCCGCCTGCACTTGGCCCGATTTGATCACGCGCAGCCACGACGGGCGATCTACCGGCGGCTCACTCGCGACCAGTAGCGCCAGCACCGGCACGCCCAGCATTTGCAGCTCGCGGATAAATTCGCGACGCGCGTCGTCCCACGCCAGCAGCACACAGATGCTGCCGGTCAGCAACGCGCGCCGCGCCAGCACCGCTTTGTGCAAGGTGGCAAACGGTTGGCTGGCGCACAACGGCACGCCGGCCAGCACCTCCATCAAACTGCCTGCCGACAACTGGCCGCGACCGGCGGTGTAGCAATACGATTGCGCGCCGACGAACATCAAGTCGAGCAGACACTCTTGCGTGTTGACCGTATACGCGAGCGAAGCGGCTACCGACACCGCATCCTCAAACGCGGCAGCTTGCGATGCGCCACCAAAGGTGTCGAGTATCAGCGCATGGCGTTCGAAATATTCGTCTTGATATTCGCGCACCACCGGTTCGCCGGTGCGCGCGTAACTCTTCCAGTGGATGCGCTGCAGCGGGTCGCCGGGCCGGTAATCGCGCAGGCCGACAAACTCTTCCGAATCGCCGATGCCGGTGGCGAGCGCCACCCCGCCCGGTTGATGACGGCGCGAGCCGGGCAGACTCAGCGGCGGCATGGCGTAGCGCTTAGGCAGCACCAGCAAGTTGTCCGGCGCATGGTGCAGTGACAAGCCGCGCACCAGCCCTAGCGGATCGGCGCGCGCCACCGTCGCACCGCGAAAATGCTGGTTGCCGCGATGCTGTGCAAAGCCCGGCACGGTGATGTCAACGGCACTGCGCGGCGGAATCTCGGGCAAGGCTATCTCTTTGATTTCACAGGCGTTTTTCTCACGCAGCATGCGCTTCCAGGCGCGGTAAGTGGGGACTCGGTTGTGCAGCACACTCTGGCGCGCTCGAAACTCCGCCAGCGCCGGACGCGGATCGGCCAGCTCGTCGATCAGCGCTAAGCCGTCGCGCGCCGCGCTTTCCAGATTGGCGACGGTGACGCGGTAGTGAAACGACTCACCGGCTGTCACCACACGCGGCAACTTGCGCACTACCGTATAGCGCCCCCGTTGCAGCAGCGCCCCGGCACCGGCCACCAGCAACAACGCCAAGGCGAAGCCAAAAATGCGATACGACACCGTTTGATTAGTATCCGCGCCCAGCGTCGCCGACGCGATCAACACGCTGCCCACCAACATGCCCGCAGGCGTCAGCCGCCGGTCTATCAGGCGCTGCCATGCGGCAATGCCGCTGAACATCCAGTGAAACGATTTCCACATACGGGGTGGTGGACTACAGGGGGTCGGAAGCCGTCATGATACGCTGGACATTGTTGAGGGTGTTGCCGGTACGTTGGGCACCTGAAGCGGGCGGCGTGCGAGGCCTGTTACAACAGCGTTCGATTACTTGTGGCTGTTCAGTCCGAATGAAGAAAAGCGCGAATAACGGCCAGCGGGTTTCGAGGACAATTCGCGCACGATGCTAGATACTTTTCTTCGTCTGTTCAAAGAAAGTCATTCCTTCGCGCACACTGGGGCGCAACATGAAGAAACTTAATTCCCTACGGAATGAGTTTGTCCACTTTTTGCCAAAGTCGTGGTCGCTTGGGGTTTCCGGCTTGCCTGAAATATGCCTCGACTGCTCGGCGCTCGCTGAGTTTTTAGCTTGGTGTTGCAGCAACATTATTTGGTGCAACGAGGCGCATAGGACGCGCGGGCAGGCGGCAATTGCCGCGGCAAAAAGCCACTTCAAAAGTTTGGAGCACCTCTATGCAACGCGCGATACATAACCCTGCGGTTCACCGGGCGCTGCGCGATAAAGCCGCGCAGCGCCGGTGACTTCTACGTTAAGTGCCTCAATAGTGAAAGCGCAATTGAGCGATCTGGATGGCGTCACCTTCGACGCGATACACCATGCGATGCTCGTCTGTTATGCGGCGTGACCAGAAGCCCGAAAGGGCGTGCTTGAGGGGTTCGGGCTTGCCGACGCCCGAGAAGGGTTCGCGCTGCGTTTCACGAATCAGCTTGTTGATCCGCTCCACCAGGCGCTTATCCTGCTTCTGCCAATAGAGATAATCTTCCCATGCACCGTCGGAGAAGATCAGCTTCACTTCGCCAGTTTCCGCGCAACGCCCTTGCCAGCATTCAGTTGGCCAACTGCCGAGAGGAGGCGCTTGGCGTTGGTGGGAGTACGCAAAAGGTAGGCCGTTTCCTCCAGCGCCTTGTAATCTTCGAGCGAGAGCATCACCACGGACTGCTCTCCATTTCGGGTAATAATCAGGGCTTCATGGTCGTCGCAAACCCTGTCCATCGCGCTGGCGAGGTTTGCACGAACGGTGGTGTAGGTAATGGCATCCATGATATCTCCGTATATGTACGGTATACTGTACATAGCCCCAAGCGCTTTGTCTAGCGCTGTGATGCGTCCAAGACGCCGAACCCATCGCCTCAGAGGGTCGCTTCGCCGGCAAGGCGGCTTCGCCGCCTGCGAGACTGGTCGTCAGACCACGCGCCCGGCGGTTAATGAGTCAAGTGCGTCGAAGGGTCGCATCTACACTTTCCATCCCACGTAATCAGGAACGTCAAATCCGCTTGGCCACGGGAGTCAAAGGGTCGCGTCGAGTCAAAGGGTCGTCGAGTCAAAGGGTCGCGTCTACACTTTCCATTCCGCGTAATCAGGAACGTCAAATCCGCTTGGCCAGAAATGCCGTGACTATTTGATTTTATTGAATAAAAATTAACCGTTCATCACATGCGCAAATTTGAGTGAGCCAATCAAAGAGGCGGTGCTCGATATAAATTTGCGGCTACCCGAAGATGGCCGTCATCGA
>JAYTWR010000180.1:0-6274 GCA_043743335.1 Burkholderiales bacterium
TATTCCGGCTACACTTCTTGTCTATCTTCGTGGTCGCTTTCGCCTTCGAACATGCCCCCGCTGCGAGGGGAAATCGGCTCTTGATAGGGTTTTCGGTCAAGCACAAGTTATCAAACGTAAGATCAACCTCGCCCGACAGCAGGGCCGTCAGCGCCGGCCCGGTGCCCTTATACGGCACATGCACAAGGCTGACGCCAGCCATCCTATTCAGCAGCTCGCCAGCGAGATGCGGCCCCGTACCTGCGCCGCCCGTGCCGTAATTGAGCTTACCCGGACGCGCCTTGGCGAGCGCAAGCAGTTCCTTGACCGATTTTGCCGGAACCGACGGATGCAGCGTAACGATATAGGCCACGTTTACGCTCTGCGAAACCGGTGCCAGATCGCGCAGCGTGCTGTAACCGAGCTTCGGATTCATTGTTGGTGAGACGGCCAACCCGCCGATGCTGCCGTGTAGCAGCGTATAGCCGTCGGGCGTTGATTTCGCCACCAGCTCCGTGCCGGTAGCGCCGCCTGCACCACCGCGATTTTCAATAATGATGGGTTGCCCGAGGTATTCCGCAAGGCGCGGCGCGACAATGCGCGTGGCCGCATCGGTGGGCCCGCCTGCTGTAAACGGCACAACCATGCGAATGGGGCGATTCGGGTACGCCGTTTGCGCGTGGGCAAGCGTCGACGTCAGCGCGGATAACAACGCGGCAAGAAAAGTGAGGATCGATCTGTTCACTGACTTCCTTCGCGGCAGAACTTGGCACCTGACCCAAGACGCGATATAGCCCAGTTACCGAGTGTCATGCAGCAGACCGACCACGACCCGCCCTTGAAAGGCAGTGCCGGATAGCGCAAGACAGATCGCATGACAGATGGCGTCCCCACGGGGATTCGAACCCCGGTTACCGCCGTGAAAGGGCGATGTCCTAGGCCTCTAGACGATAGGGACTGCGAGGCTGATACAACTACGCTGATACAACTACGTCAGAACTAAAACGCTACTGCCACAACCAAACCACAACCAAACCACAACCAAACAATACCACTCCGCGTTTTTTGGTGGAGGTAAGCGGGATCGAACCGCTGACCTCTTGCATGCCATGCAAGCGCTCTCCCAGCTGAGCTATACCCCCCACGAAAGGTTGCGAATTATACTGGCGAGGCAAATGCCTGTAAAGGAAGAAAATTCAGGCCGCAATCGCTTAAGCCTGTTGCGGAAACATTTCCAGTTGCCGCCCCATACGTGCCAGCACCTGAGCGCGGCCTATGAGTTCCAGCGTCGCGTCGATGGAAGGCGTTTGCGCCTCGCCGGTTACCATCACACGCAACGGCATGGCGAGTTTCGGCATTTTGAGTTTGTGCTCGGCGACGACGGCTTTGACGGCTTCGTTGATTGTCGCGCGATTCCACGCTATGCCTGCCAGCCGGGCTTGCAAATCCACCAAGGCCGGTTTGATATCGGCTACATAGTGTTGTTGCTGTAAAACTTTCGGTGCCTCTACCGGGCGATAGAAATACACCGCAGCATCGGCCAACTCAACGAGGGTGGAAACCCGCTCTTTCAGCAGCGCCACCACGTTCGCCAAAGGCGCTCCCTGCGCCACTGCGCAATCGCGTTGCTGCAAAAATGGCAGCGTCAATGTCGCAAGCCGCTCGTTATCGGCCTCTTTCATATATTGCTGGTTCAGCCAGCGCAACTTGTCCCCATCAAAGCGCGCTGGCGAGCGGCTGATGTGTGCAAAATCAAACCATTCAATCAGTTTCGCGCTGGAGAATTTTTCGTTGTCGCCATGAGACCAGCCTAGCCGAGCGAGATAATTCACCACGGCCTCGGGCAGGAAACCTTCGTCGCTATATTGCATCACGCTGACCGCGCCGTGGCGTTTAGACAAACGCTCGCCATCCTGCCCCAAAATCATCGGCACATGGCCGAACAGGGGTAGCGGTTTGCTCAGTGCGTTGTAAATGTTGATTTGGCGTGGCGTGTTGTTGACGTGGTCGTCGCCGCGAATCACGTGGGTCATGGCCATGTCGATGTCGTCCACCACCACGCCAAAATTATAGGTGGGAATACCGTCAGCACGCAGGATCACCAAATCATCCAACTCGCTGTTGGCGAACGTGATCGGGCCTTTGACCAGATCGTTCCACGTGACGTCGCCCGCGTCGGGGTTGCGAAAGCGAATCACCGGTTGCGCACCGGCAGGTGGTTTCAAACCCGCACGCGCTGCGTTTTCAGGACGCCAGCGCCCGTCGTAGCGTGGCTTTTCGTTGCGCGCGCGCTGGCCTTCGCGCAGGGCGTCGAGCGCTTCTTTGGTGGCGTAGCACGGATACGCATGCCCGCTCGCCAACAATTGATCCGTCAGCGTGCGGTAGCGCTCCAGCCGCTTCATCTGAAAATACGGGCCTTCGTAATCGAGGCCCAGCCACTGCATGCCGTCTAGGATGGCCTGCACAGAGGCGTCGGTAGAACGCTCGCGATCGGTGTCTTCCACGCGCAGCACAAACGTGCCGCCGATCTGTTTGGTGTATGCCCAGCAATAGAGCGCGGTGCGCGCGCCGCCGATGTGCAAATAACCGGTGGGGCTGGGAGCGAAGCGGGTGCGAACGGGCGTAGCAGTCATGTGGAAGCGGGAGAAAAAGCGCGCATTCTACGCGAAGCGCAAAAACCTGTCGCGGGCTTTATCTAAAATAATCAATAAAATCAACTAGTTACTATTGCCTACCATTTGCCACTGGTACCATTGCTACTTATTCAGGCCCAAACGCTCAACCGCGCGTTTTTCGTTTTCTGCTGCGCTGCGCACCCACTTCATGTACTCGTCGCCCGCCATGTAGTAAGGCTCCATGGTCTGGCGTTCCAATGATTTCAATACCACTGGATCTTCCGCTGCGCGCTTGAACGCATCGTGCAGGATTTTGACGATTTTCGGATCCATGCCCCGCGGCCCACCGATGCCCCACGGCGAATTGGCGACGATGCCATAAAGCTCTTTCAGCGTCGGCACATTCGGCACGCGGGTGCTGCGCCCGTTGCCCCACATCACCAGCACGCGCGTGTGGCCCGCCTCGACCCACTCCCAATTGGGCGTGCCGGCTTGCACCTGCACCTGCCCGCCGCGCAACGCCACCTGCGATTCCGAGCTGCCCTTGTACGGCACATGCACCCAGTCAATGCCCAATCGCTGCGACAAATCCTCCATGGTCAAATGCAGGCTGGTGCCGGTACCGGGATTGCCGATACTGATTTTGCCGGGATTTTTTTTGGCGTAGCCAATTAATTCGTCCCACGTTTTCCACGGTGCATCAGCGCGCACGCTGGTGCCAAACTGATAGCCGGCGACATTTAAAATCCACGTCAAATCATTGACCGGATCAAACTTGGTGTTGGTCATGTGCGGCAACCTGAACACGCCCAGCGCCAGTTGCGCCAACGTGTAACCATCCGGCTTGGCCGTGGCTGCCATATGTTGCGCCGCCAGCGCCCCGCCGGCACCGGGCTTGTTTTCAACCACGATACGCTGACCCAGATGCTTGGCCGCAGTTTCCGCCAGCACGCGCAGCACAATATCTGAGCCGCCACCCGGTGCCCACGGCACCAGCAGGGTGATGGGTTTGGTGGGATATTGTCCTTGTTGTCCTGGTTGTACTTGTGCGGGTGCGTGCATCGCACACAGCCCCAGATAACTTGTTGTCAGCCAAATCAAATATTTTTTCACCGGATTTCCTCGCTCATTATTATGGGCTTGCGCCGCTTGAATGCCTCAACGGCCTCGTCCACGCGCATGAACACCGCGCCCTCGGCCTTGAGTTGTTCGATCATGCGCTCCAGCACCATGATGCGGTGCCCGCGACCGCTGATAAACGGGTGGCACGTGTAAGTCAACACGCCCCAATCCAGCGCGTCCTGCATGTAGTGAAAATCATCCACCCAGTTTTGCTCGACGTGGCGCGCAGTCTTCAGGCCTTGGCGCAGCGAGGTTTCGGCGCGCACAAACTCGTAGTGCGGTGAATCGTCAGTGGACCAATGAATCGGCATTTCCACCAGCGGACTTTGCGCGCCCAGCTTCGCCGGTTGCGCGAGCTCGATGACATCGCCTTGGCGGGCGTAATACGGCGTGTAGTCGTCGCCCATCAAGCTGCTGTCGTAGGTGAATCCATGTTTTAAAAAGAATTTTATCGAGTGCGTCGATAAATCCCACGACGGCGAACGGTAGCCGCGCGCGTAGTGGCCGGAGATTTTTTTGATTGCTTCATTGGCACGCATCAACTCACGCTCTTCATCGTCTGCGCTTAACGTCGCGGGCGGGCGATGCGTCCAGCCGTGATGCGCCAGCTCGTGGCCGGCATCGATCACCTTTTTCACCGCCTCCGGGAACGTTTCAATCGTGTGCCCCGGCACATACCACGAGGTGCGGATGTCGTGCTTGCGAAACAGCTCGATCAATCGCGGCGCACCCACACGCGGGCCAAATTCCCCGCGCGAAATCCACGACGGCCCTACCTGCCCGCGCGAGATAAAGCCGGAGATACCGTCGAAATCAAAGGTCAGGCAGATAATGTGTGGCACTTGGGATTGAGGCTTTAGGATTGACGATTGAGAACAGTCACGCGATGTTGAGACTTCGTTGGTCTAATGAGATGATAGCAAAACTCCCTCATCCGTCTTGCAGCAGCGCCCGCTGACGCCTCAGTCCTCAACCTTTAATCCTGAAAAATGAACCATCTCATCCAAAACTGGAACGTCCGTAAACCGCTCGCCCGCTCGCGCGGCGGTATAGTCGCCACGCAAAACCGCATCGCGGGTGAAGCTGGCGTCAGCATCCTTAACGCGGGCGGCAACGCGGTGGATGCTGCGGTGGCTACGGGCTTGGCACTTGCTGCTGTGGAGCCGTGGAACAGCGGCTTGGGCGGCGTGGGTTTTATGCTGGTGTATCTGGCCAAAGAAAATCGCGTGCGCGTGGTGGATTTTGGGCCTATCTCGCCCGGCGCGTTGAACCCGGCGGATTTCCCTTTGGTGGGCGGCATGACCCAAGAATTATTTACTTGGCCCACGGTCAAGGATGATCGCAATGTGCAAGGCCCTCATTCTATCGCCGTGCCGGGGCATGTGGATGGTATGGCACTGGCGCTGGATACCTTCGGCAAACTGAAATTTCGCGAGGTGATTCAACCCGCCATCAAGCTCGCCGAGCAAGGCATGGCGATTGATTGGTATCTCACGTTGAAGGTGGCTATCACCGCGCGTGAGCTGGCGATGTATCCGAGCACGGCCAATGTTTACTTGCCGGGCGGTTACCCGCCGGTCACGCCTGCGGGCGGGGCTTTGCAGCGGCTGCACCTCAAGGGCTTGGCCAACACCATGAAGCGTTTGGCCGATGCTGGACCGCGCGATTACTACGAAGGCGACATCGCGCAAAGCATCGCGCGCGATATCAAGGCGATGGGCGGCATACTGTCTGCCGATGACCTCAAGCGTTACCGTGCGCGCATTGTTGACCCCATCACCACCGAGTATCACGGTGCGCAGTTGGCGCTGGCCCCCAACCTCACCGCCGGGCCGTCGATGTTGAGCGCCATCAACAACCTGCGTGGCATCAGCTTCAAAGCGGGCAAGCCCGATGCTGATGCTTTCTTCAACTATGCCAAAGTATTACGCGATGCGTTTACCGAGCGGCTCACCAACATGGGCGACAACACGGCGCAAGGTGATAGCCGCTCGCCTTCGTGCACGTCGCACTTCAACGTGGTGGATGCAGAAGGCAATATGGTGGCGCATACGCAAACCTTGCTCTCGGTATACGGCTCACGCGTGGTGTTGCCGGAGACCGGCATCCTCATGAACAACGGCATCTTCTGGTTTGACCCGCGCCCCGGCACACCCAACTCGCTCGCGCCCAACAAACGCCCGCTCACCAATATGTGCCCGGTGATTGCGTATAACAAACATGGAGACGGCAAGGCATGGTTCGCCATCGGCGCATCGGGTGGGCGCAAAATATTCCCCGCCGTGCTGCAACTCACCTCGTTCATGATCGATCATGGTTTGAGTTTGGAGGATGCGTTTCATCACCCGCGCATCGACGCCAGCGGTGGCGACACCGTGGGCATCGATGCGCGCATGCCGCAAGCCATCAAGGATGCACTGGGAAAAGCCTACCCGTTGCAAGAAACCGAGTTAGTGGTCTACCCCACCAATTTTGCCTGCCCCAGCAGTGTCTATCAAACTGCCGATGGCGAATATCAGGGCATTTCCGATTTGATGTCGCCGTGGTCGGGAGCCGTC
>JAYTWR010000181.1:0-16511 GCA_043743335.1 Burkholderiales bacterium
GGTACCTGTGGTACCTGTGGTACCTGTGGTACCTGTGGTACCTGTGGTACCTGTGGTACCTGTGGTACCTGCGGTGCTGCGGCCGCGCGCGTCTCCGCAGCCAGCGGCAGTTTTTCCACGGCAGCAAATAGCGTATCAATGCGCACGCTAATGCCGACCGTATCTACAAACGGCGCGGCTTTAAGTCGCGCAATGTCTTCGCTGATGGCTTTGCGCAGATTGAGCAATTGCGGGCGATTCATGTGCTGCAACCGCGTATCGGCAGCCTGCAACGCAATCAGCGCCGCGCGCACATTGCCCGCGAGTTGCAATTGCTGGCTCGCCACCAGCAGTGTTTGTTCGATTTCGGCAAACGCCCATTCGTCGCGATTGCGCGACAAATCCTGATACAGCGATTCCAGTGCGATTTGCTGGCTTTGCGATTCCGCCAGCTTACCTTCGAGCACGCCGATTTTCACCGCAGCCTCGCGCGTCGCTTCGCGCAGTTGGTCGCCGGTGATGCGGCTGGCTTTGGTTTGCGCATCCACATCGGCCAGACGTTTGGCAAGCTCTTGTCGCAAGCCGTCGATATCCTGCTTGTTGCTGTAAGCCTGCCAGCCCGCCACAGTCAGCGCCAACAACGCCACGACAGTCACCGCGACCCGCCACAGCGTAGTGGGGTTGCGCGGCGTAGCGGTCAGCGGCGCTGGCGAAGGCGAAGGCGAAGTTTGAGGCGCATCGTTCATGGCGTCAGTATGCCTCGGCAGGCAGGCGCGATTCAACCGGAATTAACATCCGCGTGCCCGGCTGATGGCCACAGCCGTTCGCGCCAACGCCGTGTCGCCGGCTGGCGATTCCACCACCCGCGTGCAGCCCACCTCGCGCGCTGCCGCTGCGATGCGCGGATGCGGTACCACCACCGGCGTGTCGCGCAGATACGCTGCCCCCGCCGCGCCGGTCATGTGCAGCAGATTGTGCAGCCCTTCGCTGCTGGTCACGATGATGGCGGCCACTTCGCGGCGCGCCCATGCCTGCAGCAGCGGCGCAGCAGCTTGCTGAGGAATCGCGCGCTGATAACAACTAACCGCTTCGACCGTGGCACCGCGCGCGGTGAGCGTTTGCGCCAGTAATTCGCGCCCGCCGTTGCCGCGAAACAGCACCATGCGCTGCCCGCGCACATCCTGCATAAACTTCGATGCCAGCAACGATTCACTGTCAAAGCGCCCGTGGGCTACATCAGGTGCGATCACGTCAGTAACGCCAAAGCGTTGCAGCGCGCGCACGCCGCCGGGGCCAATCGCGGTGCAGCGCAACTGCGCGGGCCATGCTCGTCGCGCTTGAAACTGGGCGGGCCATGCCCGTCTCGCGTGGATGCGCGTCATCGCTTTGTCCACGGCGCTGGGGCTGATAAACAGCGCCCAGTCGAAACTATCCAGCCGGTCGATCACGGCGTCGAGCGCTGCCGGATCGGGCGCGTCGCGGATCTCGATCACCGGAAACAGCATCGGCTCGCAGCCCGCCTCACGCACCAGCGCCGCCAGCACTGCGGCTTCACCCGTGGGGCGAGTAATGACGATCAGGCAGCGTGTAGGGGCCGTGGTCATGCCGGCGCTTTGCAGTGGCAGGGGTGGTGGATCAGGTCGATTCCAGCGACTGCAAAATCTCGCCTGCGCCCTGCGCTTTGAGCTGCACGGCCAACGCGTTACCCAGCGCTTCGGCGTCCACCGCCGCACCTTCGGTTTCCGCACTGACGTGGCGTGTGCCATCGGGCGCGCCCACGTAGCCACGCAAGCGCAGCCGCTCGCCAGTGATTTGCGCATAGCCGCCCAACGGTACATTGCAACTGCCTGCTAACGCACGCGACAAAGCGCGTTCCGCCGTGACGCAACGGCTCGTGGGCACATCGTGCAAGGGCTTCAACAAGGTCAGCACATCGGCGCGGTCGCTGCGGCATTCAATCGCCAGCGCGCCTTGCCCGACCGCAGGCAGCATGGCTTCGGGTGCGATTGTGGCGCGTATGCGTGCGTCGAGGCCCAAGCGTTGCAAGCCAGCAGCGGCGAGAATAATCGCGTCGTATTCGCCGCTGTCGAGTTTGCGCAAACGCGTTTGCACATTGCCGCGCAACGATTGAATCACCAAGTGCGGATATTTCACGCGCAACTGGCTTTCGCGGCGCAGGCTGGACGTGCCGACACGCGCGCCTTGCGGAAGATCGGCCAGCGCAGCAAACTGGTTCGACACCAACGCATCGCGCGGATCGGCGCGTTCGAGTATCGCGCCCAGCGTAAAACCCGCAGGTAAGTGCATGGGCACGTCTTTCAACGAATGCACCGCGATGTCGGCACGGCCTTCGGCGAGCGCTGCTTCGAGTTCTTTCACGAACAAACCCTTGCCGCCGATTTTTGCCAGCGAGCTGCCGAGTTTGCGGTCGCCTTCGGTGGTCATGCCGAATATGCTCACCGCCATGCGCGGATATAATGCCTTGAGTCGCGCTTGCACATGCTGCGCCTGCCACAGCGCCAGCAGCGACTCGCGCGAAGCGATCACCAAGTGCGTCAGGCTATCAGCGGAGTCATGAGGTAACATATTGATTTTAAACGAGTTTTATTGTGGATTGCGCAGCACTTTTGCGTGGCTGATTCTAGCATGCGCCTGTTGGGCAGCGCCGTGGCCGGTCAAGGCGGATGCGCTGCCGCTGCCCTTGGTGAGCGATTTGCAAGCCGCTGCGCAGCGCGCGCGCGAGCAACACGCGCCGCTGTTCGTGGCGTTCACCCTGAAGCGCTGCCCGTATTGCAACACCGCGCGCCGTGATTACTGGGCACCGATGAACGGCAGCGACGCATGGCGCGGCAAAGTGCTGATGGTCGAGCTGGTGATGGACGGCGAGCCCACGCTGCGAGATTTTGATGGCACGCCCACCACGCCACGTGATTTCGCTCGGCGCTACGGCATACGCAGTGCGCCCACGGTGGTGGTGTTTGATGATTTCGGTGCGCCCGCCACAACGCCACTGGTGGGGCTATCATCGGCGGACTTTTACGGCGTGTATCTGGAGCGCGCCATTGAAGCTGGCTTGCGCCGGGTGCGCCGCACGAGCGCGGCGACACAATAAGCAAATTTTTTAAGGGAGAGGCTGATGAAAAAGTTCTGGTTCGCAGGGTGGATAGGATTCGTGGCGTTGCTGTGCTGCGCCGGTGTGCAAGCGCAAGTGGGCGGCATCAAGCCCGGCAACGGTCATCCGCAACAAGGTTATTTCTTTGTCGGCGGCAAATATGTTGAGGGCAAAACCGGGCCCCTCATGGAACGGCAGATGTATGTGGAATACCGGTTCCCCGCCAAGGTGACGCAGAAATACCCCATCGTGATGATTCACGGCGCAGCGCAGACCGGCACCAATTTCACCGGCACGCCCGACGGACGCAAGGGCTGGGCAGAATATTTTGTGGAGAAAGGCTACGCGGTGTATGTGGTGGATCAACCCACGCGCGGGCGTTCGGCCTGGAACGACCCGGTCGGGCCGTTGATACGCTTCTCCGCCTCGCAACTGGAGCAGCGCTTTACTAACCCTGCGCAGCACAAGCTATGGCCGCAGGCCGTGCTGCATACGCAGTGGCCCGGCGATGGGCCCCAGAAAGGCCAGCGCGGCGACCCGGTGTTTGATCAGTTCTACGCATCGCAAGTGCAGTACATCGGCGTGAACGCTACCGTGGAGCAATTGAATCGCGATGCAGGCGCGGCACTGCTCGACAAGATCGGCCCAGCCATTGTGATGACGCATTCGCAAACCGGCGCTGTCGGCTGGGTGATCGGCGATGCGCGGCCTGCACTGGTGAAGGCCATTGTTGCTGCGGAACCCACAGGCCCACCGTTCTCCGGCGCGGTGTTTGATACCAACCGCGTGCGTCCGTATGGCATTACCGAGACCGCGGTTGCGTACGACCCGCCGATCACGGACCCTACACAATTGATCGCCGTGCAACAGGCGCAGGCCGACGCCCCCAATCTCGCGCGCTGTTATGAGCAAGACGCGCCGGTGCGCAAGCTGGCGAATTTGTCGCAGATACCCATAGTGATACTGGCGGCGGAGTCTTCATATCACGCGGTGTATGACCACTGCACCGCGAAGTATCTTCAGCAAGCGGGCGTGAACACCACCTTTGTGCGGCTCGAAGCGGTGGGCATCAAGGGCAACGGACACATGCTGATGATCGAGAAGAACAATCTAGAGATTGCCGATTTCATCGACAAGTGGATAGCGAAGACCGTTAAGTAACAACGTCAATGACCCAGGGAGCACCATGAAAAAATTAATCATTGCCTTACTCGCTGCCAGCGCCTCGCTGGCGCAGGCGCAAACCGCGCAAGAGTTGTTAAACGACGGCAAAAATCCGGACAACATCACCACCTACGGCATGGGCTACGGCCAGCAACGTTATAGCCCCTTAAAACAAATCAACACATCCAACGTCAAGCGCTTGACGCCCGTGTGGAGCACCTCGCTTAACAATCTGTTGGGCGAGCAGGGGCAACCGCTGGTCTACAACGGCGTGATGTATGTAACCAATGCGGCGTTTACCTTTGCGATTGATGTGGCCACCGGCAAGCAACTGTGGCGCACTGAAGTGGCGTACGAACCCGAAACGCCGCGCGTGGTGTGTTGCGGCGTGTCCAACAAAGGCCCGGCCATACTGAACGGCAAATTGTTCCGCGTGACGCTCGATGCGCACGTCGTGGCGCTCGACATGAAAACCGGCAAACAAATCTGGAAAGAAAAATTCGCCGATTGGAAAGAGGGTTACTCCGGCATAGCCGCGCCGGTAATAGCCAACGGCGTGTTGATGACCGGCGTATCGGGTGCGGAGTTTGGCGTGCGTGGATTTCTGGACGGTTGGGACCCCGACACCGGCAAGAAGCTGTGGCGTCGTTACACCACAGCGGGCCCCGGCGAAAAGGGTGCAGACACCTGGCGGCAGGATAACGAATCGTACAAACGCGGTGGCGCAACGCCTTGGATCACCGGTTCCTTCGATCCGGAATTGGACTTGACCTATTGGGGCACCGGTAACGCCGGCCCCTACACACCCAAATACCGCGGCGGCGACAGCCTGTATGCGACGAGCGTGATTGCCGTACGCCCCAAGACCGGCGAGATCGTGTGGCACTACCAGTTCACGCCGAATGACATTTACGACTTCGACGGCGTTAACGAAAACGTCATTGCCGATATCAATGTCGATGGCGCGATGCGTAAAGTTATCATGCACGCAGATCGCAACGGATTCTTCTATGTGATAGACCGCAGCAATGGTCAACTCCTCAAAGCCTACCCCTTCGGCAAGGTGAACTGGGCCACGCATATCGACCTGAAAACCGGCCGCCCGGTGGAGACCGATATCCGCAAGCGCATGGAATCCGGTGAGGAGGTGGAGTTGTGGCCGTTCTCCGGCACCAAGAACTGGGCGCCGATGGCGTTCAACCCCAAGACGGGCACGGTGTATCTGAATACGATCAACCTCGCCCAGAACATCAAGCTCGGTGACGTTGAGCACAAGCCAGGCATTCGTTACACCGGCGCACAAACCCGCCGCACACGCCCGGTGGGTGCCGATACTGAGGGTTATCACCAAGCCATGGACCCGCTCACCGGCAAACTCAAGTGGCAAATCAAACTCGATGATCATGTGACGCAAGCGGGCATGCTCGCCACCGACGGCGGGCTGGTGTTCACCGGCCGCATGACCGGTGAATTCATCGCGATCGAGGAAACCAGCGGCAAAATACTGTGGCAATTCAAAACCAGCTCCGGCATCAACGCGCCGCCCATTACCTATACCCACAAGGGCAAGCAATACATTACGGTGCTGTCGGGCATTGCGGGGGATGCGCGCGGCAATCGTGCGCGGCCGGAGGTGGCGGCGGGTGGGTCGATTTGGACGTTTACGGTGTCCGAATAAAACGACCTGGTGATATAAACCCCCTGATTGGCCTGAAGCCGCAGTAACGCTTGCCGTTACGTTGCCGGGCCAAGCGTGGCTCTACCCTGTGCCCGCGCCTGTAGCGCCATCACAGGTTCGAATAAATATCAATAAAATCAAATAGTTACGAAATTTCTATTGGTTGCAAACGATAACCGTTTCCCCGTTCGACGCAGCCGACACGGTATGAATCACGTTATTGCCCACCTTGATTTTGTCGCCGACATCGAGCGTGTGTGACGCGCTGGTGCGCTGCGGGAGCGTGGTGTTGAGTGTGCTGCCCTTGCGTTCAATTTTGATCGGCACCGGGCTGTCGCATTTGTTTTGCGTGGACACGGTTCCGGCTTGCGTCAGCGATGAAGCGCCTAACCAAATCAGCACCAGCATCGCAAACATAAACGGTTTGAGCATCATTTTTTGTTGTCCCTGTTCTTGCCATTTGTCGCTGTACGGGGTTCTATCCGCCGTCTGAGTTTCTTGAAATCACAGTCAGTCGGCGATGTCATAATGACATGCCACGTGTTACAAGAAAACTGCCGTTTCGTGACAAATGTGAAGTTTGTCACGCCGCTTTTCCCCTATTTGCGGGGTAGTGTGACAAAGTTGGCACAGCGCGCTGACCTTCAGCCGCCAACGCTTCTCGCAGCCGGTGCTGGCCTTGCGGCGACGTCGCAACTACAACGCGGTCACGTTGATGTGAGCGTCCTTGATGAGCTTGCGCTCGCCCAAGGCGCGCGCGGTGAAATCAGTGCCCGCACCCGGCGGATACGGCACGATCAGGCGAATGGGTTTGATGGGGTATTGCGCGTGCGCCGCTGTCGCGAGTGTTGTGACCAGCGTTGTGGCCAGCGCGCAGCCCTGCGTCGCACGGGCTAATGCTAGCAGCGTCGAAAAATACCCAATAAAATCAATTGGTTATGTTTATTGTAACTGTTCAACATAACCGTAGGATGCCGGTGACGAAGGAACCGCATCGGTCGTGGGGCCTGTATCGTGAAATTGCATTGCGTACGCCCATCACGCGAACGATGCGGTTCGCGAGGCTCACCAGCATCCTACGTCGAAGCTGAACAGTTACTGTTTATTACGCTTTCGGCGCAGGATGAATGTTATCCACCCAATGCACCGACTCCGGCTTTTCCACTACGGGGATGTCAAGGTTGACCACCACCGGCTCCTGCCCGCTGCGCACCAGCACGCACGATAGCGGCTCGTCGTCGTTGGCGTTGATTTCCTGATGCGGCACATACGGCGGCACGTAAATAAAATCGCCGGGGCCGGCCTCGGCGACGAATTCCAGTTTGTCGCCCCAGCGCATGCGCGCCTTGCCGCTGACGACGTAAATCACGCTTTCCACCGGGCCGTGATGATGCGCGCCGGTTTTCGCCTTGGGATGGATCACCACCGTGCCCGCCCACAATTTTTCTGCGCCCATCTTGGCGTGGGTAATCGCTGCCGCACGATTCATGCCTGGCGTTTGGGCGGTGTTGGCGTCGAGCTCGTTGCTTTTTACAACGCGCACACCGTGAAACTTCCATTGGGTTTCGGTGGGATTTTCCATGTTGATCTCCAGAATGAATGCTTGCTGCGCGATAACCGTTTATTGCCCACTCAGTATACCGCGACCCGCTGCGGTCGAGACCCGCAAACCAGCCGTGCCATAATTGCTTATTGCTTGTTCCTTGTTGCCCATTGCACCTATCCGAATTTCAACCTCGCTCAACCTTTTGAAGGAACGCTCACATGTCAGGCCTCACCCCCATACGCCGTGTCGTCACCGGTCACGACGCCCAAGGCCGCAGCACCGTGCAGTGGGACGGCCCCGCGCCCAATCAACACGAAGCCTCGCTCGGCTCAGGCCGCGGCCACACCGACATCTGGGTGTGGGAAGAAACGCCGCTGGCGATCCACGGCACGAATGATGACGGCAATCTCAAATACATTTTCTCCGGGCCGCACGGCGGCGGGCACTTTCGTGTGGTGCAAGCCAAGGCCAAACCTGCGAACTACGACCGCGCCAAAGACCCCGATGTGATCGCGCCGCATGCGCCCAAGCCGCGCGCCGGCGGACAAGGGCTGTGGGATCGCGGCGGCAACTCGCTATACGAATCAGCGATGCACAAAACGCAAACACTGGATTACGGCATCGTGATTAACAACGGGCGCGACCTGGTGCTCGACGATTGCCGCCTGCCGATGAAAGTGGGTGACATCGTGTGTCAGGTCGGCGCGTGGCACCAATGGGTGTTCCCCGAAGGCGCGCAAATGGCCTTCGACATGATCTGGGCCGACTTCGGCCCCGACGGCAAAGGCTTGGCGCAAGGTAACGACAAACCGTTTCCCGCACCGACGTTGCCCGCAGGCGTGCGTGGCACGCGACGCATTGTCAGCATCGACAAAACCGAAGGCCGTGGTGAGTTGGTAGGCGACACCGCCGCGCCCGATGTGCGCATCGATCCCGCGCGCCCCGGCTTTGCCGTGCATCGCTTGTGGGTGGCGGACGGCCACCCCGCGAAAATGGTCTACGAAACCCTGCACCTGCCGCACACGCTTGAGCCGCCGAAAAACGGCAGCGTGTGCCGCGTGTTCGATTACCCGCCCGATGCCAACTGGCAAGGCAAAGTCGTCGAGGCTGACGTCAAAGCGTATTTCAAAATGATGAATTCGCCCGACGCTTCTACGTACTCTGCCAGTGCGCCGCATCCCTACATGCAAAAAACGCGCTCGGTGGAGTTTGTGTGCATCCTCGAAGGCGACATCACCCTGGTGCTCGACACGCAGGCAGTGGCGATGAAGCAAGGCGAAATCGCTGTGCTGCGCGGGGCGAATCATGCGTGGAGCAATCGGTCGGGCAAGGCTGCGCGCATTTCAGTTTGTGCGCATGACGGGAAAAGGTAATTTTTAAAACACATCGTTGCGGTTATCCATGAGCGGCGACTCTCTCTACCCCGGCCTGCTCGCAGCGTTTACGCTTGCGGGCAAACCCGTGCGTAACCGGCTGCTGCACGCATCGATGACGACCCTGATGGGCGCTAACGGTCGCGTGACGGCGCGGTTGATTCAATATCACGCCAATCGCGCGCAGGGTGGCGCGGCGATGATTGTGACCGAACCGCTATCGATGGCGCCGCACCAGAAAACCGCCTACAAGGTGCGCGTGTGGAATGACGACAATCTCGACGGCCTCAAGCGTTGGGCCGATGCCGTCGAATCCCGAGATTGCCGTCTGCTGGGCCAGATTCAAGACCCCGGCCGTGGGCGTCACGCGCCGCGCAAAAACCCGGACGCCATCGGAGCAAGCGCCTTGCCCGATGGCATTAGCTGGACGGTGCCGCATGCGCTCACCGTCAATGAAATTCGCGCACTGATTGAAAGCTTTGCGCAGTCCGCGCAACGCTTGCAACGTTGCGGCTGGAGCGGCGTTGAAATCTCCTGTGGCCACGGCCATTTGTTTCACCAGTTTTTTTCGCCTTGGTCGAATAGCCGCACGGATCAATACGGCGGCTCGCTCGAAAACCGCACGCGCTTTGTTGCCGAGTTGGTGGCGGCGTTGCGCGCCGCTTGCGGCAGCCATTTCATCATCGGTCTCAAGCTGCCGGGCATGGATGGCGTTAGCGCTGCGGCTGGCGGCGTGGACCCTGCCGAGGCGGCGCGCATCGCAAGCGAACTCACCCGCCCGCGCAACATGGATTATGTGTGCTTCGCCCAAGGCAGTCACTCGCGTGCGCTGGAACTGCATGTGCCCGACGGCCACGGCGCGCGTGCGCCGTACATGCCGCTGATCCGCGAACTGCGCAAATCAGTCCATGGTGTGCCGCTGGTGGCGCTGGGGCGCATCACTGACCCTGCTGAGGCCGACAGCATCATCGCCAGCGGCGATGCCGAATTCGTCGCGCTGGGCCGCGCACTCGTCACCGACCCGGCGTGGCTCAACAAAGCCGCCGCCGGGCGCGCGCACGACATCCGCTACTGCGTGTCGTGCAACACTTGCTGGGACACTATCGTCACTGAACACCAGCCGCTAGCCTGCGACAATAATCCACGCGTGGGGGCAACCGATGAAGTCGATTGGCAACCACCACGTGCGGCGTCACGCAAGCGCGTGGTCGTCGTGGGCGCAGGCGTGGCGGGTATGGAAGCCGCATGGGTGGCCGCCGCGCGCGGACACGAGGTCACGGTGTTCAGCGCCTCTGGCGAAATCGGCGGTAAAACGCGCCTGCAAGCGCTGCTGCCGGGCGGCGAGGCGCTCAGCAGCATTTATGATTATCAGCACGCGGCCGCTTTGCGTGCCGGTGCGCGTTTCGAGTTGGGCATCAGCGCCACTGTGGCGGATGTGCTGGCGCTCAAACCCGATACCGTGGTGCTGGCCTGCGGCGCGCGCATGGTCGCGCCGCCGTGGCTGCCGCAAGACATCCGCGACGCCGGCATCGTGCCTGATTTACGCAGCGCCATGCAGTCGTTGCTGCATCACACGGCGCGCCAGCGCGGCACAGCGGTGATTTACGACATGGATCACACTGAAGGCACGTACGCCGCCGCTGAAAAACTGCACGCCATTTTTGCGCAGGTGGTGATCATTACCCCGCGCGAAGCCTTCGCGCAGGATGTGGCGCTCGTCGCGCGGCAAGGCATCGTGCGCCGCTTGCACGAAAAGCGCATCCGCATGATTACGCTGGCTGAGCCGCGCTGGTCGGCGCAGTCGGAAGACGGCGTGCTGGAAGCCGTCAACATTTACCACGGCGATGCGGTTACGATCAGCGATGTCGTGTTACTTACCTATGCCACGCCGCGTGTGCCCGAAAACGACTTGGCCGCGCCATTGCGCGCAGCGGGGGTCGTGGTGAAGTTGGTGGGCGATTGCGTCACGCCACGCGGCATACTCGCCGCCACGCGCGAAGGCCACGCGGCGGGAAATTCATTGTGATATTAAGGTAACTAATTGATTTTAAACAACTATTTTTATACTGTCGCATTGCTCGCCAGCGCCGTTTTGGTGGTGCCCGCAGGGGCGCAACACTATCCGGCCAAGCCCATACGCATGGTGGTGCCGCTCGCGGCAGGCGGCCCCGGTGACGTGCTGGTGCGCGCGATGGGCCAGAAGCTGGCCGAACAAACCGGCCAGGCCGTGGTAATCGACAACCGACCCGGCGCAAACACCAACGTCGGCACCGAGTTCGTCGCGAAAGCGCCCGCCGACGGCTACACGCTGCTGGTCAATGGCAACCCGCTGACCACCAACCCCAGTTTGTATCCCGTGCTGCCGTACGATCCCATACGCGACTTCGCACCCATCACGCAGATCGGTTTGATCCCGTTGATTTTGGTGGTGCATCCGTCGCTGCCGGTGAAAACCACCAAAGATTTAATTGCACTAGCGAAAACCAAACCAGCGCAACTGCATTACGGCTCGGCAGGCAACGGCAGTGCGCTGCATCTCGCCGGTGAAATGTTCAACAGCCTCGCACGCGTGAAGCTCGCGCATGTGCCATACAAGGGCGTGACCAACGCCTTCAGCGATTTGCTCGGCGGGCAGATTTCCATCATGTTTCCCGGCGCGCCCATCGCGCTGCCGCAGGCCAAGGCGGGCAAGCTGCGCGCGCTGGGCACCACCGGCGACAAGCGCATGGTCGCCGCGCCCGAGCTGCCGCCAGTGGCGGAATCGGGCTTGCCGGGTTATGAGGTGTCGGTGTGGTACGGCGTGCTGGCACCCACCGGCACGCCGCAAACGATCGTCTCGCGGCTGCACGGTGAAATCAGCAAAATCGTGCAGTTGCAAGACATCAAAGATCGCTGGGCCACGCTGGGTGCAGAGCCGATGAACAGCACGCCGGAGCAGTTTGCGGCGTATATGAAGGCCGACATCGTCAAGTGGGCGAAAGTCGTGCGTGAATCTAATGTCAAAATCGACTGAGCAACGCCCCATGTTTACACGCAACACGACAGTCACCACCGCATGGCTGGCCATCACAATCTGCGGCGGCGCAGCGGCGCAAAACTTCCCCAGCAAGCCCTTGCGTGTCATTGTGCCCGCCATCGCTGGCAGCGCGCCCGACGTGCGCGCCCGGCAGATCGCACCCAAGCTCGCTGAGGCGTTGGGACAAAACGTCATTGTCGATAACCGCCCCGGTGCCAACGGCAGTATCGCCGCGCAGCAGGCCGCGCGCGCGCAAGCCGACGGCCACACGCTGATGTCAGCGCTAATCAACAATGCCATCAATGATTTGCTGAATCCCAACTCGGGCGCGCGGCTCAATCACGAGCTCGCGCCTGTCGCGCAGTTCAGCTTGTCGCCGCTGGTGATGGTGATCCACCCCGGCGTAGCCGCCAACACGTTGCAGGAATACCTGCAACTCGCCAAGACGAAGCCCGGCGCGCTCACGTATGCCTCGGCAGGGCCGGGCAGCATCACGCAACTGCTGGGCGAGTGGATCAAGCAAAAAGGCGGCGCGAATATTCTGGAAGTGCCGTACAAATCCGTCGGCGCAGAAATGCCTGATTTACTCGGCGGCCAAATCAGCACCGGCTATCTGGTGGCAACCGCCATTTCCGCGCACGTCAAATCCGGCAAGTTGCGCGGTCTTGCGGTTTCAGGCCGCGCGCGGTTGCCGATACTCAAGGACATACCCACCACCGCCGAAGCGGGTTTGCCCGGCGTCGAAGCCAGCGCTTGGAGCGGTTACTTCGTGCCGGCCGGCACGCCGCCGGCCGTCGTGCAGCGCCTGAACCAAGCCTTGGTGCAGGCCTTCAATTCACCCGACGTGCGCGACATCGCCATCGCCACCGGCACCGAAGTTGTCGCCGGCAAGCCCGACGAATTCGCCGCCTTCATCCGCGCCGAAATCGCCAAGTGGGGCAAAATCATCAAAGAAGCTGGCATCAAGCCGCAGTAAAACAACAACCGCAAAGGAACGCACACGCCATGTCCAACCCTAACGCCAGCGCGGGAAACTACTACGTCACCGCACCGTATCAAGACGCCTTCGATATTGAATACCCGCAGGAAAATCTCGAAGGCGAGATGTACAAATACCGCTGCAAATCCTGCAAGATCATCACCACTGACATCAACGGGCGGCTGGAAAATCATGCGGCGGATTGTGCGTATCGCTTACAGCGGGCGCGCGAAACTGCGCAATAGTTCGCGACAGCGCGCGGCCTCTACTCCGTCTTTACTCCGCCCCTACTCCGCCCGCAACCCCGCCTGCTTGACCACCGGCGCCCACTTCGCCAACTCCGCGCGTATCGCTGCTGCAAACTGCTCTGGCGTGTCAGCGTAGATGTCGTAGGCCTCGCCACGCAGTCGCTGCTGCATATCGGGTAATTTCAGAATGCGCACGAGCTCGCCGTTGAGCCGCTCGATGATGGCGCGCGGCGTCGCGGCGGGGGCGAGCAGGCCATACCAAGCGCCCGCTTCGAATCCGGGGAAGCCGGCTTCCGCCACGGTGGGCACGTCGGGCAACACGGGGGAGCGCTGCAGGTTGGCCACACCGAGCGCGCGCACGCGGCCTGCTTTCACCTGTGGCACGGATTGCGCGACATTGCCGAACGTCAGCGACACTTCGCCACTCAGTGTTGCGGTGACCGCAGGCGAGTTACCTTTATACGGCACCACAATCACGTTGATACCGGCAATTTTTTTAAACAACTCCGCACCGAGTTGTGAAGGGCTGCCGCCGCACGCCCAACTGATCTCGCCGGGGCGGGAACGGGCAAGCGCGATGAGTTCCTTCACGCCACGCGCAGGCAACGACGGATGCGCAATCAAGAGATAGGGCGCGAAGCCAAAGCGGGTGACGGGCGCAAAATCCTTTATCGTGTCGTACGGCAGCTTGGGATACAGACTGGCGTTGATGCCGTGCGTGCCGTTGGTCGCCACCCCCAGTGTGTAACCGTCGGGCGCGGCGCGCGCGGTAAGTTCCGCGCCCACCACGCCGTTAGCGCCGGTGCGGTTATCCACAATGAACGACTGCCCCCACGATTCGTTCAGCTTCTGTCCGATGGTGCGCACCAAAAAATCACTCGGCCCGCCGGGGCCGAAAGGCACGATCACGCGTATGGGTTTTAGCGGGTAGTTGAGTCCGGCACCCGGCGCGGCGGGCTGCGCAAAAGCAACAGCGCCGCACAGCGAAACACACAGCACAGCCCCGGCCGACAGACCGGAAAGCGCATTGACTGAGCAGGTCCTCATGTTAAATAATATAATGAAATCAATTAGTTATCGTATTTTCATTATTGAAACGTCGCTATTCCGCAGCGTCGTAGGATGCCGGTGAGTGTAGCGAACCGCATCGCTCGCGTGACGCACGTCAGTGACGCACGTAAGCGATGCCCTATCACGATGTAAGCACCATGAACGATGGGGTTCCTTCGTCACCGGCATGCGACGGTTAAGCCGAACAGTTACACCTACACTCGGCCGCTAAATCCGGCACACGTCATCGCCGCACCCCAGATCACGATCGGCTTCCACCAGCAGCGCTTCAAACGATTCCGGCACGTGTATCGCCTTGCCGATGACACGCGGGCTGTAGCCCTGCAACCAGAAGCTGTTGGTCGGATGCCCGCCGCCAGCGATGAGCACCATAAAATTTTCCGGCTTGAGTGTAATCGGCCACGGATCGAGTTTCGCGCTCTCGCGCGTCACCGGGTTGGCATCTATCTCTATCCATGCCGTGCCGCCGTTACGTTTGATTTCGCTTTGCGGAATGCGCGAATGCTCGTAGAAGAATTCACGCATCTTGGGCTTCGTCCAACCCAGCTTCGCCATGTTGTTCGCTACTACGCCGGGAATCAAAATCGCACCGGGCGTGCCCTTTTCATAGCCCGACAGATTGGTGTAGTTGGGCACGCGCATGAATTCAGCCATGCGGTACATGCCTTGCGTGGCATCCTCTTCGGGCGTTTCTTTTTTCGCGCCACGCCGCCGCGCGTTGGTTGCGCCGTTGGAGAAAAACACCGACACGGAGTTGGCGTCGCGCGCAAAACCGTGGCGCTCCATCGCGTGCGTCGGCCAGCCTTCGGGCAGGTTGCCTTCGTCTTCGGCAAACACCATGTTGACTGAGCGCATGCCGCCGTAGTTGGCCATCGCACCGATACCCGGTAGCGCGCCACCCACGTTTTGCTGAATCAAGCGCAGCGCACGGCCAATGGAAGCGCCCGCAGGCCGCTGCGGGTCAGGGCCAAGACAACCGAAGCCCGAGTTCAAGCGAATCTGCTTTGCAATCGGCCCGTTCACCACCACCACCGGGAACGCGCTGCCGGAGGCCGCCTGTAATTGTTCCGCATTGGTTTCGGGATGCAAAAAGGCTTCCACTGCGGCAATCAACACCGGCAGATACTCCGCACGCCCACCCGCCATCACCAGCGCAATCGCGCAGGTTTCAACGGTGGTAATGCCGCCGCGTGGCGGAAACTTGCCGATCACATGCGTGCGCGGCAGCGGCGTACCGCGCAACACACGATCCACGCGCGCGCGGGTTGCGGGCCACAGCGGCAAGCCGTCGCCCCACAAATTGGTAATCGCCAGATGATTGGCTTTGTCGAGCGCTTCTTCGTAAGTGTCGGCCTCAACCTTGAGCATGGGCACCTCACTCGCAGCCTTGGCATACACCGATTGCCATTGCGTCAGGCCGTCGTAAAACTCCTGCTTGCGCGCGACAAGCGCGGAAATATCACTGCCCGGCAAAAACATATCAATCGGAAACGTAATCATCGCGGCATCAGGCGCCAAGCCCAAGCCGGAGATTGCGTTGGTCATCACCCCCTTGAAATCCGCCCGCGTCAGCGTAACGGTAGGAATGCCCAGTGTTTCAATTCGAGCGGCTGCACGGCCGCAAGCTGTGGCGCAGGAGCCTCAAGCCGCGTTGCCGATAATGACGGCATCCACCCCGCTGTCTTTCACCATCATCGCGGTTTTTTCTTCGCTGATGACGGCGTTGCCTTGTGGATACGCATCAATCGGCAGAATTTCCACGCCAGGAAAATCCTTTTCAAACAATTCCTTAATCAACGGCAGCGTGCGATACGCCTGCCACTGCTCGTTGGTGAGGATGCCAATTTTCTTGCCAGCAATGGTGTCGAGCCGCTTCGCGTGCGGCTGGGTAATTTCCAGCACGCCGGCGGGGTCATAGAATTCTAGTTGAACCATGAGTGTTTCTCCTGTGGATGCGGATTACCAACGTGGCAAGGCACACGAATATCGCATGAAATCGTGTCACTGAGGACGCTTTTCCTAGGGGAACGTGGATTCCGCCGATGGCCGCAGTCTTGCCGACGCGGAGCGTCATTTGACTCGTGTGAGCGCGTTGCCATTCGGTCGGCTGCGGGTTTCAGCGCCATTCAGCCCGCGTAGGGCGCAATCCCTATTGCGCCGCATGTGAAGTGGCGTGCCCGGCCTTCGGCGCAATGCACTTCGCTTATTAACGCCCTCAGTGCGGGTTAAGCGGGTTAACCTTGGTCGTTAGACCGATGCATCACGAAACGCACGTAATACAGTGTTAATCCGCGTTTGGTAGCCAGGGCCCTGATCCTTGAACCATTCCAAAACGTCCTGATCGA
>JAYTWR010000182.1:0-53962 GCA_043743335.1 Burkholderiales bacterium
TGCCGGGTCTGATGACATGCCGCCAATATTGAACTACACTTTATTTTTGTACAAGCACTTTCTTTGCTTTTTAGCCAGCGACGTGAACGATTACGAAAAATGCTTGATGGCCGTTGCAGTAGCTGTCGCTATCGCGGCACCGCTGTCGTCCGCCACGGCGGCGCAACAGGGCGACCTTACTGATGGCGCAGTACACGTCGGTAGCCAGACCGGTTACTGGTCGTTGTTCGCCAATGCCGGCGATGCCATCACCGTCACCGGACTGCGCTTGCAGGCGTTTGACCCCATCGCGGCTGCTTGGACCGGACACATCGACCCTGCAGGTGGTTTCCCGAGTCCCGGATTCGGCGGCCCATCATTTATAAACTCTGGCGACGACAACATTTCCGGGAATAACTTCCTCGGCGGTGGTTTCGCCGATCCGCAATTCAGCTTCACCGCAGGAAGTACGGGTGAATATACCGTGGGCGTATTCCGCTACTTTGGCGAAAATATCGAGAATCTGGCTTATTCAGTGCAGGCGACGGGTTCAACTTTCCAAGCCGTCCCCGAACCCGAAACCTACGCCATGATGCTCGCCGGTCTCGGCCTGCTGGGTTTCGCCGCGCGCCGCCGTAACGCCAAGGCCGCTGCCTGATTCCGGCATTTTGCTGGCGGTTGAATTCCCGCATTCAACAAGCCGCAAAACAAAAACCCCGCTTCGGCGGGGTTTTTGTATTGTCTGGACAGTATTTTTCTGATCACGATTTTAAGATTTAAGTAATTGATTTTATGGGTTTATTTTAACCATTACGCCTTTGCCAAATCCCCTGTTCAACAAAGCTTCACATCTTTTCCGCAACATTTGCGTTGCGTCCACGGCAACGATAGTGCGATTTCACATGAATTAAATGTCATCAACCGTGAAAAAAGTCACGCAGTTAGTCCGAACGGGCTATATACAGCCACGGACTTTATGGTTCCATGCAACTGTCACCGAAGTCTCCGAAGCACACCGCACAATTCTGCCTTATTCAAAAAGGAAACATCATGCGTTTATCCCTAGCAGCCACCGCGGTAGCAGCCGCCCTGATCGCAATGCCGGCAACCGCTGATACTTTCAGCGGCAATAACATGAATTTGGTCGGCAATGCAGTCGTGCTCGGTAACGGCGACTTACAACTGACCACCAATAATGCCGGTCAGAACGGCGCGGCTTGGTTAGCCAACGGGTTGTCTACCACGTCATCTTTTTCAGCTACCTTCAGTTTCTCGCTGGCAAGCCCATTTGTCGACGGCGGCGAGCCAGTGGGCACCATGGCCGACGGCATTTCGTTTGCCTTCCAAAATATTAACAATACGTCGGCTATAGGGTGCGCCGGCGGCAATATTGGTTACGGTTGCATGGGCGCGGTCGGCTCTGTCGTACAAACTTGGTTTAACAATACGGCCGGCCTGAACATTGACGGAAATCCCTACAACACCCAGCTTGCCCCGACTGATTTGGGCTTTAGAGCGCTCGTCACCGGCACTGAAACCGTGAGCTACAACGCGTCCACCAGCTTGCTCAGCATGACCGGCACCCTGAACGTGGACGGCAATTTGTTCAACATTAGCGACTCCGTGACCATCAATCTGAACACCCAATTCGGCCCCAACATGTACGTCGGATTCACCGGCGCTACCGGTGCCAGCTACGCCGATCAGCGCATCACCAGCTTTGAAATGACCACCGCCGTCCCCGAACCCGAAACCTACGCCATGATGCTCGCCGGCTTGGGCTTACTGGGTTTTGCTGCGCGCCGCCGCAAGAATAAATCGGTTTAAATTCAATTAGTTATGAAATAATTCTCAATAAAAACAATTACTTGCAACACTCTGCACGCCCGCTATTGCGGGCGTAGTGCATTCTGGTGCCGCCTAAATGACAGGGCTGATGCGCGCGAAGGCCTCGGTGGCGTTGACGATAGGGATGCGATGAAAGTGCTTCAAGCTTCGCAAATGCCCATCGCGAGAAAAGATTAAATCCACGCGCGCGGCGAGCGCCGTGGCGAGCACCACATCATCATCCGGGTCGGGAGACACCGGGCCGGAGAGTACGGCAGGCTCCCAACGCGGCCAGTTCCCGGTAGCGTTCGAGCACCAACGGAGCCGACAAACGCTTTTGCGCTATGCGCGGCGCGAACTTCTCGCGGGTAATCACCCTGTCGAATCAAAAGTGACTTACAGCAATCTTAGCGCACTGCCATCCGGCAGACGGTAACGGCTGAAATCATTGACGTCCGTGGTCATGATGTCACGTAAACCGGTCTCGTGGGCGAGCCACAGCAGGGACGCATCCGCGAGATCCATTTCGCGGCGCGCCGTAACGCCGTAACGCCGTAGCGCCGCATCCACGGCACCATGGTGAGCAGATGTGTTGAGTCGAAAGGGAATACCTGCACAGCGCCTTGACCGATCCACTCCAGCATTTCGAATCGGAGCTTCGCCCGCAGGAGATACGCGGCTTCCACGATGCAGGGCCAAGTCGTGACGAGCCGCAGCGATCCAGGCTCCGCAGTGGATACCATGCGGTCAAAACGCGCATGATGCGCATCGTCCACCGCAAACAGCGCGATCAGCGGCCCGGCATCAATCAGAACGTTTCGCATGCAGCCGCTGTTTCATCAACCGCGATACATTGGCGGAAGTGTCGGCACGCCCTTGTTTGCCGCCAGAGCGCGTTTTTTTGAGCAGCGCGGCGGGGTCTTTCATGCCCAGTACGCGCTCCAGCGCATCTTTGATGAAATCAGACTTAGTGATACCCAGCAGGTTGGCTTGTTGAGCCAGTTTGGCTTCGATGATGGGGTCGAGGCGGACTGAGACTGCCATGGGCGCTCCAGCGAAGTGCGTATTGATGTAATACAACATTACAGGGCTGCACGAGGCGAGTCAACCGTTACGCCATCTGGCCGCTACGCCTTGAACTTGAATCGAGGCCGCAACCTCGCCGAACCAAGATGCCCCCTGATACTTTTTCTTTCGCAGTGGCTTTTTCACTACGCCTCGTGACACACCGATCCATCATGCGCCGCTGCAAAGTGCAGCAAATGCGTGGCGCAGGTGCGCGGAAACATGAGTTGGATTTTGTGAAAGGTCGAGGGCACGCGGATCACCTGCAAGTTACGGATGTTTTGTTTGAGCATCAGCATTTGCTCGTCGCTGGTGATCGGCCCGGCGGAGGGATAAAGCCCCAGCACCGGTGCTTCAATCTTCGACAGATACGGCAAAGCGCTGCTGGCATGCAGCGCACGGCTCATCGCGGCCTGCACGTCGGGGTTGTTGGCGGCGAACTCGGCCTCGTACCAATCCAGCAGTGCCGGGTCGGCATTCGCCGGAAAGCGCGTGGTGCGGTTGGTGGCGGCCACCCACGCTTTCATGCCCATCGCTTTTTGCGCTGCGGATTCAGAGGTGTGGCCGAGCGCGTAGGTGGTCTTGGTGGTTTCGTTGAGATTCACCGGCGAGGACACCAGCGTCAGTGTGCGCACGCGCTGCGGCTGTGTGGCGGCGAGCACCATGCCGAGGATGCCGCCCATGGATTCGCCGCAGTAGTGCACCGCATCCGCACCAAGATGATCGATGATCGCGGCCAGGTCATTGACGCAGTTTTCAACGGTGAAGTCGCGCGCAAGGTTGAAGGTGGCCGGCGATTGGCCCAGCCCGCGCGCGTCGGGACGCACCACTTTGAACCAGCGCGCGAGATACGGCACCCAGCTATACCAAAATTTGCCGGATCTTCCGAAGCCGTGTTGCAAAATCAGGTACGGCGCGTTCTTCCACGGGTCGGTGTAGTCATCGACGGTGTAGTGGATGTCTGGTTGACCTGCGCGTTTGACAAAGTGCGATGAAGGCATGGGCACCTCAGTTGGTGAGTTGCCGCACGAGCTGATCGACGTATTGCAACGTCAGCGCGTGCATCTGGTTGTGCGTGAGATTGGCAATGGGGTGCGGTAGTTCGATCATGGGATGACCTTCCATGCCGCGGCTTTTGAATTGATGAATGGCCGCGTTCTTAAAAATCTGCGTGAGGATCACCGTCGCGGGGATGCCGCGTTTTTCGAACTCCACTGCGTCGTGCACACTGCACAACGTGCAAGAGCCTCACCCGCCGACGGCGGCGATGGCGACGTCGGCTTCGCGGGCGATTTCTTCAAGCAGTTCGGTTGGCGCGGGTTTCGAGAAGAACGGCTTACGGCGAATGATCACTTTCGCTACACCGTATTTCTCACGCAGGCCCTCGGCCATCGCCTCGGCAATGACGTCGGCCTGTTCCTTGGTGTTGTCGATGAAGCCGACGACTTTGCCGCGCAAATCCATCGGGCGCGCCGCAAGCTGGATTCTCGCGCCGTTGCCGCCAGCACTGGGGTCGATGATGCGTAGGGTCATATTTGTTGCCTCGCTCAAATATCGTAGGTGCCGTGTACTGCGCGGCTCGATTCATTCCAGCCGTGGCACACCGCCGTCACCGGCCCCAAGCCCCCAGCCACAATCAACTGCACGCGCGCCACGTCTTTGACCGCTTTGAACGGCGCGTCGTCGTCATGCGGATCAATGCCCAGCGCACGTGCGCGCTCTTCGCGCCAATTGCCGCCGCGTTTGAGATTGCCTTGTGTGCGTTCGGCCAGCGCCCACAAGCGTTGCTTCACCTGCGTGCGGCTCAGACCGGCGTCGGCGCACAGGCGCGCGTGTTGCGGGCCCATCGCCACCACCACATCCGAGCTGAACCACATATTCCACGAGCCCGCAGAAGTCATCGAGTCGCCAATGCCGCGCAGCAGGCGCTCGGGTTCGGTGCTCACGTCGTCAAAATGCAGGCGCGGGCTTTCTACCATGGCGCAGGTAATGACATTCGCGGATTCGTCATAACCATTTGATTTTGCAAGAGTTTCCCACGGGCTTAAGGCGACGTTCTCGGTCAGGCAGGCGGTGTAGCGGATGGGCGAACTGAACACGGTGGCTGAGGCCAAGCCTGCCAGGCCGCCGCCGAGATTCATCAAAATCAGCCGTATTGCGCGGCCGATCGTGGCGTTGGCGCGAAAGCCGGGACCGAAGCAACCGTTGCCGCCATGGAGGCCGATGTGCTGCGCGTAAGGCCCGTTGACGATCATCAGCGGTGCCACGCCGTGCATGGTGCATTGCACGCCGCCCATGTTGAATTCTTCGCGCAGAATGATTTGGGTCGCGCCCAACACCACAGGCAAATATTCCGGCTTGCATCCCGCCATCAACGCGTGCAGTGCGACATCACGCACGGTTGCCGTTTCGCCGGCAGGGGGAATCACGCCGACCACTTCATCCGGATCGCGCTGCGTGCCCGCGAGCATCCAGCGCAGACGACGTTCGTTAGGGGCCACGACCGGAAAGCCGTCCGACCACGCTTTCTCGAGGAAGAATTGGTATTCGTCGATATCTTCTGCGAGTTCGATTTCGTGTGCAGGCATGAGCATCCGTCGTGCGTTAAGCGTTAAGCGCAGGCTATTGTGACCGCACTGCGGGAATTGCTCAATCCCGACCGGGATTTACAACATATCCGGCGTCATCACGGCGCGCAACTGGGCATGAATGCGGTGTTCGCCGCTTAACGCCAGCCACCATACCGCAGCGGGATGGATGGCAAAGCTGCTCTCGGCACCCGTGAGTAGCCACGATGCCAAGTAGCCCAGCGTCGGTTGATGCCCCACCAGTAACGTGGTACCGCCAGCGTCTGGAGTGCCCAGCGTGCGGAGCACCGTGGCGCAATCGGTTGAGGTATCCAGCGCCGGGCTGGTGGTGAATGCGCGCTGCAACGCGGCCACGGTTTGTTGCGTGCGTACCGCCGGGCTGGCCAGTACCCGCGTATCCAGCGGCAGGCGCGCGTTCAGCCACGCCGCCATGCGCTCGGCCTGCAACTGGCCACGTTGGGTCAGCGCCCGTGCGTGATCCGGCGCTTTGCTTTCGGCCTCCGCGTGCCGCCACAGCACGAGGTTCATACGGAGAGGTTCCTGCGTCCGCGATACGCTGTCTGCTTACGCCGCTTTGTTGGGGGGCGGCACGTAACCCGCCGCCGCATCGGCACCGCCGCCGAAGAAATGTTTGTCCATCTGCTGCGCCAGATAATCGCGCGCTTTTTTGTCGGCCAGACTCAGGCGGTTTTCATTGACCAGCATTTTTTGTTGATCGAGCCACTGCTTCCAGGCTTCTTTCGACACGTTGTCGAAGATCCGTTTGCCCAGATCGCCCGGATACGGCGGGAAATCCAGCCCCTCGGCGTCACGTCCCAGCTTGATGCACTTCACGATTCTCGCCATGGCGGAGACCTTATTGTAACTAATTGATTTAATTGATATTTTTTATCATTCAGCGCGCGCACCACACCGCCGGACTAGTGTAGCGTGGTGTGCGGCACGTCCAGATGAAAGCCCTGCACGTAATCCACGCCTAGCGCGGCCAGTATTTTAAGCGTGGCCTCGTCTTCGACGCACTCGGCGATGGTGGTTTTGTGCAGGCCGCGCGCGACGGTGACAATGGCTTGCACGAACAACTGATTTTCGCGATCGCGCGGCAGATCGCGGATGAACAGTCCGTCAATCTTGATCGAATCCACGTTCAAATGTTTGAGATACGCAAACGACGAGAAGCCGGTGCCAAAGTCGTCGAGGCTCACGCCGCAGCCGATGGTTTGCAAGGCCTGCATAAAACGCCGCGCATCGTGTAAATCCGACACCACGGCGGTCTCGGTCAACTCCACCACCAGACGTTCAGGCGCGACACCACGCCGTTTGAATTCGCTCTCGATATAGGCGGGCAGTGTGTCGTCGTACAGCGAGCGACCGGAAACGTTCACGGACATTGCCGGTAGCGCCGGATGGCGCGCCAGTGCCTCAATCGCATGGCCGAGCATCCAGCGATCCACCTCGATAATGCTTTCCGTTTTTTCGGCCATGGCAATAAATTCGCCGGGCAGCAAAAACTCGCCAGGATGGTCGGTGTCGCGCACGCGCAGCAACGCTTCGTAGTGACTGAATTTACCTTCGCGCGTGGCGTAAATGCCCTGAAAGTGCGGTGCCAGCAGGTGGTTGTCGATGATGTGCCGCACATGCGCGGCAGGCGACAGCAACGACTGCGGCGAGGATTGCCGGGCATCGCCAGCAGTGGTGCACAAGCGCCAGCCGTTCTTGCCGGCCTCTTTGGCCTCATACATCGCGGCATCGGCGCAGGCCAGCAGCGCGTCCGGCGTTGTGGCGTTGTCGGGATAGACCGCGATGCCGCAACTGCACGTGACCTGCATGCTTTCGCCTTCGAATTCGATGCGCGCTTGGCTGATGGTGCGAGTAATCCGGCCCGCCATCAGTTTCAGCACATCATCCGGCGCGTCGGGCGCGAGTATGGCGAATTCATCGCCCCCCAGACGCGCGAACATTTCGTTGCGTCGCACCTGCCCGCCCACCGCTTTGGCGATGCGTATCAGCGTGGCATCACCGGCGCGATGGCCAAAGGTGTCGTTGATATATTTGAAGCCATCCAAATCAAAAAATATCAACGCAAGCCGCGAGCCGCTACGCTGTGCGTCGGCGCTCATGCGCACAATTTCTTCATTAAAGCGATGACGGTTATACAGGCCGGTCAGTGCGTCGCGCTCGGCCAGCAGCGCCAACTGCCGCGCATTGCGCCGCTCGACAGTGACATCTTCGTACACCCACATGCGACCCAGCGCCTGACCTTGCGTGCCTTGTACCGGCTGGCTGTATTGCGTGATGAGACGGCCATCGGCCAGCGGCAAATCCAGCTTGACCTCGGCATTGTCGCCCTGTGTGGCGCGCATCAAAGACCGCAACTGCTCGCCGGGACGCGCCAGTGCCCCGCCGGTGGCGGTGCGCATTGCTTCGAGCGACGAACCAACGACCACGCGTTCCGGCGGCACGTTCCAGATGCGCAGAAACGAAGGATTGCAGTAGGCCACGCACTCGTCCGGCGACATAAACAGGATGCCGGTGTCCATGGCGCTCACCAGCGCGGACATGCGTGCGTATTCTTCGCTTTTGTGATTCTCTTGCATCCGCTCATCCTTGCTCGCAGCCGCGCTTTCCACGGGCGCCGCGCGCGCAAATTGCTTCATGGTGACGCCAATCGCCAGTGCCAATACCGCAGCGCCCAGCGCATACGGCCCCGCATCGGTGGCTTCATCATCGCCGCTCAGTGCATCGACGGCAGCGGCAGTCATCACCCCCAACACCAAGCTCATCAGCAACAGGGCGGCGTATGGCCCATATTGTTGCAGAAAACCCTTGCTCATGCTCGACGTCATGCGTACCTTATGCGTACCACGCGCTGTGAATGTCTCTAATTGTTACAGTTTTTTCGTGAGCACGACCGAGCGGCGCTGGTAGTTATACAGTTCGCGTTTTTGCGCGGGCAACTGCTCTACATCCACCTCGGCAAAACCGTGTTCGACAAACCAGTGTTCAGCGCGCGTGGTCAGTACAAACAGCTTTTTGAAGCGTTTGCGGCGCGCGCGTTGTTCCATGTGCTCCAGCATGCGTTCGCCGGCGTCACGGCCACGGAATTCCGGATGCACCACCAGACACGCCAACTCCGCAGCGTGCTCCTCGGCAAAGGGGTACAGCGCGGCGCAGCCGATAATCATGCCGTCGTGATCCAGCACCGCAAAGCGGCTGATTTCCATTTCCAGCAAGTCGCGGCCGCGTTTCACCAGCGTGCCGTCGGCTTCGAGCGGCTCAATCAGGCGCAGGATGCCACCAATGTCGGTGATTTTGGCGTCGCGCAGGGTTTCCACCGGATCGGGCGCAATCATGGTGCCCACGCCCTGATGCGTGAACAGTTCCTGCAGTAGCGCGCCGTCGCTGTGGCGCGAAATCAAATGCGCACGCTTGACGCCCGTCTCGCACGCCCGCACCGCGCAAGGCAGATAAAAGCGCGCATCGCCGTCTATAAAACTATCCTTTTTAGTCAATAACTTACTGGCCTGCATCGGCGTCAGCTCGCGCAGCAAGTGGCCGCGCGGGTTAGTCACGCCGGGGCGATCCATCATGAAAATCAGCTTCTCGGCCTTGAGTGCCACAGCCACCGCTTCGGCCACACTTTCCAGCGCCACATTGAATATCTCGCCGGTAGCGGAATACCCAAGCGGCGACAGCAGCACCAACTCGCCGAATTTGAGCCGGTCTTCGATAGCGGCTACGTCAATTTTGCGCACCTCGCCAGTGTGCTGCAAATCCACACCATCAAGAATGCCGATGGGTTTGGCGGTGACGAAATTGCCGCTGGACACGCGGATGTCCGCCCCCGCCATCGGCGAATTCGGCAACCCCATCGACAGCAGCGCCTCGATTTCCACGCGCAGTCGCCCGCTGGCTTCTTTGGCAAGGCCGAGCGTCACGTCGTCGGTCACGCGCAGGCCGCGCACGTAACTGGTTTTGTGGCCGATTTCTTTGAGCTTGGCGTCGATTTGCGCGCGCGCGCCGTGCACCACCACCAGGCGCACGCCCAACGCCGCCAGCAAGTTCAAGTCATGGTTCAAGCCGACAAATCGCGCTTCGGACATCACTTCGCCGCCAAACGCGATGACAAAGGTGCGTCCGCGGAAAGCGTGGATGTAGGGCGCGGCCGCCCTGAACCACTGCACGAACTTGTCAGGTGCCTTGTCGGGCGCTGCAACGGCCATCGTCACAATCCTGTAAACCTAGTTAAAACAGTAGTTTACGCGGGATTGTGTGGCAAGACCAGAAAACCGACGGCAGATGCTGCGGCCAAATTTGTAGGGCACGCCGGTGGCGATAGCGCCCACTCACAGCCGGTAGCGCCAGTAGCAAACGCGCGCCGGGGCAATCTTACGCACTTGTGACTTTTATCGCGCATGTGATGTCAATAATTCGTTGAACTAAACCGCTCACGCGGTGGCGTGCGAAGGCGAAGCATCGAGGGTGATGATCACCTTTTCACCAAAGGAATACGGGTTGTTGGCCTTACAGTCAAATGCGAGGCGGTAAATGTGAATGACGTGCCAGGGCAGTATCTGGCGCGGCATACGCCCGCTACTGCACCCTAATCCAAGCGGTTCGGCCGCCCCAGCGTCACGGTGATCGGCAAGTGTTCAAATGGAGTTGGGTATGGACATTTATCCTTTGCAATCTATCAGGTTGATCCGCGCTAGCAAGTACGCAACGTTGTTGGACAATATGAGACTTGCTGTAAATTGCGGCATATACTTATTCTGAGTCGACGGAGAGATGGTCGAAACTCCATCATGCAGGCGTTTCGCATCGGTCTCGGTTTAAATATGTGTCTCCACACAGCCGGTGTCACCCATTCGAAATACAATTGAAGTACTGAAAATGGATATCAACAGGCTGAACAGAATTATCATCTCCGAGCAAAGTGCTCTGAGTAATGAAGGCGGAAAGCCGCAGTCGCGCAGTGCAACGAAATGAACGATGCCTGATTGTTCCAAACAGAAATGAATCTCGAACAACTCCAGCCAAACGCCGCTGTCCGAGGTGTTATTCCCGATGCCTTGGTGACCGTTGTCAGCGTCCAGTGGTTCGGCTCCGAGGCATTGGAACTCACTTACAAAACGCCCGCAGGCAAAGTCGCCAACGAACTACTTTACCGCCACGATGAGCCGCGCCTCGAAATCGTCGAACTGGGCCGCCCCTGGAGTTTTGACGGCGACGGCGCGCTGTTCCGGCTGGTTTCCGAAGCGCAGCGCATCCGACTTGCGCATCTGTTCGATCCGGTGCTGGCGGTGCATACCTCCATCGTCGATCCATTGCCGCACCAAATTACAGCCGTGTATGAGCACATGTTGCCCCGCCAGCCGCTGCGTTTTCTGCTGGCCGACGATCCCGGCGCGGGAAAGACCATTATGGCCGGGCTGCTCATCAAGGAATTGATTGCGCGAGGCGATTTGCAGCGCTGCCTCATCGTTTGCCCCGGCAGTCTGGCCGAGCAGTGGCAAGACGAACTCTACCGGCGCTTTCATTTGCCTTTCGAGATTCTGACCAACGACAAACTCGAAGCCGCACGCACTGGCAACTGGTTTCTTGAAACCCACCTCGTCATTGCCCGTCTCGACAAGCTCTCCCGCAATGAGGAAGTTCAGCTCAAGCTGCAAGCGCCCGATTGCCGTTGGGACCTGGTGGTGTGCGACGAAGCCCACAAGATGTCGGCCACGGTGTTCGGCGGCGAAACCAAATATACCAAGCGCTACCGTCTCGGCCAGTTGCTGTCGACGCTGACTCGCCACTTCCTCCTCATGTCCGCCACGCCACACAACGGCAAGGAAGAAGACTTCCAGCTTTTCATGGCGCTGCTGGACGGTGACCGCTTCGAGGGCCGATTTCGCGATGGCGTGCACACAGCAGATGTGTCTGACCTCATGCGACGCATGGTCAAAGAAAGCCTGCTCAAGTTTGATGGCACGCCGCTGTTTCCCATGCGCATTGCCCACACAGTGCCCTACCGGCTGTCGCTGCCGGAAGCCGCGCTCTACAAGGCCGTGACCGACTACGTGCGCGAGGAGTTTAACCGTGCCGAAGCGCTGGAAAACGACAAGCGCGCTGGCACCGTCGGTTTCGCCCTCACCATTCTGCAGCGCCGGCTGGCCTCGTCACCCGAGGCGATCTACCAATCGCTGCGCCGCCGCCGCGAACGCCTGGAGTCCCGTCTGCGTGAACTGGAAGTGCTGCAGCGCGGTGGTCAAGCGGCACCCATCCTAGCCGCCTCGTTGCCCGCCTTCGATAGCGAAGACGTGGAAGACCTCGACGAGGCGCCTGACAACGAAGTCGAAGCCGCAGAGCAAGAAATCCTCGATCAGGCTACCGCCGCGCGCTCGATGGCCGAACTGCGCATTGAAATCGAAACCCTCAAGGGCCTTGAAGCCAGCGCGCTGTCCGTGCGTCGCAGCGGCAACGACACCAAATGGATGCAGCTCTCCAGCCTGCTCGGTGAAGTATTTACCTCGACTGCAGCAAACCACCACGTTGCTCAACCCGATGCACCTTACGGTTCCGGCCGGATTCCGCCGCCCACGCCATCGCCACACCAGAAGCTGGTCATCTTCACCGAGCACCGCGACACGCTCAACTATTTACAGGAACGCATCACCCGATTCCTTGGCCGCAACGAAGCCGTGGTTGTCATCCACGGCGGCATCGGCCGCGAAGATCGCCTCAAGGTGCAGGAATCGTTCAGGCACGACCCCGAAGTGCAAGTGCTGCTCGCCACGGACGCTGCCGGTGAGGGCATCAATCTTCAGCGTGCGCACCTGATGGTCAACTATGACTTGCCGTGGAACCCCAACCGGCTGGAGCAGCGCTTCGGCCGCATCCATCGCATTGGCCAGACCGAAACCTGTCACCTTTGGAACTTGGTGGCCGAGGAAACCCGAGAAGGGGATGTCTACCGCAGGTTGCTCGAAAAACTCGAACAAGCGCGCCTGGCGCTGGGCGGTCAGGTTTTCGACGTGCTCGGCAAACTTCAGTTTGAAGGCAAGTCCCTGCGCGATCTGCTGATCGAAGCCATCCGTTACGGCGAAAAGCCCGAAGTCATGGCGTTCCTTACTACCGTGCTCGACGCCACACTCGACCGCAATCATCTGCAAAACCTGCTCGACGAGCGCGTGCTGGCCCACGACGCCATGGATGCCAGCAAAGTGCAGCGCATCCGCGCCGACATGGAGCGCGCCGATGCCCGGCGCCTGCAACCGCACTAGATCGAATCGTTTTTCCACGAAGCGTTTAAGCATCTCGGTGGCGCCGCCAAGCAACGCGAAGCCCGCCGCTATGAAGTTACCCATGTGCCTGCGCCGGTGCGTAACCGCGACCGCCTCATCGGCATTCGCGAACCCGTGCTGCCGCGTTACGAACGTATCGTCTTCGAAAAATCCCTCGTAGCTCCGCAAGGTCAGCCGTTGGCTGCTTTCGTCTGCCCCGGCCACCCGCTGCTGGATGCGGTAATCGACCTAACGCTGGAGCGCAATCGTGACCTGCTCAAACGCGGCACGGTGCTGGTTGATGACCGCGACCCTGGCACCGCCCCGCGAGTTGTGTTCTATTTGGAGCATGCCATCCAGGACGCTGGCGTCACCCGCGCCGGTGATCGCCGCGTCGTCTCCAAACGCATGCTCTATGTCGAAATGGATGCGCAAGGCACGGCCCAGCACATCCACTATGCCCCCTACCTCGACTACCGCCCGCTGGCGGCCGGGGAACCGGACATCGACGCTTTACTCGACCGCCCTGAATGCCAGTGGATCAACCGCGAACTGGAGCAAAAGGCGCAAGGCTATGCCATTGCACAAGTCGTGCCCGAGCACCTGCAAGAAGTCAAAGGCCGCAAGCTCGAACTGATCGCCAAAACAGAAGCAGCGGTAAAAGAGCGGCTGACCAAGGAGATCACCTACTGGGACCACCGCGCCGAAGAACTCAAGTTGCAAGAAGCCGCCGGCCGGCCGAATGCTAGGCTCAACTCCGGTGAAGCCCGCAAGCGCGCCGATCTCCTGCAAGGCCGGCTGCAAAAACGCCTCGAAGAACTGAAGCTGGAGGCGCAGATTTCGCCGTTGCCGCCGGTTGTGCTCGGTGGTTTACTGGTCGTACCCGCAGGATTGATTAAGGCCATTGCGGCGCCGTCTGCGCCAATCTCAACCACACCTACCGACACGCAGGCCAGTGCCGCCCGCGCCCGCGCTGTCATCATGGACATCGAACGCAGCCTCGGTTTCGAGCCGACCGACCGCGAGTTCGAAAAGCTCGGCTACGACATCGAAAGCCGCATGGCTGGCAGCGGCAAACTGCGTTTCATCGAAGTCAAAGGCCGCGTCTCGGGCGCACCGACCATTACCGTCACTAAAAACGAGATTCTGTATTCACTCAACAAGCCCGACGACTTTATCCTAGCCATTGTCGAATTCCTCGATGCCGACGCCCACAAGGTGCATTACCTGCGGCAGCCGTTCGGGCGTGAACCGGATTTCGGCGTCACCAGCGTGAACTACGACTTTGCCGAACTGCTGGCCCGCGCCGAGTCCCCGCGATGAATCCACTGCACCCGATTCGCTGCGAATGAAAACCGCCAAGCCACGCAGCACCAAAACCAGGGGCGCCACGGGCACAACCACGACCACGCTTGCGCATGACTTCGCCGATGTTCTCGGCATGATTCAAGCGGCTCGTGAGCAGACTTTTGCAGCCGTCAATGCCGGGCTGGTTGATCTTTACTGGCGGCTTGGGGCCTATATTTCACAGAAATTGGAATCCGCCGTTTGGGGCGAGGGCGTCGTCGAGGCGCTTGCCCGCCATATTGCCCGCAGCTACCCTGGCATGCGCGGGTTTACACGCGCCAATCTGTTTCGGATGCGGCAGTTCCATGACGCTTATCGGGGCAACGAAAAAGTCGCAACGCTGTTGCGACAATTGCCGTGGTCGGCGCACCTACATATTCTCGCCAAAACCAAGCGGCCCGAAGAGCGCGAGTTTTACCTGCGCCTGAGCGCAGAGCAGCGCTGGCCGGTGCGCGAGGTGGCGCGGCAGATCGACAGCGCCCGGTTCGAGCGCAGCGTTCTGCACCCGCCAAAACTCTCAACCGCGTTGCGACATTTGCACCCCAGCGCCGAAAGTATATTTCGCGATGCCTACCTTGTGGAATTTCTCGACCTGCCTGCGGGCCACCACGAGGCCGAACTGCATCGCGGCTTGCTGCGCAGCCTGAGGCACTTTCTCACGGAACTGGGCCGCGACTTTTGTTTTATCGGCAGCGAGGTACCGCTGCAAGTAGGCGGACGGGACTTTGCGCTTGACCTGCTGTTCTTTCACCGCGAACTCAACAGCCTCGTCGCCATCGAGTTGAAAATCGGCGAGTTCCAACCCGAACACCTCGGCAAGCTGGAGTTCTATCTGGAAGCGCTTGACCGCGACCTACGCAAACCGCACGAAGGTCCGTCCATCGGCGTCCTGCTGTGCGCCAGCAAAGACAACGAAGTCGTCGAATACGCATTGAGCCGTACCATCTCCCCCGCGCTCGTCGCCGACTACCAGACCCGGCTACCGGACCGTAAACTGCTGCAGGCCAAACTGCACGAGTTCTACGCCCTGTCCGAGACGGCGACACTCGACAAGCCAAACCAGAAGAAACCAGAAAAAACCAGGAAAGCATGACCCGAAAAAAGCTGATCGAAGTTGCCCTGCCGCTCGAAGCCATCAATAAGGCAGCAGCACGCGAGAAATCCATCCGCCACGGCCATCCCAGCACGCTGCATCGTGGTGGGCGCGGCGGCCGTTGGCGGCGGCGCGGGCGGTGATTTTCTCGCAAATGGTGGATGACCCGTCCGCGTACGTCGACGTGCTGCGCGCGGACCCGAAACTACGCCGCAAGGCGGAGACGGCGCTCAAAGCGCGTTTGAAGTTGTGGGAGGACGCGCGGGTGCTCGCGGCCAAGGCCAAAGGCACCAGTCTAACAGTGCCCGAACCGGGGCCGGCGCCGACGCTGGACGACATGCTGGCCGACGCGGAGCGGCAGCGGCTGTTTCGCATCATCGAAGACCTGGTGAAGTGGGAGAACACCACCAACGAAACTGTGTTGCAGGCGGCACGCGACGAAATCTGGCAGAGCTGGCGGCGCACCTGTGCGGAAAACGCCGGCCATCCGCGCGCCACGGAGTTGTTTGATCGTCACAAATTGCCCGCCTTCCACGACCCCTTTGCCGGCGGTGGTGCGCTGCCGCTGGAGGCACAGCGCCTCGGGCTGGAAAGCTACGCCAGCGACCTGAACCCAGTGGCCGTGCTGATCAACAAGGCGATGATCGAGATACCGCCGCGCTTCGCCGGCAAGCCGCCGGTGAATCCCGACGTGAAGAAGAACGCTGACCTCGCTGGCCGCGAATGGAAGGGCGCGCAGGGTCTAGCCGAGGACGTGCGTTACTACGGCAATTGGATGCGACACGAGGCGGAAAAGCAAGTCGGCTACCTCTATCCCAAGGTCGAGATCACGGCGGCAATGGAGAAAGGGCGGCCCGACTTGCGGAGCTATGTCGGCCAGAAACTTACGGTTATCGCCTGGCTTTGGGTACGCACGGTAAAAAGTCCGAACCCGGCATTTGCCAATGTCGATGTGCCCCTGGCTTCCACGTTCATGCTCTTCGCCAAAGTGGGCAAAGAAGCCTACGTGGAGCCAGTGATCGAGGGCGGCAACTACCGTTTCACAGTTAAGTCGGGCACACCCAAGGATCTAGAAGCCACAAAGAACGGCACAAAGCTCGCCCGGGCCAATTTTGTTTGCCTGATGTCCGGAGTCCCAATCACGGGCGAATATATAAAGGCCGAAGGAAAAGCTGGACGCATGGGCGCGCGGATGATGGGGATCGTGGCCGAAGCCGGACGTGGACGGGTTTATATAGATCCAATACCAGAGCACGAAACCGCTGCGCGTATTGCGAAGCCAGAGTGGGTACCTGATTTGTTGATCACCGGCAGTACACAGTACATCGGTACGAGAACATATGGGATGGAGCAATTCTCTCAACTCTATACTGACCGCCAACTTGTGATGCTTACTGAGTTCTCAGATATGGTTCAAGAAGTGCGCGGCCGTGTGAAACAGGACGCCATATCTGCTGGATTGGGCGAAGGTGGTAGTGGTATCGACACTAGCGGATCTGGGGCGGAGGCATATGCTGATGCGGTGGCGAGGTACCTAGCAGAGACCGTCTCAAAGGTTACGTCCTATCACTGCACACTGGGCATCTGGAGAGCGCCAGAGGGAAAGACAGGACGGGCATTTGGTCGGCAAGCAATTCAGATGGTCTGGGATTACCCTGAATGTAATCCGTTTGCTGGCGCCGGAGGAGATTGGGAGGGAGCGTACTCGGACTGCGCGAAGGTATTGAGTACGTTGGGCTCCGGAGCTTCAGGACACGCGTGGCAAGCTGCGGCTCAGAACTCGGAAGTTGATGATGGCATGCGGCCCATTGTCAGCACCGATCCACCATATTATGACAATGTACCATATGCCGACCTTTCGGACTTCTTCTACATATGGTTACGACGCTCACTAAAACCAATTTTTCCTAGCCTCTTTTCGACACTCGCCGTTCCAAAGTCAGACGAACTAGTCGCTTTTGCGTACCGCCATATTGACAAAGCCTCAGCCGGAGTCTTCTTCATGGATGGCATGACTAAGGCAATGCACCGGCTCGCTGAGCGCTCACACCCCACCTTCCCGGTAAGCATCTACTACGCCTTTCGACAAGCGCAAACAGATGGGGAAGAAGGTACCATATCAACCGGATGGGAAACCTTCCTTGACGCTGTTCTAAAAGCCGGTTTTGCTGTCACAGGTACTTGGCCGATGCGCACAGAACTAACCGGCGCCCTCAAGACACTACGCAATGCGCTCGCGTCGAGTATTGTCCTTGTCTGTAGGCCACGCGCAACTAACGCTCCCACTGCGGCGCGCCGAGAATTTGTCACTACGCTTAAAGAGGAGTTACCGCGGGCGCTAGCCCACCTACAAGCCGGCAACATCGCGCCGGTTGATCTGGCGCAGGCCGCCATCGGTCCAGGCATGGCGGTGTATACGCGCTACGCCAAGGTGCTCGACGCCGAAGGCCAGCCGCTAACAGTGCGTGCTGCGCTGGCGCTGATCAACCAGACGCTTGATGAGGCGCTGGCCGAGCAGGAGGGTGACTTCGATGCTGATACCCGTTGGGCGCTCACTTGGTTCGACCAGACCGGCTTCGCCGAAGGCGATTACGGCGTCGCCGAGCAGCTTTCCAAATCGAAGAACACCGCCGTCGAGGGCTTGGTCGAGGCCAAAATCCTCGTCTCCAAAGGCGGCAAAGTGCGTTTATTGAAACCCGCCGAATTGCCCGCCGACTGGGACCCGCGCGCCGACGCTCGCCTCACCGTGTGGGAAATGGTGCATCAACTGATTCGCGTGCTTGAAGCCAGCGGCGAAGCCGCCACTGCCACGCTGGTGGCCCAACTCGGCAGCAAAGCCGAAACCGCGCGAGAACTGTGCTATCGCCTTTACACCCTGTGCGAGCGCAAAAAGCGCGCGACCGAGGCGATGGCCTACAACGGTCTGGTGCAAAGCTGGCCGGAGATCACCCGGCTGGCACGGGAAGATGCACGCGCTGCAACGCCGACCACAGAAAACCTTTTCGAATAGTGGGTGTGATGAACTTGAGGCAACGCAAGCCATGTCCCTGAGCCCCACGCTTCGTTCGGAGGAAGGCAGGTCGTTTGCACCTTGCCCTTCGGCAAAAGGGCAGCAATGCGGAGTGCAGGTAAATGTATAAGTATTTGATTTTAAACAATAATTTTAAACTCACCGTACGCTCAAGGAATAAGAGCACATGGCCGTCACCAACCACGAACGTGTAGGCAAAGCGCTGGATTTGCTCAAGGCGGGTCTTGCGCCGGTCGTCGCGCGGGAGATCAAGGCCGCCATTGCTGCCGATGCGCTGTCCGTGCAAAAGGTGCAGGGCTTTATCGACGATCCGCTGTTGGCCAAAAAGAGTATCGAGGAATGGGATGCCGCCGCGCTGATCAAGCTGATGTGGGAAACCTGGAACGAAGTATTCAGAAAGACGCTGGGGTTTTCCGAACGCAGCCTGGTGTCAGAAATTCGCGACTGGCGCAATCGATGGGCGCATCAAGAGACTTTCTCCGGCGACAACACCGACCGGGCGCTGGATTCGGTTGAGCGATTGCTGACGGCGGTGTCCGCCTCGCAGGCAGACGATGTGCGTCGCCTGAAAACGGAACTGCGCCGTACCCTGTTCGACGAGCAAGCGCGCAGCGAGAAGCGCAGAACGGCGACGGTAGCCATCGAGAGTGCGGCACCGACCCAGTTCAAACCTTGGCGTGAGGTGATGACACCGCATAAGGATGTGGCCAGCGGCCGCTACAAGCAGGCGGAGTTTGCGGCCGATCTGTGGGAGGTTCACGATGGACGGGGCACTGACGAATACAAAAATCCCGAGGAGTTCTTCCGCCGCACCTATTTGACCGAAAGCTTGGTGCGGATGCTGGTCGGAGCCGTGCAACGGCTGACCGGTGACGGCGGCGACCCGGTGGTGCAACTGCAAACGAACTTCGGCGGCGGCAAGACGCATTCCATGCTGGCGCTGTATCACTTGTTTTCCGGTGTCGCGCCCAATGAATTGGCTGGTATCGACGCGGTGATGCAAAAGGCCGCCGCCAAAAAACTGCCCAAGGCGCACCGCGTGGTGCTGGTGGGCAACAAGATTTCCCCCGGCAACCCATCGACCAAGCCCGATGGCACGGTGGTGCGCACGCTGTGGGGTGAGTTGGCCTGGCAACTCGGCCACGCTGCCGGCGGCGTCAAGGAGGCGCAGAAGGCATTTGCGCGCGTCAAAGCGGACGATGAGAACGCCACCAGCCCCGGTAGCGTGTTGCGCGAACTGTTCGACGACTATGGGCCGTGTCTGATACTGATCGACGAATGGGTGGCGTATGCGCGTCAGTTGCATGATCAGAGCGATTTGCCCGCAGGTGGCTTCGAGACGCAGTTTACATTCGCCCAGTCGCTGACTGAGGAGGCAAAAAACGCGAAGAACTGTTTGCTGGTCATCAGCCTGCCCGCATCGGATACCTCGGGATCACCCCACACGCAGGCCGATGATGTTGAGGTGGGCGGCGAGCGCGGGCGCGAGGCGCTCAATCGGCTGCGCAACGTGGTAGACCGCGTGGCTGCGTCATGGCGTCCGGCGAGCGCCGAAGAAGGATTCGAGATCGTGCGGCGGCGGCTGTTTGAGCCGATGACGGATCCGGAACATTTCAAACAACGGGATGTGGTGGTACGGGCGTTTGCTGACTTCTACCGCACCCAGCAAGCGGAGTTTCCGCCGGAATGCCGTGACCCCGACTACGAAAAGCGACTCAAAGCGGCCTACCCGATTCACCCCGAAATCTTCGACCGCCTCTATACCGATTGGTCAACGCTGGTGAAGTTTCAGCGCACGCGCGGCGTTTTGCGGCTAATGGCAGCCGTGATTCACAGCCTGTGGGAAAAGGGCGACAAGAACCCGCTGATACTGCCAGCGAACATTTCCATCGACGACCCGCGGGTGCAGTTTGAACTGACCCATTATCTTTCGGATAATTGGGTGCCGGTGATCGAGAAAGACGTGGACGGCCCCAACTCGCTGCCGCTGAAAATAGACAGAGAACTGGCCGGGACGCTGGGCAAATACTCCGCGTGCAGGCGGGTGGCGCGGGCGGTTTACCTGGGTTCGGCGCCGCTGACGCAAGCCGCACATCGCGGCATCGAGGATCGGCGTATCAAGCTGGGGTGCGTGATGCCGGGCGAATCGCCCATGGTGTTCAACGATGCGTTGCGCCGGTTGGCTGATTCAGCGACCTATCTCTACCGGGATGGATCGCGCTATTGGTATTCGACGCAACCTACGGTGACCAAACTGGCTGACGACCGTGCCGAACAGTTGAAGCGCGACCCCGACAAGGTTGCACACCTGATCGAGTTACGGCTGCGCAAGAACCTTCAGGTGCCCGGAGATTTCGGCCGGATCCATCCGATGCCGCAATCCGGCGCGGATGTGCCGGATGACATGGATGCCCGGCTAGTGGTGTTGAGCATAGCCCACGGATACAGCAAGGATGCCAACAACGCGGCACAGGTTGCCGCTAAAGCCATTTTGGAATCGCGTGGTAATACACCCCGGCTGTATCGCAATATGCTGGTTTTTCTGGCGGCTGACGCAAACCGCTTGCAAGACCTGGGTGAGTCGGCACGGAAGTATCTGGCGTGGGAATCAATCCTGGCGGAAAAAGTCCACCTTGACCTTACACCGTTTCAGGTCACGCAGGCCGAGGCCCAGTTAAGTGGCGCGGATAGCGCTGTGACTGCGCGGCTGCCGGAAACGTATCAGTGGCTGCTGGTGCCGGTGCAAACCAAGCCGCAAGAACCCATGACGTGGGAAGCGTTGCGGCTGACCGGCACCGACGCGCTGGCGGTGCGTGCCAGCAAGAAGCTGCGCAGCGACGAGCTATACCTCACGCGGTTCAACTCGACGCGCCTCAAAATGGAACTGGACCGCGTGCCGTTGTGGCGCGGCGAGCAACAAGCACATGTATCCGTGAAGCAGCTCGCGGAAGATTTCGCCCGTTACCTCTACCTGCCGCGCATGAAGGATTCCACCGTGCTGCTGCGGGCCATCCGTGAGGGTGTGAATCTGCTCACCTGGGCGCAGGACAGCTTCGGCTTTGCCGATAGTCATGACGAGGTTGCCGGGCGCTACAAGGGGCTGCGCGGCGGCACGATGGTGACGCTGAGCGACGCCCAAGCGCCGGAATTGCTGGTGAAGCCTGACGTCGCCAGCAAGCAACTGGAAGCCGAGCGGGCCACGGCGATAGCGCCGGGCACTGTGCCCGCAGAGACGACAGGCGTCGGGCCCGGCGGCGAGGTTAAACCGGTGATTCCAGTTCAGCCCGGTGAGGCGACACCAGCGGGCGCAGTGAAGCCCAAGCGCTTCCACGGCACGGCAGTGCTAGATGCCGCCCGCGTCGGACGCGACGCCAGCAAAATCGCCGAGGAAGTCATCGCGCATCTGGTCGGTTTGGTGGGCGCCAGGGTCACAGTAACCATCGAGGTCGACGCCGAGATGCCGGAAGGTGCGCCGGACAATGTGGTGCGCACGGTGACTGAAAACAGCAGGACGTTGAAGTTTACGAGTCAGGGGTTTGAGAAAGAGTAGCGCGGGTCTTCGTCAGCGATGTCACAAGACCCAAAAATGCAAGGACTGCGCGACGGCAAATACCGTGCGATTCGCAAACTGAGCGGCAATGGCTTCGGAGACCAATTTCTTGCCGACGATGTGTTGCTGCCCGGTAATAAGGTGGCAATCAAGGTTCTTCGAAACCAGCGCGAATGCGGAAAAGATTCACTCTTCCGCGAAAATTGCTTACTCGCTTGATAATCCGTTTGAGCAATTAGTGATCCCTATATTCTCAGTAACTCACAGTTGGTGCTGGCGGGCAACCTTGTTCTGCTGGCTACGCCCGCGACGGCGAATTCACTGCCGGGAACTTACCCCATCGTGCCGTCGGGGCAGGCGTCGGGCAACTACACGATCCGTTACTTGGATGGCGCCCTCACTGTGACGGGCGCTGCGCTTCTGTCTGAAAACGTCATCGCAGCCACACTCTCTCTCGCCCGCGCGGCGTGCGGCTGGATATGCCTGAAGAGCGGCGCAGCAATCGCGTGCGTATCAGCAATGGGCGGCGCGCGCTGGAAAACACCCTAGCCCGCGCCAACGACGACATCAGCGCGCGCACCCACGGCCACTACGGCAAATGGAACTTGAATGTGTTGCGGCAGCAAAGCCTGACGTCAAACGCTTACTTGTTTGTCTCGCTGGCAGCGCAACAGGCCGACAAAAATCTGGGCTCGTTGGAAAAATTTATCTTGGGCGGCGTTACCGTGAACGAACATCCCTTTGCGGTTGTCGGCGCAGTGACGGCCAATCGCCGCCATCTCGCCGACAGCGGCGCGGGCGTGACGTGGGCAAAAGCCAGCGACTTTCAGGTGAGGCTCATCGCGTCGCGCCGAGTTCGGTCATCACCTGATGCACGCGCTGATCTGTCGCCGTGCACGGAATGCGCTCCACCAACTGCACCGCGAACGCTGCCGCCACCCACGTCGGCTGGTGCGTACAGGCCGCAATCAGCCGATCGTAAAATCCAGCGCCATAGCCTAGACGATCACCGTGCTGAGTGAACGCTAACCCAGGCACTAAAACCCATTCAAAATCATATACTTGCGTTTTCGGTGCGATATCAGGGCGAGGTTCGGGAATGCCCCACAGGCCGGGCTGTAAATCGTGCTGCAAGTCGCGCACGCGATGCAAAGCCAGCGTGCGCGTGCCACGTTCTACGCGCGGCAGCAGCAAGTGTTTGCCATGTGCCAGCGCGTGCGCGGCCAACGCGCGCGCGTCGAACTCGCTGCCGAAAGGCATGTAGGCGAGCACCGATTGGGCGGCGCGATAGCTGTCGAGTTTGAGCAACTGCGCGGTGATGCGCGCGCTGTAGTCTGCGCGCGTGGCGGCGGGCAGCGCGTCACGGCGCGCCTTGATGGTGGCACGTAGCGCGGCTTTGGCAAGAGCCGTATCGTCTGCAGGGTTTTGCGTGGGAGGCGCCGACACGCTGCGGTGTCCCGAGTGCCCGAGTGCCCGCGTGCTCACGTGACTAAGGCGCGCGATCCAGCCACGCGTTGACGGCCACCACATCGTCTTCCGACAGGCGTCCGACCGCAGCCTTCAGCCTCAAGGTGGACAGGATGTAGTTGTATTTGGCTTGCGCCAGATCGCGCCGCGCGGAGAATATTTGCTGCTGGGCGTTGAGCACGTCCACCTGCGTGCGCACGCCGACCTCACGCCCCAAGCGCGTGGAATCGAGTGCGCTTTGTGATGAGGTGAGTGCGGCCTCCAGCGCCTTGACCTGCGCCATGCCACTGGTGACGCCCAGATAATTTTGTCGCGCCTGCAACGCCGAGGTGCGGCGGCTGCTTTCAAGATCTTGCTGCGCTTTGGTGACATTGGCCTCTGCCTCGCGCACACGCGAGTTCACCAACCCGCCCTGATAAATCGGTATGGCCAACTGCAGGCCGATGTTACGGTTGTTGATGTCGGTGCCGGGCCCGCCCAACGTGCCCACACCCGACCCGTTGCGGCTGTAGCCAGCAAACGCATCCAGCGTCGGATAATGCCCCGCACGATTGCGTTCGACTTCTTGCTGGGCGAGCGTCACGTTGGCTTCTGCCGCACGCACTTGCAGGTTCGTTGTGCGAGCGTCTTCCACCCATTGGTCGATCACCGCAGGCTCGGGCGTCACCAGTTGCAGTCTTGACCCCAATGGCGTCAGCACCGGCGTATTTTTGCCGATCAGCAGTTCAAGTGCGTGATGCTTTACCTCAAGATCATTTTGCGCGACGATTTCCTGCGATACCGCCAGATCGTAGCGCGCCTGCGCTTCGTGGGTATCGGTGATGGTCGCCGTGCCCACCTGAAAGCTGATTTTTGCTTGCGTTAGTTGCTCGGTTATCGCGGTTTTTTGTGCGCCTGCGAACGCCACATTGTCACGCGCCAGCAACACATCCACATACGCCTGCGCGACGCGCGTGACTAAATCCTGCGCGGCGAGCGCCAGTACGGCGTCGGCTTGTGCCAACTGCGTTTTGCCCTGCTCGTAGACCACGCGGTTTTGCCAGCGGTACACAGGCTGTGTCAGCGAGAGTGACAGGGCATTCGAGTTAAAACGCGCATTGTTGCCGGGCACGACCGGATCGCGAAAACGAAGCTCGCGATCGTTGTATTGTGTGGAGCCTGACAACGAGACCGACGGCAACAATCCGCTGCGGCCTTGCGGCAGTTTTTCCTGCGTTGCCAGCCACGTGGCGCGTGCCGACGCGTAGATCGCATCGGCGCTTTGCGCCTGCTTGAACACTTCAAGCAAATCAGCGCTTTGCGCGGAAACTGTGATGCCACACGCGGCAGCAAGCGTAACCGCTAACAGGGATTTTTTCACACGGCGCAAGGCCATGAAGTTCAAACGGCTTAAAACGCGAACCGCAGGCGCGGCTGTGCGTTGCGCAGTGCTGGCACGCAGGTTTCAAACAGGCTTGCCGTGCCGTACGACCCGGCACCAACGCAGGTGATCAGCCGCGCATCCATCGCGGGCGCTTCGCCTGCCACCACGAACAGGCGCCCCCCGACGTTGAGGCTTTGCTGAAAGGCATCGGGCAAAACGGGCGTAGAGCCGGTGAGCACAATCACATCGTAGGGGCCGTGTTTATCCCAGCCGCACGCGGCGTCGCCGGTTTCGAGCGTCACGTTGTGCAGACCGGATTGCGCCAGTCGCGCACTGGCAGTTTTGGTCAATGCTTCAACAATCTCAACGCTATAGACGTGCGCACCTTGGCTGGCCAAGAGCGCGGTCAGGTAGCCGCTGCCGGTGCCGACTTCAAGCACGCGATCATCAGCCGTCACCGCCAGCGTTTGCAGCACGCGCGCTTCAAGCTTGGGCGACCACATTTTTTCGCCGTGGCCGATGGGGATTTCGAGATCGGCGAACGCCAAGGGCTTATACGCATCGGGCACGTAGTGTTCGCGCTTCACGACGTGCAGCAGATCGAGCACGCGGGTGTCGAGCACCTCCCACGGGCGGATTTGCTGCTCCACCATATTGAAACGAGCGCGTTCAATATCCATGTTCATGGCCTGTTGGTTAATTCGACGTAACTATTGTAACTATTTGATTTATAAAGAAAATTCTGAACCTCTGAAATATCAGGATCAGCGCAAATGTGCTTGCAATTATCGCATAAATCCATTAGCGTAAGCGTACACGTTAGGGGTCCCCGGCAGTGCTGTTTTGGGGTGAGAAAGACCCTCTGAACCTGATGCGGGTAATGCCGCCGTAGGGAAGCGTGGTGCCCGGTGGCCCGCGATTAAATACCACCGACGCCATTGCTCCCTATACAATTTGCCGTTTGCAGTTTGCAGCGTGTTTTCGCCTAAGGAGCAATCATGAACGATCCCCGTCCCCAGTTTTTGAACACCACTGCGCACGTTGACGAAGCTGCGGTGAAATCGCTGCCAAACTCGCGCAAGGTCTACATCGAAGGCTCGCGCCCGGATATTCAGGTGCCGATGCGCGAGATTTCGCAATCGGATACGCCCGCTGGCATGGGTCATGAAAAAAACCCGCCGATTTTTGTCTATGACACCTCCGGCCCGTACACCGATCCGAAAGTCAAAATCGACATTCGCTCCGGCCTCGCCCCGTTGCGCCAACAGTGGATTGAAGAGCGCAACGACACTGAACTGATGAGCGGCCCCAGCTCGACCTATGGTCAAGAGCGTTTGGCTGACCCCAAGCTCGCCAGCCTGCGTTTTAATTTGCATCGCCAGCCGCGCCGCGCGAAAGCGGGCATGAACGTTTCACAAATGCACTATGCGCGCAAAGGCATCATCACGCCGGAGATGGAATACATTGCCATCCGCGAAAATCAAAAATGCGAAGGCCTGATTGCGCTACTGACCAAACAGCATCCCGGCCACAACTTCGGTGCGTCGATTCCGAAAGCAATCACGCCAGAATTTGTGCGTGATGAAGTCGCGCGCGGTCGCGCGATTATCCCGATGAACATCAACCATCCGGAAATCGAGCCGATGATTATCGGGCGCAACTTTCTGGTGAAAATCAACGCTAACATTGGCAACTCGGCGCTGTCTTCGGGCATTCAGGAAGAAGTCGAAAAAATGACTTGGTCGATCCGCTGGGGTGGCGACACCGTGATGGATCTCTCGACTGGCAAGCACATCCACGAAACGCGCGAATGGATTATGCGCAACTCGCCGGTGCCCATCGGCACTGTGCCGATTTATCAGGCGCTGGAGAAGGTGGATGGCAAGGCCGAAGAATTGACGTGGGAAATCTACCGCGACACGCTGATCGAGCAATGCGAGCAAGGTGTCGATTACTTCACGGTGCATGCGGGTGTGCGCCTGCCGTACATCCCCATGACCGCCAAACGCATGACTGGCATCGTGTCGCGCGGCGGCTCCATCATGGCCAAGTGGTGCTTGGCGCATCACAAAGAAAGTTTCCTCTACACGCACTTTGAGGACATTTGTGAGCTGCTCAAGCAATACGACGTGTCGTTCTCGCTCGGCGATGGCCTGCGGCCCGGCTCGATTTACGATGCCAACGACGAAGCGCAGTTGGCCGAACTCGCCACGCTGGGTGAACTCACCCAAGTCGCGTGGAAGCACGATGTGCAAACCATGATCGAGGGCCCGGGCCACGTGCCGATGCACATGATCAAAGAGAATATGGATTTGCAGTTGAAAATCTGCCACGAAGCGCCGTTCTACACACTCGGCCCACTGACCACGGATATTGCCCCCGGCTACGACCACATCACCAGCGCCATTGGCGCAGCGATGATCGGCTGGTACGGCACCGCGATGCTGTGCTACGTCACGCCCAAGGAACACTTGGGCCTGCCCGACAAGGACGATGTCAAAGACGGCATCATGGCGTACAAAATTGCCGCGCACGCTGCTGATCTCGCCAAGGGCCATCCCGGCGCGCAGATTCGTGACAATGCGCTATCGAAGGCGCGCTTCGAGTTCCGCTGGGACGATCAGTTCAACTTGGGCCTCGATCCCGACAAAGCCAAGGAATTCCACGACGAAACCCTGCCGCAAGACGGCGCAAAACTTGCGCACTTTTGCAGCATGTGCGGCCCGCATTTCTGCTCGATGAAAATCACGCAGGACGTGCGCGATTACGCCGCCAAGCAAGGCATCGACGAAAAAGCCGCGCTCGCCAAGGGCATGGAACAGAAGTCGATTGAGTTCGTGAAAAAGGGTGCCGAGGTTTATCACAAGGTATGATCGGCATTCGTACAGTCGTACATTCTTAACTAATTGATTTTATTGGTATTTATGTAATGTGCCGCAGCCGGTTCAAAATCGCTGTGCTGGCTGCGGTAAGTATTGTGGCGTTGGCGGCAGGATGCGGTGAGCGGGCAGCGCCGGTGGCCGCCGAAGCGCCAGCTGTAACCGGCGGCATCGCTGCCTCCCCAGCGCAAATGTCGGCGCCTGCCCGCAGCATGAAAGCCGGTGCCACGCAGGCTGAAAGTGCCCCCGCCGACGCGCAATCACCGGCGGCAGATGCGCGCTACATCGCCTACACCCACCGTTACGCCATCGAAGCCGAACGCGCCCGCCTGCGTGCGGTGCTCGACGCGCATCTTGCGCGCTGTGCGCAGATCGATTGCACGGTGCTCAGCCAAAGTTTCACCGAAGAAAACGACAACCAGCCGCCGAGCGCGAACGTCAGCGTGCGGGTGTCGCACAAAGACCGCGATAAATTCACCGACGCGCTGAAAAACAGTGACGGCCGCGTCATCAACCAAGCCTCGGTAGCGGAAGACAAAACGCTGCAAGTGGTGGACATCGAGGCGCGCATGGCGAACCTCACGCAGTTGCGCGATCGTTTGCGCAAGCTCATGGCCGCCCCCAAAGCCGGTATCAAAGAAGCCGTCGAAATCGAACGTCAACTCGCGCAAACCCAGGGCGAGTTGGACAGCATGACATCGCAGCGCCGCGTGCTGGCGCAGCAAACCGAGCGCGAGTTGTTTGAAATCAGCTATCAGGCGCGCCGCAGCGCCATAGAACGCAGCATTTTCGAGCCGGTGAAAAACGCGCTGCTCGGCTCTGGTCGTGTGGCGATGGAAAGTGTGGCGTCGTTGATTACCTTATTGGCCGCAACGTTGGTGTGGATGGTGCCGCTGGCGGGCTTGATTTGGCTCATACGGCGCTGGCGGCGGCGCAAACACGCTGCCTAAAAACTGATATAAAACAATTACTTAGAGTATCTGCGCACCAGTCTGTCAGGCGACACACATTGTTTACCATTTTCTGCGCCGATGCTGTACACGGCCAGCACGGTTAAGTCGTTAAGCCAGACAGTGCCATCCACCCGTACCACGTTCCCCGGAGTGCCCCATGAATGCTCGCCCCTTGCTTTGCATCGCCGCCGCAAGTCTCGCGTTGAGCCAGCCGCTCGCGGCTTACGCCGCCGACCCCTTCGACAAGTTCGATGCGATCAACCCCGAAGCCTTGTTCAAGGGGCTGATACGCGAAAACGACGTGAGTCTGCTGTTTAAACACCTGCGTGAATCCATGGCGGCATCAGCGCGCGGCGAAGAAGCCGTGCCGTCCGAGGCCATGCAGCGCCGCACCGAGCAAATTCAACGTGACATCGCCGCGCGCGGCAGTGTGTTGTTGGGCGCGCTGTTGTCGGCGTTTGAGGCGACGGCCAAACAGGCGGTGCGCGAGGGCTTTGGCGAATTTTCACGTGAGCGTGAGTCGTCGTTTCCGCGATGAGTTTGCGTTAGCTTCGCGCTAATTCGAAGACATTTCATGCGTGTCGGGGTGCCCTCACCCTTGTGTTAGCATGCGGCATTTTTGAGGCGGCATGTCTGACTCCTTTCTCACGGCGTTTATCCTCGGCATCGTCGAAGGCCTGACCGAGTTTTTGCCCGTTTCCAGCACCGGGCATTTGATTCTCGCCAGCGATTTTCTTGGCTTTACCGGCGAAAAAGCCAACGTTTTCAACATCGCCATCCAGACTGGCGCGATGATCGCCATCATTTGGGAATACCGTCAACGCTTCGCGCGCGTGATCTGCGGCATGTTTAGCGACGCGCAAGCGCAGCGATTCATCCTCAATCTCGTGGTGGCATTCATGCCGCTGGCAGTGCTGGGACTCGCGTTCAACAAAATGATCAAATCGGTGCTGTTTTCACCGGTGCCCGTGGCGCTGGCGTTCATCGTCGGCGGCATTATTATTTTGCTCGTCGAGCGCTATAGCGATGCGACAAAAGCACCGCGCGTTGTGAGCGTGGACGACATGAGCTGGAAGGACGCGCTCAAGGTCGGCCTCGCGCAAGCGGTTGCGCTGATCCCCGGCACCTCGCGTTCGGGCGCGACGATTATCGGCGGTATGTTGTTTGGTTTGTCGCGGCGTGCGGCTACCGAGTTTTCGTTTTTTCTTGCGGTGCCGACATTGATCGCTGCTGGCGCGTATGAATCGTATAAACAGCGCGCGCTGTTTACGCTGGATGATTTGTCGATGTTCGGCGTGGGCTTTGTGACCGCGTTTGTGTCGGCGTTTTTGTGCATCCGCTGGCTGCTGCGTTACATCACCACGCACGACTTCACGATTTTTGCGTGGTATCGCATTGTGTTTGGCTGTGTGGTGCTGTATGCCGCACATCGCGGTATTTTGCACTGGCCGACGTAGCATAAAAATCCTTTAAAATCAATATGTTACTGGATAGGTACCGCGATCTCTTTTGCGTGCCCGCCATCCGCGCGACGCTGCTGGCGTCTATCCCCGGGCGCCTGCCTATTGGCATTGCCGGTTTTGCGATTTTATTGCTGGTGCAAAACCGCTCCGGCTCGTTTATCACCGCCGGCGTGGCGAGCGGGCTGTACGTGCTGGGGCTGGCGAGTGTTGCGCCGCTCATCGGTCGCGCGATAGATCGCAGCGGGCCGCGCCCCGTGCTGCGGCTGTGCGCGGTGGTGTATCCGCTGATGTTGCTGGCGCTGGTGGCGCTGGTGAGCTTCAAAGCGCACGCGTTTGCCATTGCCTTGTGCGCGTATGTCGCGGGCGCGGCGCTGCCGCCGATAACGATTTGCATGCGCACCATGTATCCGCGCGCGCTGACGGATCCCGCGTTGCTGCAAACGGCATACTCGGTCGATTCGGTGATCGTCGAATCGGTGTTCGTCATCGGCCCCGCGCTGGTGGCGTTGTTTCTGGGCGCAGGTTATCCCGAAGGTGCAGTGTTGCTCGCCGCCGTGTGCGCAGCGGCGGGTACAGTGTGGTTTAACCGCACGCCGGCGATCCGCGATTGGGAAATTCGCCCGCGCACAGCAGGCAACCGCTGGGGTGTTTTCGCTGAGCCGGGATTGGTGGTGTTGCTAGCGGCCACGCTTTTTTATTCGCTGGCGTTTGGCTTGTATGAAGTGGGGATCACGGCGTATGCCACGCGGCGCGGCACGCCGTCGCTGGCGGGCATTGCGCTGGCGCTGGCCAGCTTGGGTAGCGCGCTGGGGGCGCTGGCGTACGGCGCGCGGCACTGGCAGGCACCGCTGCGCAAACAGTTTTTGATCACGCTGGGCTTGATGGCGGCAGGCGCGTTGTTGGTGGCGCCGACCAACGATATCTACTTGTTTTTATTCGCTAATTTTATTTCGGGTGCGCCTATGGCCAGCGTGATTGCCACGCAATCGTTGCTGCTGTCGCGCCTTGCGCCGCCGGGCAAGCTGGCGGAGAGTTTTACGTGGGGCGGTACCTGCTTGCTGGGCGGCATCAGTGGCGGCATCGCGTTGGGCGGCGTGCTGGCGGAGACGCTCGCCCCGGCCTGGATACTGGTGGTGGCGGCGTGCTGTACCGCGACGGCAGGCTTGATCGCCCTGGTGATCCCGCATTCGGAAAAGCTCGACAGCGTGGGGGAGCATTACGTAAGCTAACGCTACCCTCACCTAGAAAGGCCCATGATGAAAACGCTGAAATCGCTGTTGATCGTTACCGGATTCGCGCTAACGCTTTGCGGTTGTGCGCCGCTGATTGTGCAAAGCCCCGGCGGCGCGATGACGCCCGTCAACGCGGTAGCCGCTGACGACGACGCGCGGCTGATGTTGTTCGGCGCTGATGTGGTGGCCTATTTCACCGAGAGCAAACACCGGGTGGGTGACCTCGCGATTACGTCGGTGATCGAAGGTGTGACGTTTCGTTTTGCCACCGCGCAAAACAAGGCGTTGTTCGACAAAGCGCCTGATCGCTACCTGCCGCAATACGGCGGCTACTGCGCCAACGGCATCGTCTATGGCATTCCGTGGGGCGGCAATGCCGACGCGTGGCGCGTGATCGACGGCAAGCTCTACACCTTCGGCGGCAAAGGTTCCATCGACGGCTTTCACATGGATTTGCAAAAAAACATCGCGCTCGCCGACAAATACTGGGCTGAGGAAGTTAAAGGCTCCAATGCGCTGGTGCAACGTGTGAAGCGTCTGCTGTTTCGTGTGCCGCACTATCTGACCGGGCCAGAGCTCGCGCGTGAAGTCGCGCGGCGGGGCAATAAAACGTAACGATCAAACGTAACAATCGCACGACGCACAGGAATCACACATGATTTACATGGTCGATCACGTTTTCGCCAATCCGCAAACCGAACCGGCGTGGCACGAGTGGTATTCAGGCTATTTGCACAAGCTCATGAGCGTGCCGGGCTTCGGCAGCGCGCAACGCTTCAAGGCGCTCGATGAAACACCGTCGCGGTTTCTCGCCATGTACTCGGTGGAATCCGCAGCGGTATACGAAAGCCAAGGCTACAAAAACATCGGCGGCGGTGGCAGCCAAAGCGCGCGCTTTCACGGCGACTATAAGCTCTGGACGCGCAACCTGTTCGAGGGCGCGAACGATGTGCCGGTGGTCAACGCCGGCCAGTGCGTGTATGCGCTCGACAGCGACAGCCCGGATCGCAAACTACCGTTTACGCAAACGCCGCTGTGGTTGAAATCGGTGGGCTTGCATCAGACTACGCAGCATCGCGCGATTGTGGTTTTTGATGCTGGTGCGGTGGCTGCCGCGAGAAAAGCAGTGGGTGGGGATGGGCGGTTTTATGCGTCGTTTACGGCGAGATTGGGCCAGTAATCAGCCGACTTCAATCCGCCTTGGCCCGCGAAGCCTTAACCCGCTTTGCCTACTGTTCAGTTTCAGCTTCGTGCGTGTGGCGATGACGGCGCTCACGAACTCACGCAGTCTGATACGGATAATCCATCTGCTTGGCGACCCGCGCACGTGCCTCTGCGCCCACTAGCCGTTGCACGACATGCAAACCGAGATCAATGGACGTGCTGACGCCGCCGCCGGTGATCACGCTGCCTTCATCGACGATGCGTTGTTGCAGCACGGTGGCGCAGTACGGCGCGAGTTCTTTGTAGGCGCTCGGGTGCGTGGTGGCGCGCTTGGTCTTCAGAAACCCCGCTGCGCCCAGCAACAACGCGCCGGTACACACTGAGGTCTTCAGCGGCACATCGTTCGCGGTGGCAATCCATTCGACAAACGCGCGATCATGTTGCAGCGGGCGCGTGCCGAAGCCGCCGGGGATGAACAATAAATCGTACCCCGCTAGTGACTGCTCGACCGTATCGACGGTAATTTTTAAACCCCGGTCGTCACTGACTTGCGCTGTGCGCGCGCACAGGTTCCACGAGAAATCATCCATGAATTTCATGGTTTTCAAGCGCGTGATCGCGTCGTAAAAGCCGACGAAATCCAGCGTGGTCATGTTGTCGAACAGCACGAAAGCGGCTTTCATGGCATGCCCCCCCTGATTCAAATGTGCGGCGTCAAATCAGCCCTGCACCCACGGCAAGCCCGCTGCGCGCCAGCCGCCGAGTGTGTTGCGATGGCCGTTGCCGTCGCGGTCGCCTTCGAAACCTTCAAGTACGTTGTAGCAATTCGTGAAGCCCGCCTCTGCGGCCATGCCTGCGGCATTGTGCGAGCGTCCGCCGCTGCGGCAGAGGAACATCACCACCGTGTCTTTCGGCACCTGCTGCGCCAATGCTTCGGCAAAAGATTCGTTCAGCACGCTGCCGGGATAGGCTAAGAGCTCCACTTCAATCGCCTGCGGCACGCGGCCCACCCAATCCCATTCGGCGCGCGAGCGCACGTCGACGAGTTTGGCGTCAGGATTATGCTGCATGAGTTGATGCGCTTCTTTGGGGGTGAGCGCGCCGGCATAGGGCAAGCCCATTTGTTTGCCGCGTTGTTGGGCGGTACTCAGGATGTCATCGGTCGTCATGGGTGGATTTAGGTTTCTGTCAGTCTGCGGATGGAAACCGGAGTTTACCCGACGGCTTGTTGTTGTCACGCAAGTTGTCTTGGCGGATGTCACGGTGCGCATTTGGGGGTAGCGCACGGTGATTTCTGTAAGTAATTGATTTTATTGTAATTTTAATTTTTGGTCGCCACAAGGCTTGTGCTATCTTGGCGCGCGCTACGGCGGTGCAAAATCCGGCATAAGCGCACTAAGTTGGTGCATGTACGGTTGGGTTTAGCTGAAGTTTCGCTTGTGGCACAATGCCGCTCCCGCGCATCAGCTTGGCATGCTTCATGCTGATACAGGTGACGCACTGTTGCAATCATTCTTACCCGTCAGGAGAGACGAAAAATGGCTAACGCCGCTGATGTACTGAAGTTAATCAAGGATAACGAGGTCAAGTTTGTGGACCTGCGTTTTACGGATACGCGCGGCAAGGAGCAGCACGTTTCTGTGCCGTCCAAAATGTTTAACGCCGAGAAATTCACCGAAGGCCACGCGTTTGACGGTTCGTCCATCGCCGGTTGGAAAGGCATTCAAGCGTCAGACATGCTGCTGATGCCGGACCCGGATTCGCAGCGCATGGATCCGTTCACCGATGAGCCCACGCTCAATCTGACGTGCGACGTGGTGGAGCCGTCCGACGGCAAAGGCTATGACCGCGATCCGCGTTCACTCGCCAAGCGCGCCGAAGCGTATTTGAAATCCAGCGGCTTGGGTGACACCGCTTACTTCGGCCCGGAACCTGAATTCTTTATTTTTGATTCGGTGACCTGGAACGTCGATATGTCCGGCTCGTCTGTGAAAATCGAATCGTCTGAAGCGCCGTGGTCGTCGGGCAAAGAATACGAAGGGGGCAACATGGGCCATCGTCCGCCGGTCAAGGGCGGTTATTTCCCTGTCGCGCCGGTGGATTCGCTGCAAGACATACGCTCGGCCATGTGCTTGGCGCTTGAAGAGCAGGGTGTACCGGTTGAAGTGCATCACCACGAAGTCGCCGCCCCCGGCCAGTGCGAAATCGGCACGCTGTTCAGCAGCCTAGTCAAGCGCGCAGACTGGAACCAGATTCTCAAATACACCGTGATGAATGTGGCGCACTCCTATGGCAAAACGGCGACTTTCATGCCCAAGCCGGTGGTGGGTGACAACGGTTCGGGCATGCACGTGCACCAATCCATTTGGAAAGACGGGCAGAACCTGTTTGCTGGCAATGGCTATGCCGGCTTGTCGGACTTTGCGTTGCACTACATCGGCGGCATTATCAAACACGCCAAAGCCTTGAACGCGATTACCAATCCTGGCACCAACTCGTACAAACGCCTGGTGCCCGGCTTTGAAGCGCCGATCAATCTGGCGTATTCCGCGCGTAACCGCTCGGCGTCGATTCGTATTCCGTTTGTGCAAAGCCCGAAAGCGCGCCGCATTGAAGTGCGCTTCCCCGACCCGACGGCCAACCCCTACCTCGCGTTTGCCGCGATGATGATGGCGGGTCTCGACGGCGTGCAGAACAAGATCCACCCTGGTGATGCCATTGACAAGAACCTCTACGACCTGCCGCCCGAAGAAGCCAAAAAAGTGCCGAACGTGTGCTCGTCGCTGGATATGGCGCTGGAGCATTTGGACAAAGACCGCGAGTTCCTCACGCGCGGTGGCGTGTTCTCCAACGACATGATCGATGCCTACATCACGCTGAAGATGGAAGAAGTGACCGCCTTCCGCATGACCACGCATCCGCTAGAATTCCAGTTGTACTACAGCCTGTAAGCGACTACACTCCAGCCATCGGGCGCGCAAGACGCCAAAGTTGGAGCCAGTCTTGATTCGGCGATTCTTCCGCAAGGGGAATCGCCGTTTTTCTTTGTGGCGCGGCGGCGTTGTCTGGCAATACCTTGACGCACCAAAACGGTGCAAATATAATTCCCCTTAATTAACAAATAGTTACGCTTTTAACTTGCCGTTGCTCCGTCAACCACCTACAGTGCAGGCCGTTATTGTTTACACGTTATGACTGCACGAGGTTAGCGATGAGAAGTTTGCTTGGAACGTTATTTTCGGCGTTGCTTTTGGCCATGGTTGCGGGGCTGTCGCATGCAGACATTTGGGAATGCGAAGAAACCGGTGGTAGCAAACGCTTTACCAACATTCAGTCCGAGGCCAAGGGTTGCAAACAACTCACGGTAACGCCTGCCATTGTGTCGTCCCCGCCGTCCGCGAAGGGTGCGGCACGCACCCCCACGCCCGAGAGCTTTCCCAAGGTTGCGCCGCAAGTGCAGCAGCAGCGCGACACCGACCGCAAGAAAATCCTCGAAACCGAAATGGTCAACGAGCAAAAGAACCTGCAGGACGCCAAGCGCGAGCTGGCGGAGCAGGAAAGTACGCGACTGGGTGGCGAACGCAATGCGCAGCGCATGCTCGACCGCATCGAGCCGTATCAAAAAAAGGTCAAGCTGCACGAAGACAACGTGGTCAACTTGCAGCGCGAGTTGGGCAACCTGCGGTAATCTGCACCGGCAGTGCTGCGGCGCTGTCAGCCAGCGTCCGTCATCGGCGAGCGGGGCAGCAAGCTGGCCTGCTTCTTGCTCAAGTATCGGGTGAGATGTCGCCACCATGACCCGCAAATCAACCATAGCCCCTGTAGTAACCATGGCGTCCATGGTCCCGAAGATGCCCATAGCGCCTGTGGTCATTTCCGCGCTATCCGGGCTGGATGTATTGGCCACGGCGGTGATTCTCGTGGATAACGCCGACGTGCTGCGCCACATGAATCCTGCGGCTGAAAACCTGCTTGAACTGAACCACGCCCAAGTGGTCGGGCAGAACATTGCCAGTGTGTTCGCCGATCACGACGTGTTGGCGGCAGCGCTGCAATATGCACGCAAAAACAATTGCAGTTTTTCAGAGCACGATTTGATGATCGCGGTGAGCGGTCGCCCGCGCATGCACTTTACCTGCACGGTCACCCCCATCGAGCGCAGCAGCGCGTTTGACGTGGACGGCTGTCTGGTGGAGTTTCGCCAGATCGAGCAGCAGTTGCGCATCGCGCGCGAAGAACGCGTGTTCGATCAAAGCGTGGCCAATCGCGAACTCATGCGTAACCTAGCGCATGAAATCAAAAATCCGCTGGGTGGCATACGCGGTGCCGCGCAGTTGCTCGAGCGCGAACTCGACAACCCCTCGCTGCACGAGTACACGCAAGTCATCATGAAAGAGGCGGATCGCCTGCAGGCGTTGATGAGCCGTCTGCTCGCGCCGCACCGCATACCGCAGCCGGCGCAGGTGAATATTCACGAGGTGCTCGAGCGGGTGCGCAGCGTGCTGCTGGCGGAATTTCACAAAGAAATCGCCATTCGGCGCGACTACGATGTCAGCCTGCCGGATGTCTACGGCGACATGGAACAATTAATTCAGGCCATGCTGAATGTCGCGCGTAACGCAGCGCAGGCGTTGACCGAAGGGCAAATTGCCAACGCCTGCATCACGCTCAAGACCCGTGCTGCGCGTCAGGTCACACTTGCGCGCAAGCGCTATCGTCACGCCATTGAAGTGAGCGTCATCGACAACGGCCCCGGCATCCCCGCCGATATCGGCGAGCGCGTGTTTTATCCGCTGGTGACCGGGCGCGCCGAAGGCAGCGGGTTGGGGTTGACCATCGCGCAGAATTTTGTCAGCCAACACAACGGCGTGCTCACCTTTGAAAGCGCGCCGGGGTGTACGTGTTTTGTCATGGTGCTGCCGGTCACCGAGGGCGGGGATGCCTCGGCAAACACCAACTAAGCTATGTTTAAAAACAATAATTTACATGATGTATCGAAATTTCCGCCCAGTGGCGGACAAGGAGTATGGCCATGTATTCATCGCTCATCGTTCCCGACGCAGCGGGATTTAACCCCGTGCCTGCAGGCCTTGCGCGGCGACGTGAACAAGGTGTGCCCATGTCGGTAAACCCGGTATGGATTGTCGACGACGACCGTTCAATCCGCTGGGTGTTCGAGAAAGCGCTCGCGCGTGAGGGCATCGCGCATCGCACGTTCTCTACCGCGCAAGAAGCGCTGGAGGCGCTCGCCACAGAAACGCCGCGCGTGGTGGTGAGCGATATCCGCATGCCGGGCGAATCGGGTTTGGCGCTGCTACAAAAAGTGCGCGACAAACACGCGACGCTGCCGGTGATTATCATGACCGCGTATTCCGACCTCGGCAACGCGGTGACGGCCTTTCAGGGCGGTGCGTATGAATACCTGCCCAAACCGTTTGACGTGGACATAGCGGTCGAATTGATCCGCCGCGCCATGAGCGAGAACCAAGCGCCGCAAGCCGCCGCGCAAGCGCAGGAAGGCGAGCCAGAAATTCTCGGGCAGGCGCCGTCGATGCAAAACGTGTTTCGCGCAATCGGGCGGCTCGCGCAATCCAACGCCACCGTGCTCATCACCGGCGAATCGGGTACCGGTAAAGAGCTGGTGGCGAGCGCGCTGCATCGCCATAGCCCACGCGCCAAGCTGCCGTTTATCGCCATCAACACCGCAGCGATTCCGAAAGATCTGCTTGAATCCGAACTCTTCGGTCACGAGCGCGGCGCGTTCACCGGCGCGCAGACCACACGTCGCGGCCGCTTTGAGCAAGCCGAAGGCGGCACGCTGTTCCTCGACGAAATCGGCGACATGCCATCCGAGCTGCAAACGCGGCTGCTGCGTGTGTTGTCGGACGGGCATTACTATCGCGTCGGCGGACAACAACCCATCAAAGCCAATGTGCGGGTGATCGCCGCTACGCATCAGGATTTGGAAGCGCGCGTGAAGCAAGGCCTCTTTCGCGAAGACCTGTTTCACCGACTCAATGTGATACGGCTCAAGCTGCCGTCGCTGCGTGAACGGCGTGAAGACATTCCGCTGCTGGCGCAACATTTTTTGCGCAAGAGCGCGAAAGACCTCAATGTCGAAGCCAAGCGGTTTTCAAATTCCGTGGTCAAGTATTTGGTCACCATGGATTTTCCGGGTAACGTGCGGCAGCTTGAAAACCTCTGCCACTGGCTGACGGTGATGGCTCCCGCTGCACAAATCGAAGTGGATGATCTGCCGCCGGAAATTCGCAGCGAGGCCACGCTACCGGTCGATCAAAACTGGGTCGGCGCGCTGGAGCGCGAAGCGGGTGCGCGGCTTGCGCGCGGCGAAACCGGCATCATGGAAGACCTGACGCATCAGTTCGAAAAAGCGTTGATCCTCAAAGCGTTGGCGCAAACCGGCGGGCGGCGCATCGAAGCGGCCGGGTTGCTGGGCATCGGACGCAATACGCTCACGCGCAAAGTGCAGGAGCTGGGAATCGATGATAAAGATGACAAGAAAGACGACAAGAAGGACAACAAGACCATCGGCAATTAGCGTGCGCGCGCCGACGTTAACCCGCCGCTAGCGCAAATCCGCAAACACCGGCGCGTGATCCGATGGCCGCTCCAGTTTGCGCGGCTCGACATCCACCGCACACGCGGTGCAAGTCGGCGTCAGCGCGCCCGACAGCAGAATGTGATCAATGCGCACGCCGAGCTTGCGGCGAAACGCGTTCATGCGGTAATCCCACCAAGTGAATGAACGCTCCGGCTGATCAAACAAGCGGAAGCTGTCGGTCAAGCCCAAATCGAGCAGGCCTTTGAACGCGGCGTGCTCCAAGTCACTGAACAGCACCTTGCCCGCCCATTCTTTGGGGTCGTACACGTCGCGGTCTTCGGGCGCGATGTTGTAATCGCCCAGCAGCGCGAGCTTGGGATACTGTTGCAGCTCACCGCGCAACCACTCGGTAAGCGCAGCGAGCCAGCGCAGTTTGTATTGATACTTGTCCGACGCCACCGATTCGCCGTTGGGAATGTAAACGCACACCACGCGCGTGTCGCCGTAGGTCGCTGCCAGCACACGCTTTTGTTCGTCGGCAAAGCCGGGGATGCCCGCCGTTACGTCCACCGGCGCGCTGCGCGACAGTAAGGCCACGCCGTTGTAGGTTTTTTGCCCGCTGAACACGAATTGGTAACCGGTTGCAGCCAGCGCGTCAGACGGAAATTTGGCGTCCTCAGTTTTGGTTTCCTGCAAGCACAGCACATCGGGTTGGTGCGACGCCAGCCAGTCGATCACATGCGGCAGCCGCACTTTGAGTGAATTCACGTTCCACGTGGTTATACGCATAAGTAATTGATTTTATTGAATTATTTGTTATGGCTGACGCGGCGATGTTGCTGCCGCCGGCGACGCAGGTGCACTGTCCGCCAGGGGCTTGGCACCATCCGACGGCGGTTTGGCCGCAGGCGGCGTGGGCGCAGGCGGCGTGGGCGCAGGCTTAGGGCGACTCGCCAGTGCCGTGCGGGGATATCCCGCGTTGTCGAGCGTGCTGTCGTACTGGCTCTCCAGATAACCTTTGAGCACGATGCTGCCCACTTGTAGCACCGGAACTTCTGAGGTGGGCGATACTTTTTTGAACGTGTCCAAGTCCGCTTGTGGGCTTTTTTCCGTGTAAGGAACGCCGCGCCGGGCAAGATGCGCGCGTGCGCCTTCGCAAATTTTTCCGCAGTCCGTGCTGCCCCAAAACGTCACCGGATGATTTTTTGCAGCCAGTTGCACCGCAAACGGCACTGCTTCGCCGCTTGCGGCGTTGCTGCCCAAGCGCCGCTGTTCGATATTTTTTGCAGGCACAGCAGCCGGTGGCGGCGTATCACGCCATTCGACATTGCCTTTGGCGTCAACCCAGCGATACAACTGGGCCGCCTGCGCGCCTACGGTCAGCAGCAACAACAGGGTAACGATGGAGAGAATGGTTTTCATGATCGCGCACCGCGTGGTTGGAGATGAAGGCACTTTATAGCACCAAGCAGAAAAATCGGCAAAAACAATGACTTATGATGCTTTTGCTACGCCGCCACCGGGCTCATGCCGTTGTGTCGGAGCAGCGCATCCATGGTCGGCTCGCGCCCGCGAAATGCCTTGAAGGAATCCATCGCCGGGCGGCTGCCGCCCACGGCGAGTATTTCTTTGCGAAAGCGTTGCCCCACGGCAGGATCGAGCACGCCTTTTTCCTCGAACAGGCTAAAGGCGTCGGCAGATAACACCTCAGCCCACTTGTAGCTGTAGTAACCCGCCGCGTAACCGCCCGAGAAAATGTGCGAGAAGCTATTCGGAAAACGGCTGTAATCGGGCGGGAACAGCACCGACACGCGCTTGCGCACATCGCGGATGAGATCGAGCGCGGTGTTGTTCGCAGTGTTGTTCGCGGTGTTGTTCGCGGATTTGCCCTCAGGATCAAAGCTTGAATGCAGTTCCAGATCAAACAGTGAAAATTCAATCTGCCGCGCCATTTGCATGCCGCTCTGAAAATTTTTCGCCGCGAGCATTTTGTCGAACAGCGATTTCGGCAGTGGCTTGCCGGTTTTGTGATGCCGCGTCATCGGTCGCAGCACGTCCCATTCCCAGCAAAAATTTTCCATGAACTGGCTCGGCAACTCAACCGCATCCCACTCAACACCGTGAATGCCCGACACGCCGAGGTATTCCACCTGCGTCAGCAAATGATGCAGGCCGTGGCCGAACTCATGAAACAGCGTGATCACTTCGTCGTGCGTAAACTGCGCGGGCGCGCCGCCCACCGGCGCGGAGAAGTTGCAATTCAAATACGCCACCGGTGCCTGAATGCCCGTCGCCACGCGCCGCCGTGTAATCGCGTCATCCATCCACGCGCCGCCGCGCTTGGTGCTGCGCGCATAGAGGTCGAGGTAAAACTGCCCGACCAGCGCCCCATCTTTGTCGTAGATCGAATAAAAGCGCACATCCGCATGCCACAGCGGCGTTTCGGTTTGCTCAATGGTCAGCCCGTAGAGCGTTTCGATCAGCTTGAACATGCCGGGCACGACGGTGGTTTCCGGCAGATACTGTTTCACCTCTTGCTCAGAAAACGCGTAACGCGACACGCGCAGTTTTTCTGACGCGTACGGAATGTCCCATGCTTCGAGCTTGTGCATGCCGAGTTCGCTGCGCGCAAAGTCGTTGAGTTCCTGCAAATCGCGCTCGGCGTACGGCTTGGCGCGCGCCGCCAGTTCCTGCAAAAAAACGATCACTTGCTGAGGCGTTTGCGCCATCTTCGGCTCAAGTGAATACTCGGCGTAGTTGTTAAAATCGAGCAACTGCGCGAGCTCTTTACGCAGCTTAACGATGCTCGCGATCAGCGGCGTGTTGTCCAACTCGGCGTTGCCGAATTCCGCTGCGCGCGTGGCGGATGCGTGATACATCAGCTCACGCAGCGCGCGATCGTCGGCGTATTGCATCACCGGCATGTACGACGGCGCGTGCAAGGTGAATTTCCAGCCCGGTTTTTTGTCAGCGTCAGCCGCCTCACGTGCGGCGGCGCGCGCATCATCGGGCAAGCCCGCGAGGCCTTTTTCGTCGGTCACAAAATGCGCAAAGGCATTGGTGGCATCCAGCACGTTGTCGGAAAAGCGCGACGACAACTTCGACAATTCATCGCAAATCGCTTTAAAGCGCGCCTTCTTTTCCGCCGGCAACTCCGCGCCGCCCAAACGAAAATCACGCAACTCGTTTTCGACGATTTTCTGCTGCGCAGGCGATAACGAGCCAAAGCCGTGCGATTCATGTAACTGTTTGTTTTTATTGAATAATTTTTCGTTTTGCCCGAGATCAGTGTAGTAATCCGTGAGGCGCGGCAAATTGGCGTTATAAACCTCGCGCAACGCACTGCTATTCATCACCGCATTCAAATGCCCAACCTGCCCCCACGCACGCGAGAGGCGCTCGTTGGCGTTTTCGAGCGGCTCGATAAAGTCTTGCCACGTCGCGGGCGTGTCATCACGCGACACTTTGTCGATGACCGCGCGGCACTCGGCCAGCAAGGTATCGACAGCGGGGGTGACGTGCTCGGTTGTGATGTCGGCGAAGCGCGGCAGAGCGGAGAAATCGAGCAAGGGGTTTGACGGGTTCATGGTGGGGGCTCAGAAGAATAACAAAGACATTAGAACAACGAGACAACGAGACAACGAAACCAACGAGACCGACGAGACCGACGAGACATTACGCGGCTTTGACTTTATTCAGCAAGTCAGGATGCCGATCGAGCATTTTAAGCAGTTTCACCAGCGCCAGCGACGGCTTGGTTTTGCCGTTCTCATTTCCGATAGCGAGAGCGGCTGATGGAAAGCCGCTTGAACCTTGCGTTTGGGTTACTCCTAACTATTTGTTTTAATTGTATATTTTTAGTTTTTCGGATGCAAAAAAACCCGCCGTCGCGGGTTTTTTCGCCCGGCGTGCGGACGCGCGCTATTCATGCACACGCAGCTCGTGCGCTACCTGCCCACCCACCAGCGTATGCGTCACCCGGCCTTTGAGTTCGATGCCGCTGAACGGTGTGTTTTTGCCCTGACTCAACAACGAAGCGGGTTCAACCTTCCAATAGCGCTCTGCATCAAACACGCACACATCCGCATCTGCACCCAGCGACAGGTGGCCCGCGTCGATGCCGAGGATGTTTGCCGCGTCGCTGGTAATGCGCGCCAGCGCCGTGGGTAGCGCCACGCCGTCTTCTTCCGCCCATTTGAGCGTGAGCGGCAGCAGCAGTTCCAAGCCGGTGGCACCGGGTTCGGCTTCGGAGAACGGCAGTTGTTTGGCGTCGTCATCGACCGGGCAATGGTCGGAGCACACGGCGTCTACGGTGTGATCGGCCAACGCTTTGCGCAGTGCATCGCGGTCGCGCTGGCTGCGCAGCGGCGGAATCAAATGGCAATTCGGGTCAAAGTAGCCGATGTCCATTTCCGACAGGTGCAGGTGATGTATGGCGACATCGCTAGTCACGGCCACGCCTTCCTGCCGCGCGCGGCGTACCATCTCGATAGCAGCCGCGCTCGACAAGCGACACAGATGCACACGCGCGCCGGTCTCTTGGGCCAACAATAAAATCACGGAAAGCGCTGCCGTTTCCGCACACACCGGTATCGGCGGCAGCCCCAGTCGCGTGGCGACTTGCCCGTCATGGGCTACGCCGCCGCGCGCGAGCGTCACATCTTGCGGGCGCAGCCACACGGGAATGTTGAACGTAGCCGCGTACTGCATAGCGTAGTACAGCACTTGGTTATCTGTGAGCGGCGCATCGGCATGCGAAAACGCCACGCAGCCTGCATCACGCAATTCGGCCATCTCGGTAAGGCGAACGCCTTTTAGCCCCTCAGTCAGCGCGCCGATGGGATACACGCGCGCCTTGTTGCGATTGCGCGCGCGGTACTTGAGCATTTCCACCAAGCCGGGCTCATCCAGCGGTGGGTCGGTATCCGGCGGGCAGGCGAGACTGGTGATGCCGCCTGCACACGCGGCATCCATCTCGGACGCCAGTGTCGCGATGTATTCAAAGCCCGGCTCGCGCAGACGAGCCGACAAATCCACCAAGCCCGGGCACACCATTTTGCCGCTGGCATCTATGGTGCGGTTGGCAGTGAAGCCGTCGGGTGCCGCACCCACCGCAATAATTTTGCCGGCAGCGATGTACACATCGCGCGCGGCATCCATATTGTTTTTCGGGTCAATCAGGCGGCCACCTTTGATGTGGATTTTCATCTGCGCATCCCTATCCGCGCCAACTGCCCGCTACGATACTCATCACCGCCATGCGTATGGCGATACCGAAACTCACCTGCGGCAAAATCACCGATTGTCCGCCATCCGCGACGCTGGAATCGATTTCCACACCGCGATTCATCGGGCCGGGGTGCAGCACGATGGCGTCCGGCTTGGCGAGCGCGAGGGTTTCATCCGTGATGCCGTAGTACTTGTAAAACTCTTCGCCGGAGGCCAGCAACGCGCCTTTCATGCGTTCGTTTTGCAGGCGCAGCGTGCTGACCACATCCACGTCCTTCAGCCCCTCGCGCAGATCGTGATACACGTGCACGCCAAGGTTGCGAATATCGGCGGGGATCAATGTGCGCGGGCCGATGACGCGAATTTCAGGACAGCCCAGCGTGGTCAGTGCCTGTATCTGCGAACGCGCCACGCGCGAGTGCAGAATGTCGCCGATGATGGCCACACGTAAATTAGTAAAATCTTTTTTGTAGTGGCGGATCGTGAACATGTCGAGCAACCCCTGCGTCGGGTGCTGGTGACGCCCGTCGCCGGCGTTGATGACATGAATGTCCGGCCCCACGTGCTTGGCAATCAGGTACGGCGCGCCGCTTGCGGCGTGGCGCACCACGAACATATCCGCCTGCATCGCTGCAAGATTCGCCACCGTATCGAGCACGCTTTCACCCTTGCTGGCGGACGATTGCGCGATGGCAAGGTTAATCACGTCCGCCGACAGCCGTTTGGCGGCGATCTCAAACGTGGTGCGCGTGCGCGTTGAGTTTTCGAAAAAGACGTTGAACACCGACTTGCCGCGCAGCAGCGGTACTTTCTTGACTTCGCGCTGCGTGACGCCGACAAACGATTCGGCCGCATCCAAAATTTGCCGCAGCACTTCAACGGGCAGTCCGTCGAGCGACAGCAGGTGATGCAGTTCGCCGTTTTTGTTGAGTTGCGGGTTGCGCGGATTAAGCCACATGCCGAGGTCTAGTTTTCGTGCAGCTTGAAAGAGAGTTTTTCGGCACCATCGCGGATGAGCTCAACGCTTTGCGACACCACCAGCGAGATTTTGCCCCCGAGAAAATCCGCACCCACCGGTAGCTCGCGTCCGCCGCGATCGACCAGCGCCGCAAGCTGGATGCTTGCCGGGCGGCCATAGTCGAACAACACGTTCATCGCGGCGCGGATGGTGCGCCCGGTGTAGAGCACATCGTCCACCAAAATCAGGCGGCGGCCTTCGACATCGAATGGCAGATCGGAGGTTTTGACATTGCGATGCAGGCCGATTTTCTCGAAATCATCGCGATAAAAAGAGACATCCAGCGTACCCAGCGGCGTCTTGATGCCCAACGCCGCATGCAGCCGCTGCGCCACCCACACACCGCCGGTATGAATGCCAATAATCCCTGTCTCCGGTCCGACGACAGGTTTCATTTGAGCCAGCAGCCCGGCGAGCAGTTGCTCGGCGTCGGGTAGCGGATTTGGCGGCAGGTTGCCCAGTGTGTTCATTGGCGTTTATTGGGGCGTTAGGGTAACACACGGCGCGTCGCGGTACAACGCCATGCAGGCCGCTCGGCTTGATCTGGGGGCCTAAACCACCGGCGTTTTCACCGGCTTGCCGGCAAAGTGTAAATGCAGATTTTCCACCTGCAAGTCGCCCATCGCCTTGCGCGTTTCGACCGTCGCGCTGGCCACATGCGGCGTCAGCACCGCATTGTCGAGGGTTAAATATTCCGCCGGTACTTTGGGCTCGTGCTCGAACACGTCTAGCCCTGCACCGGCAATTTTGTTTTCCTGCAAGTAACGCAGCAGCACGAGTTCATCGACCACGGTGCCGCGCGCCACATTGATGAGATAGCCTCGCGGCCCCAGCGCATCAAGAACCTGCGCGTTGACCAGCTTGTCGGTTTGCGCGCCGCCAGGCGTGATGACCATCAGCACGTCCGAGTTTTTAGCCAGCGTTACAGCGTCGGGATCGTAGGCAAACGGCACGTCTTTTTTGTTGCGATTGTGGTAGCGAATAGTCATGCCGAACGCCTGCGCGCGCTTGGCGATGGCCTCACCAATCCGCCCCAGGCCGAGGATGCCCAGCGTCTTGCCACCGAGCGATGTCGTCAACGGATAACCGCCCTTGAGCCACAAGCCCGCACGCAAATGCGCGTTCGACTGCGGAATTTTCCGCAACGTGTTGAGCACCAGCGCCATCGCGCAATCGGCGACACATTCGTTGAGCGCCCCGGCGGTGTTGGTGACAATGATGCCGCGCTGTTTGGCAGCATCCAGATCAATTTGATCGACGCCGACGCCAAAATTCGAAATGATTTCCAGCTTAGGCAGCGCATCCATCAGCGCCGCATCCAGGTGCATGTGGCCCGTGTGCGCCAGCCCGCGCACCCTCGGCGCGGCAGCTTTGAGTGTGGCGGCGCGGTCGGTCGAATCAAACAACGTGACAGCGGAAAACTCTTCTACCAAGCGGTCGAAGGTGCCTTTGTGGGCTTTGGCGGTAATGAGGATATCGTGTTTCATATTACTTAAGTATTTGATTTGGTTTATAAATTTCTGTGACGAACCGTCTCGAAAATGCCACGCGCGAGCAACGACAAAGTTACGCTATGAAAATCACGATCCGACATATAGCGTGTCACGATGCCATCGTTTTCGGACATACACTCAATCATCAAATCCTCAAGCAGCTTGCCGATACCCAATTCAAACTTGTCCAGCGGGTTCGCGAGCGCAGTATTGACGATTTTCTGATTGCTCGCAGCTTTTTCCATGAGCTGCTGAAAAAATAGCCGGTCTTTTTCCGAAAACGATGTGCCGAATCGCTCATTCAGTGCCTTGACGATTTCCGACAGTGGCAGTTTTTCGTCTTTTGCCTTACCCGTTCCCACATCTGCAGGACTGTAGACGGCCCTGTTTTGCCCGACTTTAAGATCAATCGCGCCAGAATGAATTTGTTGCAGCCGGTAATATTGCAAATCGACCTTTGATGTAGCGCTCAAACGCGAGCTTGTAGCGCACCGCGTGCAGGCGCGATGACGTCACCACCATCGCCTTGGCGCGCCCGCCCAGACGATGCTTCACGCTCTGCCGGAAGTGCTCCACCATCACTTCGGTTTTTTGCTCGATATTGTGCGGATGCAGGCTCATGAAGCGCGCCAGTGCGCGGGCCGTCTTCTTCTTCGGCAGCGCTGGATCATCCTCAGCGGCCTTCAGCAGCCGGTAATACGCCGCGTAAGTCGTGTAATGAGTCAACACATCAAGGATGAACCGCTCCTCGATCGCCTGCCGCATGCTGTAAATATGAAACGCTTCGGGCTTGCCACTGGCACCCGCGCGACCGAACAATTCGATGGTCTTGCCCTTGGGGGTCGCGGTAAACGCGAAAAAACTCAAATTCTGCTGACGTCCGCGCGACTGCATCACCTGATTCAGCCGGTCTTCCCAATCGGTCTCGTGGTCGTCACCCTCGTTGTCATTGGTGCCGTCGCTCGCCGCCGCGCCGAGTATGGCCTTGAGCTCGCGCGCGCTTTCCCCGGTCTGGCTGGAATGCGCCTCGTCCACGATCACCGCATATTTGCGTGCCGCGATGGCGGCTTCCCAAGCCTTGGCCTGCCTTTTCTCGTCCTCGCTGGCTTTTTCCTGACTCTCCGCCCCGGTCGCATGCAGCAGCCCGCGCATCACGTGCGGAAACTTCTGCAGTGTGGTGATCACGATCTTGGTGCCATCGATTAGCGCGGCGGACAATTGCTTCGAATCCTGATCGATGGCCTTCACCACGCCCTGCGCGTGCTCGATCTGATAAATCGCGTCCTGCAATTGCTTGTCGAGCACGCGCCGGTCGGTAATCACAATCACACAATCGTAAATTTTGCGATCCTGCGAGTCATGCAGGCTCGCCAGCCGGTGCGACAGCCACGAAATACTGTTGGTCTTGCCGCTACCGGCTGAATGCTGGATCAGATAATTGCGGCCCGCACCCTCGTGCTGCGCGGTATCCACCAGCTTGCGCACCGCGTCGAGTTGGTGATAGCGCGGGAAGACCATCGTCTCCTTCACCACGCGCTGCGTATCACCGTTGCTGGCCGTCACCTTCTCCTCGGTTTTCTCGATGAACATGAAGTGCCCGAGAATGTCGAGAAAACTGTCGAAGCGCAGCACTTCCTCCCAGAAATAGCCGGTGCGGTAGCCCGACGCATGCTGCGGATTGCCCGCGCCGCACTGCACCGCGCCCGGATGGCTGCCGCGATTGAACGGCAGAAAATGCGTACCGCCTTTGCGCAGCCGCGTGGCCATATGAATTTCATCGGGGTCAGCGGCAAAATGCACCAGCGCGCGCGTCTTGAACTTGAACAACGGCGCCTGCGGATCGCGGTCTTCCTGGTATTGCTGGACCGCATTGCGCCAGATCTGCCCCGTGCCGGGGTTCTTCAGTTCGCAGGTCGCCACCGGCAGCCCGTTCAGCGCAAACACCAGATCGACGGTATCGCGTTTGCCCGGATGGCACGGCACCTGCCGCGTCACCGTCAGCCGGTTTTTGGCGAACAGCGCCAGCACATCGTAGTTCAGCGCATGCGCCGGCTTGAAGTAGGCGAGGCGAAACGTCTTGCCGTAAAACTTGAAGCCGTGGCGCAGCACATGCAGCGCGCCCTTGAGGTCTAGTTCCTTAACCAGTGTGTTGAGCAGCAGTTCGGGCAGGCCCGCGCCGTGCAGCTTGTCCATCTCCGCCCAGAGTTTGGGCTGCGTGTCCTGCAGAAACGCCAGCACCGCCGCGCCGAACAGCGCACGCGTTTCGTCCCAGTCCGCCAGGGCGCCGGCCTTCCAGCCCGCCTTTTCCAGCAGGATGGTTTCGACGTAACGCTCGAAGGCGCGCTCGTTGGTCTGGGCCATTTAGCTTTTACTCAAATAACCGTCAAAAAGGCTAAAGCTCAATAAGTATTTGATATTAAACAACTAATTATAATTTCGCCTACTTCGAAAGCCCATGCAGACGGGTTTTCATCAAAAAGAATTCAGCGCCAACCTTTACTTGGCCAACGCCTTAGTTAAAGAAAAGGCCCTTTCTTTAACTAAGCCACTTACTCGCCACCCCTCCCCAGCACAAAGCGCGCCTTTTCCTTACGCAACATTTCATACGGCGTAACGCATTTGATACCCAAGCCGATGCATACATTGGGTATCTTAACTTTGCGCACGCTTTCCGACGGAATTTCGTGCGTCACGACCACGAAGCCGTGCGAATGGGCGTGGGCAACCAGATAGTAGTCTGCAACTTGAAGAAACGTATTCACCGCTGCGGCCTCGAAGCGTTGCGCCGTAACCCATTCGCTGACGACCGCCAGTGACGGCAGCACCGCTTTGTTTGGCGGCAGGAAAAATCCCGCGCCACGCGCCTCCGCCCATTCGGCCAACTCGTCTGTGCCAGCCTGCAATTCATCGCCGACCTTCTCAATGCTGAATGCGGCCTTATTGCGGTTTTCCGACACCAGCCAATCCCAGAACGCGGGGCAAAAATCGAAACCGTAATGCAGGTTCTTGGCCTGAATAAAGACGTTGGCGTCGAGCAGATAGGCCATTAGACGCGATAATCCAGTGAGCGGCCCAGCTCATGAAAGGTCTTCACCTTCGAGATGCCCAGCAACTGCAACGCATCGCGATACAACGTGCGCCCCTCAAGCGTGTCAGCCACCAGCGCGCGGGCAAAGCGCTTGCCCGCGCGCGCGGACTGCGTCAGGTAAAAATCGCCGCCGCTGCCTTTGCGCAGGCTCTTCAAGCGCGCCAACTCAGCCACATAAGCCCGCTCAAAGGCATCGCGCCCGATCGCGCCGGATTCGAATATCCGCAGCAAAATCACCAGCGAACTGACCTTGAACAGCCGCGCCAACCGGCTGACTTCTTCGGCGAGCGCCTCTTTGGCGCGGAATTCCGCGCGCATCGCCCCCATAGGCACCAGCAACTCTGCGGCAACCTGATTGCACCATTGCTCAATCCGATGGCCCGGCATGACGCGCGCATCGATATCGGATACCGCCGACTCCCCCGCCCAGATATGCGCCAGCTCATGCGCCAGCGTAAACATTTGCGCCGCCTTGCTGTCCGCGCCGTTAATGAACACCAGCGGTGCCAACGGGTCCGCCATGGCAAAGCCGCGAAACTCATCGGGATTGAGCCGCCGCCGGTTGTTATTGCGCACCACACCGCTGCACATCACCAGAATACCCGCCGCATCGGCCTGCTCAATAAACCGCCGCAATGCATCGGCCCAGGTCGGCATCTGCCGCCGCGCCTCCAGATCGAAGTTCAAGGCATGACGTATAGCGTGGGCCGACCGTACCACATTCGCGCCAACCCGCACCGAGCCGACAAACCCCTTCACTGGCGCTCCGTCGGCGCGAAGAAAGTCCCGATACCAGGATTGCCGCTGCTGACAAAGGTGAATCGTGTCGATTAGATTCGGGCTCGGACGCTGGAGCGGCCTGTTGCCCACCGTGCGCAAATCTGGAATCGGCAACTGCTCTTCGGGAGGTTTTTGCAAAAACAGGTAGCCTAACGGCGTATAGGTCGATTTCGCGAGCTTTTCCAACTGCTTTAGTGTCAGTTCGCCGCATTCTTCCCAATCCTCAACCTGATCCGGTCGCACATGCATGCTGCCCGCAAGCGCATCCAGCGTAAGTGCGGCGCGTTCGCGCGCCCAGCGCAGCAGTTCAGGTTTGACCGTAGCCTTCATTCACTGAGTATAACCAGTCCGGGTGCCGCCTCAAACCGTCTGCGGCGCAAAGCCGCGCACATCAATCTTGCCCGTCACGGCGGAGGTGATCAGCGCGCTGCGGTATTCGCGCAGTCGCTCGATGGCGGCTTCGACTTTTTCGATCAGGCGGTCGATTTGGGTGGTTTCGCGGTCGAGGTAGTCGGCGATTGCGCGTTGTTCAGAAACGGGCGGCAAGGGTATTCGGAAATTCTTGTTGAATTCAGGAGGAACACGCTTTTGCCCGCCTGCGCCATACATCTCGGCCTCGCCGGTCTTGCGATAGATCGATGATACCGTGAGGTAAAACAAGAAACCCCGTTCTAGTGATGAACGTGCACGCAAAACATGCAACTCAGTTGTCCCTAAAGCCGCACCGTTCATTAAGCCACTTGCTAACGCTCCTTTTCCATTCTCGAAGCAAGGCGTGATCTTGGCTACCACGACATCTCCATCCTGAAACTCGGTATAGGTTCCACTGATTTCTCCTTTGGCCCTTGCTACGTCTAACGCGAGACTGCCATCCTCGCCCACCGCCTCCATCGGCACGAACGACACTTCGTCGTCATCCTTTAGCTTTCGAAGCATGTCCGAGGCTGGGTTGACTTGCATACAAAATCGCCCACGCATCACCTCCCAATGCTCCGGCACCTCACCAAGCCACTCAACGCCGGAGAGTTTGAGCTTGGGATGCGGGTTGAGGCCGGCGGCGCGGGCGGCGGCGGGGGGCAGGCCGCGTGTGACGGTGCGTGAAATCAGCGCGGCGCGCTTTTCCTTCAGCTTTTTGATCAACGCCCGTTTTTTCCCGACCAGCGTATCCAGCTTCGCCGTCTCGCGGTCGAGGAAGTCGGCGATGGCGCGTTGCTCATTCATCGAAGGCAGCGGAATCCAAGCATCGCCAATTGAGCTTTTTGGAAGACCGTAGCGAGTGACACCGCTGGCGGCAATTTGAAATTGTTGATTTACGGCGCAGGACTGGAACAATCTGAAAAGATACTGCCCAAAAAGCTTCTCTGACTCGGCACGAATAATAGCAAGATGGTACCCACATACGAGGTCATCTGAGGTTGCCACCACACGCGCAGGGACGGCAATATCGCTCCACTCCTCGGAGTCTTTGGTGATAAGCACATCGTCCACTCGCAGACTAAAGCGTTGTATCTCCTCTGCTGTCGCAGTCGTTTCCATCAACCCCATATCTGGACGAATATGGTCGTTGTAGTAGACGTCGGTATAGTTACACAGCCGCACTGGTAGCTCATCGTCGGACGGAATCTTATCGACATTGCTGACCCAGCAGCGTGCGGACGTTTTCAATCGCTTTATTTCCCAATGCTTCGGCACGTTACCCAACCAACCAATCCCACTAAGCTTGTACGCGGGGTATACGGTGCCCTTCACGCTGTCACCGCTTTCAGCAAACCCAGAATCTCGCCTTCCAGCATCTTGATATCCGCCTCAATCACCTCCAACGCCCGCGGCGGCTCATACCGATAAAAATGCCGGTTCAACGGAATTTCATAACCGGCCTTGGTCTTGTTCTCGTCGATCCACGCATCCGGCACATGCGGCAGCACTTCGCGCTTGAAGTAGGCGGCTATGCTTTCCTTCAGCGGCACGCTTTCGGTGTCGCGCAAGTCGGCGTCGGGCTCGGGGTTGCCTTTGGCGTCGCGGCAGATGTCGGCCGTTTCATCGCGCTCGCCCAGCGCCGACAGCACGGCTTTGAGTTCCGGCCCGGCGAGGCGCACGCCGCGCTTTTTGTCTAACGACTTGAGGTCGGTGAGGAAGGCGTCGCGGCTGGTGTAGATTTGGCTGTTGTTATTTTTATTCAATAAAATCAATAACTTACGTATTTCGGCTTGCCGCGCTACACCAGCGGCGATTTCTTCGCGGCGGGCGGCTTCGGCTTTTTTGCTGCTGGCGGCGAGGTTGCGAAAGGCGCTTTCGTCGTCCAGCCGCGCGATGCGCTCGGCGCTGGCCTGAAAGTTGAGCTTGAGTGGGCGCTCGACGGTGATTTTGTGAAAGCCGAAATCGGCGTTGTCGAACACTTTGCTCACGATCTGCGTTTTGGGTTTGCCATCGACGACGAAGTCGCGCGTTTCGCCGTCGGTGAATTCGCCGTGGATGCGGGTGATGTCGCCGATCTGGTCGGGCTCGCCTTCGGCTTTGTCGCCGATTTTGTTGCGCTTGTTGCCGAGGCTTTTGCGCATTTTCACGAAGCATTGCCGCGCATCGATCAACTGGACCTTGCCCTTGCGGCGCTTTTGCTTGCGGTTGGTGAGCACCCAGATGTAGGTGGAGATGCCGGTGTTGTAGAACAACTGGTCGGGCAGGGCGACCACGGCCTCCAGCCAGTCGTTTTCGATGATCCACTGGCGGATGTTGCTCTCGCCGCTGCCAGCATCGCCGGTGAACAGCGGCGAGCCGTTGAAGACGATGGCGATGCGGCTGCCGCCGTCGGCGGGCGCGCGCATTTTCGACAGCATGTGCTGCAAGAACAAAAACGAGCCGTCGTTGATGCGCGGCAGCCCCGCGCCAAAGCGCCCGTCGTAGCCGCTGGTGTTGTGCTCGGCCTCGACAAACTTTTGCTGCTGCTTCCACTCCACGCCGAACGGCGGATTGGCGAGCATGTAGTCGAAGGTGATTTTGTGGCCCTTGTCGTCGCGCTCGAAGCCGTCCTTGGTGAAGGTGTCGTCCCTGCGGATGTTGTCGGCGTCTTCGCCCTTGATCAGCATGTCGGATTTGCACACAGCCCACGCTTCGTCGTTCAAATCCTGCCCGTAGAGCATGGGCTGCGCGTCGCTGTTCAGATCGCGGATGTATTTTTCCGCCACCGACAGCATGCCGCCGGTGCCGCACGCCGGGTCGTAAATGGTTTTGACGACATGGCTTTTGGTGAGGTCTTTTTCCGGCGACAGCAACAGGTTGACCATGAGCTTGATCACTTCGCGCGGGCTGAAATGCTCTCCGGCTTCCTCGTTCGATTGCTCCGCGCCGATCCGGATCAGTTCCTCGAAGACGTAGCCCATCTGCACGTTGTCCACACGGGCCGGCGAGAGATCAATCGCCGCGAATTTCTTGATGACGAGGTAGAGAAGATTCTTGTCGGCCATCGTCGCGATTTGATCGCCAAACTTAAACCGCTCCATGATGGCGCGGACGTTGGGCGAGAAAC
>JAYTWR010000183.1:0-6611 GCA_043743335.1 Burkholderiales bacterium
TTTTGCCCAAGCAGCCTGCCAACCCGGCCAAAACGAACATGCTTAACGGTTTGATTTAACACAACTTTTCAGCCCGCTCGTGCGCGCAGGCCAGGCACCGCCCTCGCCCCCGGTAAAACCCGCTCGCGCTTGGCCTGCTTTGGCGTTCGTTTGACGCTCATTTGACGCTCACGCCGCCTCAAACAGCTCCCCCAGCTCCACCCTCCGCGCCGATGCAATCGGCGGCGGCTGAGGGTCAAGCCCCAGGTGCTTGAGTATTTTCTCAATCACGTCCGGCTGTTCAATGACGGCGATGAATTTGAGTTTGCCGCCACACGTAAACAAAGGGGAAACAAAAAGGGTCAGGTCTACACATTCCACTCCAAATAAGATAATCTGTGCAACACAACCCTGAAAGGCCTTCCCTGATGACCCGCCCGCTAATGCCGGCGGCGATTGGTGTTGTCGGATAAAGGCCTCGTCTCCCAGCAAACTATAGGGTCTGACACGCTTAAGGAAGGCAATCGTGGACTGCCCCACGCCCTTGGAAATAGATCACCGCTGCATTGAAAGCCGCTTCTTACCTCTTTTGGCCCCTTTCGTCTTCTGAATGGCGAAAGCATGGGGCTTGTAAAAATAAAATAACATAATAAAAACAAATAGTTACACCACCATCACGCAACCATCAAATCCCCGAATCCTGCCCCATCAACGTATAGCCGCCGGGGCGACGGTAGAGCCTGTGCCACTTTGATCTTGAGTGGCTGCATCGTCAGCGCGAATTCATGCACGCCCTTCGCGGCCAGCACATCGAGTTTCAGATTTTCCAGCGGATGTACGCCATTCACGACGAGCTTGATCTAGTGCACCGGCAGCGAGAACTGCTTGTCGGGATTGGGCGAGACTTCCGTGCGCGGCTCAGGCCAAATGTCCGTGGCCGGTGCGGATCACTATTTCAACGGCTCTGAGGCGCAACGAGTGCGTCAGATTAAGCGCTTTTTGGATAGCGCCACGCGGTAGGGCTGCGTGACACAGCGGGGCGTCAGAGAGACACAAAAATAATCCATAAAAACAGATAGTTACTTAATTTCAGCAGATCACAACCTAACTATCCCTCAAAAATCCCCCCACACCGCCTGCATCGCCGCCAGTGCGGCCACCGCGGCTGTTTCGGTGCGCAGCACACGCGGGCCCAATGTGAGTGGTTGGAAACCGGCACCCCGCGCGGCACTGATTTCGTCGGGACTCCAGCCGCCTTCTGGCCCCACCAGCAGGGTGACTGAGCCTTGCGGTGGCGGCAAATCGCGCAGCCGGGTGCTGTCGCGCGGCGACAGCAGATAGCGCGGCCCGCTTGAGTGAGTGGGGCCATTGGGTTCACCGGGCGCGCCCAGCCATTTCATCAGCGGTTGCACGGGCAGGATTTGCGGCAGCGTATTGCGCCCGCACTGCTCGCACGCGGCGGCGGCGACGGTTTGCCAGTGCGCGACGCGTTTGTCGGCGCGGTCAGCTTTTAGTCGCACCACGCTGCGTTGCGCAATCAGGGGCTGGATCGCGGCGATGCCGAGTTCCACACATTTTTGCACGGTGTAATCCATGCGCTCGCCGCTGGATATGCCTTGCGCCAGCACCACTTTGAGCGGCGATTCGCGACTGACTTCGCGGCGTTCGGCCACTGTCAGCATCAAACTGGATTTGTCGATGCGTTTGATGGTGGCTGCGTGCTCGCCGCCATAACCATCAAACAGGGTGAGTGCCGCACCCGCTTGCAGGCGCAGTACGTGGATGACATGGTGTGCTTGTCCGGCGACGATGTGGCATTCGCCGTGATCGGCGATTGCGCCGGGAAAATAGAGTCGAGTCAAAGCGTTACCCTCGTTCGCGCGCCGATTATGCCATACGGCCCCCCGCAGCCCCGCCATTCCGCGTGGTCTCGCGTGACGTACAGACGGTGCAGGGACTAGAATCAGCCTACCTATGGAGCGTGTGATTTGAAAATTGTGATATTAGGTGCCGGGCAAGTGGGATCGTCAGTGGCGGAAAATCTGGCGTCCGAGGCCAACGACATCACGCTTGTTGACACCAACAGTGACCGTTTGCGCCAACTGCAAGACCGAATAGACGTACGCACGGTGTGTGGCAATGCGGCGCATCCCGCGGTGCTGGAGCAGGCCGGCTTGCGCGACGCCGATTTGCTGTTTGCGGTGACGCAAAGCGACGAAACCAATATGGTGGCGTGCAAGCTCGCATCAACGCTGTTCAACACGCCGACGAAAATCGCGCGCATCCGCTCAGCGGATTATCTGTCACACCCGGAAATTTTCTCGCGCGAGAATTTCGCCGTGGATGTGCCGATCTGCCCGGAGCAGATTTTGACGGATTACATCGCCAAGCTACTGGAGTTTCCCGAGGCGCTGCAAGTGCTGGAGTTCGCACACGGCAAGGTCAGTCTGGCAGCGGTGCGCGCGTTTCACGGTGGCCCGCTGGTGGGCCACCCGATTTCATATTTGCGCACGCATATGCCGCAAGTGGATGCCCGCGTGGCGGCCATTTTTCGTCAGGACGCGCCCATTACACCCGACGGCAATACGGTGATCGAAGCCGGCGACGAGGTGTTTTTGATTGCCGCCACCGAAAACCTGCGCGGCGTGCTGCGCGAGCTGCGACGCATGGACAAGCCCGCCAAGCGTGTGATGCTTGGCGGTGGTGGCAACATCGGCAGGCGGCTCGCCAAGGCGATTGAAGGCAAGTGCGAGGTCAAAATTATCGAATACGGCAAGGCCGAGGCGGAGCGACTCGCGGCAGATTTGGGCAGCACGCTGGTATTGCAGGGCGATGTCACCGACGAGGAGTTGCTGGAGTCGGAAAACATCGGCGAAATGGATGTGTATTGCGCGCTCACCAATGACGACGAAGATAACATCATGTCGGCGCTGCTCGCCAAACGCATGGGCGCACGCAAAGTGATCGCGCTGATTACGCGCAGCTCCTACGTCAATTTGTTGCAAGAAGGCCGTATCGATATTGCAATATCGCCCATGCAATCCACCATCGGCACGCTGCTCGCGCATGTGCGACGCGGCGATGTGGCGGCGGTACACTCGCTGCGGCGCGGCGCGGCAGAGGCGCTGGAGCTGGTGGCGCACGGCGATGCGAAATCGTCGCAAGTGGTGGGGCGGCGCATCGAGGAACTGGATTTGCCCAAGGGCGTTACCGTGGGCGCGATTGTGCGCCAGCGCGTCTTCGAGGGCGCGTCTGGTGGCGCCGGTGAGCGCGAGCAAACCGCTGAAGTCATCATGGCGCATCACGACACCCTGATCGAGGCCGACGACCACGTGATTGTTTTTGTGGTGAACAAACGTCTGGTGCCCAAGGTCGAGAAGTTGTTTCAGGTCGCCGCAGGGTTCTTTTAAGCGGCCATGAAACCCTTGCTCGTGGTTCTGCGCCCACTGGGCGTGATCGGCATGGTGATGAGCCTGTCGCATCTGGTGCCGATTGTGGTTTCGCTGATTTATGGCGACGGTACGCTGCGCGCGTTTTGCGTGTCGATGTTGTTCAATTTCACCGTGGCCATGATTGCGTTTTTCGCCACACGCGGCATCGACCAAGAACTCAAGGCGCGCGACGGCATGTTGCTGGTGGTGTTGGCGTGGACGGGCGGTGCGGCATTCGCCACGCTGCCGCTGTTGATGTTGATTCCCGGCTTATCGCTGACTGACGCGTACTTTGAAACCATCTCCGGCTTGACCACCACCGGCGCCACCGTGCTGACCGGGCTGGACGCGTTGGCACCGTCGATCAACATCTGGCGCGCGCTGCTGGTGTGGCTGGGCGGCATGGGCTTGATTGTGTTGGCCGTGGCGGTGTTGCCGCTGCTGGGCGTGGGCGGACGGCAGATTTTTCGCGCTGAGACACCGGGCCCGATGAAAGATGCGCAGCTCACACCGCGCATTACCGAAACCGCCAAAGGCTTGTGGGTGGTTTACGCTTCGATTTCGGCACTGTGTGTGTGCGCTTTCAAGTTGGCGGGTATGTCCTGGTTTGACGCATTCATGCACATGTTTTCCACCATGGGTTTGGGCGGGTTTTCCAGCCACGACGACAGTTTTGGTTACTTCAATTCACCCGCGATTGAGGCAGTCACCATCGCCTTTATGCTGGCGGCGGGCATTAACTTCGGCACGCATTTTGTGGCGTTTCGCGCCCGTAGCGCGGCACCGTACAAACGCGACTACGAAGCGCACATGTTTTTGCTGGTGACTATCGCCAGTTGTTTGGGTATCGCCGCTTATCTGCTGGCGATGAAGACGTATCCCACGTTCGGCGAAGCGCTGCGCTTTGCCGCGTTTAATGTCGTGTCGATTGCTACCACCACCGGTTTTGCCAATACCGATTACAACCTGTGGCCGATGTTCGCGCCGCTGTGGATGCTATTTTTGTGCTGCTTTGCCTCATGCTCCGGCTCTACCGGCGGCGGCATTAAAATGGTGCGCGCGCAGTTGCTGTATGTGCAAGTGAATCGCGAGTATTTAAAATTGCTGCACCCGCACGCCGTGTCGCCCGCCAAGCTGGGTGGCCAAGTCATTGAAAATAAAGTCATTTTTGCTGTGCTGGCGTTCATGTTTGTGTACGTGTGCTGCATTGTGTTCATGACGTTGGCGATGGTGGCGAGCGGGCTCGATTTCATCAGCGCGTTTTCTGCCGTGGTGGCGTGCATCAACAACACCGGGCCGGGCTTGAACAAGGTGGGGCCGGCTACCACCTTTGCCGGGCTCACCGACTTTCAGACATGGATATGCACCTTCGCCATGCTGCTGGGGCGGCTGGAATTGTTTACCCTATTGATCCTATTTACGCCCGCGTTCTGGCGGCGGTAACGTGCTGATACCATGCAAGCCGTGAACCTCACCCAGCATTTTTTAATCGCCATGCCGGCGATGGCTGATCCGCATTTCGCGAAAACGCTCACGTTTATTTGCGAGCACAACGAGCAAGGCGCGCTTGGCGTAGTGGTCAACCGCCCGGTCGATCTCACCCTACACGCCCTGCTCGAACAAATTGATATCACACCAACCACCGAGGCCGCCCGGCAAATGCCGGTGCATTACGGTGGCCCGGTGCAAACGGATCGTGGCTTTGTATTGCACTCACCCGCCGGGGCGTGGCAATCAACGCTGGCGGTGGGCGACAGCATCGGCCTCACCACCTCCAAAGATATCCTGCAAGCTGCCGCTCGCGGCGAAGGCCCGGCACGCATGTTGGTGACGCTCGGCTACGCTGGCTGGGCACCCGGCCAACTGGAGCACGAGCTGGCGCAAAACGCATGGCTGACGGTCGCTGCCGATACGCGTATTTTGTTCGACACGCCTGCGGCGCAGCGCTACGGAGCCGCCCTCAAGCTGCTGGGCATTGATCTCGCCATGTTGTCGGATACGGCGGGGCATGCTTAGGTCTGATGGGTGTAGGGGATTGGGGGTTGAGCGCAGGCACAGCCACTTGTAATGAATAACGATATCCCCAAAGCACAACCCACGGGCACCGTGCTCGCCTTCGACTTCGGCGAAAAGCGCATCGGCGTTGCCGTGGCCGACGTGAAAGTCGGCATCGCACACCCGCTGCAAACCATCCACGCCGAACACAACAAAACCCGCTTCGCCGCGATAGCGGCCGTGCTCGCGGAATGGAAACCGGCGCAGCTTATTGTCGGCGAGCCGCACCACGCCGACGGCGGCGCACACGAAATCGCCCGCCTCGCACGGCGTTTCGCGCAGCGGCTCGAAGGGCGCTTCAGTTTGCCCGTCACACTGGTGGACGAAACGTTAAGCTCAAGCGCGGCGGCTTCGCGCCTGCACGAGCAAGGCGTGCATGGCGGTAAACTCAAGGCCGCGCTGGATTCGGCGGCGGCTTGTGAAATTTTGCAGACTTGGCTGGCGCAGCGGCGGAAGCCAGCGGGCACTTAAGACTGACGTCGGCGGCTACTATCAATATGCCTTGGCCGTTAGGTGATGCCGACATAACTGATTGTTTTTATTGAACTAATTACAGGAATGCCGTGAACGCCGAAACACACGCCTAGGTTGCCGGTTTTATCTGGAGCATCTGCAATCTGCTGCGCGGGCCGTACAAGCGCAACGAGTATCGCAAGGTGATTTTGCCGCTGACCGTGCTGCGGCGCTTCGATTGCATCCTCGCGCCGACTAAAGCACAGGTGTTGAAAAAGCACGCTGAAATCAAAGGCAAACCTGATAGCGTGAAGAGGCGGGCGAGCACTTCACCCCGCGCGAAGTGATCAAGCTGATGGTCAACCTGCTGCTCTCGCCGGAGCAGGACCTGCGCAAGAGCCACGTGGTCAAGACCATCTACGACCCGGCCTGCGGCACGGGCGGAATGCTTTCGGTGGCGGAACGCTACATCCGCGACCTCAATGCCGACGCCGATCCGCATCTGTTCGGCCAGGACTGGAACGACGAGTCCTGGGCGATCTGCAAGGCTGACATGCTGATCAAGGGCGAGGACGCCGACAACATCGTCCTCGGCGACAGCTTCACCAAGGATGGATTCGACCGCGACGCCGAAGGCAAGAAGCGCACGTTCGACTACATGCTGGCGAATCCGCCTTTCGGTGTGGAGTGGAA
>JAYTWR010000184.1:0-17662 GCA_043743335.1 Burkholderiales bacterium
GCGGTGCCGGGTCTGCTGACATGCCGCCAATATTGAACTACACTTTATTTTTGTACAAGCACTTTCTTTGCTTTTTAGCCAGCGACGTGAACGATTACAGTTTTTTTTGCCGCAGACGACACCGAGAACACCGAGGAAAATCAGCATCAGGGCTTTGGGTGTTGAGGCAATGCCGTCAGGCTGAACCGTTTCGCTTAATGCCCTGCGCCGTCGGGAATCGTCGGCAGCGGCCCTTGCGTCAGGTTGTAGAGGTGGCGCTTGCGCACCAGCCACATCGAGGCTGCGACAAATCCGCCGAACATGCCGATCACAATGTAAATCGATAAATCCATGCTGACCAGCAGTGCGTAGAGGCCGATCATGCACAGTATCGACAAATTCTCGTTAAAATTTTGCACGGCGATGGAGTGCCCGGCGCCCATCAGGATGTGCCCACGGTGTTGCAGCAGCGCGTTCATCGGCACCACAAAAAACCCGGCTAGCGCGCCGATGAGGATAATCAGCGGCACGGCGAAATAAATCGAGCGCGCCACGACCATGCACATCACAATCAGCCCCATTAGAATGCCGATGGGAATGACGTTGACCGCCCGGCTCAACGGCACAATTCTCGCGGCGAGAATCGCGCCAATAGCGATGCCCAGCGCGCACACACCCTGCAAATACGTGCCTTGCGACAGCGAGTATCCCAGCGCGTCTTCCGCCCACTTCAGCACAATAAATTGCAGGGTCGCGCCCGCGCCCCAGAACAGCGTGGTGGTGGCGAGCGAAATTTGCCCGAGTTTGTCGCGCCACAGCAGCTTCATGCAGTGCGCGAACTCGCGTATCAGATACACCGGGTTGCGGTTAACCATTTTGTGATCGACGCCGGTGTTGGGGATATACAGATTGAAAATCGCCGCAATGACGTAAAACACAATAATGATGGCCACCGCCGCCTCACCGGGCGTGTCGATGCCGGTATTGATGCGCGGCAAATCAATGGCGAGCAGCCGGTCGGAGACCGTTTCGCTGACAAGCATGCCGCCGACGAGGGTGCCTAATATAATGGAACCGACGGTGAGGCCTTCGATCCAGCCATTGGCGACGACCAGTTTGTGGTGCGGCAGATACTCGGTGAGAATGCCATATTTGGCGGGTGAGTAGGCGGCCGCGCCCAAGCCCACCACCGCGTAGCCCAGCAGTACGGTGAAGTAGTCGTTCAACCCCGGTATCGACCACAGCTCATGCGTAAAGATCATGAAGCAGCCGACGATCTTAATCATGTTGGTGATGAACATCACGCGGCCCTTGGGCATGGAGTCGGCGAACGCGCCCACCACTGCCGCGAACAACACGTAAGACACCGTGAAGAAAAACTTCAGCATCGGTGTCATCCAGTCCGGTGCCAGCAATTGCATCAACATCGCAATGGCGGCGACCAATAAGGCGTTGTCCGCCAGCGACGAGAAAAACTGCGCCGCCATAATGATATAAAAACCGAAAGGCATCTTATTGATTTATAAGAGTTTTTATGAATCCGGTGCTGAGCCGGTGCGACAGTGGCGACGTTATACCATAAATTTACAAGCGCTTGCATGAGGGCATCGGACGCCACGCGAGGCGAGGTGCGATAGCGGCCCCGCCAAGCGGAAATATGATTGAATGCGCACGTCGGGATGGTCGCAAAAGAAATGGAGCGCTTTAACAGGGAGGTATTTTGAAAACGCTTTTTTACCGTGTGGTATTGCTGCTGGCGGGGGCAGTGACGGGCGCAGCAGCGCCCGCAGGGGCACTGGCGCAAACGGCATCCGGCAGTGCGGCACAAGGCTGGCCGTCGCGGCCGATTCGTTTCATTGTGCCGTTTCCGCCGGGCGGCGGCACGGATGTCAATGCGCGCATGATTGCGCCGCGCCTCACCACGGCGCTGGGTCAGCAGGTGCTGGTGGAAAATCGTGCCGGTGCGGGCGGCATGGTGGGCGCGGAGTTCGTTGCCAAATCCGCGCCGGACGGCTACATCATGGGGATTATTACCATTGGGCCGGTTGCCATCAATCCCAGCCTATATGCGAAGATGCCCTACGATCCGGCGAAAGATCTCGCGCCGGTGACCATCACCGGCGAAGTGCCTAACGGCTTGGTGGTGCACCCCACGCTGCCCGCGAAAAATTTGCAAGAACTCATTGCCTTGGCGAAGCAGCGCCCGCGCGAATTGAACTTTGGCTCGTCCGGTGCCGGCGCAGGGGATCATCTGGCGGGCGAAATGCTTAATGTGATGGCCGGCATCCGCATGACGCACGTGCCCTACAAAGGTGGCCCGCCCGCGATGGTGGATTTGATGGCCGGCAATATCCAGTTGATTTTTGCGACGCTGGCGAGCGGCATGCCGTACATCCGCGCGGGCAAAGTGCGCACGCTGGCGATTGCCGGCGGCAACCGCTTTGCATTGCTGCCGGACGTGCCCACGGTGGCTGAAGCGGGTGTACCTGGATTTGCGGTGAACAATTGGGCGGGCATCTTTGTCGCTGGCGGCACGCCGCGCCCGATCATTGAGCGGCTCAACAGCGAAATCGTCAAAGCGCTGGCCCCGCAGGATGTGCGGCAGAAGCTGCTGGAAATGGGCTTGGTGTCTGCCACGAATACGCCGGAGCAGTTTGCGAGTTACATTCAATCCGAGACCGTGAAGTGGGCCAAAGTGGTGAAAGACGCCAACATCAAGCTAGATTGAGTGTATGCGTGAAATTAGCAGTAACTATATGATTTTATTGAGTTTAATGTGACGCGCCCGATACAAGCTGCCATCGACCTAACGGCTTTGCGGCACAATCTGAGTGTGGTGCGTACGTCTGCGCCGAACGCGCGCGTGCTGGGTGTGATCAAAGCCAACGCTTATGGTCATGGCGTTGGGCGTGTTGCGCGGGCGTTGGCGGATGCGCAAATCGATGGCGTGGCGCTGCTCGAACTCGATGCAGCAGTAGCGCTGCGCGAAGCGGGCTTTCAACAACGCATCGTGCTGCTCGAAGGTTTTTTCGACTTAAGCGAACTCGCCGTGCTGGCGGCGCAGCGCATCGATGCCGCGGTCCACAGCGCTGAACAAATCGCCATGCTGCAACATGCCCCAGCAGGGGCGAAATTAAACGTACTGCTGAAGTTGAATACCGGCATGAACCGACTGGGTTTCAGCGCAGCGCAATTTTCGGCAGCGCTGGCGGCATTGCGCAGTTGCGCGGCAGTGGGCGAACTCACGCTGATGACGCACTTCGCCAACTCGGATGATGCGCGCGGCGTGGCATGGCAAATGGACGCTTTTGAACGCATGGTGCAGGGCGTTACTTTGCCGCGCTCGCTCGCCAATTCTGCGGCGATATGGCGTTACCCGGAAACCCACGCCGACTGGGTGCGCCCCGGCATCATGCTCTATGGTGCTACGCCCTTCGCCGAGGTCAGTGCCGCGCAACTCGGATTGCGCCCGGTGATGACGCTCACCTCGCACCTCATTGGTGTTCAGCATTTGCAGCCGGGCGATACCGTCGGTTATGGCGGTTTGTTCAAGGCGCAGCGCGCCACGCGCATCGGCATTGTGGCCTGTGGTTACGCCGATGGCTACCCGCGCCACGCCCCCACCGGTACACCGGTACGCGTGGGCGCAGCAATGACCACCACGGTGGGCCGTGTGTCGATGGATATGCTGTGCGTGGACATTACGGCGTTACCAGACGCAGGCGTGGGCACGCCGGTCACGCTGTGGGGCGACGGTAATCCGGTGGATGATGTGGCGACTGCAGCGGGCACCGTGGGGTATGAGTTGTTGTGTGCGTTGGCGCCGCGTGTGCCGGTCGTTGAGCAGGGTTAATCACGTATGGCCAAAGCCAAAACCATCTACGTCTGCACCGAATGCGGCGGGCAATCCGCCAAGTGGCAGGGGCAGTGTCCCGCGTGTCAGCAGTGGAATACGCTGGTGGAGAGCGTCAACGAGGTGGCACCTTCGGGCGGCAATCGTTTCGGCTTGATTGCCGAGGCGGGTAAGTTGCAGCGTTTGTCTGAAGTAGAAGCGCGTGAAGAGGCGCGTATTCCGTCGGGCGTGGCGGAGTTTGATCGTGTGCTGGGCGGCGGGCTGGTGCCCGGCGGGGTGGTGCTGATCGGCGGCGATCCGGGTATCGGCAAATCGACTTTGCTGCTGCAATCGCTGGCCGCGATGGGTGCGACACGCAAGGTGCTGTACGTGAGCGGCGAAGAATCTGCGCAGCAAATTGCCTTGCGCGCGAAGCGGCTGGATGCGGACGCGAAGCAGATGCACGTGCTGGCTGAAATCAATCTGGAAAAAATTCAGGCCACGATTCAGCACGAGAAGCCGGACGTGGCGGTGATTGATTCGATACAAACGTTGTATTCAGCGGCGTTGACTTCAGCGCCCGGCTCAGTGGCGCAGGTGCGCGAGTGCGCGGCGCAACTCACGCGCGTGGCGAAGTCGGGCGCGACCACCATTATTCTCGTCGGCCATGTCACCAAGGAGGGCGCGCTAGCCGGCCCGCGCGTGCTGGAGCACATGGTCGATACCGTGCTGTATTTTGAGGGCGACACGCATTCGAGTTTTCGTTTGATTCGCGCATTCAAAAACCGTTATGGCGCGGTGAACGAACTCGGCGTGTTCGCCATGAGCGAAAAGGGTTTGAAGGGCGTGTCAAATCCGTCCGCGCTATTTTTGTCGCAGCACAGCGGCGAAGTTGCCGGTTCGTGCGTGATGGTGACGCAGGAAGGCACACGTCCGATATTGGTGGAAATTCAGGCGCTGGTGGATGAAGCGCACGCGCCGAATCCACGGCGTCTTTCAGTCGGCCTCGAACAAAACCGCCTTGCGTTGCTGCTGGCGGTGTTGCACCGGCATTCTGGCATTGTGTGCTTTGACCAAGATGTGTTTATTAACGCAGTGGGTGGTGTGCGCATCACCGAGCCGGCGGCGGACTTGGCTGTGATGATGGCCGTGGTGTCGTCGCTGAAGAACAAGCCGCTGCCGGCGAAGCTAGTGGTGTTTGGCGAAGTGGGTCTCGCGGGTGAAGTGCGCCCGGTGCAGCGCGGGCAGGAGCGGCTGCGCGAAGCCGCCAAGCTCGGCTTCACGCATGCATTGATTCCGGTGGCGAACAAGCCCAAGCAGGCGATTGCCGGACTCACCGTGATGGCGGTGGAGCGGATTGAAGACGCCGTGGTGTTGTTTCGCGACGGGTTTGGGCGGTAGCCCTGCGCGCCGATCGACGAAGCAATGTAACTAATTGATTTTATTGAGTAATTTATGTGTTAGTGCCGGTCGGCGACAAATACTTGCCGGGTTGCACATTTTGAGTATTCCTGATAGCAGAGAGGTTGCACCGTGAGCGCACATTTATTCAGTAAAGACGAACCGCTGTCGATAGCCGATCAAGGCTGTTTTTTTGTGGGTGGCGAATATGCCGAGACCCCCGCAGGGCGCATCAGTGGCGGGCAGATGTACGTGCAGTATCAAATTCCCGCGCAGCAAACACAGCCCTATCCCGTGGTGATGATTCATGGCGGCGGGCAAACCGGCGTGAATTTTCTTGGCACGCCCGACCGGCGGCGTGGCTGGGCGGATTATTTTGTGGCGCGCGGCTACGCGGTCTATGTGGTGGATCAGCCTTCGCGCGGACGCTCGGGCTTTATCAGCAAAGTGTATGGCGAAGCAGCCAATCGCACGGCAGAGGCAATAGCCGACCGCTTCACCGCGCCGGAAAATGTCAATCTGTGGCCGCAGGCGGAACGGCATACGCAGTGGCCCGGCAGCGGCGTGGCAGGTGATGCGGCGTTCGACCAATTTTACCGCTCGCAGGTGGAAAGCATGACCGACGTGGGCGCGGGCGAACGAATGATGCGCGAGGCGGGCAGCGCCTTGCTCGATCGCATTGGCCCGGCGATTTTGCTCACGCATTCACAAAGCGGGCCGATGGGGTGGACGATTGCGGATGCCCGCCCAAAGCGGGTGAAAGGCATCGTCGCGGTGGAGCCTAACGGCGCGCCCGTCTATGAAGTCAAATTCACCGGTGCGCCAAACTGGTTTGAAGACGACGGTGTGACGCGGCCTTGGGGTATTACGCGCCATGCGCTGACGTTTTCGCCGCCTGCGGCGAGCGCTGCCGAGATGCAATTTGTGCGGCAGGAAAAGGCCGATGGCCCTGGGTTGATGCGTTGCTGGCTGCAAGCCGAGCCGGCGCGAGAGTTGGTCAACCTCAAAGGCATTCCGATACTCATGGTGACGGCCGAAGCCTCCTACCATGCGCCGTATGACCACGGCACGTCACTGTTTTTGCAACAGGCGGGCGTGGAACACACCTTTGTGCGCTTGGCGGATGTGGGCATACGCGGCAACGGACACATGATGATGCTGGAAAAAAACAATCTGGAGATCGCGCAGTATTTCGATCAGTGGTTAAAGGTGCATGTGCAATGAAGCGTACGTTGCTATTGCTCGCGCTGATGCCTTGTGTGGCGACCGCTCAGTCCTATCCCGCCAAACCGGTGCGTTTGATCGTGCCGGCGTCGCCCGGCGGTGGCCTTGACATCATGGCACGCGTGCTCGGACAGGCGCTGTATCCGCTGTGGGGACAAGCCGTGGTGGTGGACAACCGGCCCGGCGCAGGCGTGATGTTGGGTGTGGAGGTTGCCGCCAAAGCGGCACCCGACGGGCACACCGCTCTGGTGGTGAATGCCAATTTGGCCTCCAACGCCGTGCTGATGCAAAAGCTCAGTGTGGTCAACGAGTTGACGGCGGTTAGCATGCTGGCGACCTTGCCCAATGCGCTGTCAGTGCCCGGCACATCGCCCGCGAAAACCACCAGTGAATTCATCACGTTAGCGAAGTCCTCTAGGTTGAATTTCGGCACGGGAGGCACGGGTACACTGGGGCACGTGTTTGGCGAAATGCTCAAGCTCGCCATTGGCTCCGACATGGTGCATGTGCCGTACAAAGGCGGCGGCCCGGTGATGGCGGCGCTCACTGGCGCACAGCTCAACGCTGCGGTGGTGAGTGTGGCGTCCATCGTGCCGCACATGAAAGTCGGGCGCGTACGCTTGCTCGCGGTCACCGGTAAAAAACGCGCCAACGTCGCGCCCGATGTTCCGACGTTCGCTGAAACGTTACCCGGCATGGTGCTTGACGGCTGGATCGGCATACTGGTGCCCAAAGGCACGCCGCGCGCCGCGATGGCGGCGCTCAATGCGTCGGTACACCAAGCGCTGAACGACCCAGTAACGCGCCAACGCCTGGCGGATCAGGGTTACGACGTGCAAAGCAGCACGCCGGAAGAACTCGACAAAATGATTCGTGCTGACCTTGCGATGTACGCCAAGGTGATTCGCGAGGCGAATATTCGAGAGTAGTGTTTTTAGCATCAATGCAACACAGGAGTAGCGCATGGCCGAACCCACCATTATGGACATAGCTGCAAAGCCAATGTATTAAGATATAAGAAGAGAACGTTGCCGAATGCAGTGCTTTGGGAAGGTAATTTTTCGGAAGCGATCTTCATTAAAAATCAGCGCCAGTAGCACTATTAAATGGAGATAAAAATGGGATCAACCCTGGCCGAAAAAATCCTCGCCGCCCACGCCGGGCAGACCACGGCGAAAGCGGGTGATATTGTCGTCGCGTCGGTGGATTTTGCGATGATTCACGATGCGCGCGCGTCGAACGCGCTGAAGATGATCGAGAAGACTGGCGCGAAGTCGTTGCCGCATGCGGCGCGTACGGCGTTGGTGTTGGATCATCATTCGCCGCCGCAGAACGTCGAGGTGGCGAATATCCATATCGCCATGCGCGCGTTTTCGGAGAAGCACGCAACGCCGTTGTACGACATCGGCGACGGCATTTGCCATCAGGTGATGCCGGAGGGCGGGCATCTGACGTGCGGTGATTTGATTGTCGGCACGGATACGCATTCAACGACCTATGGCGCATTCAATGCAATGGGCACGGGGGTTGAGGGCACGGATGTGTCAGCGGTGATGATGACCGGCAAGTTGTGGTTTCGCGTGCCAGAGACGATTCGCATTGAATTGCAGGGCGTGTTGCCGGCAGGCGTGTGGGCAAAAGACGTGACGCTGACGATGTTGAAGCGGCTGGGCGCCGAAGGTGCGAACTACCGCGCGCTGGAATATTGTGGTGAGGGCGTGACGGCGATGGCGATTGATGACCGCATGACGCTTGCCAATCACGCTGCCGAGCTTGGTGCAAAGGCCGCCCTACTCGAAGCGGACGATAAAACGCTGGCCTGGCTGAGAGCCCACGGCGCGCGCACGCCCAAACCGGTCAAGGCCGATGCAGATGCGGTGTATTGCGAACGCATCACCATCGACGCGGCCCATCTGGTGCCGCAAGTGGCGCGCAACCATCGTATTGATGATGTGATTGACGTGCCCGATGTCCAAGGGCAGAAAGTCAATCTGGCGTTCATCGGTACCTGCACCAACGGACGGCTGGATGATATTCGTCAGGCGGCGTCGATACTCAAAGGCAAAAAGCTGGCGCGCGGCGTGCGCATGATTGTCACGCCGGCGTCGCGGCAGATTTACCTGGCGGCGATGCGCGAGGGACTGTTCGAAACCTTGACCCTGGCTGGCGTGCTGGTGGAGCCGGCCGGGTGCGGCGCGTGCGCAAATATCACCAGCCACGTGATACCCGGCGACGGGCAGGTGGTAATTTCCAGTGCCAATCGTAATTTCAAAGGGCGCCTGGGGAATGCAAAATCGGAAATCTGGATCGCGTCTGCTGCCACAGTAGCGGCCTCTGCGTTGACCGGCTATGTGACTGATCCGCGCGATTTCGCCACGCCGCGCAAGGTGGCGGCATGAGCGGCATGACCGGTGTCATTCAAGGCCGTGTTCACCTGCTGGGTGAGGAAATCAATACCGATTTGCATTGCTCCACCAAATACATGCCGGGCAAAAATACCGACTACGCGGCGCAGCACGCGTTTGATCAATTATCGCCGGGCTTCGCCGCGCGTTTCGGCCAAGGTGACGTGATCGTTGCGGGCAGAAAGTTTGGCATCAATTCGTCACGCGAACAGGCCGTGCATGTGTTGCGCATGATGGGCGTGGCAGCAATCGTCGCGCCAAGCTTTGGGCGGCAGTTTTTTCGCAACGCAATTAATAATGGCCTGCCGGTGATTGAGTGTGACATCGCAGGTATAGCGCAGGCGGATGTGGTGGACATTGATTTGGCTGCGGGCAAGGTCGGTGTTGCCGCGAAAAGCATTGTGCGTTCGGTTGCGCCGCTGCCGAGGGAAGTGAGTGCAATTTTGTCAGCGGGCGGACTGATTCCGTTTTTGCAATTACATCCTGATTGGACGATTGCAGATCATTGACGTGAAGTTCGAGCGCCCTACGGTGGCGTTACAGGACAACAGTTTAAGTAAATAAAAAAATGATTAAAAAACACATAGTTACGACGTTTATGGCTTGTCTGTCTTGCGTGTCATGTTGTGTGCAGGCGCAGCCGGACTATCCGATTAAGCCGATTACCTTTTTGTGCTGGTCAGAGGCGGGCTCGCCGGTGGATGTCTACGCGCGCGCCATGGCACGGCTGCTGACGCGCGAGCTGGGGCAAAACGTGATTGTGGAAAATCGCACCGGCGCCGACGGCATCATCATGATCAATGCCATGCTGCGCGCGCCTGCGGACGGTTACACCATCGCGGCCAACACGCTGACGCTGGCGACGCTATTCAGTCAGCCGCAGGTGGGCTTTAAGCCGGACGATTTGCATATGCTGGCGCGCTCGCAGGTTGATCCGTACGGGGTGTTGGTGCCGTCGAGCATACCGTTTAAGCGCATCGAAGAACTGGTGAATTACATGCGCGCCCATCCCGGCAAGGTGACGGTGGGTGGGCCGTTTCAAATGAGTGCGCATCGCGTGGCTTGGGAAGTGTTTGCCGAAGTCGCGAAAGTCAGCACCAACTGGATACCGTATAAAGGCGGCGGGCCGGTGTTGACCGCCGTGGCGGGCGGGCACGTAGATGCTGCGGCCACCAACCCGGGCAATGCCAAGCATTTGATTGCATCGGGAAAGTTGCGCGTGCTGGCGGTGTCATCCGAGCAACGGCTGGAGGATTTTCCCGAAGTGCCCACCTACAAGGAGCGCGGGTGGAACGTGGTGCGCTACCAGTGGCGCGGCATCATGGCCCGGCCCGGCATCCCGCAACCGGTGGTCGACAAGCTGGTGGCGGCCATTCAAAAAAGCCAGCAGACTGCGGAGTGGAAAGCGTACCTCAGACAAGTGACGCAACTCGATGGCTTTCAGGGGCCGGCAGCGTTCAAGGCCCAACTGATGCAAGACATACGCGAAATTGAAACCATCAAAAAGAAGCTCGGACTTTGAGCGCAAGCGGATATCACCATGACTCTGACCCCGACCCTCACCCCGACCCCGACCCTCACCCTGCCACCGCGACAGCAACTGCGCAAACGTCTCACCCGTGGCGAGATGATCGTCGCCCCCGGCATCTACGACGCGTACGGTGCGCGTTTTGTTGAACAGGCAGGCTTTGATTGCGTTTACATGACCGGCAACGGCGTATCGGCGTCGCTGCTCGGCAAGCCCGATGTGGGGCTGATCGATTTGTCGTTGTTCGCCGCGCACGCGCATCGTGCGGCGGCGTGCGTAAACATTCCGTTAATTTGTGACGCGGATACGGGCTATGGCAATGCGGTGAACGTGGCCTACACCGTGCGCGAATTTGAAGCCGCAGGCGTGGCCGGCATACATATCGAAGATCAGGTCGCGCCCAAGCGTTGCGGGCATTTGCCCGGATCACGCCCGGTGATTTCGATGGAAGAGCACACCGGCAAAATAGAGGCTGCCGTAACTGCACGCCGCGATCCTGACTTCATTATCATCGCGCGCACCGATGCCGCTGCGGGTATGGGGCTCGACGAAGCCATACGCCGCGGTAAAAACTATCGCCGCGCTGGCGCTGATGTGATATTTGTTGAGCTGAAAAACAGCCCGACGATTTTGCAGGATATGCGGCGCGTGACCGCTGAAATCGACGCGCCGTGTTTGATCAACATTGATGGCGGCGGTACGCTCGGTGCATTGAGCGTGCCTGAGATCGCCGCGCTGGGCTTCAGAATCGCCATTTTTCCGGGCTTGGGGCGTAACGCTGCTGGCTTTGCGCTGCGCGAAGCCGTCGGTGCCCTTAAGCGCGATGGCAGCACCCACGCGGTGCGTGATCGCATGCTGTCGTTGAAGGAATACAACGACGTGCTGGGATTGGGCGATGTAGAGGTATGGGAAAACAAATTTCTTTTGGGTAAGTCTTAAAAACAATTACTTTGTCACAAGGTCAAGCAAATGCAAGTCACACGTACACTCGCCCAATTTCTCGTGTCGCACAAAGCGGCCGATGTGCCCGCCGCAATACGTCACGAAGGCGCACGCTCGATACTGAACTGGGTGGCTTGCGCCGTGGGCGCGTCGCGGCATGAGACGGTCAAACGGTCGCTTGCGGCGCTCTATGATTTGTCAGGCCCGCGCGATGCCACGATATTGGGGCGTCGTGAGCGTGTGGATATTTTTCAGGCGGCGTTGTTGAACGGTGCCACCTCGCACACCTTCGACTTTGACGACACGCACCTCAAATCAGTCATTCATCCCAGCGGGCCGGTGGCTTCCGCCCTACTGGCGCTCGCAGAGCGCAACCCGGTCAGTGGCCGAGATTTTTTACATGCTTTTCTATTGGGCGTAGAAACGGAATGCCGTATCGGCAATGCCATTTTTCCGGACCATTACAACGCGGGTTGGCATATCACCGCGACCGCCGGTGTGTTTGGCGCGGCTGCGGCTGCTGGGCGATTGCTCAAGCTCAATGAACAGCAGATGGTATGGGCGTTGGGCACAGCGGCGACGCATTCGTGCGGCATTCGTGAAACTTTCGGCAGCATGGCGAAGCCGCTGCATCCGGGCATCGCAGCGCGCAACGGTTTGATGGCAGCATTGCTGTCGAAGAAAAATGTCACCAGCGCAGAAGCCGGCATCGAAGGCCGGCGCGGCTTTGCAGCGATACTCTCGACCAAGTTTGTACCGGAAGCCATCACCGAGGGTTTGGGTAAAACTTGGGAGATCGCCGAGAATTCCTACAAGCCCTATGCCTGCGGCGTCGTGATACACCCAGCCATCGACGGCTGCGTGCAACTGCGCAACGAGCAGAATCTGAAGCTCGATGATATCGCCCGTATTGATCTTAAAGTGCACCCGCTCGTGTTGGAGCTCACCGCCAAGCGCGAACCCAAGTCCGGACTGGAAGGCAAGTTCAGCATCTTTCATTCGTGCGCGGCGGCGATATTGTTGGGCGAGGCTGGCGAGGCGGCCTATAGCGATGCGATTGTGCGCAATCCCAAAGTGGTTCGAGTGCGCGACAACGTGCATGCCGTCGTAAAGGCAGGCGTGCGTGAAGACGAGGTTTTTATCACCATGACGTTGAAAGATGGCCGGGTGCTCAAAAAGCACGTCGCGCATTGCGTAGGCAGCGTGGACAATCCCATGAGCGATGCTGATCTTGAAGCCAAATTCCGTTTGTTGTGCAAAGGGTTATTGCCTGCCGCGCAGATAGAAAAATTGATGGGGTTGTGCTGGAACGTGGGCGAGTTAAAAAGCGCTGCAGAGATTGCACGAGCAGCGGTACCGGTGAATGTCAAAGGCAATGAGAAGGCCAACAAAAAGTGAGGCAATCGAGATGAAAGGAATGCTGTTGAAATTTCTGCTGGCGGTGCCATTTGTGATTACGATGGTTGCGCTCCCGCAGTCCATTCAGGCGCAACAAAATCCTCGCTTCCCCGAGCTCAAGCCGGAGCAATTGACGCCTGAACAAAAGAAGTGGGCCGATGCCGTTGCTGCGCCGCCGCGCGGCGCGAATTTCAGGCAGCCGCCTTATCGCATTTACATGCGCAGCCCCGAACTGGCAGAGCGCATTACCGGCATGTCAGATTATTTGCGCTGGAACACGCAATTCCCGGCGCGCCTGACCGAGTTTGCCATTTTGCTCAGTGCGCGGCACTGGAACTCGGCTTGGATTTGGCGCGGGTACTACAAGCTTGCGATCAAGGGTGGTTTCGATCCCAAAGTCGGTGCCGACCTTGCCGCTGGCAAGCGCCCCGAAGGCATGCAAGAGGACGAGACAATTCTCTACAACCTAGCGACGCAAATTTATCGCGACAAGGTGGTATCCGACGACGTGTATGCGGCGGCGCTGAAGCAATTTGGCGAGCGCGGCATTGTCGAGTTGCTGGGGCTGATGGGCTACTACGACACGGCGGCCAAGATGCTGATTACCGCCAATGCCGTGCCACCGCATGATCCCGAAGTGCCCACGCTACAACCGATGAAATAGTGGGCGGTTGTCGGGTCTGCGGCAGGCTTTTGTATCGATGCCGTGGATCGTGAATTCGGCATGAGCACCGCTTGGCGTGCACGCCTCGCGGATCCGCTGGTGGTTGCGGTGTGCGCGCTCGGCATCGGACAAATCACTGCCTGGGGCACCAGCTACTATTGCGTGGGTATTCTCGCGTCACCCATGGCTGCGGATACCGGCTGGAGCCGCACCTTGATTTACTTGGGTTTCACGGTCGGCATGCTCGCCACTGCGCTGGTGTCGCTGTGGGCAGGCGGCCTGATTGACCGGCGCGGCGCGCGTGTGGTGATGTCGGTGGGCACGCTGATGGTGGCGCTGGGTTTGCTGGCGTTGTCAGCCGTGACGAGTGAGGCGGCCTGGCTCGCGCTGTGGGTGTTTCTCGGTGTGGGCATGCGCTTGACGCTGTACGATGCGGCGTTTGCGGCGCTGGTGCAGGTGGCACCGTCACGTGGGCGGCAGGCGATTTCGTATCTCACCTTGTTCGGTGCGTTTGCCTCTACCGTGTTTTGGGTGATCGGGCATTATCTGAATGAGGCACTGGGCTGGCGACAAACGCTGGTAGCTTTTGCCGTGATACATCTGGTGGTGTGCCTGCCGCTGAATTGGTTTGGCCTCGCGCGGCATGAGGCCCCTAATCGCAGCGCTACGCCCGCAGAAAAAGCACGCACCGCGCGCGACGGACCGCCGCTCACCGGGCGCGTGCGCACCATGGCGATGATCGTGTTTGGCCTGGTGATGTCGCTTAGCGGCGTGGTATTCGGCGTGGTATCGGTACACTTGGTGTCGCTGCTGGAAGCGGCGGGGCTGACCGCAGCCATGGCGGTGTGGGTGGCGTCGCTCAAGGGTTGTGCGCAGTTTAGCGGGCGCGCTGTGGAAATCGTGTTCGGGCGCAACCTGCGTGCGATTACCATTGCGCGCATCGCACTGGGCGTGCTGCCGCTGTCGTTTATTGTGCTCTTGTTCGCCGCAGGCGACTGGCGCGCCATACTCACGTTTACGCTGGTCATGGGCGCAGCGCAGGGTGTGATTACCATTGTACGTGGTGCGGTGCCACTGGCGTTGTTCGGCACCGAAGGCTACGGCGCAATACTGGGCCTGCTGGCCACACCGGTGGTGGTGGTCACTGCCACCGCGCCGACGATATTTGCGCTCATCATCGACCGCTGGGGCTGGCAGGCGGCGGAGCTGACCTTGCTGGGGACTTCAACGACAGCGTGGATTGGAATGGAACTGATGTCGCGCTGGTATGAGCGGCGGCGTGGGGTGAAGTAGTCGATGCGACGAAATATCGGGCGAAAAAGCGTAGCGCCTTCCGCTGCATGCGATGCAGCGGGTGAGACGAGACGCCCGCATTCCCAGCGTCACTACGCGGCTTTCTTCTGATCCGCCAACCCAGCCCGCGCCTTGGCCAACAGCCCGGTCGCTTCCAAATCAGCCTTCATCGCCTTTTTGTCGGCTTCAGTCATTTCGCCGCACGGTGCGCGCACTGGGCCGCCGACCATGCCGACTAATTCCATCCAGTATTTTTGTTCGGCGATGGCCATTTTGTTGCTGCTGCCGTAGCCGGGGATCCAGCGGCCCAGCGTGGCGCGCAGGGGTTCGATGCTCTTGCAGATTTCGACGGCTTTGTTGAAGTCGCCTTTTTGTGCGGCGTGGGTGTAGTCGCGCACGGGCAGGTAGCCGGGCACTTGATATAGGTGCGGGCAGTAGTTGAGCAGCCAGTGATCGCCGCACACCGCTACGTTGTAGAGCCACGGCGCTTCTTCCGCCACGCTGACTTCGATTTGCGAACCCACGGTGTTACGCAACGTGGTGGCGGCCGCCATGCCGGAGACGCCTTGCTTATAGCCGCAAATGTTGGGGATGGTGGCCAAGCGTTGCGCGAGCTTGGCCGAGAGCGGGTGGCCCTGGTTGGTGTTGAACAGGCAGATGCCGATATCCACCCGGTCGGCCACGTATTTGTAGTAGTCAAACACCGCGTCGTCGCCGCGCGCAGCCATGTACGGCGTGAGGATAATCACAAAGTCGATGCCGACATCTTGTGCGTGTTTGGCGAGCTTGGCGGCTTCGGCCGGGTTTTGGTGGTGGCAGCCGGCGATCAGTGGCACGCGCCCGTTGTTGGCATCGACGTTAATCTCAACCACGCGCATGCGCTCTTCGTTGGTCATGGCCCAGAATTCGCCCACGTTGCCGATGCAATAGTGACCGTCTATTTGCAGATGCTTGATCGAGTGATCGAGGTTGGAGGCGATGCCTTTTTCATCCAGCCTAGTGTCGTCGATAAAGCTGGTGGGCAGCGCCGTCCACACGCCGCGCAGTTGTTCCTTGGCGGCTTCTTTGGCTTCATTGCGTTTGTATTTCATGTGTTACTCCCCGGTGTCGAAAACAAGATTGAAAAAATGCGCTGGTGAAGATTATCAGTTTGCGCGCGCCTCAAGCAGCACGGGCAGTTGTATTGCAAGAATTATGTAACTTATTGATTTTAAACGATTTTATTCAACTCGAATGTTGGCGCCGCGTATCACCACGCCCCACTTCTTGATCTCGGATTCAATGTACGCTGCGAACGCTTCGGGTGATGAGGGCGTGGGCACCGTGCCTTCATTCAGCATGCGGTCATTCACATCCTTGCTGTTGATGGCGGCAACTATTTCGCGCGAGAGTTGCTGAACTATGGGTGCCGCCATTTTTGCCGGGCCTAACATGCCGCCCCATGCATACGCCTCGTAACCCGGCAGGCCCGCTTCGGCCACGGTGGGGAATTCCGGCAGCGACGGCATGCGCTTGGCGTTGCCCACGCCCAGCGCACGCAAGCGGCCCGCACGGATGTACGGCAACGCAGTAGGGATGCTGCTATAGGTGAGATGCGCTTCGCCCGATAGCACAGCGATTACGGATGGTGCGGTGCCTTTGTAGGGGATGCCGGTGGTTTGCACTTTGCCCACAGCGTTTAACAACTCGCCTGCGATATGCCCGGTGTTACCGATGCCGGGATGTGAATAGGTGATTTCACCGGGCTTGGCCTTGGCCAGTGCGATCAACTCTTTGACGTTTTTCACTGGCACTGACGGATGCGCCACCAGCATCAAGGGGAAGTTGATCATATTGGCGATGGGTGTGAAATCGCGCAGCGTGTCGTACGGCAGCTTGGAATACATATGCGGGTTGCAGGCGAGCGGGCCAGCGGATACGGCGGCGATGGTGTAGCCATCCGGGGCTGAGGCCATTAGCGCTTGCAGGCCAACGATGCCGTTTGCGCCCGCGCGGTTATCCACGGCGACTTGTTGCCCCAAACGCTCGGTGAGTTTCTGCCCCACGATGCGCCCGACGAAATCAACGCCGCCGCCCGGCGGAAACGGCACAATCAGCCGTATCGGCTTGACCGGAAATGGCTGCGCTAACGCTACTTGTGTTGCAAGTAGCGCAGCTATTGAGACAAGATGACATCGAACATTGGTGAGCATGATTTCTCCGGTTTCCTCCAGTGCAGGCGAGCCAGTATACTCGCCCGAAACGGAGAGCAAGCGTGCTGAAAATTGGAATTTTGTTGGGCGACGATATCGGCCTTGAAGTCGTGCCTGAGGCCGTCAAAGTGATGAAGGCCGCTGCGGCAAAAACAGGCTTGCAGATTCAATGGAGCGAGCACGCCATCGGCAAACGCGGGCATGAGCTGCACGGCCACACGTTCCCGCAGCAAACGCAGGCAGAGCTGGAAAAAATCGACGGCTGGTTGTGCGGCCCCATCGGACACAATGCCTACCCTCGCAATGACCCCACGTGGATCATGCCGCCGGTGCGCAAGCGCTTTGAGCTTTACGCCAACATCAAGCCGGTAAAGTCCTATCCGAATATTGCCTCGGTGCACAAAAACGTGGACATCGTGTTTTTGCGTGAGGTGACCGAAGGCATGCAGTCGTCGGACACGGTGACCGCAGGCGCAGGTGAATTCCGGCCCAATGATGAAATCTCCATCGGCACGCGTGTGGTCACGCGCAAGGGGGCTAACCGCGTAGCGCGCGCCGCGTTCGAGATGGCGCGCACGCGCAAGATGAAGCGGGTGACGGCGGTGCATAAAGAGCCGACGTACCGCCTCGTGTGTGGCATGTTCGCTGAGGAGTGCCGCAAAGTGGCGCAAGAATTTCCCGATGTCACATTGAACGAAGTGCTGGTAGTTGTACTGTGTTATTAAAGTTTAGATTTCCGTGCGTATGGCCTTGCGCAGCACGGACATAGTGCAAGGCTTCGAGCGAGAGCGCGTCCCAGCCGAT
>JAYTWR010000185.1:0-3436 GCA_043743335.1 Burkholderiales bacterium
CCATCACGTTGAAGTCGGTGACACCCACTTTGTGCATTTGTCTTAAATGAATCAATGACTTACACGACTGAAATTCAAAATCGCCGGACAGTAGTGATACTGACTATACTTTTTTTTGATTTTTGACTATACAAAAAAACCCAGCGCATGCGCGCGCCGGGGAATAATCTTGGGAACGTGGGCCGTTGTTGGCAAGTGAAGCCCGCAAGAAGCACCGTTGGTCAGGCGAGCAAGATGCGGACCTTACTTGCCAACGGCGGTCCGCGATCCCAGCGGTACGAACGCAAGTCAATGACGCTCGCTTTGCTAAATATGCCCTAACTATCTGTTTTTAAACAATTATTTTGTGGCGCATGCTTGCGCCCTCTACGTTTGGGGATAGGGGACAGCGCAGGCGCGCGCCGTGCGCGCAAGGGTGGTCTTCTGCTGGTGTCTGCGCCTCCGGTGTTTTTTTCTCCTGCGCCCCCGGCACGACTTTCGATCTTAGTTTTGCATTGGGCGCGAGCACGCCGTGAAACCTCGTCAGGTGTAAGCGCGAGCGCGGTACCAGTGCCACCAGCCGCTGCATGAATTCCAGCGGTTCCATGACGATGTGGGTCGCGCCATCCTTCCACGGCGTTTTGAATGCCGATGAAGGTGCGCGCGTGCGCGGCCACCGCGCGATACAGCGGCGTGCGTTCGGGGCTGTGGCGCGTGTAGACGGGCTTGCCTGCTGCCACTGGGCAAGGTGCGCTGTCGCGAGGATGGGTAGAGTCCGGGGACGGCGCCGTTTTAACACCGCGAACAACAGCGGCTACTTGAGCAACACCATGCCGCTGTTGGCAGCTTGTTTGTCGAAGCTCATGGTGCGTTCGCAACCTGCTGCGCCGGCAGCGCGTTCGATCAGACAATCCGCGCAATCGGCTGTGCTGGTCGCGAACCTGCGCCGGTGCGGCAAATTGCGCGCCGTTATGGTGGTGAGGCGAAAGCGCTGGGCAATTGCTTTACAGTGCACCTGCCGCTGTAGCGTGCGTTACACTCGGTTGGTCGATATGGCATTCACCAACTGGGGAGGTACGCCGTGGTCTATCATTTGCCCAAACGATTATTCGCTGTTGCGCTGTCACTGGGTATTACCGCGCTGGGCGGTGGCTGCGCCTCTACGCCGTCGGGTGACGCCAGTACCAGCAGCAATAGCAGCGGCCCCATCACCCTAGAGCGTCAAGGCAGCTTTTTTGTCGGTGGCCGCCAAGTTACCGCTGCGGGTACGTATGATCCTACGCAAACCACCTTGAGCCTGAGCCAAGGTCAATCGTTCTGGGTCGATCAAATGTATGTGCAGTATCAAGTGCCGGTGAATGCGCGCAAGTTGCCGCTGATTTTTGTGCACGGCGGCAGCGGCACCGGGCGCGTGTGGGAGACCACGCCCGATGGCCGCGAGGGTTATCAATCCATTTTTCTGCGCCGTGGTTACCCCGTCTACATCGTTGATTTCCCGCGACGTGGCCGCGCCGGTTATCCCAGCTTTAGTGGCGAGTTCGGCAAACTCGATGCGGCTCAGCAAATCGTCGCCAATCGCACCGGGCAGGCGGGGCGCCAGTACGCGTGGTCGCGCTGGCGCTTGGGGCCCCAGTATCCCGAGGTGTTCCCGGTACAAGCCTTCCCCATGAAAGCGGTGGAATCCTTTATGCAGCACTTGGTGCCTACGGTGTCTGATGATCCGCAAATTATCACGGGTGCGTTGGTAGCGCTGCTCGACAAAATCGGCCCGGCCGTGGTGGTCACGCATTCGCAATCGGGCCTGTTCGGCTGGCTGGCGGGTGCGCGCTCGCCGCACATAAAGGGTGTTGTCAGTTACGAGCCCGGCTTTGTGTTTCAGCAGGGTGAAGTGCCTGCGCCCATCCCCTTATTCAAAGGCACGCAGGCGTCGGGCACGCCGGTGACCGCGCAAGAGTTCACCAACCTCACCAAGATACCGTTGCAAGTAGTGTACGGCGACAACATCCCCAAGCAGCCCATACCTGATTTGGTGGCCGATGGGCGCCGCGCGCAAGTGGTGACTTCGGTAATGTTCGCCGATGCCATCAACAAAAAGGGCGGCAAGGCCAGCGTGCTGCATTTGCCTGATGTGGGCTTGAAGGGCAACTCGCATTTTATGTTCTCGGATTTGAACAACATACAAGTGGCGGATCAGCTATCGGTGTTTTTGCAAAAGCATGGGCTGGATGCGCGCTAGAGGTTGTTGATCACTATGCTTTCTTACGGCGCAATACGTCCTCTTTTGGAAATCACAGGGTCCGAAATCACAGGGTCAGTTCTAACAGTACAACAAATGCGATCAAACGCAGCATGCATTGCGCCGCCTGTCACACCAACCGCCGCTAAAGTAAAAAAGGAATTCCCCCTCACGCCCGCTGCTGCGGGCGTTGTGATGCTGGGCAACTTAATCAGCGCCGATAATCGCCAGCGCCTCGCCGGCCGCCACGATACGCATACCGTGATAGCGCTTCACATTGCGCAAGTGCGCAGCATCTCCCGACACGATCAAATCCGCTTGCGCCGCCAGCGCACACGCAAGCACCGCATCATTATCCGCGTCATCCATCACCGTGCGGCGGATGCCGGCGTCACCCGTATGGCCAGCGCGGCATAACAGTTAAGCAGAAACCGGGGCCTTACTCCCTGCTCGGCGAGCTTGCGCGAGAACTTGGCCCTGCTGATCACATCAGCCAACTCATCGATGAGCGCCGTGCTCGTCGCCAGTTCAATACGGCCTTCCGTCGCCGCATCCAGCAATAGACGCGGCGCGTTCCCCCAAAAGAACCCCGACACCACCGCAGTCGTGTCGAGCACCAGCTTCAAGCGCGGCGGGCCTTCCTTGCGCGGCGCTCCGCACGCACTGCATTTATCTCAGCCTGAATCTCTTCCTCGCGCATCGGCGGGAAGTTTGCATCGGCGATGCTTATCCAGCATTCCCTGCAACTCCTGGCCCGCCTGTCGGCGCAACTGCTCGCGCAGCATCTCCGTAATCGCCTCCGGTGTCAGCAACCCAGCGGCCTTGGCTTGTTTGGCCAATTGCTGCGGCAACGTCAGTTTCAATTCCAGTGTCGTCATGGCGTTTATCCCTTATCGCTTTAGCAGCATCAAGCTGTGGCCTGCACCCTCTGTCGTAATTGCCCGCGCTCGATCAACGCATCGAGCACCCGCAGGATTTGCCGCCGTTCCGGGGCTGACAACTTCTCAATCTGCGCCAAGCGCCGCTGCAAGCGTGTATCGGTCGCCTTGGCGCGCCGACGCTGATGGGCCGCTGGGCACGCTGGCCGGTGACAAAGGCGTGAACGCCATCGACACCGGCTGCGTGCGTATTCCGGCCCATCGTGACCGCAGTTTCCGGGGGAACGTGACCGGGGATTCCGGACGAAGCTGACCGGGGATTCCGTTTGATCGTGACCGATTT
>JAYTWR010000186.1:0-11190 GCA_043743335.1 Burkholderiales bacterium
CGTGACCGATCAGTGTAAAAAACACACACAGCGCCGACCGGGCGTTCCGCCCGGTCACGTTCCTCCGGAATCACCGGTCACGATCACCGGAATACGCAAAATTGCCAGCGCCTCGCCGGCCGCCACAATGGGCATGCCGTGATGGCGTTTCAAGTTGCGCAAGTGCGCATCCCCCGACACGATCAAATCCGCTTGCGCCGCGAGTGCTGCGGCAAGCACTGCATCATCATCCGCGTCGGCGGTGACGACTCTGGAAATGGAAGCCGGGCGCACCACCTGCGCCAGCATCGCGTATTGACGCATCAAAAGTTCAGGGCTGGAACCCGCAGCAGCAATGCGCGGTGCCAGATGCGACCGAGACAACACATCCGCCAACTCATCCAGCACACACTGCTGGTAAAAAGTGTCAGCCGTCCGTCGCGTGCGGCATCGAGCACCTGCCGTGGCGCGGTCCGCCACAACAGGCCCGACACCACGACATTCGTATCAAGAACCGCGCGCACGCTCGCGGCGCGCCTGGCGCACGGCATCCACCTCGGCCTGAATCTCCGCCTCGCTCATGGGCGGGAAATTCGCATCCGCCAGCCGGTCGGCCGTGTCGAAGAAACCCTTCACCGCCTGACGGCGCACCGCCTCGCGCAACAACTGCTCAATCTCCCTGTGGTAGCGTAGTCGTATAGTGATACCATACGTCCAAGATGATCGTTTCGTTTGAGCACAAAGGCTTAGCGCGCTTCTACAAAACTGGAAGCAAGTCTGGCATTCAGCCCGCCCACGCGCCGAAACTGAGCCTCATGCTGTCGCTGCTCGAGATCGCAAAATCGGCCGACGACATGAACGTTCCGGGCTTTGGATTGCACCCGCTCAAAGGCGATCTTCGCGGATATTTTTCGGTCAAAGTCAGCGGTAATTGGCGTCTCATCTTCAAGCCGAGCGGCGAGAACATGGAACTCGTCGACTACCTCGACTATCACTAATTTGTTGCGGGAGAAACCTATGGCAATGCACAACCCCTCTCACCCCGGCGAGCTTTTGCGCGAATGGCTCGAAGGCACGCAAATCAGCGTCACCACACTAGCCGCACACATCGGTGTAACGCGCGCTACGCTGTCGCGCATCATTAACGGCCACGCAGGCGTCACCGCAGAGATGGACCTGCGCCTGCATCAAGCGCTCGGCACTCGTGAGGGACTTTGGCTGGATATGCAAAAGCAGCGTGATTTGTGGGTCGCAAAACAGGCTAAGTCGCCGCGCATCAAGCGGTTGGTTTTGGAGATGCAGGCGACCTGAGAACGCAATTATTCTCGCGATATTTTTCGCCTCGAACCTCACTGGATGCTCAGAACAAATCACAGAGAACAAATCACAGGGTCAGTTCGCAAATCACAGCGCAAATCACAGGGTCAGAGCGCAAATCCAAATCACAGGATCAGTGCCCAGCGCACATTGACCCGCCGGTACGGCGCGGTTACATTGCTTTGTCAAACGCATGGAATTGGATCAACCCGCGCGCACCCCGTGACCGGGCGTGCCGCATACCGGAGTAGAGCATGGCAGAAGAAAAAATGACCGCGCAAAGTCTAGAGCTGCGTTTGGCCGTGGGGCCGTTTAACCACTGGCTGGGGTTCGAGGTTTTGAAAATGAGCGAGGGCGAGCTGGAGCTCAAGGCTACTTGGCGTGAAGAATGGGTGGTGAATCAAATGCGCCGCTACACCCACGGCGGCATTCTCGCGGCGATTATTGATGTGGCCGCCGACTACGCCATTGCCAGCGTGCTGGGCGAACCGGTGCCTACCATTGATTTGCGTGTCGATTTTCACAAGCCCGCTATGCCTGGTGATCTCATCGCAAAGTCGAAAGTGGTGCGCATGGGGAATAGTTACTCGACCGCCGAAGCGTACTTGTACGACAAGGAAGGGTCGCTTGTGGCGAGTGGTCGCGGTACTTATTTTTCAGCCGCGGCACGGGCAAAAAAGTAAATAAAATCAATTAGTTATGAAACGTCGGCTTGCCGTGTTTAGTCGTAGCCCAGTGACCGGCGCGGTGGCTATTGCGTGGCTGGCCGCAGCGGTCGGTGCTGCGTCGGCACAGTCGGGCGCTGTGAGCAAATACCCCACTAAGCCCATGCGCCTGATTGTGGCGAGCACCACCGGTGCTAGCGCCGATTTGACCGGCCGGTTGATCGCGCAAAAGCTTACCGACAGTTGGGGGCAGCAAGTCATTGTCGACAACCGCCCCGGCGGCAACGGCGTCATCGCCGGTGAGGCGCTGGTGAAATCTGCGCCGGATGGCCACACGCTGTATCTGATGACGTTTACCCACATCATCAACCCATTGGTGGCGGTGAATCTGCCGTACGACGCGATCAAAGATTTTGCGCCGGTGGCAACGTTCGCCAACAGCCCGTATGTGCTGACGGTCAATGTCGGCGTGCCGGTGAACAGCGTGCCCGAGTTCATTGCTTACGCCAAAGCCAGGCCGGGGCAGCTTAATTACGGCAGTGCGGGCATGGCATCGGCCGCGCATCTGACCGCAGAAATACTCGCCGGCCAGATCGGCATCAAAATGCTGCACATCCCCTACAAAGGCGGCGGCCAAGTGTTGACCGATCTGGTCGGCGGCCAGTTGCAGGTGTATTTGGCGACGGCACTGACGACAGTGCCGTACATCAACAATGGCCGCATTAAAGGGCTTGCCATCGCTGCGGAGGCGCGCGTGCAAGCGCTTCCGCAAGTGCCCACCTTTCGCGAAGCGGGCGTCGCGGGCTTTGATGTGAAAAACTGGTTCGGTATCGCTTTGCCTGCGGCCACACCCAAGGCCGTGATCGACAAGTTGTCCGGCGAAATGGCGCGAATACTGGGCATGCCAGAGACGCTGGCGCGGCTGGCCAGCCAGGGGGGTGAACCTTTTATATCCACGCCCGCGCAGTTTGCGGCGTTGTTAAAGGCGGATACGGCGCGCTTGGCCAAGGTGATTAAAAGCGCCAATATCTCATTGGTGAATTGACGGCAGTGCGGCGGCACACCATGGACAATCGCGCCCCTGCTTTTGCAATTGAGAGTAATTGAGACTAATCGAGACCAATCGAGACTAACGCATGAAACGACGTTTTTTGTGGCTGGCAGTGCCCGCGTTGCTGTGCCTAGCTAGCGCAGTCGTTACCGCCCAGCCGGTGGCCAGCTATCCCGCCAAGCCGGTGCGCATGATTGTGCATTTTCCGCCGGGCGGGCCGACCGATGCGGTGGGGCGTATGGTGGCGCAAAAGGTGGGCGACGCGCTGGGGCAGCAATTTGTGATTGATAACCGTCCCAGCGCGGGCGGCATCATTGGCGTGGAACTGGTGGCGCGCGCGCAGCCGGATGGCTACACGCTGCTGTTCGGCACCGGCGGTAGCATGAGCGTTATGCCCGCCACCGGCGTCAAATTGCCGTACGATGTGAACAAGGATTTTGCCCCGGTAGCGCGCGTGGTGATTAACCCGCAACTGCTGGTGTTTCATCCGGGCTTTCCGCCCAACACCATCAAGGAACTCGTCGCGTATGCCAAAGCGCGACCGGGCGCGATCAATTACGCCTCGGTGGGGCCGGGTAGTCCCAATCATTTGGGCATTGAAATGCTCAAGGCGATGGCTGGCATTGATCTCACGCATATTCCGTACAAAGGCTCAGCGCCCGCAATGACGGAAGTGTTGGGAGGCCAAGTGTCGATGATGTTTAACAGCATGCCGACAGTGATACAGCACGTGAAAAGCGGCCGTTTGAAAGGCGTGGCAGTGGGCACGCTCAAGCGCTCGCCTGCCATGCCTGACACGCCTACGGTGGCGGAATCCGGTGTGCCGGGCTTTGATTACGTCACGTGGTATGGCGTGTTCGCGCCGGCGGCCACGCCCCAGTCGATCGTGATGCGGCTGAATGCCGAAGTGGTCAAAATGCTGGCGGATCGCGAGATATCGCAACGGCTTTCGGTGCAGGGCGCCGAACCATCGCCGTCAACGCCGGAGCAATTGGGGCGCTACATGCTGGAAGAGCAGGAGCGCTGGCGCAAGGTGATTAAGAGCGCAAAGCTGAAGCTGGAGTAGTTTTTAAAAAAATCAATAAAAACAATTAGTTACGCTGCACCTACCCTGCTGGTCCAAACTCACGTCGCACGACGCGCGTGCGAACGTCTTGCGCGATGCGTTCAATCGTTGTGGTGAGCGCGACTTCGGTGGTGCCGCGCGATTCTGCCGTGTCTTGGGTGCCCAAGCGCACCCGCGCGTAGACCACAAAGTAACGCGACGTCACGCCTGCCTGCGTGGCGTCAACTATGAGCGATTGTTCAGGGAATGCGGCGCTAACGCTGTTGATGTCGCGAAACGGTGCTTTGAGCCGCAGATCCATCAAGCGCTCGGCCTGTTTGTCGTCGAGGCCGCGTATCAGTGCCATCAGCACGGGCTTGGGTGCCGTGTTGACGTTAACGGTCGTGGTGTCCGGCAGCACAACCACCCACGCGGACAGCCGTTCGATCCAGGGTGCGAGCGCAGGCACCTGCGCAGCAAGATGGGCGAGCGAGAGTGGCGGCTGGGGCTGGGGTAGTACGGCTTCGTCTTTGTTTTGCGCGGGTGACGCGGGCGGCGGGGGGGCGATGTAGCGTCGCGCCACCGCTTGCGCCAGCTCCAGCGGCAACCCCGCTTGTGCGGCCACGCGCAGCCACAGCGCACGTTCCTGCGCCAAGGCTGCACCGGCCAAGCTCAAACGCATCAGGTTGTAGCGCGCATCGGCATCGACGATTTGCCCTGACAGCCACACGTCCTGCACGCGGCTTTGATCGACGTCAGTGAAGGCCGCGGCCTCCGGCGTGGATTTGAGGAAATCCGCCAGCCGGCCTTCTTTCAGCGGAATGCGCCACGGCTCGCCCAGATGGTCAATCGCCGAGCGGCGCGCATCCTGCCGCAAAATCTGCTGCGCCCAATCTTCTGCGCCCAGCAAAATGCGCCGCGCCTGCGCGGTCTCGCGCATTTGCCATTCAATGCCCGCCAGCGCGGATTGGCGCTGTAGCATCATGGTTACCGTGACGGCAACCAATGCGGCGATGAGCAGCGCCACCAGCAGGGCTGCGCCGCGTTGGTGGTGGTGGTGGCGGAGGGCCACGTGCCTACGCCGCGTCAAACGCGGTGTCACCATCGGGCTCAGGCTGTCCTGTGGCGAAAACTCTTTTAAAATCAAATAGTTGCCTGTCTAGCATGTGCGAGGGTGTGATGTTTTGCAGTGCGGTGAGCATGGTTTCGACACGGCCTGGGAATTTTTTCTCCCATTCGCGCAGCAGCACTTTGGCTTCTTTACGTTTTAGGTTTTCCTGCGAGCCGCACAGCGTGCAGGGGATGATGGGGAACTGCTTTTCCTCAGCGAAAGTGGCGAGGTCTTTTTCTTCGCAGTACGCCATGGGGCGGATCACCACGTGTTTGCCGTTGTCGGACACCAGTTTGGGCGGCATGGTTTTGAGTTTGCCGCCGTAAAACAGGTTGAGCAAAAAGGTTTCGAGGATGTCGTCGCGATGGTGGCCCAGCGCGATTTTGCTGGCACCGAGCTCGCTCGCCACGCGATACAAAATGCCGCGTCGCAGCCGCGAGCACAGCGAACACATGGTTTTGCCTTCGGGGATCACGCGCTTGACGGTGCTGTAGGTATCTTGATTTTCAATGTGAAACGGCACGCCGAGTTGCGTGAGGTAATCCGGCAGCACGTGCTCAGGGAAATGCGGTTGCTTTTGATCGAGATTGACGGCGACGATGCTGAACTGAATCGGCGCGCGGGTCTGCAAATGCAGCAGCACATCCAGCATGGCGTAGCTGTCTTTGCCGCCCGACAGGCAGACCATGACTTTATCGCCGTCGCGGATCATGTCGAAATCGGCAATGGCTTGCCCCACATGCCGCCGCAGCCGCTTGGCGAGCTTGTTGGATTCGTAGACGCTCTTGCGCTCTTTAATGCTGCGCGGCGTGATGTGTATAACGTGTGTGTCCATGGTTCAGCTCACAAAGCCTCACAAAGCAATACTGCGACCGCCATCGACGGCGATAATCTGGCCGGTCACATACGGCGCAGCGGTGAGTAAAAATTCCACCGTGCGCGCAATATCGTCCGGCTCGCCCACGCGCTTGAGCAGCGTTCGCTCAACGATACCTTTGCGCGTTTTCGGGTTTTTCCACACCGCTGAATCCGGCCACAGAATCGGCCCTGGCGACACGCCGTTGACGCGCACGGCAGGCGCCATTTCGCACGCGAGTGTGCGTGTCAGTGCCGCCAGCCCGCCTTTGGCGACGCTGTAAATGGCGTAATCTTTTAACGGAAAATCGGCGTGGATATCCACGATATTCACAATGGCGCCACGCCGCTTTTTCAGCTCACTCGCCGCAGCCTGCGCGAGAAACAGCGGCGCTTTGAGATTGGTACCGATGAGATCAACCCACGCGGCTTCGTTGATTTTGTTCAGCGGCGTCGCATAAAAACTGGACGCGTTATTGACCAGCGCATCCAGTCGACCGAAGGCTTTCAACGTGGCTTTTACCAACAAGTCGGGCGCGCCTTGCGCCAGCAAATCGGCCTTAATCCTAGCCGCCGAGCCCGCGCGTTGCGCGTTTAAGTGCGCTACCAACGCACGCGCCGCTTGGCCTGAGCGCCAATAATGCACCATCACGCGCGCACCCGCCGTATGCAGACGCAGGGCTATCGCTGCGCCCACGCGCCGTGCGCCAGCGGTGACCAGCACCGTTTTGCCGTGCATAGGGAGCGAAGGAGGTTTCATAAGGATAAGGTGTTGTTTATTTTAGCGTATCCGGCGTTGCCTAGTCGCACGGCGGCGATACAATGTCGGCGTATACCCACCGAACACCACAACGCAGCGTAATCAAAGGAAACCATCATGAGCAAAGCCAAGGGCGTGAGGGAAGTCGCTTACATCGATGTGCGCCAAGCGGGCGGCGCGGGCGGTCACGCCCATGGCCACACGCACGATCAATTCGGCGCGCAGTCGTGGTTTGATTGCGCGGGCGGCGGGCAGGTGGTGGTGCAGGGCAAAACCGCTTATGTCGGCAATATGCGCAACCCGGCAGGCACGCTGGTGATTGATGTGTCCGATCCCAAACACCCCAAGCAAATCGGCGAAATCAATATGCCGCCCGGCACGCACTCGCACAAGGTGCGCGTGCACGGCGACATCATGATTACCAATCGTGAGGTGCTGGGTGGTCACGCGCTGAAAGGCGAAACGCCACCGGCGGGCTACACCGGCGGTTTGTCGATCTGGGATATTTCCAACCCGGCCAAACACAAACTGATTACGCATTGGGACGCCACCGATAAATCCAACGCCAGCTACGCGCGCGGCGTGCATCGCTTTGATTTCGATGGCCGCTACGCCTACATCTCACCAACGATGGACGGCTACGTCGGCAACATCGTCGTCATCCTCGATCTGAAAAATCCCGCCAAGCCCGAGGAAGTGGGGCGTTGGCACATGCCGGGCCAGTGGGCCGCAGGCGGCGAAACGCCCACGTGGAAAGGCTCGCATCACAAGTGCCATCATCCCCTGCGGCAGGGCAATCGTTTGTACACGAGTTACTGGTACGGCGGCTTTGTGATTCTGGATATCGAAGATATGTCCAAGCCCAAGCTCGTGTCGCACGTAGACTGGAGCCCGCCGTTCCCGTGGCCCACCCACACCTGTTTGAAAATGCCCTTCAAGATTCAGGGCCGCGACATCATGGTGGTCAGCGACGAAGACGTGGGCCGCCTCGAAGGCTGCGACACGCCGTACCCGGCAGCGTTTTTGTGGGTGGTGGATATTTCAGACGAAAAAAATCCCGTGCCGATTTCGAGCTTCCAGTTGGAAGACATGCCCGACACGCCGCAACCGGCGATGACCGGCTGCCACCAACCGTGTGAAGTCATCACCGGCACCGAAATCCCCGTGGCGTGGTTCGCCAACGGGCTACGCATCATCGACATCGCCAAACCCCATGCGCCCAAAGAAGTGGCTTACTACATGCCCGACGTGCCGCCCGGCTGCCCGCGTGTGCAAAGTAACGACGTGACGGTGGATGATCGTGGCTTGATTTATTTGTTGGATCGGGTCAGAGGACTGAATATTTTGGAGCGGGTGTAACGGCGTAGTAACTTAGAGAAGGCTGCGGCGTAAAAACGCGCTTATATTGCTTCACTTCCCGCCTCACTTCCCACCTCACTTGGTTCGTTCTTCTATTGACGACGCTCCTTGGAATGTAGTAACGTAACTACATTCCAAGCGGAGGTAGACCATTATGCCCACCACCCTCTCAAGCCGTGAATTCAACCAAGACACCAGCGGTGCCAAAAAAGCTGCCATGCGCGGTCCGGTGATCATTACGGATCGTGGGCGACCGGCGCATGTTTTGCTGAGTATTGACGAGTATCAGCGCATCACCGGCAAACAGAAGACTTTGCTGGAGGCGCTTGCGCAAACCGAAGGCGGCGATTTCGAATTTACGCCGCCTCGCTTGGCGGGGCCGATACTCAAGGTGCCTGATTTTTCCTGATGTTTGTTCTCGATACCAACGTTGTATCTGAGCTGCGTAAACCGGATCGGGCGCATGCTCGCGTTGTAAAATGGGCCAGTGAAATTTTGCTCGGAGAAATGTATCTGTCCACCGTCACCATCATGGAGCTTGAAGTCGGTGTGTTGCGCATGGAGCGAAAAGACCGGCGGCAAGGCGCTGAGTTACGTGCTTGGCTCGAAGGCAAGGTGCTACGGGATTTTGGTGGGCGCGTGCTCCCGATTGATGCTAGCGTTGCCCGCCGCTGTGCGCGTTTGCACGTGCCCGATCCCATGCCTGAACGGGATGCTTTAATTGCGGCAACGAGTCTGGTGCATGGGATGACGTTGGTGACACGCAATACGCGTGATTTTCAACGCACAGGTGTCGCGCTGTTTGATCCTTGGCGGTCAGCGGCGTAGCGCGGGTTACGTTGGCGCGTGCGCAACTCACACACATTACCCTGTTTCGGGTTCGTAGGATTTTCGTAACTATTTGTTTTTATTGATTTATTTAGGCCACTCCAGAAATGAACATCACCGTATTAGACGATTACCAAAACATGGTGCGCCAGTTAGAGGCGTACAAACTTGTCGCACACCACGACGTAACCATCTGGAACGATCACACTAAAGACGAAGACGTTCTGGCCGAGCGCTTGAAGGACACTGAGGCGCTGGTGTTGATTCGCGAGCGCACGCCGATCCGCGCGGCGCTGATTGCGCGTTTGCCTAAGCTGAAAATCATCAGTCAGCGCAGCGTGTATCCGCATGTGGATTTGCCAGCGCTCACCGAGCGTGGGATTTTGCTGTGTTCGGACATGCACCCAGGCCGGCCTTCGTATGCGACGGCGGAGCTGACTTGGGGGTTGGTGCTGGCGTCGATGCGGCACATTCCGCAGGAGGTGGCGGCGCTGAAAGCGGGGCGTTGGCAATCGACGATGGGGCAGGGGCTGCGTGGCAAGACGCTGGGGATTTACGGCTACGGGCGCATCGGCGCGGTGGTGGCGGGTTACGGCAAGGCTTTCGGCATGAAGGTGCTGGCGTGGGGGCGCGATGGCAGCATCGAGCGCGCTAAGGCCGATGGCTATTCGATTGCGCGCAACGTCGAAACGTTTTTCGAGGATTGCGATGTGATTTCGCTGCATATGCGGCTGAATGACGGCACGCGCGGCATCGTCAAGGCGGCTGATCTCGCGCGCATGAAGCCGACCGCGCTGATGGTCAACACCAGCCGCGCGCCGCTGATTGAAACCGGCGCGCTGGAGGCAGCGCTGACGCTGGGCCGGCCCGGCATGGCGGCGGTGGATGTGTTTGAATCCGAGCCGGTGCTGGGTGCCATGCACCCGCTGATCAGCATGCCTAACGCGGTGTGCACGCCGCACATTGGGTATGTGGAGCGCAATGGTTACGAAGGGCAGTTCACGTCATCCTTCGGGCAGATTGTGGCGTATCTGGAAGGCAAACCCATTAACGTGATTAACCCGGACGCGCTGGCGCGTGCGCGGTAAGCGGATTCCCATGAACAAAACGATTTGCATGCAAGCCGCCCTCAGTGCGTTGTTGCTGGCCCCGGCAGCGTGGGCACAAAGCACGGCCGATTACCCCAGCAAACCGGTGCGTTGGGTGGTGCCGTTCACGCCGGGCGCATCGAACGATGTGATCGCGCGTTTGATCGCTGGCAAACTCACCGAGGCCATGGGCCAACAGTTTGTGGTGGATAACCGCGGCGGTGCCGGTGGTTTGATCGGCGGCGAAACCGTGGCGCGTGCGCAGCCTGATGGTTACACACTGATTCTGGCGAATCCGGGGCCGAGCATTAACGCCGTGGCACTCTCACGCAATCCGCCGTACAAGGCGGAGGATTTTGCCAATGTGGTTTACATCGGCTATGCGCCGTTGATTCTGCTGACCCATTTGAATTTTGCGCCGCGCAATCCCAAAGAACTGATCGATTACGCTAAGGCCAATCCGGGCAAGGTGACTTGGGGTTCGTCGGGTATCGGCAGCAGCCTGCACATAGGCTTGGCCATTTTGCAGGGTGCCACCGGCGCGCAGTTTACGCATGTGCCCTACAAAGGCACGGCGCCGTTTTTGACCGACTTGATCGGCGGCCAATTGCAGGGTGCGCACACCACTACGGTGAGCGCCGAGGCCGCCATCAAAGGCAAGCGCGCGCGGGTGATCGGCATTGCCAGCCCGCGCCGTTCGCCGTTGCTGCCGGATGTGCCGACGCTGGCCGAAAGCGGTTTTAAGGACGCGGAATCGCTGGTGTGGTTCGGTATGGCTGCGCCGTTGAAAACGCCCAAGGTCATTATCGACAAACTCAATCGCGAAGTGAATCGCACGCTGACGTTGCCCGACGTGAAAGCGCGGCTCGATCAGTTGGGGCTGGAAGTGCAGGGCGGCACACCCGAGGCGATGGATCAATTCGTCAAAGGCGAAATCGCCAAGCTCGACAAGTTGATCAAGGCCGGATATTTGAAGCGCGAGTAGTTGCCTTGGCATGGCTTGAGTTATGAAAAAATACTTTAATATCAATGTCTTAATTGTACTGTGTTAATAAATATGTCATTCTCCCGCCATCATCGTACATTCAGGGAGAATTGTCATGGGAAATGGATTGGAAGCACGCTTTGAACG
>JAYTWR010000187.1:0-15664 GCA_043743335.1 Burkholderiales bacterium
GCTTGTGGTTATCATTGGCCGGAGATTACCCAATAGCGCAGATTTGTACAACTTATCTCCTCATGACCCCCGCAGAAAGATGTGTGCATAGATTAGCCCCTCGGGAGAAGGGTTGGGATGAGGGAAGCTTTTGACTTTTCATAGCGGCTGAATAGAGACCAAAGCGCAATGTTGGTGCGTGACTTGGTGTCATGCACTGATATGAAGCGTCTTCGATGGAGGCGATGCGTTTTCAATCACCGGTTCTGCGGTACGCGACGTCATTAGAGGCCGTACGGAGGAAACAAAATAAAGTCAATAAAATCAATTAGTTACCTTGATTTGTCAGATTGGTGGCGGCAGCCACGGGCCTGCGCCTCCGATGGCACGGATGGCACGGTCGGCACTTGCCGCGTTACCGCGCGGTCGTGTCTGACAGCCAACAAAGACTTGGCACGACTCCTGCTGTGTAACTGATTGCACTCATATCGAGCATTGCAGCTATCCATCCGCGCGTTTAAACAATCTAATCAACCATCTTGAGGAGTACTCCGACATGTTTCATCGCAGATCATTTTTAAAACGATTTTCAGTTTTGGCTGGCACCTTGGCTGTGGCCACCGCTGTGGGCGTTCAAGCGCCCGACGTTCACGCGCAATCCAAGACCGTTAAAGTAGGGGTGCTGCATTCGTTGTCAGGCACCATGGCCATCAGCGAGACCGTGCTGAAGGACGTGGCCTTGATGGCATTTGAAGAAATCAATGCCAAGGGCGGCGTGATGGGCATGAAGATCGAGCCGGTGGTGGTTGACCCGGCTTCCAACTGGCCGCTGTTCGCTGAGAAAGCGCGTCAATTGATTACGCAGGACAAAGTCGCTGCCGTGTTTGGCTGCTGGACTTCGGTGTCGCGTAAATCCGTGCTGCCGGTGTTCGAGGAATTGAACAACTTGCTGTTCTACCCGGTGCAATACGAAGGTGAAGAAATTTCGCGCAACGTGTTCTACACCGGTGCCGCACCGAATCAGCAGGCGATTCCGGCAGTGGAATATTTAATGAGCAAAGAAGGCGGCGGCGCCAAGCGCTGGGTGCTGCTGGGCACGGACTATGTGTATCCGCGCACGACCAACAAAATTCTGCGCGCCTTTCTGAAATCGAAAGGCGTCGCCGATAAAGACATCGACGAGAAATACACGCCGTTCGGTCACAGCGATTACCAAACCATCGTGGCGGACGTGAAGAAATTTGCGGCGGGTGGCAAGACCGCGGTGATCTCCACCATCAATGGCGACTCCAATGTGCCGTTCTATAAAGAGCTTGGAAATCAAGGACTTAAGGCGACTGACGTGCCGGTCGTGGCGTTCTCGGTGGGTGAAGAAGAGCTGCGTGGCGTAGACACCAAGCCGCTGGTGGGGCATCTGGCCGCATGGAACTACTTCATGACGATCAAGACGCCTGCCAACGATGAGTTCACCAAGAAGTGGGCTGCCTATGCCAAGGCGAAAAATATCGCTGGCCACAAAGACAAGCCGCTGACGAATGATCCGATGGAGGCCACCTACATCGGCATTTATATGTGGAAGCAAGCGGTTGAAAAAGCCAAGTCGTTTGACGTAGCCAAAGTAAGCGAAGCCATGGGCGGCCAGACTTTTACCGCACCGTCGGGCATTATCTCGAAGATGGACGAAAAGAATCACCACTTGCACAAAGCGGTGTTCATCGGTGAAATCAAGGCCGACGGCCAATTCAACGTGGTATGGAAAACCAAAGGCCCGGTGAAAGCCCAGCCTTGGAGCCCGTTCATCCCCGGTAACGACAAAAAGAAAGACGAGCCGGCATTAATGGCGGAGAAAAAGAAGTAAGCTAGTATTGCCACGGCGGGGTGCAGACTCCGCCGTGCACAAAAAGGGGGCTGCCACGCGGCTCCCTTTTTATGCGCGGCGAAAACTCAAAATTCACTATTATGGTGCTTGCGATGGCACTGATGTCGTGCCTCGTGTTGCCGACGCACTCGGCTTGGGCATTGGATCGCGTTGCGATGGAACAATTGGCGACCGGCGATAGTGAAGAAAAAATCGCTGCCATCGCCACCTTGGTGACCGAGGGTGATGTACGGGTGTCCATCGTGCTCAACGCACTGCTCGAAGGCGAACTGCAGGTCGCCGGCAAACAGATGTTAATTGTCAAAGGGGTCCAAGCTGAAGACGCTATCACCGGCGACAAACTAGCGGCCTTGCCCGCCGCACGCGAAGACATCTCCGTTAACAACCGTCTGCGCGGCGCGTTGCAACAGGCGCTTGCTGCACTCAAGCTGTTGTCCAAGGATCGTGATGTGCGGGCCGCAGCGGTAAAGGCATTGGCAGGCACAGACGACCCGGCCCTGTTGCCTGTGGTGAAAAGAACACTGAATACGGAAAGCGATCCGGCCATCAAAGACGCACTCAATCAAATTGCCGCAAGCCTTGAGTTGAAATCCGGCACCAAGGAGGCGCGTCTGGCTGCCATGAAACTCATGGCACAGTCACCCAACCCCAGCGCAAAAACATTGCTGCTCGCGGTGCTAGAGAGCGACAAGGATGCGGATATTCAACTTGAGGCGCGTAACAGCCTGAAAGCCGTGGAAGGGCGTCTCGCTTGGGGTGAGCGCTTAGGCATGGTGTTCACCGGGGTGAGTTTGGGCTCGATACTACTGCTGGCGGCACTGGGCTTGGCCATCACCTACGGCTTGATGGGCGTGATTAACATGGCGCACGGCGAGCTGATGATGGTCGGTGCCTATGCCACCTACGTGGTGCAAAACCTGTTTCGCGCGCATCTACCGGCTGCCTTTGACTGGTATTTGTTGTGCGCGGTGCCCGTCGCTTTTGCAGTATCGGCCTTGGTGGGCATGGCGTTGGAGCGTTTGGTGATTCGCTGGCTCTACGGCCGCCCGCTGGAAACGTTGCTGGCGACGTGGGGTATCAGTCTGGTGCTGATACAAGCAGTGCGCACGATTTTCGGCGCGCAAAATGTGCCGGTGGAAAACCCCGCGTTTATGTCGGGCGGCATTGATGTGCTGGCGAACGTGGTGCTGCCGTGGAGTCGCATTGTGATTGTGTTGTTTGCCGGCGCAGTGCTGATGGGCGTGTGGCTGCTGCTCACGCGCACGCGCATGGGTTTGTTTGTGCGCGGCGTGACGCAAAATCGCGCCATGGCGTCGTGTGTGGGCGTGCCCACGGCGCGGGTGGATACGCTGGCGTTCGGCTTGGGTTCAGGTATCGCCGGATTGGCTGGATGTGCGCTGTCGCAGATCGGCAACGTCGGGCCGGACTTGGGGCAATCGTACATCGTTGATTCGTTTATGGTGGTGGTACTCGGTGGCGTCGGGCAACTGGCAGGCACCGTGTATGCCGCGCTGGGGTTGGGCTTTGCCAACAAGTTGCTGGAGGCTTGGTCGGGCGCGGTGCTCGCCAAAATAGCCGTGCTGGTGTTCATTATTGTGTTCATTCAGAAGCGCCCGCAAGGCCTGTTCGCGCTTAAAGGGCGCTCGGTGGAAACATGAGCGGAAACGCGAGCGGACCGATGACTCGCACCTTCACGCGTTTGTATGGCGCGCGCGGCTGGGCGGCGCTCGGCGCGTGCGGCTTTGTGTTGTTTGTGGTGTTTCCGCTGCTGAATTTGGTCGTGCCGCCGGAAAGTGCGCTACATGTGTCGGCGTACTGGGTCACCTTGATCGGAAAAATCATGTGCTATGCCATCGTTGCCGTAGCGATGGATTTGATCTGGGGCTATTGCGGCATTTTGTCGCTGGGCCATGGTCTGTTTTTTGCGCTGGGCGGCTACGGTATGGGCATGTATCTCATGCGGCAGATTGGCCGTGAAGGTCAGTATCGTGCGGCGCTGCCGGACTTTATGGTGTTTCTCGACTGGAAAGAATTTCCGTGGCAGTGGTGGAATACCGATCAATTCTGGTGGGCGCTGCTGCTGGCAGTCGCAGTGCCGGGGCTGCTGGCGTATGTGTTCGGCTACTTTGCCTTTCGCTCGCGCATCAAGGGCGTGTATTTTTCGATTATCACGCAGGCGCTGACGTTCGCCGCCATGCTGTTGTTTTTTCGCAATGAAACCGGCTTTGGCGGCAACAACGGCTTTACCGATTTCAAACGCATACTCGACATACCGATTACCACAGCGCAAACACGCATGATGTTGTTTACCCTAAGCGGTGCGGTGCTGCTGGGCACGCTGCTGCTGGGACGTTACCTTGTGACATCCAAATTTGGCCGTGTGCTGGCGGCGATACGCGATGCCGAGCAGCGTGTCATGTTCTGCGGTTACAACACGTTGCACTACAAGCTGTTCATCTGGACTTTGTCAGCGGTGTTGTGCGGCTTGGCCGGCGCGCTGTATGTCACGCAAGTGGGTATTATCAATCCGGGTGAAATGTCGCCAGCCAATTCGATTGAAATTGCTATCTGGGTTGCAGTGGGCGGGCGCGGCACGCTGACAGGCGCGATCATCGGCGCAGGCGTGGTCAATGGTGCCAAGAGCTTTTTCACCCAGGCGTTTCCGGAATACTGGCTGTACGTGCTGGGCTTGATGTTTATTTTGGTGACGTTGTTCATGCCGCAAGGCATCGTGGGCTTGTTCAACAAATACGTGAAAGGGCGGTCATGACCGCTGACGTTCCAACCACGCGGGCCGATGACGAAGCGTCTACGCCGTATACGCATGAAGTGGTGCATGGGCAGCTCGACGCATCCCACGGCGTGGTGCTGTATCTCGACAACATCAGTGTCAGTTTTGACGGCTTCAAAGCGCTGAACAATCTGTCACTGGCCATCGACTCTGGCGAACTGCGCTGCGTGATCGGACCCAACGGTGCAGGCAAGACCACCATGATGGATGTCATTACCGGTAAAACCCGGGCGGATTCCGGTACGGCATTCTTTGGGCAAACTATTGATTTAAAACAGTATTCTGAAGTCGAGATTGCGCAGGCTGGCATTGGTCGAAAATTTCAGAAGCCGACGATTTTTGAGCATCACACGGTATTTGAAAATCTTGAACTGTCGATGAAGGCCGACAAGCGTGTGATCAAAACCCTGTTCGCGCGGCTGACCAGCGCCGAGCGTGACCGCATCGCCGACATGTTGAAGTTGATACGCCTGACCGATAGCGCGGACAGAATCGCTGGCTTGTTGTCGCACGGGCAAAAGCAGTGGCTTGAAATCGGCATGTTGCTAATGCAGGAACCCAAGCTACTGCTGCTAGACGAACCGGTGGCGGGTATGAGCGACGATGAAACCGAGCGCACGGCGGAATTGTTTCTCACCTTGGCCGGCAAGCATTCGCTGGTGGTGGTTGAACACGATATGGCGTTCGTCGAAAAAATCGCACGCAAAGTCTCCGTGCTGCACGAAGGCAGCGTCATCGCCGAAGGCGCGATGGACCAAGTGCAGAACGATCCGCGCGTGATTGAAGTGTATCTGGGCCGCTAGGTGATCCAGTGACACACACGCTCAGCGTCACGGGTTTGAATCAATATTACGGCGGCAGTCACATTCTGCGTGATTTGTCGTTCGAAGTGCCTGCCGGCAAAGTCACCGTATTGCTGGGCCGCAATGGCGTCGGCAAAACCACATTGCTCAAAACGCTGATGGGTTTGGTGCCGGCAAAAAGCGGCACCATCCGTTTTGGCGGCCAAGATATTACCGGCGCAGCACCGTATGAACGCGCGCGGGCGGGCTTGGGTTACGTGCCGCAGGGGCGCGACATTTTTCCGCGTTTGACGGTAGGTGAAAATTTGGAAATGGGGCTGGCCACCCTGCCGCGCGGCGCACGCGTGCCGGAGCGCATACACGACATGTTTCCGGTGCTACGGCAAATGATCAAGCGGCGCGGCGGCGATTTGTCTGGCGGCCAGCAACAGCAGTTGGCTATCGGGCGTGCGCTGGCGATGAACCCCAAGCTGCTGATACTGGACGAACCCACCGAAGGCATTCAGCCGTCGATCATCAAAGACATTGAGCGTGTCATCCGCACGCTCGCCGCCAGCGGCGACATGGCGATTTTGTTGTGCGAGCAATACTATGATTTTGCACGCTCGCTGGCAGACCAATATTGGGTGATGGAGCGCGGGGACATCATCGCGCGCGGCGCAGGTGCCGACATGGACAAAGACAACGTACGCGGGCTGCTGGCAGTATGATGGGGCCATGCCACTTGCAGATACTCCCCTCCATCCAACGTGGCGTGCGCATCTGGCGTTGGGCTATGAGCGGCGCGGCGAACGCACCGTGTTGGCCACGCGCCGTTACGACGGGCCGCTGGTGGTGCAAAAGCCGCTCTATCCCGAAGGCGATGCGGTGTGCCACAGCATTATTGTGCATCCGCCCGCTGGCATCGTGGGCGGCGATAGCCTTGAAATCGACGCCGACATCGGCGCGCACGCTCAGGTATTGCTCACCACGCCGGGTGCGGCCAAGTGGTATCGCTCGGCCGGCGCGTGGGCGCGGCAGCGTAATGTTTTTGCGCTAGACGCAGGCGCGTGCCTAGAGTGGTTGCCGCAAGAAACTATCGTGTTCAATGGCGCGTTGGCGAGTCTGGATACCGAAGTGTGCTTGAGCCCATCCGCACGCTACATGGGTTGGGAAGTGTTGTGTTTGGGCCGCACGGGCTCGGGTGAGCGCTTCGAGCGCGGGCAATGCACCGCACGCATGGCGGTAGTGCGCGAGGGCAAACCGCTGTGGCTGGAGCGTGGCCATATCGACGCGGGTGGATTACGCATGCGTTCGCCGGCGGGCTTGGCGGGGCATTCTGTTTGCGGCACATTGATTGCTGTGGCGGACCATGTGCAGACGGTTGATATGACAGCGTGTCGTGCGATAGCGGCAAAATCGGGTGCGACGGCGGTCACGCGCTTGCCGGGTGTGCTGGTGGCACGCTACCTCGGTGATTCGAGCGAAGCGGCCAAGCAGTATTTTGTGGCGTTGTGGCAAACCCTGCGGCCTGTCGTGGTCGGGCGCGAGGCGGTGCTGCCGCGAATTTGGAATACCTGAGAGGACAGTGTATGGAACTGACACCCAGAGAAAAAGATAAGTTGCTGATTTTTACCGCCGGCCTGCTCGCCGAGCGGCGCAAAGCGCGCGGCTTGAAACTCAATTACCCGGAAGCCGTCGCGCTGATCAGCGCCGCGATCATGGAAGGCGCACGTGACGGCAGGTCCGTCTCCGAGTTGATGGGCTGGGGCGCAACGCTGCTGACGCGCGATGAGGTGATGGAAGGCGTGCCGGAAATGATCCCCGATATTCAAATCGAAGCGACGTTTCCCGATGGCACCAAGTTGGTGACGGTACACAATCCTATTGTATAAAAATATTGTTTTAAATCAATTAGTTATATAAATCCGAGGTAGCCATGATTCCCGGTGAAATGCGTGTCGCGGCGGGCGCGATTGAAATCAACGTAGGTCGTGCCACGCTGACGGTGGCCGTTACCAACAGCGGCGACCGGCCGATACAGGTGGGCTCGCATTACCATTTTTTTGAGACCAACGACGCGCTGAAATTTGAGCGCACGAAAACGCGTGGCTATCGCTTGAACATTGCGGCGGGCACGGCGGTGCGTTTCGAGCCGGGGCAATCGCGCACGGTTGAGTTGGTGGCGCTCGCGGGCGCGCGAAAAGTCTACGGCTTTGCGGGCCGCATCATGGGGGCGCTATGAAATTGTCGCGACAGGCCTATGCCGAAATGTTCGGCCCGACGGTGGGCGATCGCGTGCGCCTTGCCGACACTGAACTGTGGATCGAAGTCGAAAAAGATTTCACCATCCACGGCGAAGAAGTGAAATTCGGCGGTGGTAAAGTCATTCGCGACGGCATGGGGCAAAGCCAGCTCTCGTCGGCCAAGGTGGCGGATACCGTTATCACCAACGCCTTGATCGTGGATCACTGGGGCATCGTCAAAGCCGATATCGGCATCAAAAACGGGCGCATCTGGAAAATCGGCAAGGCGGGCAATCCTGATATACAGCCTGGCATTACTATTCCCATCGGCGCGGGTAGCGAAATCATCGCGGGCGAAGGCATGATCGTCACCGCCGGCGGCATCGATACGCACATTCATTTCATTTGCCCGCAGCAAATTGAAGAGGCGCTGATGTCCGGTGTGACTACCATGATCGGCGGCGGCACGGGCCCCGCGACAGGCACCTTCGCCACCACCTGTACACCGGGGCCGTGGCATATGCACGCCATGCTGGGGGCGGCGGATGCGTTTGCGATGAATCTGGGATTCCTCGGCAAAGGCAATGCCAGCAAACCCGCGCCGCTGAAAGAGCAAATCGAAGCGGGGGCCATTGGCTTGAAGTTGCACGAGGACTGGGGCACCACGCCGGCGGCTATCGACAATTGTTTGTCGGTCGCCGACAAAATGGATGTGCAGGTGGCGATACATACCGATACGTTGAACGAATCCGGCTTTGTGGAAACCACCGTGGCCGCTATGAAAGGCCGCGCGATTTGTACCTTTCATACCGAGGGCGCAGGCGGCGGACACGCGCCGGACATCATCAAAGTGTGCGGTGAACCGAACGTGTTGCCGTCGTCCACCAACCCGACCATGCCTTACACCGTGAACACCATCGCTGAGCATCTCGACATGCTGATGGTGTGTCATCACCTTGATCCGGCGATAGCCGAGGACGTGGCGTTTGCCGAATCGCGCATTCGCAAAGAAACCATAGCCGCCGAAGATATTTTGCATGACCTCGGCGCGTTTTCCATGATGTCGTCAGACTCGCAGGCGATGGGGCGCGTGGGCGAGGTGATTATTCGCACCTGGCAAACCGCACACAAAATGAAAGTGCAGCGCGGCAGTTTGAAGGGCGACCCGAAGCAAAGCGACAACGCGCGCGTGAAGCGTTTCATCGCCAAATACACCATCAACCCGGCGATTGCGCATGGCGTGTCGCACGTGGTGGGCTCGATTGCCGAAGGCAAGCTCGCCGATTTGGTGGTGTGGAAGCCCGCGTTTTTTGGCGTGAAGCCATCACTGATCTTGAAAGGCGGCATGATCGCAGCGGCAGCGATGGGTGACCCGAACGCGTCGATACCAACGCCGCAGCCGGTGCATTACCGGCCCATGTTCGGCAGTTTCGGCAAGGCGCTGCGCACCTCGCTGACGTTTGTGTCTAAAGCCGCGTTGAAAAACCCGGCCATCGCGGCGTTGGGTTTGGCCAAGCCGCTAGAGGCGATACGCAATGTGCGCAAGATCGGCAAAAAAGACATGGTGCTCAACGACTGGCAGCCGAAAATCGAAGTCGATGCCGAGACCTACGAAGTGCGCGCGGATGGCGAATTGCTGGTGTGCGAGCCGGCGACAGTGCTGCCGATGGCGCAACGCTACTTTTTGTTCTGATGATTGAGATCCACACCAAGCTGGCGACCGGCAGCGGGACGGTGCAGGCGCAGGCGCAGGCGCAGTTGAGGCTACCGTTCGATTTGCGGCAGAAGAGCCGCTTGCGCACCCAGCTCGCCAGCGGCGAAGAGGCGTGGCTGCTCATGCCGCGCGGTGAAATTTTGCGCGGTGGTGATTTATTGCAAGCCACAGACGGGCGAATGGTTGAGGTGGTGGCAGAGCCGGAAGACGTACTGCACATCACCTGCGTGGACGCCACCGCACTGGCGCGCGCCGCCTATCACTTGGGTAATCGCCACGTGCCGGTGCAGGTCGGTGACGGCTTTTTGCGCATCACTGCGGATCACGTGTTGGCGGAAATGCTCAAAGGTTTGGGCGCGGTGTTGACGCCGATGCGCGCGCCGTTTGAGCCGGAGGCGGGGGCTTATGGTGGTGGGCATCATCATGCAGAAAGTGGTCAGGGCGCGCGCATTCACGAGTATTTAAAAAGTGTTTAAAAAGTGTTTAAAATCAACTACTTGCTGTTTGTTCATGACTCGGAATACGCGGCGCTCCTGTCAGGCTACAGGCCAGTGTTGGGCATTGTCCTGTGAGTGACCTGCGACTAGTGCGACTGCTGCAACTGGCCAGCCCTGCGCTGCCGGTGGGCGCGTACAGCTATTCGCAAGGCTTGGAGTCAGCGGTCGAGGCGGGCATCGTGCACGATGCTGCCAGCGCGCAGAACTGGATTACGGATGTGCTCGAACTGTCGATGGCGAGTATGGAAGCGCCGCTGTTGCTGCGGCTATACGCAGCGTGGTGTGCGAAGGATATTGCGCTTGTTGAATATTGGAACGCGGTGTTTCTGGCCAGCCGAGAATCCGCCGAGCTGCGCGCCGAGACGGTGCAAATGGGCTATTCGCTGACGCGATTGTTGAATGAACTCAATGAACCGGATGCTGCGGCGTTTACCCCGATGCAAACCATCGACGAACCCGCGTTTCCCACCGCGTTCGCTTGCGCAGCAGCGCAGTGGCAGATTGAATCTGCTTCAGCGCTGGTGGCGTATCTGTGGAGCTGGATTGAAAATCAGGTGATGGCCGCGATCAAGGTGGTGCCGCTCGGCCAAACCGCCGGGCAAAAAATGTTGCTGGCGCTGGGCGCGCGGCTGGATGCCGTAGCGCAAGCGGCTGCTGCAAAAGACGATACCGAGTTGGGTAACTTTGCGCCGGGTCTTGCCATGCTTTCCAGTCGGCACGAAACCCAATACAGTCGGATTTTTAGATCGTGAGAAATTGTGAGAAATTGTGAGTACACCGTGAGTCACTTATGAGCGCCATTAAGCATCACACACAGCCGTTGCGCGTGGGCATCGGCGGCCCTGTCGGTTCTGGCAAGACCGCGTTAACGCTGGCGCTGTGCCGCGCGCTGCGCGACAAATACGATATCGCGGTAGTGACCAACGATATTTACACCGAAGAAGACGCGCAGTTTTTGGTGCGCAATGAAGCCTTGGCACCGGAGCGCATTATCGGCGTGGAAACCGGCGGCTGTCCGCACACCGCCATACGCGAAGATGCGTCCATCAATCTGGAGGCGGTGGCGCGGCTTAACCGGCGCTTCACCGCGCTGGACATGATTATTATCGAATCAGGCGGCGATAATCTTGCAGCGACGTTCAGCCCGGAGCTGTCGGATTTAACGCTGTATGTGATTGACGTTGCCGCCGGCGATAAAATTCCGCGCAAGGGCGGGCCGGGCATTACCAAATCAGATTTGTTGGTGATCAACAAAATCGACCTCGCGCCGATGGTGGGCGCGTCACTTGAGGTGATGGATCGCGATGCGCGCAAAATGCGTGGCGCGAAGCCTTTTGTGTTTACCAACTTGAAAACCGGGCATGGCCTAGATACCGTGATTAAACATATCGAAACCGAGGGGCTGTTATGCACAAGCTGATGATGGCGAGCGTTTTATTCAGTAACGCGGCGTTTGCGCACGACGGGCATGGTGCGTTGCCCGTGCATTTTCACGGCTGGGAAGTCACCTTGCTGGTGGCGGTGTGCGCGGGCGTGGCGTTGTATCTGGCGCGAAAGTAATCGCGTGATCGCGGGCCGGGTAGTTTGCTGGCGCGAACTCAGGTATCCGGCGTTACACCCGCCTGCTTGACCACTTTTTGATAGTCAGAATTTTAAATATCGTTAAAAATCAACTAGTTATATAAATGAAGCTGCATACAAAAACCGCAGGCACGGGTGAACCATTGGTGTTATTGCACGGCGGCATGGGTTCAATGAATCACTGGCATCGTAACTTTGATGTGCTGGCGCAGCACTACACCGTGCATGCGCTGGACATGCCGAGTTACGGCGAATCGCCGACGGTGCCCAAAGACATGCCGCGCGACGAATTCGTGGGCCACGTGATCGACGGTTTGAATACTGCCGTAACGAGCGGCGCGTTTCGGCTGGCGGGGTTTTCGTTCGGCGGCATGATCGCGGCCGCGTGCGCCGCGCGCATGGGCACGCGCATTCACAAGCTGTCGTTGCTGGGGCCGGGCGGGTTTGAGCGGCCCAGCATTGAGCTCAGCCTGAAAAAAATTCCACCGGACAGCGAAGGCGAAGCCGCCGTGCGCGCGGCGCTGCGACATAACCTTGAAGTCATGATGTGCGCCGGGCCCAGCCGGGTGAGCGACGAAACCGTCGATCTGCATCTGTATAACGTCAAACGCACGCGCTACGACGGGCGGCGCATCAGCCTGATTGCCGGGCTGATGTCTAGCGCACTGAAAGCGATGACCTGCCCCGTGCAAATTATCTGGGGCGGCAAAGATGCGTTGTGCGATCCGCTGCAGCCGCGTATCGACGAAGTGCGCGCCGCGATGCCCAGCATCCAAACGCATACCATCGCCGAAGCTGGCCACTGGGTGCAATACGATGCCCCGCAAGCGGTGAACGCGTTGTTGTTGGCGTTTATGAAATAGCCTTTTCAATCACATCAAAGCCTGATATCCGCACACGAAGATAGGTCTTTGCCGACCTGGGTCGGGAATCACTTTGCGGGGACGACGCGGCGGCAACGCGATATCGCCCATGATAAGCACGCAAATCAATCCCTACTAAAAGGCACTACAGGCAAGCCACCGTAGTACGCATTGCCGCACAAGGCAATCCCGAAGTCATGAAACTCGAACCCGTCGAACTCCCCGCGCCGGGCGCAGCGGAAGCGTTGATACGTCAAACGGCTATCGGCGTGAATTTTATGGATGTGTACCATCGCGGTGGGCAATACCCGTTGCCTATGCCCAGCGGCATCGGTGTAGAAGCTGCTGGCGTGATTGAATCCGTTGGCAGCGCATCAGCCAATAAAAAGGCCAGCGTCCCTGAGACGTCGGCCTTTTTACTGCCTGCGGGGGTGCCGCTGTAGTGCGCGCTGTAGTGCGCGCTGTAGAGTGCCTAGGCCGCAGTAGCCACCAAATCCCGCAACACATACGGCAGAATGCCGCCGTGCTTGAGGTAATCCACCTCGATGCCGGTGTCGATGCGCAGGGTCAAAGTCACTTTCTGCGTGGTGCCATCGGCGCGGGTGATGGTCATGGTGATGTCTTGCATGGGCGTGACGTTGCCGCCCGCCAGGCCTTCGATGGTGAAGGTTTCGGTGCCATCGATCTTGAGCGTTTTGACATCCTCGCCGGGCTTGAATTGCAGGGGCACCACGCCCATGCCGATCAGGTTGGCGCGGTGAATACGTTCAAAGCTCTTGACGATGACGGCGTTCACACCCAGCAGTTGCACGCCTTTGGCGGCCCAATCACGTGAGGAGCCCATGCCGTAGTCGTCACCGCCGAAGATCACCAGCGGTGTTTTTTTCGCGCGGTAGATTTCGCTGGCTTCGAAGATGGTCATTTGTTCGCCGGTGGGTTGCACCTTGGTGATCGGGCCTTCGGTGCCGGGGGCTACCGCATTGCGCAGCCGCACATTGGCGAAGGTGCCGCGCACCATTAGTTCGTGGTTGCAGCGGCGCACGCCGAAATGGCCCCAGTCGGCGGGCGGATGATCTTTGAACGGCTCCAGCCATTTGCCGGCGGGCGTGCCCGGGCGGATTTTGGTGGAGGGGCTGATGTGGTCGGTGGTGATGGAGTCGCCGAGTATGGCCAGCGCGCGCGCGCCTTTGATGTCGGTGACTACCCCCGGTGTGGCGGTGACGCCATCGAAGAACGGCGGCTCTTTGATGAAGGTGGATTTGGCATCCCACTTGTAGACGGCGCCTTCGATGGTGGGGATGGCATCCCACAATTTTTTGTTGCCCGACAGGTCGCCATATTCGCGGCGGAAGTGGTCGGCGTTGGCGGCGAATTTCAACAGCGATGCCACCTCGGCATCGCTGGGCCACAGGTCTTTCAGGTAAACGGGTTTGCCGTCTTTGTCTTTGCCCAGCGGGTCTTTGTCGAGATTGGTGCGCACGCTGCCCGCGAGTGCATAGGCCACCACCAGCGCGGGGCTGGCGAGATAATTGGCGCGCAAGTTGGCATGCACGCGTGCTTCAAAGTTGCGGTTACCGGAGAGTACCGCGCACGTGACCAAATCCTTGGACACGACCGCGTCCTCAATCTTGGCATCCAGCGGACCGGCGGCACCCATGCAGGTAGTGCAGCCGTAGGCAACCACGCCAAAGCCGAGTTTTTCCAGAGACGACAGCAGGCCTGCATCGCGCAGGTAGGCTGTGGCCACTTTGGAGCCGGGGGCGAGCGAGGTCTTGATGCGCGGATGCGGCATCAGGCCTTTTTCCACGGCGCGCTTGGCCAGCAAGCCGGCGGCCAGCAGCAGTGCCGGGTTGGAAGTGTTGGTGCATGAGGTGATGGAGGCGATCAACACATCGCCGTGGCCTACGTCAAAGTCGTGACCGGTGGCTTCACGCCGGGTTAAATCAGCAGCGGGGCGCGCGTAACCGTTTTTGTCGGTGGGTGCGGAGAACAACATATCGAAGTTGCTGCCCAGATCAGGCAGGCTTACGCGATCTTGCGGGCGCTTGGGGCCGGACAGGCTGGGCACGATGGTATTCAAATCGAGTTCAATCACTTGCGTGTAATCGATGTCACCGGCCTTGGGCATGCCCCACATGCCTTGCGCTTTGTAGTAAGCCTCAATGGTGGACACCAATTCGGGATCACGCCCGGTGGTTTTGAAGTATTCAACGGTTTTTTCGTCGACCGGGAAATAGCCCATGGTCGCGCCGTATTCCGGCGCCATGTTGGCGACGGTGCAGCGATCAGCAGCGGTGAGCGCGGTTGCCCCTGCGCCGTAGAACTCCACAAACTTGCCGACGACTTTGGCTTTGCGCATGAGTTCAGTCACGGTCAGCGCCAAGTCAGTGGCGGTGACGCCTTCGCGCAGCTTGCCGGTCATGTGGCAACCCACCACGTCTGGCGTGAGGAACGCATTGGGTTGGCCGAGCATGCCTGCCTCGGCTTCTATGCCACCCACGCCCCATGCCACGATGCCAATGCCGTTGACCATGGTGGTGTGCGAGTCGGTGCCGAACACAGTGTCGGGGAAATACAGACCGTCTTTTTCCCATACGCCGCGCGACAAATGCTCCATGTTGATCTGGTGAATAATGCCGTTGCCGGGCGGTATCACGCGCACGGTTTTGAATGCACCTTGCGCCCACTTCACAAACAGATAGCGCTCCGCATTGCGCTTGAATTCGATTTCCTGATTGCGCTGCACGGCGTCCGGCGTGTTGTACACGTCAATCTCTACCGAGTGATCGACCACCACATCCACCGGCACCAGCGGTTCAATCTTGCTTGGCGCTATACCCAAGCGCGCGGCGGCATTGCGCATGGCGGAAAGATCATTCAGCGTGCCGAAGCCAATCAAATCCTGCAATACGATACGCACAACGATGAACGGAATCTCTGTGGTGCGCGCGCCATTGGCTTGCCACGCGGCGAGGGCCTTGACGTGATCCTCAGTGATTTTTTTGCCGTCGCACTGGCGCACCAGCGCTTCGAGCACCACGCGTATGGAGCGCGGCAGGCGCGAAATTTTGCCCAGGCCTGCGGCTTCAAGTGCGGCGAGTGAATGGTATTTGCCGCTCTTGCCGGGGGCGGGTGTGAAATCACACAGGGTTTTGAAGGTGTCTTGTGCCATCGTGCGCTCCAGAGGTCTATTTAACTAAGTATTTGGTATCTGTTCAGCCGTTATGAAACATCAACACCTTCCCTCACCCTGCCCTCTCCCGGGGGGAGAGGGTTCTAAGCCCTTCTCCCCTCGGGAGAAGGGTTGGGATGAGGGAAGCTTTTGACTTTTC
>JAYTWR010000188.1:0-59572 GCA_043743335.1 Burkholderiales bacterium
GGGTTCAAAGCCCTTCTCCCCTCGGGACAAGGGCACACTTGAAGCGGCGCAGAGGGGCAAGGGTGAGGGAAAAGAAGCACGGTCACAGCGGTCGCCCACACGACAAAACCAATACATCACCATCCGCAACGCCCGGGAACATAACCTAAAAAACATCGATGTCGAAATCCCGCGCGGCAAGTTCACCGTAGTTACCGGCGTCTCAGGCTCCGGCAAATCCACGTTGGCCTTCGACATTTTGTTCGCGGAAGGCCAGCGGCGTTATCTGGAATCGCTCAACGCCTACGCGCGCCAGTTTGTGCAAGGCGCATCACGGCCCGAGGTGGATAGCATCACGGGCATCCCGCCCACCGTCGCTATCGAGCAACGCACCAGCCGTGGCGGGCGCAAGAGCACGGTGGCCACACTCACCGAGATTTACCACTTTCTGCGCCTGCTGTATGTGAAGCTCGGTACACAGTACTGCCCCGATTGCGATGTGGCGATAGAACCGCAAAGCGCTGAAGCCATTGTCGCTAGCATCATGAAGCACTCACGGGGTGATCATGTGGGTGTGCTTGCGCCGCTGGTGGTAAACCGCAAGGGTTATTACACCGACCTCGCCCAATGGGCAGCGGCTAAGGGGCATACGCACCTACGGGTGGATGGCGATTTCTTGCCCACCGCACAGTGGCCACGCCTAGCCCGCTTTAGCGAACACAACATCGAGCTACCGGTGGCTGATGTGCGCGTAACGCCCGCTAACGAACACGCGCTGCGTGACGCGGTGACGCAAGCGCTGGCGCACGGCAAGGGGGTGGTGCACGTGTTAAGCGGCCTCGACCGGCTGCAACGCGCCATCACGCAGAAGGCGAAAAGCATCCCCGCGTTTCCGCAAGTGACGTACTCCGCCAATCGCGCCTGCCCTTCGTGCAACAAGAGCTTTGCGGAACTCGACCCGCGCATGTTCAGCTTTAACTCGCGTCATGGCTGGTGCAAAGCCTGTTTCGGCACGGGTATCAAAATCACCGGCTTTGACTGGAACGAGGAGCGTGAAAAAAGCGGTACTGAGGAACACGTGCTCGATTCATGGCTGGAGTGGCTGGAGCTGGAAGAGCCCTGCCCGGCGTGCAATGGCCTGCGGCTGAATCGCGACGCACTCGCGGTGCGCTTTCACGGGCAATCGATTGCGCAACTCACGGCGTTGCCGGTGTCGAAGGTAGCCGCAACGCTAGGCAAGTTTGAACTCAAGGGCCGCGCCGCTGAGATTGCACGCGATGTGATGAGTGAAATCCGCACGCGTCTCACCTTCCTCGATGAAGTGGGGCTAGGATATCTGGCACTCGACCGCGCGGCACCCACGCTATCGGGTGGCGAGGCGCAGCGCATACGGCTTGCCGCGCAACTCGGTTCCAATCTGCGCGGCGTGTGTTACATCCTCGACGAACCGACCATCGGCCTGCATCCGCGCGACAACCAGATTTTGCTCGACACGCTGCAAAAGCTCGAAGCCAAGGGCAACACGCTGGTGGTGGTCGAACACGACGAAGACACCATACGCCGCGCAGCGCACGTGATTGACCTCGGCCCCGGTGCAGGCAAGGTGGGCGGTGAAGTGATTGGTGTGGGCACCGCAGCGGACTTGATGCGCAATCCGAAATCGCTCACCGGGCGATTTTTGTCTAAGCCCTTGCTGCATCCGCTACACCCGCCACGCGCGGTCAATCGCAACACGCCCGCGATACACATTAATGGCGCCACCTTGCACAACCTGAAATCCGTCAACGTGCGCGTGCCGCTGCAACGTTTTACCGCCATCACCGGCGTGTCGGGCTCCGGCAAATCCACGCTGGCGCGCGATGTGCTGCATGCGCAGTTAGCACAACGGCTCATTAAAAATAATTCAATAAAAACAAATATTTATAAAACAATAACGCATTGGGAGTCGGTAGGCCGCGTGCTTGAAGTGGATCAAACGCCCATCGGCAAAACGCCACGCTCATGCCCCGCAACGTACGTGGGATTTTGGGATGCCATCCGACGGCTCTACGCCGAAACTACGGAGGCGCGCGTGCGTGGCTACAGCGCCAGCCGCTTCTCGTTTAACACCACCGGCGGGCGCTGCGCGACATGCGAAGGCCAAGGCATGCGCAAGATCGAAATGAGTTTCTTGCCCGATGTACGCGTTTTATGCGAAACCTGCCACGGCGCACGCTTCAATCCGGAAACACTTGCCGTGCGCTTCAAAGACAAATCCATTGGTGAAGTGCTGGCGATGAACGTCGATGAAGCCGTCGAATTCTTTGCCGTCCATCCCGCCATACACCATGCACTCACCCTGTTGCAAGAAGTGGGCCTAGGCTATTTAACGCTCGGTCAACAAAGCCCCACGCTCTCAGGCGGCGAAGCGCAGCGCATAAAGCTGGTCACTGAACTCGCTAAAGTACGCCCCGACATCACCGACGCCGGCCAACGCCCCGGACGCGCGGGCGTCAACAAAAATACGCTTTACGTACTGGACGAACCCACTGTGGGTTTGCACATGGCCGACGTGGAGAAGTTGATACGTGTGTTGCACCGTCTCGTCGATGCAGGCAACACCGTGGTGCTGATCGAACACAATCTGGATGTGATTGCCGATGCGGATTGGGTCATCGACCTTGGGCCGGAAGGCGGTGATGCGGGCGGGCGTGTGGTGGCAAAGGGCACGCCTTGGATGTTGGCGGCCAAGCCTAAGCAGTCGCATACTTCGCGGGTGTTGGGGGCGTTTTTGGCTACACGGTCGCGATGTGTATAATGTCAAACATTCATACACATTGGGGGATGCCATGCGTACCAACATCATGATCGACGAAAAGCTTATCGGCGATGCCATCAAAGTGACCGGCGCAAAAACCAAGAAAGAGGCTGTGGAGCTGGGTTTGCGCTCACTGATTCAACTTAAGAAGCAGGAAGCCCTGCGCGGCTTGCGCGGCAAACTCAAGTGGCGCGATGATCTTGACCGCATGCGGCTCGACGTCTAACGCATGATACTGGTCGATTCCAGTGTTTGGATTGCGTACTTCAACGGGCAGGTCAGCCGACCACTACCGCGCACTGCGCCAGCGCGGCATCACCATACGCAAGACCACGGACGTGATCATTGCCACGTATTGCATCGAACATGGTTTGCCGCTGCTGTACGCAGATCGGGATTTTGAGCCGTTTGTGCGATGGCTAAAACTGCGGCCGGCGCTGCGTAGTCTGTAGCAAAACGACTGTTTGCCCGGGAATGCGCTACGCCGCTTCCGGGCTACTCGATGGGCCACGACATAGTGCGCGAACTCAGCGGTAGCATCTCGGCATGTGCCACACGCCTTCCGCGCTAAACTTCGCCCTCTCAAAGTAACAAAGGTGTTTTCCATGCAGGCGCGAATGATGGGGTTGGTGTATGTCCTGTTGACGGGGGTTTGGACGGCCATAGCACATGCGCAACCCGCCGCCACCAATGCCGTGCAATCCTACCCCGCCAAACCCGTACGCATCATTTCCGCCTTCCCGCCCGGCGGGCCGACGGATTTGCTGGCGCGGCCCGTGGGCGCCAAGTTGCAGGAGTGGCTGGGGCAGCCGTTTATTATTGACTTCCGGTCGGGGGCCGCCGGCACGATCGGTGCTGATCACGTCGCCAAGTCGCCTGCAGACGGCTACACGCTGCTGGTGATTACCGGTTCGTTTACCACGGCACCCGGCACGCATTCGTCGCTGCCGTATGACACGCTGAAAGATTTTGTCGGGGTCAGCCCGCTGGCGCGCGGGCACTCGCTGCTGGTGGTGCACCCAGGTATACCGGCGCGTGATCTGAAACAACTGGTGGCGCTGGCCAAAGCGCAGCCGGGCAAGCTCAACTTCGCCTCATCGGGCGGTGGCGGCCTGATTCATTTGGGCATGGAGCTATTCAAGCTGGCGGCGGGTATTGATATGCTGCATGTGCCGTACAAGGGGGTGGGGCCCGCACTGCAGGATATTATCGGCGGCTATGTGGATTTGATGTTCATCGGCACCTCGCCCGTCATCGGCCACATCAAGGCCGGCAAACTACGCGCCATTGCCGTGGCCAGCCCGCAGCGCTCGGCGGCGTTTCCGGATACGCCCACGGTGGCGGAAATGGGCTATCCCAAGTTTGAAATCATTTCCAGCTACGGCATCATTGCGTCGTCCGCGATGCCGCGCGCTATTGTCAGCCGGCTCAACGGCGCGTTGGAGAAAGCCATCGCCCACGCGGATGTTAAAAAAGCCTACGCCGCGTTTGGCGTCGATCCGTGGTGGGAATCGGCAGAGCGCTATACCACGTGGCTGGCTGAAGACGTGGCGCGCTGGAACGCGGTGGTCAAAGCCATCAAATATCAGCCGAGTTACTGAGCCACGTTTGGCGCTTGTGGTTAATCCAGCGTCGCGCCGGAGTCTTTCACCACTTTCGCCCAACGCACGATATCCGTGCGTAGCTCTTTGGCAAACTGCTCCGGCGTCCACGGCGCGGGGATAGCGCCTTGCGCTGCAAAGCGGTCCACCGTATCTCGTTGCGTAAGCAATTGATTAATATCGTTATTTATTTGCCGCACCACGGAGACCGGGGCACCGCTGGCGGTGAGGATACCGAACCATGGCGTCACCACAAAACCGGGGAAGCCCTGCTCAATCATGGTGGGTACGTCTTTCAAAGCATCCAAACGTTTTTCAGTGGTCACTGCCAACGGCTTAATCAAGCCGCCGCGTATCTGCCCGATCACCGAGGGCATGCTGCCGAAAGCAAGCTGCACTTCGTTGGCCATGATGTTGGTCACCGCGATGGCGATGCCGCGATACGGCACGTGCGTCAACTTGATGCCGCCGGCGGTGGCGACCATCGGCCCTATCAAATGGTTCACCGTGCCGTTGCCTGCGGAGCCGTACTTGATGTCGTTGGGCTTGGCTTTGGCCAGCGCCACCAGCTCCTGCATATTTTTCGCGGGCAGGTTGTTGCCTGCCACCACCACATACGGGACTACCGCGAGGTTGGCCACTGGCGTAAAACTTTTCTCCGGGTCCCAAGAAAGGTTTTTGTAGAGCATCGGATTGATCGCGTGCGTGCCAGGAAAACCCAGTACCCACGTGTAACCATCGGGTGTGGCGCGCGCGACCAACTCTGTGCCAATGTTACCGCCCGCGCCCACGCGATTGTCGACTACCACCGGCTGCGGCCATTTCTCGGTGAGCTTTTGCGCGACGATGCGCGACAGCACATCGGATGCGCCGCCCGGCGCTTGCGGCACAATAAAGCGCACCGGCTTGACCGGAAACACAGGCTGTGCGGGCGCAAGTCCCGGCAACGCGGCCATCAACAATGGGGCGCACAAAAAGGCTTTCATAGCGTTCTCCAAATAATTCTCCAAATAAATTACTGCGGGCGGTCGCCCTGCAAGGTAATGCGGTGCATGATGCGCTTGTAGCCATGGTAATCGTTCACGGGGAAATGCAGCGCGGCGCGGTTATCCCACAAGGCCAGTGACGCGGGTCGCCACTGAAAGCGGCAGGTGAATTCAGGGCGCACTTGGTGCTGGTGCAGCCAGTGCAGCAGCGGGGCGCTTTCGTCTTCGCTCCAGCCGTCGAAGCGCACGGTGTGGCCGGGGTTGATGTAGAGCGCTTTGCGGCCGGTTTCGGGATGGGTGCGCACCACCGGGTGGTGCGCCTCAAAGGTTTCTTTGGCGTGCTTGGCGGGGCTTTGCGCGATGCGGTCCTCGCGCGATTTCGACACGTCGGCCTTGGCCGAGCTGCTAATGCCGGTGAGTTGATCGACGGTTTTTTTCAAACCCGCCGACAGTGCCTCATAGGCAAGATATTGGTTGGCGAACAACGTGTCGCCGCCAAACGGCGGCAACTCGCGCGCCAGCAAAAACGTGCCCTTGGGCGGCACTTCCAGATACGTAGTGTCCGAATGCCACATACCGCCAAAATTGATGTGCTCGTGTTCGCGCTTGATTACCGGCGTGATCACCGGAAAACCTTCAATCCCCTGAATAAAAGGATATTCAATCGGCCTGCCGATGCGCTCGGCGAACGCCAGATATTGCGCGCTGCTGATGTCTTGATCGCGAAAAAATAGTACCACGTGCTCGTTCCACGCACGGTATATCTCGGCGATAGTTTCATCGGCCAGCTCGCGCCGCAAATCCACGCCGCCGATTTCGGCACCGATGGCCCCGGCGATTTTGGTTACGGTAATGGTGGTATCTGGCATCATGCTTTCTCCTTCTGCTGTCACGCAGTATAAAGCCAAAGATATAAAAGTACGAAGGCGATGCGACGGCTGCAGCGCGGGCGGGGTTATAATTTCTGCGTCTATTAAGTACTCATTTCCCGCACGATACCGGAGAATTCGCCATGTCAAACCGCCTGATACTCGTAGCTATGCTGCTGCTCGCGCTCGCGGGCTGCGCCACCCACAATACCATCAGCGACGGCGACGACAACCGCCTCATGTTAAAGGGCCATGACCCCGTGGCCTACTTTACCGCCGGTAAACCCGTACCGGGCCGGCCCGATGTCAAAATGGATCACGAAGGCGTGACTTACCGCTTCGCGAGCGAGGCCAATCGCGAGCAGTTCCGCGCCGCGCCGGACAAATTCAAGCCGCAGTTTAACGGCTTTTGCTCCAACGGGCTGGTGTATGCGATTCCGCTGGGTGGTAATCACGATACCTTCAAAATCGTGAATGGACGTTTGTTCATGTTCGGCGGCGAAGGCTCGAAAAAATACTGGGCAATGGATGAGGCGCGCAACATCACGCTCGGCGACCAATACTGGAAGACCGAGGTCGAAGGCAGCATTCCGCGCTTGCAATCCTGGAAGCGCCTCGCCTTTAAAGTGCCCCACTACAAAACCAATCGCGAACTGGCGGCGGAATGGGATGCGCACCAAGAGAAAATTAAATAATTGTTTAAAATCAATTAGTTACAGCATTTAGAAGAAAACCACATGCTTGATCTCGCCCGCGTGCGTCAGGAATACATGCGCGACGGTCTCGACGAATCGGCGGTGTTGGCCGATCCGCTGGCGCAGTTCGCGCGCTGGTACGACGACGCGCAAAAGGCCGACCTGACCATGCCTAATGCGATGTCGCTGGCAACGGTGTCGCGCGATCACAAGCCGTCGCAACGTGTCGTGCTGCTCAAAGGCGTTGATGCGGGCAGCTTTGTGTTCTACACCGATTACCACAGCCGCAAAGGGCACGAGATCGACGGCAATTCATACGCCGCGCTGCTGTTTGTTTGGCTGGCGCTCGAACGGCAAATCCGCATCGAAGGCACGCTCACCCGCTTGAAAGCCGCCGAGTCCGATGCCTATTTTGCCACCCGCCCGCTGGGCAGCCGCCACGCAGCTATAGCCTCGCCGCAAAGCGACGTGATCGCGAACCGCGCCGTGCTGGAACAACGTTATGCCGAAGCTAAGCGCACGACCGGCGACGCGCCACAGCGCCCGTCGCATTGGGGCGGCTATCGTTTAATGCCGCTGGAAATGGAATTTTGGCAGGGCCGCGAAAACCGCCTGCATGACCGGCTGGTCTGGCGCAAAACCGCGCACGGCTGGAAAACGGAACGGCTGGCGCCGTAGGCTGTAGCTTACGAACGACGGATCGAGTAACTCACAGGATGTGCGTGCCGATCCACCAGAAAACCGCCGCCATGAACGCGGCGCACGGTATGGTCAACAGCCACGCCCACACAATACTGCCGGCGACGCCCCAGCGCACCGCTTTGTAGCCGCGCGCCGCGCCCACGCCGACGATAGCGCCGGTAATGGTGTGTGTGGTGGAGACCGGAATGCCGAACGAGGTCGCCATAAACAGGGTCAGTGCGCCGCCGGTTTCCGCACAGCAGCCGTGAAACGGTTTTAACTTGGTAATGCGCTGCCCCATGGTTTTGACAATACGCCAGCCGCCGAACATTGTGCCCAGCGCAATCGTGACGTAACAGGCGATCACCACCCACGCTGGTATGGATTCCTTCGCCCCCGGCAAGCCATAAGCAATCAACAGCATCCAAATAATGCCGGCCGTTTTTTGCGCATCGTTGCCGCCGTGGCCGAGCGAATACATCGATGCCGACACCAATTGCAGCCGCCGCGACCATCGATCCACCCGGAAGGGCGTCACCCGCCGCACCAAATGGGAGGCAATCACCAGTAACAAGGACGCCAACAAGAACCCCACCAGCGGCGCGATCAATATAAAGGCGACAACTTTGATCAAGCCGCTGGAAATCAGCGCGCTCGCCCCTGCCTTGACGATGGCCGCACCCACCAGCCCGCCGATCAGCGCGTGCGATGAACTCGACGGAATGCCGTAATACCAAGTGATGATGTTCCAGGCGATGGCGCCTGACAACGCACCGAACACCACGTAGTGATCGATGATATTGGCGTCAACAATACCCTTGCCCACCGTGGTCGCCACCTTAAGCTGGAACACAAACAGCGCGATAAAATTAAACGCCGCAGCCATTGCCACCGCCTGATGCGGCTTGAGCACGCCGGTCGAGACCACCGTGGCGATTGAATTGGCCGCGTCGTGAAAGCCGTTCATGAAATCGAACAACAACGCGACAATAATCAAAAACACCAGCACTTCGAAAGTAAAATTCATGCGTCAGACTTTCCTGGACAACATCACGTCAAAACCCGGCGAAATACGAATCGAATCGAATCAATTCGATTCAATCAGGAGTTTTCCAACACGATACCTTCGATGATATTGGCTACATCCTCGCAACGATCCGTCACCGTCTCCAGCAACTCAAAAATGGATCGCAGCTTGATCACCTGCCGCACATCCGGCTCGTCGCGAAACAGCGAGGCAATGGCCGAGCGCATGACGTGATCGGCATTGGATTCCAAGCGGTCAATTTCATCACAGGCCACCAGAATCGCCTTGGCGTTTTCCATATTCGATAGCAGGCCCACGGCCACCTTGACCTGCTCGGCACACGCCACACAAAGGTCGGCGAGCTTGGCGGCTTCGGCGGGTATGGTTCTTACGTCGTAGAGAAATATCGACTGCGACGCGTCCTCCATCAGGTCAAGAATGTCGTCCATGCGCGTGATGAGTTGGTGAATCTCATCGCGATCGAGTGGGGTGATAAACGTCTTGTGCAACAGCTCGATCACGCCATGCGTCACGCGGTCAGCGGCTTTTTCGATGGATTCGATACGATAGGCGCGATTCTGAATGTCGTCGCCGTTGCTCATCAGCGACGCCAACTCGTGGCTACCCCGCACGATTAAATTCGCGTGTTCGTTGAACATGTCGAAGAAACGCCCTTCGGTGGGCATAAGACGGCCAAACATGGAACCCCCTTGCAATTAAAAAGCCGAAAAAAGCCGAAGAAACCCAATGCGTCCGCCGCCCGTGCCGGACGGCGCGGCGCGTAGTCTACCTGCTCGCGACTCGCGGCGCACTACCTACATTCGCGGTATACCGGTATACTTGCGCTTCTGCCGCCACGTCAGTTTGACGTAAGCAACGGTCGTGATGTGTTTCGCACGCGGCCTTACGCACGCGGCCACTTCCGCCTTGTCACTTGTGCCCCATCGCTGGTTTAACGCGCTGCTCGCTTGGTATTTTGTAGCCATCTGGGGCACGGGTTTTATCGCCACCAAAATCGCGTTGCAGCACGTGGCACCGTTGACGTTTCTCAGTATCCGTTTTGCGCTCGGCCTCGCGTGCATCTCGCTCATTGTGTGGCTGGTACACCCGCGCTGGCCCGCCACGCCCAAGGCGTTCGCGCATGTCGCCATTGCGGGCTTGATGATGCACGCCATCCATTTGGGCGGCAGCCACTACACGCAGTATCTGGGGCTGTCGGCGGGCATTACGTCGGTACTGTTGTGCATACAACCGGTGCTGACAGCGATGATCGCAGCACGCTGGATGAGCGAAAAGTTGAATCGCGTGCAATGGCTGGGGGTGATCGCGGGCTTCGCGGGTGTGGCACTGATTGTGTGGCACAAAATCGACGTGCGCGAAGTCAGCACCGGCAGCCTGATTGCCGTCACCATTTCCTTGCTCGGCATTACCGCAGGCTCGCTGTATCAGCGCAAATTCTGTGCGGACGTGGATTTGCGCGCAGCGGCCTGCGTACAAATGGCCGCCACGCTGCTGGTGCTCGCACCACTGGCACTGGCGTTTGAAGACAACAGCGTACGTTGGTCGTGGGCGCTGGCGGGATCGCTGTTTTATCTGGTCATCCTTGCGTCGCTGTTGGCGGTGAGCGCGTGGCACTATCTGTTGCGGCACGGCGGCGCGACGCGCGTCACCAGCCTGATTTACCTCACCCCCGCGTTTGCCATCGTGCCGGAGTTTGTATGGTTCGGCATCACGCCCTCGGCAACCAGTTGGGCAGGCATTGTGATCACCTGCGCTGGCGTCGGCTTGGTAGCATGGCGGAGCGCGCCAAAAAAACTCAATAAAAACAATTAGTTATATACTGACGCATGTCTATCCGGTTGATTTTTTTGCTGACTATTTTGCCGCACATGGCGTTCGCGGGAGCGCGCGTCACGCTGTCGCTGTTCGCGCTGCATCTGGGTGCCACACCGTTGACCGTCGGCATGATTATTTCGCTCATTGCCGTGGTGCCGATGTTTTTTTCCGTGCGCTGGGGTCGCATGATTGATCGCACGGGCGTGTATGTGCCAATGACGGTGGGCGCATCACTAGTGCTGGCCGGCGTGCTGCTGGCGTTTGCCCTGCCGCGCATTGAAACGCTGTTTGCTGTCAGCGTGCTGACCGGCAGCGGCTTCATGCTGTACCACATTTGCGTCAACCACGCTGCGGCGCAAGTGGGCCGTCCCGAAGACCGCACGCGCAACTTCAGCATGCTGGCACTGGCGTTTTCAACCTCAGGCTTTGTCGGCCCGGTGACCGCAGGGTTCGCCATCGACAGCATCGGCTACCGCTACACCTTTTTGCTGTGCGCAGGTTTTGTCATTGCAACGCTGGTGCTGATTCGTTACCGCAAACGCACCATCGTGCGTCACCACACACGCAGCGCACAGGCTAACCCCGGTGCGCAGGCCGCCGACAGCAGCGACAAACACATCGCCGACCTGCTGCGCATCCCTGCATTACTGCGCATACTCATCATCAGCGGACTGATGTCCATGTGCTGGGATTTATACTCGTTCGTGATGCCGATTCACGGCTCGGCTATCGGGCTGTCGGCGTCAACCATCGGGCTGATACTCGGCTCGTTCGGCTGCGCGATATTTCTGTTCCGGCTGATACTGCCGTGGGTGATCCATCGCATCAATGAACGCCTGATGCTGATTTCGACCATGTTGCTTACCGGCGTCATGCTGGCGGTGATCCCGCTAGTGAGCAGCGTGCCGTTGCTGATGCTGGTGTCGTTCGTGCTGGGCATCGGCCTCGGCGGCACGCAGCCGATCATCATGGCTATGCTCTACGCTACCGCCCCACCCGGACGCGGCGGCGAGGCTGTCGGCATGCGCACGCTACTGCTGAACATTACGCAAGCCGCCATCCCGATGATCTTCGGCGCACTGGGCGCAGCACTCGGCATGACGCCAGTGTTCTTCGCCATGGGCGCGGCGCTGCTTTGGGGCGCTTGGTATGCGCGGCGGGGTGTGTGAATTAAAGGCGTGAGCGGACGAGTGAGCGGGTGAATAAGTGAATAGATAACCCTTCGTATGCCGTGAACTTTGCCCAAGCACACAAAAGCTGACTTCGCGACGCAGCCCTTACTCGTTAACACGTTAACCATTCACGCACTCACACATTTTTCAAGCCTCAAAACAAAACAGCCGGCGCTTCTCAACGTCGGCTGTTTTTGCAAAACCAAAAACTTAGCTCAAATGCTTGCTGACCAGTTTGGTCATCTCGAACATTGACACTTGCTTCTTACTGCCGAAGATCGGCTTCAGTTTGTCGTCGGCGTTGATGTTGCGCTTGTTTTTCGCATCTTGCAGGCCGTGCTTCTTGATGTAGGCCCAGATTTTTTTGGTAACTTCGGTGCGCGGCATTGCGCCGGTGCCGATAACAGCGCCGAGCTCAGCACTGACTTTCATCGGCTTCATGAAGGCGGCATTGGGCTTGCGCTTTGCTGCGGGTTTTGCTGCGGCTTTCTTTTTTGCGGGGGCTTTCTTTACTGCTTTTTTCTTTGCTGCCATGGAGATTCTCCGTTTTTTAGGGTGGTTCAACGTTATCAGTATGACTATTTTTAGCTGCTTTGCTTTTTTGCCCTGCGGCTTGCCTTGCGGCGGGCTGCACGGTGGCGACAGAATGCCGAGGGAAAACGCCCTTGTCAATGCTTTCTCAGAGGGAAAATGTAAATTTTCCTGGGAGAGTCGCCATCTGCCGCTCACTGCTGCTCATTGCGGCGCTTGCACAGATGCCGTGCGCCTGTGTACCCTTTGGTTGCCTACCCGCCGAATTCGCCGCGCACTGAGGATCACCTGTCATGCTGCCCAATACGAAAGAGCAACAAGAAATCAACGAACTAGCGCAACAATTCGAGCGTGCGACGGGGGCGCAGGTGGTGGCTGCCGTGGTGGGCCGAGCCGACGATTACCCCGATATTCCGTGGCGCGCCTTTGCCTTGGGCGCGGGGCTGGCGGCCGCCGCGGTGGTGTTGGATGAATTCGTCCGCCCCGGCTGGGAAAGCCTGCATACGCCCGCGCGCGACGTGGCCGTGATACTGGCCGCTGGCGTAATGGCGGCGCTGGCGGGGGCGTTTATACCGCGTGTCGCGCGCCTGTTGCTGAGCCGCGAGCGCGCCGCTGCCGCCGTGCGGCGCTACGCGCAGGGGCTATTTCTACAGCGCGAGATTTTTCGCACCGCCGAGCGGGCGGGCATTCTGATTATGGTGTGCCGCTTTGAGCGCAAGGTGTTCATCCTGCCCGACATCGGCATTACGCGGCACTTGGCGCGCGGTGAGCTGACCCCGGTGATTGCCGCCATGGCACCGCATCTGGCGCAGTGGCAGCCGGTCAGCGCGTTTCGCGCGGGGCTGGATGCCATGGCAGCGCTGCTCAAGCAAAAAAATATCCGCCCGCAAGCGCACGGGAATGAACTCCAAGATGGCACCGTGATCGAGGAGGGCGCGTCATGATGCGCGCCCGGTGGCTGCCTTTGATGGCGCTGGCGCTGACGCTGGTGTCCAGCCTGCTCGCGACGAGCGGCATCGCCGCCGACGTGCCCCCGCTGACGGGCCGTGTGATGGATACCGCACAACTGCTGGCACCCACCGCGCGCGACAGCATCAGCGCCAAGCTCAAGGCGCACGAGGACAAAACCGGCAATCAAGTGGCCGTACTCACCATCCCCACGCTAGGAGACGACGGGGTTGAGGCCTACGCCGTGCGCGTGTTCGAGCATTGGAAGCTGGGCAAAAAAGGCAAGGACAACGGTGTGCTGCTGGTCGTGGTGCCCAACGACAAAAAAATGCGTATCGAAGTCGGCTATGGGCTGGAAGGCGCGCTGCCCGACGCCGTGGCAAGCCGGATTATCCGCAATGTCATCACGCCGCCGTTCAAGGCAGGCAAATTCGATCAGGGCATGGAAGACGGCGTCAACGCCATCATCGCCAAGCTGGAAGGCGACGCCACGCCGTTGACGGCGGCGGAATCCGCCTCGTCGGGCTTTCAGCAACCGAAACTGTCGCCGGGTGAAAAGCTGATGTTCGGCGCGTTTATTTTCGGCATTATCGGTTTGTTTACCGTGATCGGCATTTTCACGCCAAGCATGGGCTGGTTTTTGTATGTGTTTCTGATCCCGTTTTGGGCGGTATTTCCGCTGGTGGTGGTGGGCGTGAACACCATGCTGGTGATCCTCGGCACTTACGTCATCGGCTTTCCCATCGCCAAACTGCTGGTGTCGCGCAGCGAGTGGTTCAAGAAGCATAGCCTGCAATCCGGCGACCGGCGCGGGCACGGACGCTCACGCTTTAGCCGCACGAACCACAGCGGCGGCAGTTGGACCTCCAGCGCCGGCGGCGGGAGCTCGTGGGGCTCCAGCGACAGCTTTTCCGGTGGTGGCGGCGGCTCCGGTGGTGGCGGCGGCTCTGGCGGCGGTGGCGGGTCCGGCGACTGGTAACTGCGCCACCCTCCGTAACGAATGGGCGTTATTGCGGTTTTAGCTTTCCCAAAAACTGCTTGCGGAACTTTGCCACCTTGGGTGCCACCACAAAGGCGCAGTAGCCCGCACCCGGATTGCGCGCGAAATATTCCTGATGGTAATCCTCGGCAACGTAAAACACGCTGGCCGCTGTGACTTCGGTCACCACTGGGTCACGCCACAACTTGGCCCCGCTCAAATTTGCGATAACTTGTTCGGTCTCGGCTTTTTGTTCCGGCGAATGATAAAAAACCGCCGAACGATACTGCGTGCCGGCATCGTTGCCCTGACGATTCAACGTGGTGGGATCATGAATCACAAAAAACACTTCGAGAATTTCCTTGAAGCTCACCACTGCCGGGTCAAAGGTGACTTGCACCACTTCCGCATGGCCGCTATTGCCGCTGCACACTTGCTCGTAGGTGGGGTTAGGATTCTTGCCAGCCATATAGCCCGACTCAACCGAAATCACGCCTTTCAGCTCGTCGTAGACGGCTTCCAGACACCAGAAACAGCCGCCGCCGAGAGTGGCTACGGCGCTGCCTGCCGGGTTGCTGCTTGAAGTTCCGCTCATGGGATTTCCTTTGATTTAGACGTGTTGTGCTGCGCTTGTCTGCGCGAAGGGGAATTTTGCATTAGATTCAGGCTCTAAGTCGAACGCCGCAAAAATGACTGGCGCGCTGTAAGGCCCGAACGCAAAACTCGACCAAGACGCATCAAACCTTTCCAAGACGCATCAAACCCTTTTCAGGAGAATCGTATGTTTCGCACCGCTCGATTGTTTTTGGCCGCACTATTGCTGTCCGGCCCCGCAATGACACTGGCGCAATCAGCCGTGGTCAAAACCGCCAAGGCCACCTTCGCCGGCGGCTGCTTTTGGTGCATGGAAGCGCCGTACGACAAGTTGCCCGGCGTGATTTCCACCACCTCGGGCTACATGGGCGGGCAGGTCAAAGACCCCACTTACGAGCAGGTTTCCACTGGCCGCACCGGCCACACCGAAGTGGTGCAGGTGGAATACGATCCGGCCAAAGTCAGCTATGAAAAACTGCTGGACGTGTTTTGGGCCAATATCGACCCGACTGTGAAGAACGCGCAGTTTTGCGACCACGGCTCGCAATACCGCTCAGGCGTTTTTTACCACGACGAAACCCAACGCAAGCTCGCCGATGCCTCCAAAGCCGCGCTGCAAAAATCCAAACCGTTCAAAGCGGATGTCGTGACGGAAATCACCAAGGCGGGTGATTTTTATCGCGCCGAGGATTACCACCAAGACTATTACCAAAAAAATCCAGTGCGCTACAAACTCTATCGCAACGGCTGCGGTCGCGACGCGCGGCTGAAAGAATTGTGGGGCCGTGCGCCGGAATGATAGGCCGAAACAAGCTAACCAATTGATTTAATTGAAGTTATGTCACTGCGTTCGCGGTAGTACGGGCCGTCGAGTTGCTGCTGGCTCAAATGGGCCCACAGGTCTTCGCGGTTCTTGATCAGCTCGGCATCGGTGAGCGTTTCGGGGCCGCAGTCCAGCTCGCCGGTCAGCTCGCCGGTCAGCGCGCTGCGCGAGCCGTGTTCGCCCACGCCGTGCTGCACGGTTTTCACTTGCATCTCTTGCCAGTTTTTGCGGAACACGCAAATGATGCCGCCGTGGTGGGTGGAGTCGCGGTAGTTATCCACCCAGCCTTCCCACACGCAGATGGCGGCCAGGTGCGGCGGTTGCGTTGCCGCCGCGCGCCACTGGTTGGCACCATAGTAGGAAATACCGTTCAGCCCGATCTTGCCGCTGCACCACGGCTGCGCTGCGGCCCATTCGATACAATCGTGAAAATCAGTGTTCTCGCGCGCATCGTTGTGGCACAGATACCCCGGCGAGCGCCCCGCGCCGCGCGAATCCACACGCACTACCGCGTAGCCATCGGGCACCCATTTTTCCGGGTCAACCACTTCCCCGTTTTGATATGTGTTGCTGGTGTTGGCGACCGCATCGGGGTTTTCACGGCACATGATCTCCCACGCGGTTTTGTAGCCCTCCTAAAAGGCCAGACCCTTGCCATACGGGCCGTAGCTCATGATTACCGGGTACGTGCCCTCGGCCACGGGGCGGAACACATCGGCGCGCAGCACTAAGCCGTCGTCCATGGTGATGGGCGCATCCCAGTCGATGCGCATGCGATCGCGGATTTCGGATGTGGGAGTGGTCATGTTGTCGTTTCGAAGGTGCGTTCTTATTCTGCTTTCGCGCCAACCCGCTTAACGATTCTGCCGTATTTTTCATGTTCGACACGCATATACGCGGCAAACTCGGCCGGTGAGCTCGCCACGGCGTCGTAACCCAGCGCTTCAAATTGCGCCTTGAGCGCCGGGGCATGCACCACTTTGGTCAACGTGCTGTGCAGGCGCGCGATGATGTCCTTCGGCATTTGCGCAGGTGCCAGCAGGCCGAACCAGGTGCTGACTTCATAGCCGGGCGCGCCGGCTTCACTTAACGTGGGTGCATCGGGCAACTGCGACGCACGTTTGCCGCTGGACACGCCCAGCAGCCGCAGACGTCCGGCCTTGATGTGCGGCAGCGCCGGCGGAATTGAGTTGAGCATCACATGCACGCCATTGCCGCCGATCACATCCGTCAGCGCCTGTGGCGCACCTTTGTACGGCACGTGCGTGAGATTGATGCCGGTCGCGCTTTTGAACATCTCCATCGCCAGATGATTCGGCGCACCGCTGCCTGCGGAGGCGTAGTTCCATTTACCCGGCTCCGCCGTCGCCAGCGCGATGAAATCCTTAACGCTTTTCACCGTCATTGAGGGATGCGTGATCAGCAGAAACGGCCCGACGCACACCATGCTCACCGCCGCAAAATCGCGCAGCGTATCCACCGGCATTTTCGGGTGCAAATGCGGCAAGATGGTGAGCGAACCCGGGCTGCTGAAAAACAGCGTATAGCCATCAGGCGCCGCGCGCGCCGCAAGCTCAGCACCGATCAGCCCGCTGGCGCCGCCGCGATTGTCCACCACCCATTGCTGGCCCAACGCGACGGACATGCCCGGCGTCACCATGCGCGCCACCACATCCGGCGTGCCGCCGGCAGGCACCGACACGATCACACGTATGGGTTTGGCGGGCCATGTCGACACCTGCGCTGCGGCTGCGCCCGCGCATGCGCACAACACGGCTGTGAAGTAGATTTTCATAGCGGCTGATCGTATCGCACATTCTGCGCTGGCCCGTGGGTACGTTGGTGCGTTGGTGCGTTGGGCCATAGACGTGGCGCAGGATTTCGTCTTACCATTCTTGGCAAATCCGTTGGGTTTCACCTCTTTTCGCCCTACGGCAAAATGGCCCAAGCACGCGCTCGCTGAAATCTATCTTCATCACAAAACAAATACTCACTTAAAATCAATTAGTTACAATCTGGAGACTGGTATGAACGCACCCGCCGAACTCACGCTCACCCGCAGTCAGCAAATCTCCAGCTATGTCGCAGGCGCGCTCACCCGCGACTATCCGACCGACGTTGTGCGCGCTGCCAAACTGGCGTTGATCGACACTATCGGCTGCGCGGTGGGCGCGTGGGACGACGAATGCGTGCGCCCGGTGCGGCGCATGGTCGAAAGCTGGGGCGCGCGGGGCAACGCGCTGATTTTTAGGGGTGGCCACACCTCGCCCGCTTTCGCCGCGTTGATCAACGGCACCGCCGCGCACGCGATGGACTACGACGATGCGCATCAAATGGGCGCGGGGCATATTTCCTGCCCCTGCGCCACGGCGGCACTGGCGGTAGCGGGCCATCTCGGCAGCAACGAAAAAGACACGCTGGCAGCGTTCATCACGGCGTTTGAAGTCATGGCGCGCATCGGCGGCGGCGGGCCGACGGGTGTGGGGCGCAATCTGCACAAGCGCGGCTTGCATCCGACGTCAGTGTTCGGGCGCATGGGTGCGGCCGTGGCGGCGGCGGTGTTGATGCGCCTCACGCCGCAGCAAACCGAGTACGCGGTGGGTGTAGCGGCCACCACCGCTGGCGGTTTGGTCGGCTCATTCGGCACGCACTCGAAACCGTTTCACGGCGGCAAAGCGGCCATGGACGGCATACTCGCTGCGGAAATGGCGCAGGGCGGCTTTCAGTCCTCCACCCAATTGCTGGAACTGGAAAAAGGCCTCTACGATGTCTTCATTCAGGACCGCAAGGCGGAGATTCCTGCGCTGGATTTCAGCTACTGGGAAATCAAACGTAACGGTTTCAAACCATTTGCCGCCTGCCGCGCCACCCACGCTACGGTGCAAACGTCACGCAAGCTCACGGCACAAATCGCGGGCCGCAAAATCACCAAGGTGCATGCCAAGGTACACCCCAATGTGGCCATCGTGGCGGATCAACGCCATCCACAAACGCCGCTGGCGCACAAATTCAGCGTGCGCTACTGCGTGGCGATGGCGCTCACCGGTTACCGGCTGGTCGCGTCTGATTTCAATGAAAAACTACTGCAAGACAAACGGCTCAAAGCCATCGCCGATGTCACCGAAATTGAAGTAGTCGCCGATCAGCCACAGTATGAGTCACATGTCGATGTGACGGTTGAAGGCGAGGCGCAACCCCTGCACGCCGATACCAGCATCGTGCTCGGCCACGCCGACAACCCCATGAGCGACGACGAAGTGTGGGGTAAGTTTGACGGATTGGTCACGCCCATTATCGGCGCACAAAAAGCGCGCGAGCTGTATGACTGCCTGTGGCAATGGGAGACACCGGGCCATCTCGGCAAAATACTGGCATTGATGGCGAAATAAAATAATCAATTAAATCAATTAGTTACATAATATTGGAAGGCTAACATGGGCAAACGCATCGCAGTCATGGGCGCTGGCGCATTGGGCGGATACGTAGGCGGCAACCTCGCGCATCACGGGCAAGATGTCACGTTGATTGATTTTTGGCCTGAGCATATCGAGGCCATCCGCGCGCTGGGGCTGGATCTGGACGGCGTAACGGAAGCCGAAAAGTTTATAGTGACCCAAGCCAAGACACTGCATTACAGCGACCTCGATACGCTGAAAGATCAACTGCCGTTCGACATTATTTTCATCTCGGTCAAATCGTACGACACCGAGCGTGTGACGCGCGCCGTATCGCCCTATCTCGCGACGGATGGCGTGATGGTGTCACTGCAAAATTGCTGGAACGAAGACCTCATCGCGCCCATCATCGGGCGTGAACGCACCGTGGGCATTGTGGCGTCGATGATTTCTGTTGATCTGTACGGCCCTGGGCGCATCCGGCGCATGGTGGAGAAGGGCGGCACGCTGCACACGGTGTTTCGTATGGGCGAAATCGACGGCAAAGTGACCCCTCGCGTGACTGCGTTGGCCGAGCTGCTGTCGCTGGTGGATAGTTCGAAAGTCACCCCCAATTTGCAGGGCGAGCGCTGGACCAAACTCACCCAAAACGCCATGGCCAACGGCATTTGTGCATCCACCGGGTTGACGGGCTACGCCTGCGATACCAACGACGTGATACGCCGCTTTGCAATACAAGTAGCGGGCGAATCCATCCGTGTCGGTCGCGCACTGGGCCTGAAGCTCGAAAAAATGGGCAAGCTGATGCCCGATCAACTTGAACAGGCCAGCGCCGGCAAAATGGACGTGCTGGTGGAAGTCGAGCACATCATGCGCACGCGCAAGGCGGCCAACCCACGCGCGAGCATTCAACGCCCGTCGATGGCACAAGACATGGAAAAGGGCCGCAAGACGGAAATCGAATTCATGAACGGCCTGATTGTGCGCAAGGGCAAAGAAGCCGGTATCGCCACACCCGCGAACGAAAAACTGGTGCAGGCTGTACTGAGTGTGGAGACCGGGAAGGTCAAGCCGTCGGCAGCGGTGCTGGGCGGGTAGCTGAAGGAGGGGTGGATTAGATGCCCTCGGTCACCACCAGATTCGATTTCGTTGTACGTTCGCGAATTGCAATCAGCGGCCGATATTCCGGCGACTGGTACCAAGTCTTCAGTTGCGCCATGGACGGAAATTCAAGCACCACGCAGCGCTTGGGCGACCAGCCGCCTTCCAGTTTCTCGGCAGCGCCGCCGCGCACGAGATAGCGCCCCCCGTAGGCGGCAATCGTCGCCGGCACTTTTTGCTGATACTCGGCAAAGCCCGCGCTGTCGGTCACTTCGATGTCTGCGATTACGTACGCTGCCATGCGCTTGCTCCTTGTCGGGTAGTGAGACCTAGTATATAGACGTAATATATAGACGTAGTATAGTCCCGCCGCCCTCACGATAACCCATCGCACACAGGAGAATCACACATGACTGACGCAACGCAAGAACTCGCCGGCAAAGTAGCGCTGATCACCGGTGCCGCCAAAAACATCGGGCGCGCCGCAGCACTCGAGCTGGCCAAAGCCGGCGCAGCGGTGGCGATCAACACGCGGCACTCGGTGGATGACGCCAAAAAAGTCGCTGAAGAAATTCGTGCGGCTGGCGGCAAAGCCGAGGTGTACGTGGCCGACATCGCCGATGCCAAGCAATGCAAGGGCATGGTCGATGGCGTGATACAAAAATTCGGTCGCGTGGATTTTCTGGTGCTGAACGCCTCGGTGCGTACGGAAAAGCCGTTGCTGGAAATGAGCTACGAGGAATGGCGCACGCCGCTGGCGATTACGCTCGACGGCGCGTTTTATCTCGCACAGGCGTGCCTACCTTCGATGATCGCCAATGGTGGCGGCAGCATTGTCACGCTCGGCGGCATGATGTCGCTGTCCGGTGCCAAAAAACGCATTCACGGCTCGGTGGCCAAGCATGGGCTGGTGGGCTTTACGCGTGGTCTTGCACGCGAGTTCGGCGACCGCAACATCCGCGCCAACTGCATCGCGCCGGGGCAAATGGACACCACACGCGCGGCGGGTCGTACGCCGGCGGCAGGTGAGTCAATGATTCCCCTTGGACGTAAAGGCTTGTCCGAAGAAATCGCCACCGTGGTGCGCTTTTTGTGCGGCCCGGCGTCGAGTTATGTCACCGGGCAATCGTTGCAGATCAACGGCGGGCAGATGATGTTCTGAACATTATTTCAAAATCAGTTTCTGCACGCGCCAATTGGCGGTTTCTGCGGCGTAGATTTCGTGCTCGGACGGGCACGCCAATTGATGCGCGCCGGAAAATTGCCCCAACTGGCGGCCAGAGCGGCCGATCACACCCAGCACTTTGCCCTCAAGCGAGAGCTTGAAAATCCGCCCTGGATAAATGGTTTCACCGAGAAACAGAAACTGATTCGGGCCGGGATTGATGCACAGCGCGTTAGGCGCGCCGATGGCAGCCGCCAAACGCGCGCCCACTGGCACGTTGCCGTACACGCCCACGGTGCCCGCTGGCGGCGGCACATTGACGGTAATCGTGCGTAGCAATTTTCCTTCAGAATCAAATACTTGCACGCGCGTATTGGATCGATCTCCGACGTAAATATGATTGTTGCGGTCGATCGCCAAGGAGTGCGGCGTGCGGAACTGGCCGGGGCCGTTACCGTATTCACCCCACTGCTTAATCCATTCACCGTTTTTGTCGTACTTGGCCACGCGCGAATTCACGTAGCCGTCGCTGATGTAGATGTTGCCGTCGGAATCCCAAGCCACATCCGTAGGCTCTCGAAACAAACCGTCAATCGCGGGCTTAGGCGGATTCGGATGCTCGTGCGGCTTGGTGTTCGGGCTGGTGGATTCCATGCGTCGGCCAAACACCATTTGCACGCGGCCCGCCGGATTGAATTTGATGATCATGTCCGAGCCTTTGTCCACTGCCCAGATATTGTCGTCGCGATCGATACGCACGGTGTGTGCGAAGGCAAAGCCATACAGCCCTTTGCCGAGCTCACGCACGAAATTGCCTTTGGCGTCGAACTCAAACAACTGCGAAGCCGACGGCCCATACGCCGGGCCTTGCGTGGTGTTGGAGCGCGTGAATACAAACACGTGCCCTTTGGAATTCACCGCCACACCGGGCACTTCACCAAAGTGCATGCCCTCGGGCAGTTTGAGAAAATCCGGCACCGATTCAAACTTGATTTCGGGCACGGTTTGCTGCGCAAATGACGGCAGCGGCACGCAACACAGCAGTAGTGCGAACAGGAAATGTCTCATTGTGGTCTCCTCATTGCGGTCTCCTCTTTCAGGCCCATCGGTGGTAATCGTTCTACAAACAGCGCGCCGCGAGCAGCGCTTGACCGCAACTCACGCACCGCATACTGTTTCATCCGCGATTACATCACAAGGGGGAGCGCATGTCCGACAGCAACAACAACGCACCGCGCAACATCGCGCGCCGCGAAATGCTCAAACGTGTGGGGGCTGCAGGCGCAGTCGGCGCCGCAGCGATTGTTCCCGTCACCGATGTGACAAAGCCCGCGCAAGCTCAAGCCCAAGCCAACCCTGCCACCGCGCCGCTGCGTGAAGCGCTGGAAACACTCACTGCCGCCGAGTCGGACATACTCGAAGCCGTGGTCGCGCGCATTGTGCCGACGGATGAAAATGGCCCCGGCGCCGCCGAAGCGCGCGCCGCGCACTACATTGATCGGGCGTTGACCGGGCCGCTGGCCTCCAGCAAAGCGGCCTATGTATCGGGGCTGGCCGCACTGGATGCCTACGCGCAATCCAGCAAGGGCGCGCCATTCGCCAAACTCAATGCGCGCGATCAGGATGCCGTGCTGACCGCGCTGGAGAAAAATGCCGTCACTGGATTTCGTCCCAATTCGGCTGCGTTTTTTGACATGGTGCGCAATCACACGCTGCAAGGCATGTTCAGCGACCCGTATTACGGCGGCAACGCCAACTTTATTGGCTGGGATTTGATCGGCTATCCGGGCATACGCATGCTTGTGTCCCCTGACGAACAAAGCATGAGCAAGCCGCCGAAGGTGCTGCGCAAATCGGCTTACGATGAAGCGATGTTCAGCAAACGCGGGGGCAATCATGGCCACTAATCTGAAGAAAACCAACGTGGTGGTCATCGGCTTGGGTGCTGCGGGCGGCACCGCTGTGCTGCCGCTCACCAACGCGGGCCTGGATGTGGTGGGCCTTGAAGCGGGCGATTGGCTCACGCCGCGCGATTTTGCGCCGGACGAGTTGCGCAACAATTTCCGTGGCTGGCCGCAGTCCGTGCAAAAAGCCAATCAGGAAGTGCCCACGCATCGCCGCAACGCGTCTGCACCGTACTCGCCGCGCCCCGCAGTACACCCGATGATGAATGCCGTAGGTGGCACCACGCTGCACTTTTTTGCGCAGGCGTGGCGTTTAAGCCCGTGGGATTTTAAGGTGGCGAGCGAGACCACGCGCCGCTATGGCGCAGCGCGCATGCCCAAGGGCTGCACCGTTGAAGACTGGCCGTTCGGCTACGAAGAATTGGCACCGTACTACGACAAAGTCGATTACGAAGTGGGCGTGTCCGGCAAAGCCGGCAATCTCAACGGCACAATCGATCCGCGCGGCAATATTTTTGAAGGCCCGCGCAGCCGCGAGTACCCCATGCCGCCGCTGCGGTTAACGGAATTTACCGAGCACATGGCCAACGCCGCGAAAAAGCTGGGCTGGGCACCGTTCCCCGGTGCGGCGTTGATTAACTCGGTGCCGTATGGCGGGCGCTCGGCGTGCCTGTATCACGGCTATTGCACGCGCGGCGGCTGTCACGTCAGCGCGAAAAACGGACCGCACATCACCACCATCCCCAAGGCTCAAGAAACCAAACGACTCACCGTCGTGACGCGCGCGCATGTGACGCGCATCGACATCGACGACAAAACCGGCCGCGTCACTGGTGCGACGTATCTCAAAGACGGTGTGGAATATTTTCAGCCTGCCGACGTGGTGCTGCTGGCGAGCTACACCTATGAAAACGTGCGCCTGCTATTGATGTCCAAATCCAAAGCGTTCGCCAACGGCCTAGCCAACAACAACGGGCAAGTGGGCCACCATTACATGACGCACAACACATTGTCGCGCGTGTTCGGGCTGTTTCCGCGCAACATCAACAACTGGTACGGCACGCAGGGTCAAGGCGTGGCGCTCGACAACTGGGCCGATGACAATTTTGATCACAGCGCGCTCGATTTCATCGGCGGCGGCAATCTGTTTGTGTATTCCGACCGCCGCCCCATCGATGCGGCCAGCATGCCCACCTTCGGCAAACCCACGTGGGGTTCGGCATGGAAAGCCTTTGTCAAAGAAAACGCTGATCGCTGGAACTTAGCCACCATGCAAAAAACCACGCTGCCCTTTGAAGACAATGTGCTCGATCTCGACCCCACAGTGAAAGACCGTCTCGGCAATCCGGTCATTCGCATTACTGCCGATTGGAAAGACAACGACCGTAAAATGAGCGCCTACCTGCAAGCGAAAATGAAGCAGTGGTTCATGGAAACGGGTGCCATCGCCACTGAAAACGCGCCTAGCGGCACGCAAGGCCCATCCACCCACGCCATCGGCGGCACGCGCATGGGTGACAACAAGGCCACCAACACCGTCGATCGCTGGGGCTTCGCGCACGAGGTGCCGAACCTCGGCATCTTGGGCGGATCGGTGATGGGTGTCAGCGGTGCGCGCAATCCTACATTGACGATACAGGCGCTGTCTTGGCGTACGGCGGAGCGCCTCGCGCAGAATTGGAAATCGATTGCGGCCTAAACTGTCGCCACCGGTGTAACAGGAGATCCAGCGGCCCCCGGCATACGCAACGGTGGTGCAGTCAACAAAAAACTGTGGCGCTGATGGGCACGCAGCCACGCGGCTAACTCAGTGAGATACCACAACTCGCCTAGATGGATGCCGAGTTTGACCAAGCAGTGTTCATGCAGCGGCAAGGCTGGCCCGCGATGCGGCAGGCGCGGGTCGGCGCCCAGCGTGGACGAGCGTTCTACCGCGAGGTTGTCGGCGGCAATGGCGACGATGCCACTGTCGGCGATCCATTCGAGCAACGGTTTGTCGTAGCCGTCCAGCACGCTGCAACTGGTTTTGATGGAGTCGTCCAGCTTTCCCTCATTTTCGTTAGCATCACGAATCAATTGACCCAGGCCCGTGTGCAAACACAGGATGTCGCCTTTTTGCACAGTCACCTTGTCGTCACGCATGACTTTGGAGAGCATCTCCCACGTAACGGCGGTGCGTGCGTCGCCAAAGTGATGACGCAAGTCCACCATCACCGCGCGCGTTTGTACGCCGGTGGTGGCCATCTCGGCGACCGACACGGCACGCGCACCCAAGTCGCCATGCAGCCCGCGATTATTTTCGTCAACAATGCGCCAGCCGTTGTACGACACCGCTTCTTCAACGCCATCGCCATCCGCATCAAACACCATGCCCTTGTGCGCAAAGCTATCCCAGTGCGTTGAATATTGCATATAGAGCATGATGGCTTCGTCGGAGCCCACGTCGTTAAAGCGCGGATCAATCTTTGACGAAGGCAGATTGAAGTAGGTCTCCTTGCCGCGAAACACCGGGTGAAACACCGGCGGCTTGCGATTGGGGTTCAGCACCATGCCGCCGGGTTTATCCAGTGGGTGCGAGAGCGTAAACACTTGCCCCGTCTTCACTTCTTTCATCGCGGCGAGGCGGCGTTCGGCGGTAACGTAATTCATGCGGCCGTGTTGGTCGTCGTCGCCGAACTCGCCCCAGTTGGACCCTTCCGGGCGGTTTTTCCAGCGTTTGGTCATAATAAAACTCCTTTAAAATCAATTACTTAATCAATGATGCTTTCAGCGCCGCACGATCAATCTCCACACCATAGATGAACGTGCGCGAGATGCGCCGCGTGTTGCGGATGTCATCCAGCGGGTCTGCGTCCAGCACCAAAAAATCTGCGCGCTTGCCGGGTGCCAACACGCCGCGATCAGGCAATTGTAAATATTCAGCACCTCGGCTGGTGGCGGCGACGATGACTTCCATGGTGGTCATGCCTGCGGATTGCATCAGCTCCAGTTCGCGCTGTTCGGCGTAACCAAAGATGTGATCGGGCAGGCCCGTGTCGCTGCCAAGGATGATGCGCGCACCGGCATCCTTCAGGCGCGTGGTGTTGCGAAACACATTGTTGTAGGTGCGGCGCACGGTCTCCACCACCGCAGGGTCGCGCGGTGCAAACAGGCCCTTCATGCGTTCGATGACGTCGGGCGATACCGTGTCTTTCAACAAACCCACAAGGTACGGCTCATCCCACCAGCCCGGTGGCGTGATGTGCGTGGTGCGCTCACCACCGCCCATATTGGGCATTACAAACACGCGGTTCTTGACCACAGATACCAGTAACTGTTCATCCATCACCGCGTCGCGCACCAAGTGCGCAAAGCTGTCCACTTTGGCGGCGGCCAAACCTATCGCATCGCGGTGGTAATACACATGCGCGCTGATGCGCAACTTGTGTTTGCGTGCTTCGTCGGCAGCGGCGGCCGTTAGCTCTGGCGACAGACTGGGCGCGCGCCCGCCGCGATCGTCCACCCAGATTTTGATGGCGTTGACTTTGCGTGCGGCTTGCTCGCGCACCGCCTGACGAATTTGCGCCTCGGTGCTGACCTCATAGGCAATCCCCTTGTAGGCCAGCGCGCCAGGCCCCGCGTTGGGCGCGCCGATGCCACGCCCGGCCACCAGCAACAAGGCACCGCCCAGCTTGCCCGCGAGTTGCTCATCGCGCATTTGTATCGCCAGATCACCGCGCTCGATGCCTTGCGACATCACCACGCTAATGCCGTAGTAGAGCGCGAGATTGAGGTCGTTAAGGATGACCTCGCGTGTGTAGTTGCCTGAGCCGTAACTCAAACCCTTTTGAAACCCAGGATGCACATGCGTGCTGATGAGGGTGGGCATTACAGTCTTGCCGCTTAAATCAACACGTGCAATGCCAGCGGGTGCGGTGACTTCACCGCGCTTGCCCACGCGTGTGACGCGGCCTTTCTCCACCAGAAATGCCGATGACTCAATTGCCGGGCCGCCGTCACCGGGGATTAAGCGTGCGCCTTCGTAGAGTTGTGCGTTAGCGTAAGCGCATGCCACCAAAAACACAGTCGCCATTAATGTAGACCGAATCATGGAATACCCCCCTTTGTTATTTGGCAAGTATAAGCGCACGTTCCAATGATTAGCGTACACTTGCCCGCCCATTGTCAGTACTGATGCACCCAACAGGAGACCCGCATGGCCAAAGCGTATTGGATAGCGTTTTACAAATCGATCAAGAACCCGGATGCGCTGGCGGCTTATGCCAAGCTCGCGCCTGCCGCGATACAAGCCCAGGGCGGAAAATTTTTGGTGCGCGGTGTGCCGTCCAAGACGTATGAACTGGGCCTTAATCAGCGCGTCGTTGTCATTGAGTTTCCCAGTGTCGAAAACGCTATCGCGGCGCACGATAGTGCCGCTTATCAGGAAGCGCTCAAGGTGTTGGGCGATGGTGTTGAGCGCGATATGCGGATTGTGGAAGGCGTAGCACCATGAGCGCCGTTCCTGCTGCAGCGCTCGCGGAACTCGCGCCTACCGGCAAATTGCGCGCGGGCATCAATTTTCAGAACCCGTTGCTCACCAAGCTCGGCCCCCATGGCGAACAGAGCGGCGTCGCGGTTGATCTGGTGATTGAACTCGCCAAGCGCATGGGTGTGCCGCTGGAAATTCTGCCCTACCACTCAGCGGGCGAGTTGGCGGAGTCGGTGACTAGCGGCAAATGGGATGTGTCAGTGCTGGCTGAAGAGCCTGCACGCGCCAAAGACATCGCATTCGCCGGCCCCACCACGGAAATCGAGGCCACCTATATGGTGCCGCCGGGTTCCCCGCTACAAAAAATCGACGACGTGGACCAGCCCGGCGTGCGCATCGCGCTCGGTGCCAAGAGCGGCTACGACTTGTATCTGACCCGAATGCTGAAACACGCACAGCGCGTGCCGATTGCCGGCTCCGGCGAGGCGTTCAAACATTTCGCCGATGAAAAAATTGAAGCGCTGGCCGGGCTGAAAACCGAGCTAGTCAAGTTCGCCGCGCAAATGCCCGGCGCACGCATACTCGATGGCCGTTTTATGGTGGTGCGGCACACGGCGGGCACGCCACGCGGACGTGGCGCTGCGGGCGAGGCCTATCTCAACGCGTTTGTCGAAGCGGTGAAAGCCGAGGGGTTGGTTACGCAGTGGATTGCCAAGAGCGGCGTGCAGGGGTTGTCGGCTGCGCCGCTGGAAAAGCGGTAGCGAATATGGACCCACGGCGCGCCTCCACAGCGATACATAACTATAAGTAATTGATTTTATTGATATTTTTAATAACGGGCTATTTTATGACTACTCTCGGGAAACCATTATGAGCGGCCGCGTCGCGTTGTATCAAAGCATCGGCGAAGCGCTCATTCATTGGGATGTGAATGTGGAAGACGCGACACTGACACGGCGTGCGTCGATCAAGCTACCGTCCAAAGTGCAGTATGTGTGGCGGCATCCAAAGTGGAAATATTTATATGTCTCCACCAGCGACGCGCCCTCTGGCAACACGCCCGAACCCGGCGTGATGCACCGCCTGTGCGCGGTGTATATCGCGCAGGACGGCTCGCTCGCGCAACACGGCACAGCGCAACCGCTGCCGTCGCGCCCCATACATCACTGCGTCAATCCGGCGGGCACGCATGTGCTCACCGCGTTTAACAATCCCAGCTACATTACCGTGCATCCGATCCTTGAAGACGGCACGGTAGGTCCGCAGGTTGTGCAACAGACGAAAGTCGATGTCGGCATTTACGCGCATCAGGTGGTGGTTGCGCCGTCGAACAAGATTGTGATTTTCCCGGCGCGCGGCAACGACACCAAAGGCGGCAAAGCGGAAGACCCCGGTGCAGTCAAAGTGTTTAAGTTCGACAACGGCCAGTTGACCGACGCGCAAAACATTATCGGCGGCAAAAACGGTTTTGACTATCGCCCGCGCCATGTCGATTTTCATCCGACAAAGCCGTGGCTATACGCCAACATCGAAAGCCAAAATGAAGTGCATATGCACCGGCTCAACAGTTCCGGCGACCGTGTAGAAGCCACCCCAGCCTTCATCAAAACGTCACTCGCCAGCACGCGCGATCCGAAGCTGCATCAAACCACCAGTGCGATTCACGTACACCCGAACGGCAAGTTTGTTTACACCGGCAACCGCGCCGACAGCACGGTGGACATCAACGGCAAAAAAGTCTTTGCCGGCGGTGAAAACAGCATTGCCGTGTTTGCCATTGACCCAACCACCGGCGAACACACACTCATCCAAAGCATCGACCCGCAAACCCACCACGTGCGCACACTCAACATCGACCCCAGTGGGCGGCTGCTGATATCGGCGAGCATCCGCGATATGTGGGTGAAAGACGGTAACGACGTGCGCCTCGCACCTGCGGCGATGAGCGTGTTCCGCATAGGTGCCGACGGTAAGCTAACGTTTGTGCGCAAATACGATGCAGAACTCAACGGTAAGCTGCAGTGGTGGTCGGGGATGGTAGGGTTGCACGAGTAGGTCTGTCACGCCTGAAACAACAAACGGCGTATTGACATCGATAGTCAGGATGCACAGGAAAGCACTTCTGCCGGTCTAATCCTGCGCTTCCCTATAAAGACTTTGCGGGGGCTTACGCCGCCACCCCTTCCTGCTCACACGTATTCGCGACGTCGCTCACCGTAGCTCGCCGCATGTCACGCACGAAGCGCAAGTCGTCAAAATCGGTGCCCCTGTGCATCGTGCAGCGGTTGTCCCACATCACCAAATCGTTCGGACGCCAGCGATGTACGTGCACGAACTGGCGCTGCGTCACATGCGCGAGTAATTGCTGAAACAGCGCTTCGCTGTCCGCAGCACTCATGCCTTTGATGGCACCGATGTGCGAGGCGACATACAGCGATTTTCTGCCGCTTTGCGGGAGGGTGCGCACCAACAGTTGCGGTACCGGCGGCAGGCGCTTGGCTTCTTCGGGATCAAACCCCGTAAAGCCCGTGCGCTGTCGCGAGTATTCGATGGCGTGCATGGCGATCAGGCCTGCGAGTTTGGCTTTCATCGCTGGCGAAAGTGCATCGTACGCCGCGCGCTGGTCAGCGAACTCGGTGTGGCCACCGATGGGCACGACGGTGGTGGAATACAGCAGCGAACACAGGCCCGGTTTGTATTTGAATGAGCTGTCGGTATGCCACAACTTGTTGCCTGCTTTATGCTCTCGGCCACTGCCACCGTCGGCGGTTGCGACAAATCAACGTCGCCCACTTCGGCGACGAAGCTCGGGGTAATCGCATGGAACGTGGGTTACATGGGCGCCTCCTCGACAAACCGTTATTTGATCCCCAGCAGCTTAGATGCCGTGCCGCCCAACATTGCGATACGCTGCGCATTGTTAAACGTGGGCGCGTTGAGTATGTGATCCACGCCTTTGTCTTGCCATGGGAACGGGTAGTCGGTGCCCAGCACAATCTGCCCCACGCCCACTTGCGCCGCCAGATGGCGCAGTGCTTCGTTGCCGAAAATCAGCGAATCAAAGTAAATCTGATTCAAATACTCAGTGGGCTTTTTCTTCAGCTTGATGTTCGGATCGCATCGGTCAGGGAAGGTCAGACAGCCGTGATCAGAGCGATCCGCGTACGACCCCAAATAACCGCCGCCATGCGCCGCGCACAGTTTCAGGCCGGGGTATTTGTCGAGCGTGCCCTGAAAGATCAGGTGCGACAGCGCGATGGTGGTGTCGAGCGGATTGCCGATGACGTTTTCCAAAACGCCATTGCCTTTTAACCGCGAGTTCAACGCCGGCACGCCTGCCGGATGGATAAACAGCAGCACGCCGAGTTCTTCGGCCTTGGCCCAGACCGGATTGAATTTCGGGTTGGCAAACTCCAGATCGCCCACACTGCCGCCGATGGCCGCACCGCGCAGATTGAGTTTTTTCACCGCGTATTCGAGTTGCTGCACAGCGAGATCGGGGTGCTGCAGCGCGAGCGACGCAAAAGCCACAAAACGATCTGGCGTCGCCGCGCACAACTCCGCCAGTTTTTCGTTTTGCACTTGGATCACTTTCTCGGCGAGGTCGCGTTCCAGCTTGTACCAAACCGGGTTAATGCTCAGCGCTTCGACATCGATGCCTTGCGCATCCATCACCCGCGTGCGATCGGCTGCGGTAATCGCCAGATGCGCTGGCGAAAATTTCATGCCCATCAGCGACATCGCTTCGGGAATCACGCAGTGCGCGTGCACGTCCACCGTCTTGATGCGCTTGCCGTCCACCACCACCTGACGACGCTTGACTTCGCCCTGTGCGTGCGCGGCATCCAGCAAGCCACAACTGGTAAACGCAATACCCGCCGCTGCGCCAACGGCTTCTTTGATGAAATCTCTTCGATTGCCCATAATGAATTCTCCCCGGTTAATAGCGTGCCGATGGTACCCCAGTACAATACGATACCAAAACGTCAGGCAGTACAGCCGTGGCCCGGCACACCCAGTCACAGGGCTTTCGGCCTCACCGCAAAAATGTATGTAACTAATTGTTTTTAAACGATTTTTATAAAGGCTTTATCATGCCCAGCCCCGCCCGCGCCAAGAAAGGCAAGCCCCATCTCTCGCGTGACAATCAGCAGTGGTTTTTCGACTGGATGGTGAAAGAAACCGGCAAGACATTTCATTTCCAGCCCGATGGTCGTGGCCGTTTGCCCAAGAGCGTGCGCAGCCACGACATGATCGCCAAGCACGTGGGCGTGGCGGCGAAAAAATCCGAGCGACTGGCGCAGGCGGAGATGGAAGCCGGACACCGCGAGACTGCGATGGAACTGTATTACTCGGCGGCGCTTCAATACGCCGACGCACAGCACGTCGTGTTCGAAACCGGTGACGAGAAAAAATTTCTCCACGGTGGCGTGATCCGTTGCTACGACAAGGTGCGCGAACTGGCACCGTACCGAATCGAGCACGTGGATATTCCTTGGAATGGCACGGTGGTCTCGGGCAACCTGCATCTTGTACCCATGGTGCCCGGAGACAGCCCCAAGCCTTTGATTTTTTACGTGCCCGGTTGCGATCAAACCAAAGAAGCCTGGCCGCACCCGTACTACAATCAAGCGCTGCAACGCGGCATGCACGTGTTTTCGTTCGACGGCCCCGGACAGGGTGAAAGCAACGTGCGCGGCATCCGTCTCACCGATGACAATTACGAAGACGCAGCCGGCGTAGTCATCGACTACTTGATGAAACGTAAAGAAGTCGACGCGAAAAAAATCGGTGTGTATGCGCTTTCTTTCGGTTCGTTCTGGGGCATGCGCATCGCTGCGAAAAACCGCCATGTCGCTGCGGCGGCTGCGCCGTGGGCGTCTTTCGTGGACAAGTATTATTTGATGACCGAGGAATCGCCGCGCTACAAGCAACTCTTTGCTTACCTCACGCAATCCTCATCTGAAGCCGAACTTGACGCCGTGTGGCAAAAAATGACCATGGACGGGCTGATGGACAAAATCACTTGTCCCACGCTCATTGTGGCCGGCGAATACGATCCGCGCGCGCCCATCGATGAGGTGTATCGCGCATTCGATGAAATGAAAGCACCCGCCGAATTGTGGGTGTTGCCCGACCAGCATCACAACGGCAGCATCACACAAAAAGGCCGCAGCTCGGTGTGGGAAGCCGACATCCACGCCTTTGTGTGCGACTGGCTGCGTGAGCGCTTCAACGGTGTACCCATGAAGCACCCAGGCAAGTCGATGTGGATCGACCCCAACGGCGCAGGACCGAATGCGCCGGGGGTGAGTTACAAACGGCGCTGGTTTGACTGATCGTCCGGCGCCGTTCCCTCAAGCGGCGATTTTCTCGCGCAGCTTGATGCGGCCCAAGCGCGCAATCATCGATTGCGCGTTGCCATGCAGGATTTGCTCGCGCTCAGCGGCGCTGATGTCGGCTTCGGCCAGCGCGTTGGTGGTCCACTCGCAGCCGAATTCACTGCCGTCGGTACCGCACACGATACGTTCCGCGCCGTAGAGCCGCACGCCGGCTTCGATGGCGCGCGGGCCGAACGAGTTGCAATCCACGTACACTTTGGCGCGACGCAGCCGCACCGAAGGCAGCTCTTCCTTCGGCGTATCCAGCAGGCAGCGGTGATCCATGCGCTCGACCTCATACGGCAGATTGCCGCCGAGGTTGTGCACATGAAACATCACATGCGGAAAGTCGGCGAGAAAATCCGTCATGCACAGCGTGACCATCACCGACGACAGACTAGCCTGCATATCGAGCGTGCCGTTGCGACGGCGTGCGTTGTCGATGTCGCCGCTCACTTTAGGGAAAGCATCGCCCGGACGTGGGCCGTGGTGGATGAAGATGATCGCGTTCTTGCGGTTGGCCACTTCCAACAACGGGCGCATGGATTCAGCTTCTTTGCGCGTGAGGAAGGCATTACCCGGCACTTGCGTGCCGACCATGCCCGGCAGTTCCATCGCGCGTTCGAACTCCGCCACAGCGGCGTTCATGTCCGTCAACGGCAACGCGGCGTACGCGGCAAAGCGGCCTTCATACTCCACGCACAACTTGGACATCGCATCGTTGGCCATGCGGCACAGCGGCACCGAGACTTCCGGCGCCTGCGCTTCAATCCAGCAAAAGCCGCCCAGCAATGACAGCACGCTGGTGGTGACGCTCTGACGATCCATGCGCTCAAGATGAAATTTCACGTCATCAAACGCTTGGGACAGCGGCTCCTCGCCGTTGCGCGTTTTCAGCACCTCTTCGCCGTTGGCGTTGCGCACAATGCGCGGATCGCGCGTGCGCGCGCGCAGTGCGTCGATCAATTCAGCGGGTCTCCAATGGGCGTGCATGTCGATCATGACGGTCTCCTTAAATGCGTTGATGAATGCTTGCTGTTGAAATCAAGCTGCGTGCGACTGTGGCAGGGTGGCAAACGCGGTGTCCGGCGACAGGCCGGCGACGGTGGTGCGGTGCATTTTGCGGCGGTATTGGATTTTATCGAACGGGGTGGCACGATGCAGCGCGCAGCGGTTATCCCATATCACCAAATCGTGCTGACGCCACGGGTGGCTGTACACAAATTGCGGTTGGGTGCAAAATTCAGTGATCTCGTCCAAGAGCTCGCGCGCCTCCGCACGCGGCATGCCGATGATTTTTTGCGCGTGCGAGCCGACGTAAAAATTTTTGCACCCATTCACCGGATTCACACGCACCAGCGGATGGGTGACGGTGAGGCGTTTTTTTTGCTCCTCGCTATAGGCAGGATCATCTTCTTCATCGGGCGCGGCGGACGCTACCCGGTGTATGCCGGTCATGGCCTCAAACGCCGCTTTGCGTGCATCCGGATACGCCGCATAGGCCGCCCGGGCGCTGGCGAAATCGGTATTGCCACCTACCGGCGGCACCACACGGCCCGACAGCATGGAGCACAATGCAGCAACCGCTTTAAAGGAACTGTCGGTATGCCACGCTTCATTGCGCAGGCGGTGAACCATGCCCGGATCATCCAGCGGCAGCAAATTACCCTGCGCATCCAGATTGGTCATGATCGCGATGTGGCCCGGTTTGTAGTGGTTGGCTGCATGCGCCTCCATGGTTTCCAGCGCGCCGAAGTTGCGGCTGAACGCGATCTGCGAAGCGTCATCAAACGCCTGATCGCGAAACACCAGCACTTCGTGTTCGTTGAACGCCGCCCAAATCAGCCGAAAGTCGTCGCGCGCCACCGGCACAGTGAGATCAACCCCGGTGACTTCGGCCGCAAACAAGGGATGCAGGGGCTTAACACGGACACGACTGACGCAATCAAGAACGGCGGACATGGGATTCTCCAGTCTGAGAGCACGCGGGGATGTCGCCACGGCGGCGCCACGGTGGCACCACGGCGGTGGCATCACAGCAGTGCCACGGTGGCGCTACCTGGGTCGGTCCCACCCGCGCGACCAGCCCGGCTGGACGAAGCCTAATCCGTTGCGGGTTACGGCGTCAACTGCGCTGGGGAATTACGGCGGTTTCACCTTCAATCCGCAGGACGCGCGCCCTTGTTCGAGCGCAAGGGCGCCGAGTAACGGTTATGCCCCTTCCGCCGCATCCGGATTCCACTGTCCGCGACGCATGCGCGTGATGGTGATATTGGCGAACACGCCCTTTTGCGTGAACGGATCACCGTCTGAAAACGCTTTGGCTTGCGCGCGGCTGTCGACGTTCAACACAAACAGGCTACCGATGGCGGTGGCACCGTCGTCAGTTTGCGTGGCTCCCGCCAGCACCAGAATTTTTTTCTGGCTGCCCAGATAATCGCGATGCGGCTGCAACACCGAATCACGAATAGCGGCGGTGTTGGGTTTGTCGGTGCAAGATACGATCCACAGCATGGTAGTGCTCCTTGAAAAATGGGGTGTCGTGTGACGCGTAGCGGGTGCGCTGGCGGACACACAGCGTAGCATCAATCACGCCGCACAACGTAAGCCTGCGTGTAGGGTGTCAGTTCCAGCGTTGCGCCATGCTTGTCGCAAAATTCCGCAAGGGCCTTGCGCGCACCGGGCCAGTTATAATCGTCAGATACGATGATGCCGCCGGGCACCAAGCGTGGGTAAAAATATTCGAAGCTATCGCGCGTCGGTTGGTAAATATCCACATCCACATGCACAAACCGGTAACGGGCATCCGGCTCTGGGGGAAACCCTTGCGGTATCCAGCCGGGAAAGTAGCGAATATGAGGAAACGCCGCCAGCGCGCCTTGCACCTGTTCAAGGGCAGCGGCAAATTTGCCGGGGCGCGTCATGTCCCGCAGAATGTTGGCCTCCACACTGACGCCGTCGACTTGGTCTTCGGCCTGCGGCACACTCAAGCCCGCAAAGGAATCAAATATGCGAAAGCCCTCCCCGTTAAACGCGCCCTGCGTCTGCCGCAGCGTGCTGCACAGCACATACGATGACAAGCCGCGATAGCAGCCACATTCCGCCATCAAACCCTGCAGATTCAGGGTGCGCCGAAAAAGCTGCACCAGCGAATAAAACCGGTCCCGCCGCCGCAGTGGCGTCAGTGCCGTGCCAGTCGCCAACAGCCCCGCGTAATAGGTTTGATCGTAGTCGTCGTCACACGGCGGCGCACCGTCGGCCACGTATTGTTTGAACACGCGCGCCGCGCGCGCTGGTCGGTGCTCCTCCAAACGCAGTTCGATCACCTGCTCGTATGCCCAACGCAACTCCCGCGCAGCTTGTCCGTCACGCGGCAATTGCTCAATCAAACCCGTGCAAAACGACTCAAACTCAGCGCGATCGACTGCGGCATCCTGGCGGTCCAACACCTCGATTCGGCTTTTGATTTCCAGCAAATTCATGGTCACTCCGGTTAGCGCGCGGGGTGCAATCCTGCTGCCCTTGCGTGCGGCTGGCGCGCATGATAGTAGATTCCGCGAAGAAGTTGTTTATCAAGTCTAACTTATTGATTTAATTGAACAATTTATTACCCTTCGATGCACGAAACTACGGTGGTTCCCTTCACCTGCGACGTGCCGGATAATGCGTGTTCCTCACAACACGCCTCGGAGCGCAACCATGAAAGCCGCCGCGAAGAAATCCAGTGTCACCCGCCTGCACAAAGTTGCCAAGGCAGGCAGCAAGACTGCAAAAAGCCGCATGAGCAAGGCCGAGTGGGACGCGCGCGTCGAGCTCGCAGCGGCGTATCGGCTGTGTCACATGATGGGATGGTCGGACATGTTGGGCACGCACATTTCGTGCCGTGTGCCCGACACCGACAATCAGTTTTTGATCAATCCGTATGGCTTGCTGTTCGACGAAATTACCGCCTCGTCGCTCATCAAGTGCGACACCGACGGCAATAAGCTTTCTGAGTCACCATACGAAATCAATTTCGCCGGCTTTTGCATCCACAGCGCAATACACCTGCACAGCCACGAAGCGGCTGCGGTGATGCATTGCCACACGCGCGATGGTGTTGGCGTCTCTGCGCAGAAGCAGGGCCTGCTGCCGCTGACGCAAATGGCGCTGGCGATGCCGTATTCGGAATTGCGCTATCACGATTATGAAGGTATCGCGCACGATCTGACCGAACGCGAACGGCTGGTGCGCGACTTGGGTGACGGCACCATGATGTTGCTGCGCAATCACGGCACACTGACGATTGGCCGCACGGTCGGCGAAATGTTCGCGCGTATGAATCGTCTGGAGCGCGCGTGCAAATTCCAGTTAGCGGCGATGAGTGGCGATGCCGAGCTGAATCGCTTGCCGAAAGAAGTCGTCGATCACACCATGCAGGTCGGCGCGGAGGTCAACACCACCGGACGCGCGGCTGGCGGCGCGCTGCTGTGGGCGGCGCTACGGCGACGGCTAGACCGGCTAGAGCCGGACTATGCGTCTTGAAACGTAACCCCTTGCGCGGAATGGCGCGGGTGATCACGCTGGCTTCAGCGGCGCTGGTCAGCGTCGCCGCGCAAGCGCAAAACACTTACCCCACGCGGCCCGTGCGAATGATTGTTGCGCAGACGGCTGGTGGCAACTCAGATATGGTGGCGCGCGCGTACGCGCAGCGCCTGACTGAGCGCTTGGGTCAGCAAGTGGTGGTGGACAATCGCGGTGGCGGTTCGGGCATCGTGGCCACCGAATTGGTCGCACACGCACAGCCGGACGGCTACACGCTGCTACTCGCGCCGACGGCACACGCCATCAACCCCAGCCTGTTTGCCAAGCTGCCCTACGACACGCAGCGCGACGTCAAGCCGATCTCGCTGCTGGGCATTGGTTACAACATTCTGGTGGTGTCGCAAAACCACGCCGCGCGCACCGTGCGCGATTTGATGACATCGGCCAAGGCACGGCCCGGCAAGCTGACCTACGCGTCGTCGGGCACTGCCGGTGCGTCACATCTCACCGGCGAACTCTTTTGCGTAATGGCCGGTATTGAGGTGCTGCACGTGGCTTACAAGGGCGCGCCGGCGTCACTGACCGCACTGGTAGGCGGCGAAATCGATTTCACCTTCAGCAGTATGGCAAGCACGCTGCCACTGGTACGCAGTGGGCGGGTACGCGCGCTGGGTGTTTCGTCGCCGGAACGTTGGCCGAGCATGCCGGATATTCCCACCGTGGCCGAAGCCGGCGTGCCCGGTTACGAAAGCTCCAGTTGGCAAGGGTTTTTCGGACCGGCCAAATTACCGGCGGCACTGGTCAGCCAACTCCATCGTGCGGTCGCAGCGATTGCCAAACTGCCCGATATGCACAAGCGCCTGTCCAACGAAGGCCTGTTGCCGCAAGGCACGACACCGGAAGCGTTTGAAAAATTCATCGCGGTGGAAATCGCCAAGTGGGCGAAGGTCACCAAAGCCGCGGGCATCGTCGCGCAATAGCAGTGACACACCCTGTAAAAACACAAACGCCCCGTGAACCATCCACGAGGCGTTGCTTGCTGCACAGACACGCGAGCCTACTGTTGGGTGCGCTGTCCTTGTGGTACTTGTGGTACTTGTGTGCGGTTTGATCCGCCAATAAAGTCCGGTGCACCAGTGGTACCAAGGGTACTCACAAGCAGGGTCGTGCCTATTCGATCATTCACGGGATCACCTCCTTTCAAAGTTGCGGGGATTGCAGTGTAGCCCGGGTTTGCGCGCAATGAAAGAGGATTGACACTACGGCGCGGAATGGCGATATTCAAGCAGGCTCAGCCCAACCCATTTTCCGAGGAAACCGCCATGCCCGCCGCCTACCATCCCGCAGCCCAATTCGACATTAAGATTTGGGAAGTCGAATACCGCAAAACCGCAAAACGCACGCTGATGGCGCGCATTTATCAACCGCAAGGGCCGGGGCCGTTTCCGGTGCTGCTCGATTTGCACGGCGGCGCGTGGAACAACAAAGACCGCATGGCCAATGCGCCCATGGACGAAGCGGCCGCGAAAAGCGGCCTGCTGGTGGTGGCCATCGACATGACGCTTGCGACGGAAGCGCCGTACCCCGCTTGCGTGCAAGACGCCAGTTACGGCATCCGCTGGCTCAAGGCCAAGGCGATTGAGTGGAACGGCAACGCTGCGCCATTGGGCGTGCTCGGCAGCTCCAGCGGCGGGCACGTGGCGCAACTGCTCGGGATGAAACCGAATGACGCGCGCTACAACGTGCATGCGCTGGCCGGTGCGCCGGGCATTAATTCGCGGGTGGCTTATGTGGCGACGCGCTCGCCGATTAGCGACCCCTTCGCGCGCTTCAAGCAGGCCGAGAAAAGGCAGCGCGAACACATGATCACAAACAGCACTACTTTCTTCACCCCGTGGGAATCCATCCACGAAGGCAATCCACAGGCGTGGCTGGATCGCAAGGAAAAAGTGGAACTGCCGCCGATGCTAATCATGCAGGGCGGCGCTGACGACAACGTGATTCCGGCGATACAGGAGAAATTCTCCGCGTCGTACCATGCGGCAGGCGGCGAATGCCAATACGAATTGTTTAAAGGTTGCTCGCACGAATGGGTCGCGGAACCGAGTGCCGACACCACGCGCGCGCATGAGATGTTGAAGGCCTTTATCGCCCAGCAGTTGGCAGCGGGGCGCAAAGCGGTTTGATATCACGTAACCAATTGATTTTATTAAGTATTTAATACACCTTTAATCGTTAAACCAAACTGCCGCCGTGGCCCCGATACTGGTAGAGTCGCAGCCGTAGCAAAAAACCCACGGAGACTCTCATGAAAAAAATCAATGCCTGCAAAAGTATCGCTGTCACATCGCTCACGCTCGGACTCATCGGCTTCGGCGGCGGGGTGCAGTCACAACAGGCTTCGCCGGATATGTCGTTTTTCATCACCAGTGACGGGGCGGGCAAAGGCGCTGATCTGGGCGGCCTCGCCGGTGCTGACCGGCATTGCCAATCGCTGGCGGGCGCGGCGGGCGCGAGTAAGCGCACGTGGCGTGCGTATCTCAGCGCCACCGCCGAAGGCGGGCAGCCTACGGTCAACGCACGCGACCGCATCGGTAAAGGCCCGTGGTACAGCGTCGAAGGTCGCTTGATCGCACGTGACGTAAACGAATTGCACACGGTGAACAATATCAACCGGCTCGTTGCCAAAAATGAAAAAGGCGGCATCATCAAAGGCCGCGGCGATCAACCGAACACGCATGACATCCTCACCGGCACCATGCCCGACGGACGCGCATCCACTGCCAAAGAAGATACCACCTGCGGCAACTGGACCAAGAGCGGTGCAGGATCGGCATTGCTGGGGCACCATGACCGCTCTGGCCTGCGCGACGATGAGCCTTCGCGCTCGTGGAATTCATCGCACCCGTCGCGCGGTTGCGATCAGCCGTCACTGGTGGCCACCGGTGGCGCAGGCCTGTTTTACTGCTTTGCCGCGAATTAACACGTGTCGCCGCGGTTGCCGGAGGGCGGCGTAAGTGGCTCTCAAGGCAACCATCTTCAAGGCGGCGGTGCAGGTCTCCGACACTGACCGCAACTACTACCAAAATCATGTGCTGACGCTGGCGCGCCATCCGTCGGAAACCGACGAGCGCATGATGGTGCGCTTGCTCGCGTTTGCGCTGCACGCGCACGAAGCGCTCGATTTCGGCAAGGGCTTGAGCACCGATGACGAACCGGATATCTGGCAAAAGGATTTAACCGGCGCCATTCAATTATGGATTGACGTCGGCCAGCCCGATGAAAAGCGCGTGCGCAAAGCCTGCGGGCGCGCCACGGCAGTGGTTGTGTACAGCTACGGGCGCGCCGCCGGCCCGTGGCGCGAGCAAATCGCCGCGACCGTGGCCCGCAGTCGAAACCTGCGCGTGCGTAGCATCCCCACCGAAGCTACGCAGGCCATGGCCAAACTCGCGCAGCGCAACATGGATTTGAGCTACACCGTGCAGGAAGGCCAAGTGTGGGTGGCCGGTGGTAACGAAACCGTGCTGCTCACGCTCGACTGACATGGAACTCTGCGGCCTGCTGCTGCTCACGATCTTGGGCTGGCTGTGGTACGACAGCCTCAACGTACGCGAAATCGCGTTGCGCGCCGCGCGTGATGCGTGCCAAGCGGAAAACCTACTGTTTTTGGACGACACCATCGGCATCGCCAGTGTCAAACTGGCGCGCAACGCCAATGGCCATGTGCAATTGCAGCGCGCCTATGATTTTGAGTTTAGCGACACCGGTGACAACCGCCTACACGGCAGCATTGTCATGCAAGGTAGCCGCGTCACCCTGCTCAATCTGGGGTTGCGCCCGGCTTTGGCGCTGCACTGATCTTGCCTCTACAGAGATAGTGTAAACTATTGTTTTTATTGAGTATTTATACTTTCTCGTTTCTCCTTTTGCCCGATAAGCGTCTGAAGCCCGCATGAGCGCCACGTTTGACGACTATCGTCCGAGGCGCGACGGCATCACCATTCCCACCATCGCCATATGGGTTGTGGCGTCGCTGCTTTTGCATGTGGCGCTGCTGGTAGGTCTGCCGCCGTTAAGAAAGCCGAATGCCGACGAGCCGGTGCCGCCACCGCTGACGGCTTACTTGCGCCCGGCGCCGCGCCTCGCGCCCGCGCCGCCGCCAGTGACGCCACCACCACCCAGCGTGCGCCCGCCGCGCGCCGCGCCGCCCGCAAAAGCAACGCCGCCACCACCCACAGTGAAAGCGCCCGCACCACCCGCGCCGCTCATCGCCCTGGCCAAGCCCCCGGCGCAGCCCACGTTTAGCGTGCCGGCAGAGCCACAGCCCAAGCCCGCACCACAAACCGCCGCACCGCCACCGGCCGAGGCGGATCTCTCGGCGTACATCGCCGCCCGCAAACGCGCGCGCGGTGAAGAGGTTCCGCCGGCTGAAGCTGACGCTGCCAATCGCGGTGCGCAGAACAGCGCCGCCGCCAAATCGCAGCCCACGATCAATTTTGGCGAAAAGCCCCCCACGCCCAGCGGCGGCCTGTTCCAAGTGCGACGCAGAGGATACGATTACGCGGAATTCATCTTCTACGGATGGAATGCCAATTTCGGCCGCAACGTGCCGCAATTGATCGAGGTGCGCAAAGGCGACGCCAACGACATCGACATTGCCGTAGTCCGCAAAATCATCGCCATTATTCGCGACTACGAACGCGGCGACTTTACATGGCACTCCAAGCGAAACGGCAAGACGCTTACGCTGTCCGCACGCGCCCGCGATAACGCCGGACTGGAAGATTTCATGATGCAGGAGTTTTACGAAGACCTGCATCGCTATCGCTAATGCTGATGCTGATGCCAATGCTGATGATTACTGTGGCGGAGCAAAATGATCCGCCACCGTAAGCACGTACCAATTCTGCTAATCCTGCATCAACGCAAACGTCCACACCGAACCGCCCGTGGGCACCACACTGCCCGCTGAGCGGCTGGGATTACTGCCGCCGCGGCCTGACAACACCGTCACGTATTGCTGGCCTTTGTAGGTATAGGTGATCGGCGGCGCGTTCACGCTGGAGCCGGTTTTGAATTGCCACAGTTGCTTACCGGTGTCTTGATCCAGCGCGATGACTTCGCCGGTGAGTTTGCCTGAGAACAGCAAGCCGCCGTCAGTGCCGAGTGTGCCCGCCGAGACGGCAAAATCACGCAGCGGTGTTTTCCACGCGGTCTTGCCGGTGAGCGGATTCATTGCCACGTGATAGCCAGTGATTTCAGGAATCTTCGAACTGGTTTCGATACCGGTATAACCCGCACCGATGATCAGCTTTTCATCGACGAACTTCATCACGCGCAAGATTTCCCACGAGTTGAGATAAATCATGCCGGTCTTGACGTTATAGGCCGACAGCGACGCGTTGGTACCCAGCCGCGGATTCAGATCGATGGTCTCGCCCTTGATTGCGCGATCCAGCAAATCAGTCAGTACCGGACGCCCGGTTTTCAGATCAATGTACTTGGCCCAGTTTTGATTGGTGTAAGGGTGCGCCGCAATCAGCTTGCCGTTGATGCGATCAATCACGTAGGCAAAGCCGTTTTTGTTGATATTGATCAGCACCTTGCGCGGCTTGCCCTCAACCTGAATGTCAGCCACGATGTTTTCAGCCGTGCCGTCAAAGTCAAAGCTGTCGTTGGGCAAGAACTGGTAATACCACACCATTTCGCCGGTCTTGGGTTTGACCGCGATAACGCTCGCGGTATACAGACTGTCCATGCCCATGCGGTATTTCGGGTTGTACGGCTCGGCGTTGCCGGTGCCGACAAACACCAAATCGAGTTCCGGATCGTAGGTCACCGGCTGCCAGGTCGCGCCGCCGCCGTACTTCCACGCATCTGGGGCATCTTTGTTGGGCCAAGTTTCAGAACCCGGCTCGCCCGGCGCGGGCACCGTCCAGCGACGCCACAGTTGTTTGCCGGTCTCTGGATCGTAGCCGTCGATGAAGCCGCGCGCGGTGCGGTCGCCACCGGCCATGCCGGAAATCAGCACGCCGTTGGCGATCATCGGCTGCACGATGCCAGCGTAGCTTTCTTTCCACTCGCCGAATTTGGTTTTCCAGATTTCCTTGCCGGTTTTCATATCCAGCGCGCTGACATGGCCATCGATGTTTTGGCGAAACAGTTTGCCGTTGTAAATAGTGGCGTGGCCACGCAGATACGCGCCACCGGTGGTCACCCGCAGCGCCGCGCGATCATAGGTCACCGGTGTCCGCCAGATTTGGCGACCCGTCGCGATGTCAATGGCGAACGTCCAGTTGCCGTTCACCACATACATCACCCCGTTGTAAACCGTGGGCTGCGCCAACTCGCCCATGTCGTTGGCGAGACTGAAGTTCCAAATCGGCACCAATTTCTTGATATTGGATTTATTGATTTGATTCAGCGAACTCCAGCTACGCGCGTGGTAACCCATGCCGTGGCTCAACACATTGTCCGTGTTGTTGTTTTTATTGAGTATTTCTTCCGTGGATTGCGCGTAACTGAGCGCGCAACTGAGTGCGCAACTGGTGCTTAACAACAAACCCATCAACAGCTTTTTCATGGCCTCGCTCCCTTTAAAAGACATCAAAATACTCGTGCGGGCTACTGCTCTCCCTGCGAAAAGTAAGCCCATAGTGCAGCAATTTCGTCCGGCTTTAACACGTCGCCCCACGGCGGCATGTTGTTGCGGCCATTGGTGACCGACTGGATAAACCGCAGGCGATCACCTTTTGGGATGGTGGCCAGATCAATCGCCCACTCGGGATTTTTCATGCGATTGCCGTGGCAGGTGGCGCAGTTGCGGGCGTAGATTTCGCTGCCGACTTTAATCTGGTCCGCTGTCACCGGGGCATCTTGCGCCAGCGTGACCGCGCTTGCAAGCGCTGTCACCACAGCCAGTAACGCGTTCATCAGCCGCATGCGCTTACTCCGGCATCAACGCAAACGTCCACACCGAACCGCCTTCGGGCACTTTGCCCGCAGTGTAGCGCGCTGACGAAATTCCACCGCGACCAGACTGCACCGATACATACTGCACGCCTTTGTGCGTGTAGGTGATGGGCGGCGCGTTGATGCTGGATCCGGTTTTGAATTGCCACAGCGGTTTGCCGCTATCGATGTCGAGCGCGATCATTTCACCCGTAAGCTTGCCGGTAAACAGCAGGCCACCGCCAGTCGCCAGCATGCCTGCCGCGCTGGGCATATCCATCAAAGGGGTTTCCCACACCACCTTGCCGGTCAGCGGCTCAATGGCGCGATGATGCCCCACTGGCTCGCCCGCAGGCGTCATGCCCGTTGATTCGATACCCGTGGTGTTGCCGCCCAGCACCAGTTTAAAATCCACATATTTCATCACCCGCGCGAAGTTCCAGGTGTTCGCGTAAATCAAGTTGGTTTTCGGATTGAACGCGATCAGCGTGGCGTTGGTGCCGCGCGACGGAAACACATCCACCATCTCTCCTTTGATGGCGCGATCCAGCAAATCAGTGAGCACGGGCCGTCCGGTTTTCAGGTCGATATGCGAGGCCCAATTCACGCGCACGTAGGGATTGGCGGTAATCAGTTTGCCGTTGGCGCGATCGAGCACATACAGAAAACCGCCCTTGTGTGCGCTGACGATGACCTTACGCATCTGACCTTCAATGCGCAGGTCGGTAATCATCCATTCGGCGTTGGCATCAAAATCGAAGCTGTCGTTGGGGCTGGTCTGGAAATACCACACCACCTCGCCTGTCTTCGGCCGCAGCGCGAGTACGCAGGTGGTGCACAGACTGTCCATGCCGTCGCGGTATTTCGGATTGTAGGGCTGCGCGTTGCCGGTGCCGATGTAGACCAGATCCAGCTCGGCATCGTACGACGCTGCCTGCCACGTCGCACCGCCACCGTGCTTCCACGCATCCGGCCAGGTTTTGTGCGGCCAGGTGTCGCTGCCCTTTTCGCCCGGCGCGGGGATGGTCCACGTGCGCCACAGTTGTTTGCCGGTGTTGGGGTCGTAGCCATCGACAAAGCCGCGCGTGGTACTGTCGCCCCCGCTCATGCCGGACACCAGCACGCCGTTAAACACAGCCGGTGCTATCACGCCACGGCAGCCGTCTTTGTAATCGCAAAACCGCGTGCGCCACACTTCCTTGCCGGTTTTCATGTCGAGCGCGACGACAAAACCATCCAACGTTTGACGAAACACTTTTCCTTCGTAAATCGTTGCCGCACCGCGCATGATGGCGCCCGTGGACGCCACCCGCAGTGCGCCGCGATCATAGTTCACCGGTGTGCGCCAGATTTGGTGCCCGGTAGCCGCATCAATCGCAAACGTAAACTCGGCGTTCACCACATACATCACACCGTTATAAACGGTGGGCTGCGACAACTCGCCGTTATTGTTAGCCAAGCTAAAATTCCACACCGGCACCAGGCGCTTGACGTTGGATTTATTGATTTTGTTCAGCGCGCTCCACATTTTCAGGTCGGGGCTCATGCCGAAGCTCAACACATGGTCGGTGTTCGTGTTGCTGCGCAATTCGTCCTGCGTTTGCGCGCAAACGCTGCTGCACCACACCGCAGCTAATAAGTATAAGTAATTGATTTTAAACAATTTTTATTCCCCTCTATTCTGGCATTAAAGCAAACGTCCACACCGAGCCACCCGGTGCCACCATGCGTCCGGCAAAGCGATTCGGATTGCTGCCGCCGATACCCGACAGAATCGTCACGTATTGCACACCCTTGTGCGTGTAGGTAATCGGCGCGGCATTGATGCCGGAGCCCGTTTTAAATTGCCACAACGGCTTGCCGTCTTCGATATCCAGCGCGATGAACTCACCGGTGAGTTTGCCGGTAAACAGCAAACCGCCGTCGGTAGCGAGCATGCCTGCCGCGTTCACGACATCGTAGTACGGCACGCTCCAAACATCCTTGCCTGTGAGCGGATTGATCGCCTTGTGGAAACCCTGCGGCTCGCCTTGCGGTGTAGTGAATGAGGTTTCAATGCCAGTGTAACTCGCGCCCAGCACCAGCTTAGCATCGACGAATTTCATTTTGCGCGCCTGATGCCACGCGTTCAGATACACCAATCCTGTCCTCGGGTGATACGCCGGTAACGTGGCATTGGTGCCGCGTGATGGATAAAACACCACTTCCTCACCCGCCATCGCGCGCTGCAAAATATCCGTCAACACCGGGCGCCCGGTCTTGAGATCCACGTGGGTGGCCCACGTGACTTTAGTGAACGGGTTGGCCGCAATCAGCTTGCCGTCGGTACGGTCGAGCACATACAAGAAGCCATTCTTGTGCGCGTTAATCAGCACCTTGCGCGGCTGGCCGTTGATGGTGACATCCGCCAGCAGACTTTCCGCCGTAGAATCGTAGTCGTAGCTGTCGTTCGGCACATACTGATAATGCCAAACCAGCTCACCCGTTTTGGGTCTCAGTGCCAATTGACTGGCGGTATAAAGCGAATCCTGCCCCTCACGATACGCCGGGTTATACGGCTCGGCGTTGCCGGTGCCGATGTAGATCAAATCAAGCTGCGCATCGTAGGTGGCGTATTGCCACGTCGCGCCGCCGCCATATTTCCAAGCATCCGGCTTGGTGGCATTGGGCCAGGTTTCAGACCCCTTTTCGCCAGGCGCAGGCACGGTGTAGGTGCGCCACAGGCGCTTGCCGGTCTCCGGATCGTAACCCTCGACAAAGCCACGCGTGGTGCTGTCACCGCCGCCCATGCCCGACACCAGCACGCCATTGGCGATGATCGGCGCGACCACGCCTTTGTAGCCTTCTTTCCACTCGGCGTATTTGGTTTTCCAAATTTCCTTGCCGCTCTTCATGTCGAGCGCGACCACATGCGCATCAAGGTTCTGGCGAAAGAGCTTGCCGTTGTAAATGGTCGCCGTGCCGCGCATCAACGCGCCACCGCCCGCAACCCGCAACGCCGCGCGGTCGTAATTCGCCGGCGTGCGCCAGATTTGCCGCCCGGTGGCGACATCAATGGCAAACGTGTTGTTACCGTTCACCACATACATCACGCCGTTGTACACCGTAGGCTGCGCGTGCTCGCCCGCCTCGTTGGCCAAGCTGGCGCTCCACACCGGCACCAGCCGTTTGATATTCGACTTGTTGATTTGCCGCAGCGGGCTGTACTGCTTCAAGTCATAGCCCATACCGAACGTCGTGACGTTGTCCGGGTTCTTGCCGCTGTGTATTAATTCATCGGCGGATTGCGCCCATGCTGTGGTGTACGCACAAACAGAAGACAGCAAGGCCGCCGCAATAACCTTTTTCATAATCCCCCCGCTTAAAATGTCTACCTATGAATAGGTGCAATCACCAGAGTGTACGGTAGTCCGCAGGAATCACGCCGCAGGTTTTGGTAGGCTCATCGAACAGGCGTGTGCGGACGCTTCCCTACTCAATCACACCGCCCGCCATCCTCTGGCCGCCACGGGTTCGAAAACGTGGTCAACGATTCCAGAAACACCACCAGATCAGTCTGCTCACGCGCGCTCAGGTTCAGCGGCTTGGCGGGCAGGCCGTCTTTGGCATGCAGGCGTATGGGGTCGATAGCGGCGTAGTGGCGCACCACGTCGGCGATTGTATCGACGCTGCCGTCGCGACCGTATGGCGTGGTGAGCATGAGGTTGCGCAGCGACGGCACTTTGAACTCGCCGGGCTGGACTTTTTCGGTGGCGATTTGGCGCGTGCGCGCGGCGTTGGCACCGCCGGTATCGTCGTTGTAGTTACCCAGCAAATTGAAACGGCTTTCGAGCAGCTTGGTGACACCGGCGTGACGGCCCGCATCCGGCTTGCCCTGCGGCTCAAAGCGCGACAAGCCGGTGTTGAAGAACTCGCCGTTGGTAAAGTTGGGGCCCGCGTGACAATTGGCGCAACCGGCTTTGCCGATAAAGAGTTTTAACCCGCGCTGCGCGGCCTCGGAGTACGTCCAAGACGACGGCGGTGCGCCACGCGCCAGCGCATCGCGAAAGTGATCGAACGGCGTGCGGCCAGTGGTCAACGTTTCCTGAAAGGCGGCCAAGGCCTTGCCGATATCCACCAGCACGGCGTCGTCGTTGGTCGGTGACGGCGGCTTGCCAAACGCGTGACGGTAGCGGCACGCCATGTCGCTGTCGCTGCGTACCATTTGCGCCACGTGGCGTGGGCTGGCAGCGAGTTCACGAGCGTCCAGAATGGGCCGCAGGCTTTGCGACCACAAGCTGTCGGCGGCACCATCCCAGCCGTACCAACGGCCTGCCGTCAAATTCACCAGCGTGGGTGTGTTGCGATCCATCTCAGCCGCGCCGGTGCTGCGGCGCAGGTTGTCCGTCCAGCCGCGCTCTGGCACATGGCAGGTTCCGCACGACAAGGTGCCGGTGCCGGAAAGCCGCTGGTCGAAAAACAGGCGCGTGCCGAATTCAACCGCCGCGTGCTTGCCCGACACCCGATTGGTCGCGTCCAGCGGCGCAGGCGCGGGCCATGGGCCGTGCGCAATAATTTTTTGGATTTCGCTGGCGGTGAACGCTGGCTGGGCGGAAACACTGTTGTCCGCAGCTTGCGCGCAGGGCATTAACAGACAGGCGAGCAGCAACGCGCTGCGCGCCACACGCCGGTGTAATCGGGTTTCAGTCATCATGGCTTGAACTCCTTGCACGGCGCAACCGGGGACGCTGCCCTCGACACGGGCGATTATCGCGCCAAACGCATCAGCGATGGTAAACGCAATCATCACTAATTGATTTTATTGAGAAATTCTCTAGCCACTTGGATAAACCCCGCCGGGTTATCCAGCGTAATGTGATGATCGCTGTTGGGCACCTCGGCCACCAACGCTTGCGGCGCACGGGATTGCACTTCGGCGATCATGTCCGGCGTGATGCGTCCGCTGCGGTCGGCGCGCATCAGCAGCGCCGGAATTTTAATGTGGCTCCAATACGCGTAGCTATCGACAAAGACGCGGTTGGCGTACACCCGCCGGTCAACCTTGTGACGCCAGCGGCCATCGGGGAACTGGCGTCCGCTGTGGAACGCGACGTGACGAAATATTTCCGGCGCAGCCGAGCTGCCGCCAGGGCGCACTTTGTAGTTGGCGATGAATTCGGCTTGATTCGCGTAATGGCGGCCTTCGCGCGCGCCGACAGCGTGAAAGCCCGCAATGCGCTCGTCTGACATTTTGATGGTGGTATCGACGAGCAAAAACGCTTTGGCCTGGCACGCGTATGCGCTGGACGAGCCACAATACACGGTAGAAATCATGCCGCCCATGGAATGCCCCATCAGCACAAAATCGCGCAGATTCAGTTTCTCGGCAAACGCGTTGATATCTGCGGCATAGCGTTCGTACGAATAATCCGGCGCAGCGCCAATGCCCCAATCGCTGTCGCCGTGGCCGCGCATGTCGAGCGCGCGCACGTGGTAGTGGGCGGTGAAACCCGCTGCGACAAAATCGAACCAGTGCCCGTTGGCCGCGCCGCCGTGGATGCACAGCATCGGCGGTTTGCCTGCGCTGCCGTAATCCTGATAGTGCAAATTACAACCGTCGATGGTGATGTGGTGATCGGTGTAGGGGGCAGGCTGCAACGGCGTGGACATATATCAACTATTTGATTTTATTCAAGAATTTTGTAGCCACTTCAATAAATCCCAGCGGGTTGTCGAGCGTGACATGGTGATCGCAGCCCGGCACTTCATCCACCATGATCTGCGGCGCGCGCGCTTTGACTTCGGTGATGACCTCCGGCGATATACGGTTACTGCGGTCGCCTTTCATCAATAGCGCCGGGATCTTGATGTGGTCCCAGTAGGGGAAAAGATTCTTCGCTTTGCGCGTGGCGTAGACGTTGCGATCCACCTTGCTGCGCCAGCGGCCATCCTCGAACGGGCGGCCACTGTGCATGCCGAGATGTCGCACGATATCCGGCGCAGCGGTGCTGCCCGACGGACGCACTTTGAACTTCGCCACCATGTCGTTTTGATCGGCGTAGCTGCTGCCTTCGCGCGTGCCCACCGCGTTCATGGTGGCCACGCGATCCGCCGACATGTTGACGGAGGAATCAATCATGATGAAGGCCTTAGCACGCCCCGGATAGGTAGACGCATACACAATCGACAGCAAGCCGCCCATCGAATGCCCGATTAAAATGAAGTCGCGGAGATCGAGTTTTTCTGTCAGCGCGTGCACATCCGCTGCGTAACGCTCGTAGGTGTATTCCGGCGTGGCCGAACGATCCCATGCACTGTCGCCGTGGCCGCGCATATCCGCTGCAATGACGTGATAGTCCTTGGTAAAACCCGGCGCGACAAAATCAAACCAGTGCGCGTGCGCGGCGCTGCCGTGGATGCACAGCATCGGCGGCTTGCCGGCGCTGCCGTAATCTTGATAGTGCAGTTTGAGTCCGGCAACTTCAACGAAGTGATCGGTGTAGGGTGCAGGTTTAAGCGCGGACGGTGAATGAGCTTGTGCTGACATCGTTTTGCTTTCGTCGGGTAAGGGCGTCATCAATAGTCTCTGAACATGCGCCGAATGTCGGCAAGGTCACGCGTCTTGGTGAGCGCCAGCATCAACAACACACGCGCCTTTTGCGGATTGAGATTATCGCCCGCCACCATGCCTTCGGCGTCGTATTCCTTGCGTGCGATCACGCGGCCATTGCCGGTGCGGTTTGAGCGCACGATTACCGCGCGTTTATCGATCGGCCCCAGCGTTTTGACCGCCGCACGCTCGAGATCCGACAACCCACCTGCGCCGGTGCCCACAAACACCATGCCTTGTGCGACAGCGCCCACCGCCTTGATCGCCTCCACGCCCGGCTCGGCGTAGGCGTAGAGAATTTCCACTTGCGGCAGACTCGTGAGTTGGCTCACGTCAAACTCCGTGTGGGCCGTATGGCGCTTGGTGGAGGTACGATAGAACGTCACTTCATCCGAATCCACAAACCCCAGATACCCCAACTCGCCAGAGCGAAACGCCTCGACGCGATAGGTGTTGGATTTGGTCACATCGCGCGCGCCATTGATGGCCTCGTTCATCACCACCAGCGCGCCCTTGCCGCGCGCCGCAGGTGTAGCGGCCACGCGTATGGCGTTCAACAAATTCAGCGGCCCATCCGCGCTGATGGCCGTGGCTGGGCGCTGCGAACCCACCAACACCACCGGCCTGTCGTGCCTAACGGTGAGGTGCAAGAAATACGCGGTCTCTTCCAGCGTGTTGGTGCCGTGCGTCACCACCACGCCGGCTACGTTAGGTTCTTCACTGTAAATCGCGTTAATGCGCGCGGCGAGTTTCAGCCAGATCGCCGTGTTGATATTGGTGCTGCCGAGGTTGGCGATTTGTTCCACACGCACTTGCGCGTATTGCTTGATCTCCGGCACGGCATCCACCAACGCCGAACCGAGTAGGGAACCCGATTTATATTCCGTAAGGCTGGTGGTCGAGTCGCCACGCCCCGCGATCGTGCCGCCGGTGGACAGCACCACCACCCATGGCAACCCTGCGGAGGCGCTCTGCGCGAGCGCCGATGCGGGCGCCACGCACAACACACAAGCCAGCAGATGCCAAGCCGCAATCCGATATTTAATCATAACTAATTGATTTTAAATGATTATTGTTGAAGGCTATTCCTTGAACGTGACCATTTCGCCACGCAACGTCACCGAGCTTATCAGCGGCACCTGTTCAGCCTCTATGAAAAGTCAAAAGCTTCCCTCACCCGGAGGGCGGGGGCTTGTTCCCCTCTCCCTTCGGGAGAGGGGCTAGAGGTGAGGGAAGATGTTGATGTTTCATAGGGACTGAATAGAGACCTTGAGATTATAAGTGGGCGCGAAAGGGCATCGTGGTAAAGTTTGACCGGTAGCAAAATTTATCCCTGCGCGCGTGATGGGCCGCTGTCGTTACCTGCCCCCTCAGGCCACACAAAATAAATTATTAAAATCAACTACTTACTATGGCTTCTTTCAAGCTCCTGAACTACGCCGATGCTACCGGTGCACCACGTGCAGGCATTTTAATCAACGGCAACAGCGTGCTCGATTTGCGCGAGGCGCTACCGGAAAAATCTTGGAACGTTTCCACATTGGCCGTGCTGAACGCTTGGGACGATGCCTTGCCCGCGTTGCACGCGCTGGCCGCAGCACCACGCGGCACGCAGCGACCGCTGGCATCCGTCAAACTCATGGCACCGATTTATTATCCACCGGCGATTTACTGCACCGGTGCCAATTACATGGCGCACGCCGAGGAAATGTCGGCTGAGGGCGCGGGCGTGGATAAGGCCACCACGCAGCCGTATCTGTTTTTAAAATCCGCGCAACACTGCATGATCGGCCCAAACGAGGCGATACAGTTGCCGAACACCTCAAACAAAGTGGACTGGGAAGCCGAGTGCGCCGTAGTCATCGGCAAGAAAGGCCGCAACATTAGCGTGACTGATGCGATGAAACACGTGGCGGGCTACACCATCATGAATGATGTTTCCGCGCGCGATTTATCGCGCCGCCCCGATTGGCCGCGCTGGAACATCGATTGGTTCGGTCACAAAAACTTCGCGACTGCTGCGCCCATGGGCCCGTGGATTACGCCCGCCGACGACGTGGCGGACATTTATCAGTGCCGCCTACAACTGTGGGTGAATCAGGAACACATGCAGGACACGCTGGTGGATAAACTCATATTCAACATCGCGGAGTTGATCGAGTACTTGAGCCGCCGCATGACGCTGCTGCCGGGCGACGTGATCGCCACTGGCACGCCGTCGGGTGTGGGCCGTCCGCGCGGACTATTTTTGCAGGCGGGCGACACCGTGCGTGTGGAACTGGATTGCGTCGGCACGCTGGAAAACCCCGTGGTGCAGGGGGTTTGATGCCGTTAGCCGTGGACGAATTCGAGTTCTTCCTCGACAAAGCCTGGTCTGACGGCCTGCCGGTGGTCACGCCCACCGAGGCGCGCGTGGCGCGCATGCTCGCCGTTACCGCGCGTGACCCGGATGAAGTCATCGGCCTTGTGCCGCCGATGATGGAGCCGGTCACCGTGCGCATCGCGGCCATTCATGCGCTGATGGCGGGCTGCAAACCGGCGTATTTGCCGGTGGTGCTGGGCGCGCTGCCGCTGATATTGCGCGAGTCGTTCAACATGAACGGCGTGCAAGGCACCATGCACGGCGCTGCGCCGTTGATGATCGTCAGCGGGCCGTATGCGCAGAAAATCGGTATCCACGGCGGCAACGGTTGCTTCGGCCCCGGCTTTCGCGCGAACGCGTCGATTGGGCGCGCGATACGGCTGATGCTGATGAATCTGGGCGGCGGCATTGCGGGTGTAGCGTCGGCCACGATCTTCGGCACGCCGCTGCGTTACACGGCGTGCATCACCGAGAACACTGAAAAAAGTCCGTGGACATCGTTGGCCGTGTCGAAAGGCTACGCGCCCACCGACAACGTCATCACCTGCGTCATGGTGGAAAGCCCGCGCCAAACGTTCGACGACGTGAGCCAGGAACCACAGCGCTTGCTCACCGGCATCGCGGATTCGATGGTGGCCATGGGCTCGTGGAATATGCACGCGCGCTCGGACATGGTGGTGGCGATGGGCCCGCAGCATGCGGCAATCTGCGCCAACGCCGGCATGAGCCGCAGCGATGTGCAGGCATGGCTTACGCAACACGCCGGGCGCCGCGTGCGCGATCTCAAAGGCGGCGGTAATTGGCGGCGCGAACGCGCGCTGGCGTTTCCCATTAAGGTTGATCCTGATGACGACGAGTGTTTTATTCCCGCCATCAAAGCGGCTGACGATTTGCAACTCATTGTCGCCGGTGGCTGGGGGCCGTGTACCGCAATTTGCCACGGCTGGAGCGGCGGCAGCAAAGCGGTGCATGGCCGCTACGATGCGCCCGAGATTAATACATAACTAATTGATTTTATTGAGTTATTGTGCAAACCACTGTAGACGAATTCGAGTTCTTCCTCAACAAAGAATGGTCTGACGGCCTGCCGGTAGTCACGCCCACCGAAGCCCGCGTCGCGCACATGCTCACAGGCACGCGGCGCGCGCCCGATGAATTGATCGGCCACATTCCGCCCGCGATGGAACCGGCGACGGTGCGCACGGTGGCGATTCACGCAGTGATGGCGGGTTGCAAGCCGGACTATCTGCCGGTGGTGCTGGGCGGCCTCACGATCATGCTGCACGAAGCCTTCAATTTAAACGGCGTGCAGGGCACCATGCACGGTGTCGCGCCGCTGATGATCGTCAACGGGCCTTATGCGCGAGCCATCGGCATACACGGCGCCAACGGTTGCTTCGGCCCCGGCTTTCGCGCTAACGCCACGATAGGCCGCGCCATACGCTTGATGCTGCTCAACTTGGGTGGCGGCATTGCGGGCGTGGCATCCGCCACGGTGTTCGCCACGCCGCTGCGCTACACCGCCTGCCTCGCGGAGAACAGCGAGCGCAGCCCATGGGAAAGCATCGCCGTGGCGCGCGGTTATGGCGCAGACGACAACGTAATCACCTGCGCCATGGTGGAAAGCCCGCGCCTTTGTTATGACGATGCCAGCCAAACACCAGAACGCCTGCTCACCGGACTCGCCGACGCCATGAGCGCGATGTGTTCGTGGAACCAGCACGTGCGCTCCGACATGGTGGTGGCGATGGGGCCGGAGCACGCCACGATATGCGCGCGCGCCGGCATGGGCCGCGCCGAGGTACATGCGTGGTTGATCCAGCGCGCGGGGCGCAAGGTGCGCGATCTCAAAGGCGGCGGCAACTGGCGACCAGAACGCGCCCGTGCGCTCAACATTGACCCGAATGACGATGAGTGCTTTGTGCCGGTGATTAAGGATGCGCGCGATCTGCATCTCATCGTCGCCGGTGGCTGGGGGCCGCTCACCGCCATCTGCCACGGCTGGGGCGGCGGCAGCCGCGCGGTGCATGAAACTTACGCAGTATGATTTGCAATCGAATTAAGGAACCCCTATGACTGAAGAACTCGGCTTCATCGACCCCACCGCCGGCACCGGCCGCAAGCGCATTCCGCTGGCACCGCGCCCTGCCGATCTCGTCGGCAAAGTGGTGGGCCTGCTCGACAACACCAAAGAGCAAGGCACGCTGATTCTTGAAACACTTGGCCATGCGCTACGCGAGCAATACGGCGTCGCGCGGGTGGTGATTAAAAAGAAGGAGCACTACTCCAAGCCTGCCACCGACGCGCTGATAGACGAGATGGCGAAGGAGGTAGATGTCGCCATTGCCGCACTCGGCGGGTGAGGCTCTTGCACGTTGTGCAGTGTGCACGACGCCATCGAATTTGAAAAACGCGGCATCCCGGCAGTGGTCATTATCACGCAGGCGTTTCGCAACGCGGCCGTGTTCCAGTTTAAAAGCAAAGGCATGGAAGGCCATGCCTACATTGAAATGCCGCATCCGGTGAGCAATTTAACCGCCGATGCCATGCGCGCGTTGACGCTACAATACGTGGACGATGCCGCACGGCAGCTCAAAGAATAAATAAATATCAATTAAATCAAGGAGTTATATGATGGCTACGCATAACAAAGTTGCCGTGATTACCGGCGGCGGCACTGGCATCGGCCAGGCCTGCGCGTTGGCGTTCGTGAAAGACGGCTACCGCGTGGTGATTACCGGGCGTCGCCCGGAGCCGCTGAACGAAACCATCAAAACTGCGGGCGTGGACAGCTCGCGCATGATCGGCGTGCCCACCGATGTGGGCGACCCCGCTGCGGTGAAAGCGCTGTTTGAAAAAACCATGGCTGCGTTTGGTCGCGTGGATGTGCTGTTCAACAACGCGGGCACTAACGCGCCGGGCGTGCTGTTTGAAGAGCTGGCATGGGAGAAATGGAAAGCCGTGGTCGATGCCAACCTGAACGGCATGTTCCTGTGCTCGCAGGCTGCCTACAAAATCATGAAGGATCAAACGCCGCGCGGTGGGCGCATTATCAACAACGGCTCGATTTCCGCGCATGTGCCACGCCCGGATTCCGCACCCTACACCGCCACCAAGCACGGCGTGTCGGGCCTCACGCGCACCATCGCACTCGATGGCCGCAAATACGATATCGCCTGCTGCCAGGTGGACGTGGGTAACGCCATGTCCACGCTCGCCTCGCGCATGGCCAAAGGCGTAAAGCAGGCCAACGGCACCGTCGCACCGGAGCCCATGATTACCTGCGAAGACGTCGCGCGTTCGGTGCTGTTCATGGCCAACCAGCCGCCGGAAGTAAACATCTATCACCTGATGGTGATGGCGACCAAGATGCCTTACGCGGGACGGGGTTAGTCTCGCGTTTGTGCTCTGCGGGACGGGGTTAGTCTCGCGTTCGTGCTCTGCGGGACGGGGTTAGTCTGCCGTTTGCGTGCTATCGAAAATTACAACACGCATTACAAACCCTATCCGTGCGCCCTGAGCCAGTCGAAGGGCAGCGCACCACTTACTTAACGCAAGGGAATTCAACATGAAAGTTTGTGTCTTCGGCGCCGGCGCACTAGGCGGTCATATCGCGGCGCAATTAATCGCGTCCAAGCAGGCCGAGATTTCGCTCGTGGGGCGCGGTGCGCAACTGGCCGCCATCCGCGAGCGCGGCCTCACGCTTAAAGTCGCTGGCCGTGAATTGGGCGGCATGCCGGCTGCGGTCACTGACAATCCGGCGTCGCTGCCGCAGCAGGACATCGTGTTCGTCGCGCTCAAGGCGCACACCCTGCCTGCCGCCGCCACGGCCATCGGCAAGCTAATCAAACCCGACGGCTGCGCGGTGTTTTTGGTGAACGGCATTCCGTGGTGGTTCAATTATGGATTGCCCGGCAACAAAGGCACGCTGCCGCTGCTGGATCCCGACGGTGCGCTGTGGCGCGATGTGCGGCCGGAACGCGTCATCGGCTCAGTGGCCTATTCGCCGAACGAAATTGTCGCGCCTGGCGTCATCGTGAATTCCAATCAAAACCGCTGGATGTTCGGCGAACCGGATGTGTCGCAGAGTGCCCGCCTGAAAACCGTGGTCGATCTGGTGCGCGCCACCGGCATCGATACCGAAGCGAGCCCCGACATCCGCCGCGAACTCTTTCGCAAGCTCGCCAACAACGCATCGAACAATACGTTGTGCTCGCTCACACGCCTTGATTCCGCCGGCGTCGCCAACAGTGACGAGTTGGTCGGCTTGTCGATGGGCATCATCAGCGAAACGCTGAACGTCGCCGCCCGGCTCGGCTCAGATATGACTGCCGAGGTCAACGTCAGACAAGTGGCGACGCGCTCGCGCGGCAAACCCGGTGCCAAGCCATCAACGCTGCAAGATGTGCTCGCCGGCAAAACGCTGGAAATCGACGCCCTGCTCGGCCAAACGCAGGCTTTCGCCCGCGAGTTGGGCATCGCCACACCGGTCATCGACGTGTGCGTGGCCATGCTGCGCGGGTTGGATGCGGGGCTGCGTACGACGTAGCGCGGTAGCGCGGTCAGCGCGGCTTCGGCACGCCGTCAAAAAAATCGACGACGCCGGTTTTCAGCGAATACTCAGCGCCAACCACCAGCAAGCCGTCCGTCTGGATCAACTGTTCGAGCACGCGCGAGCCGTGCCGCAGATGATTGGCGGACACGCGGACATTGGCTCGTACCGCGTGATGCAATAGCGCATCCGGGTCACGCGCCAAATCCGTTTCCAGTAGCCCTTCTACGGCGGGCCGTATACGGTCTACGATCGCGCCAAGGTTTTGTGACGGGTCCACCATGGGCCGCGCGAGATATTCCAGTGTGGCCGCTACCGCGCCGCACTGCGAGTGCCCCATCACCACCACCAGCCGCACACCGAACCGCGCCGCAGCAAACTCCACGCTGCCCACTTGCGACGGCGCGACGATATTGCCCGCGACACGGATCACGAACAGGTCGCCAAGACCTTGATCGAACACAATCTCGGCAGGCACGCGCGAATCCGAGCAGCCGAGAATAATCGCCAGCGGTGCCTGAGCTTCCTCTACCTCGCGCCTGCGTGTCCGGCTGAGCGAACCGTGGCTGCGAATTTCGGCGACAAAGCGGCTGTTGCCGTCACGTAGTTGCGCCAGTGCTTCAGTAGCGGAGATCATGCCTAGCCTTGTTGCTGATTCAACTGTTGGAAATCGTTTTCCACGACTTCGTCAAGTAATCCGCCGTGCGCCACGCCAACGCTTGCGCGGTGAGTGTGGGGTTATGCGAGCCGCTGGTACCCATCACCGAACCGCCGATGATGCCGAGATTGGGCGCTTCATGCGCGAAGCCCCAGCGGTTGACGACGTTGGTTTGTTTGTTGTCACCCATGCGCGTGCCGCCGTAAGCGTGCGTGGAGGGCCCCATGGTGCCCGCCGGGCCGCGCTCGACGGCCAGTGCGCCAGCCTCCATGAACCACTGCGTCATGCGATCCTGCATATAGGCACCGACACGTTTTTCGTTGTCCTTGAAATCGGCCGTGATGCGCGTCACCGGATTGCCGAGTGGGTCTTTTACCGTGGGATCGAGGTCAAGGTAATTGTCTTCGTACGGCAGCGTGGTTTTTTGCAGGTAGGCCGAGTTCCAGCGATCCGCGTTTTGCCGAATAAACGTTTTCCAGCCTGCGCCCCACGTCGGGGCTTTGCCGAAGGTGCTCATGCTGGCTGCGACGATGGGCCTGCGGTCGGAATACACCCACATATTGCCGCCGCCGATGAAATCCAGTTTTGAATGATCAAAATTATCGTCAGCGTAATTATCAACAGCCACGCCCTGCGCCGGCAGGCCGTACCAGGCGTTAATGTCTTGCGGAAACAACGCGGTCAGGGTCGAGCCCGTGTTATGCGAAAAATAATGCCGCCCTACCTGACCGTTGTTGTTGGCCAGCCCGTTGGGAAACGCCTTCGATTTGGACATCAATAACAGCCGCACGTTTTCATAGGTGTAGCTGCCCAACAGCACCACATGGGCCGGCTGAAAATATTCCTGCCCGCCCTTGAGATACGTGACGCCGCTGACGCGCCCGCTGCGCTCATCCATTTCAATACGCAGCACATGCGCCTGATCCACCACCTTGAGGCGGCCGGTTTTTTGCGCACGCGGAATGGTGCTGACCGTAGTGGAATTTTTGGCTTGTATGTGACAG
>JAYTWR010000189.1:0-3196 GCA_043743335.1 Burkholderiales bacterium
AATCCCCCAAGGTAACGCGATCAAGAAGTCCAAGACCGCTAAAGCATCACAACACTGGCCTCATCTGGCCGCAAATCCCCTGGCCCTATCTGGCCGCAACTGCATTGGCTCTATGGGCCCGCAAATTAACAACGCATTCAGGGGTTTCAGGGGTTTCAGGGGTTTCAATGATTCACCTGAACCGGGTTGGGGATTACCCGTTTCAGCGCAAGTGCCGGCTTTTCCTCGGTGTCTTCGGTGCCCTCTGTGGCGAATGGCGTTTTTTAGGTTCGCAGAAAATCTGCTACGCGGCCAGACGTTCTTTGGCGGGCAACGCAAACGCCGGCACGGGCCACACCGGGTGGGCTTTGCCCAACACCGCATCGCGCAGCAACGCATCGCACAGGGCGACTTGATCCGCTGCTGGCAGCAACAGGCTGGCTTTGCTTTCCACGCCTTCGGTCACGACGTGCATGCCGAGCCGGGCTGCAATGTGCCGAATGGCGCAGTTTTCGCTCAGGCACTGCATGAACAACACATCGATACCGCGATTGCGCGCGTGCGTAATCGCGCGCGCCACGAGCGCGGAACCGATGCCGCGCGCGCGGCTGCGCTCCAACACGGAGACGCCGATTTCGGCGTGTTGGCGGTTCAGCGCGAGGTGCATCACACCTTCGAAACGGCGGTCTTTGTTGCGCACTCCGAATACGGCATCGCGCGTAAAATCGATGTCTTTGACGTAGCGCTCGATGGTGGTGTCACGGGCGATAAAGCCAAAACGCAGGCGACGATCTTCGCTGCCGAGGGCGAGAAAATGCGTGAGCATGGCGGCGCGGTCGTCGGCTTCGAGTCTGAGCGGAAGCATGTTGGTTTCCTTTAGGGAGAGCAGCAGTAAACGGTGTTTAGAGGGCATTAATTTTGCGGCGCACGAACCGAGCAGTAAAATTGCTTAGTTATTGATAAATAACAGTTATTTAATATTTTATTAGGGTTAATTATACAGAATTTGTGCAAAGCAGCAAATTAAATATTGTTGCTCCTGCGGTTAATAAAAGTAACGCACACACCGGCGCGGCCCGCCGCACTTTTACACACGCGTTCACGGGATTTTTTCGCGCATTTTCACCATGCGAAAACCCGCGTTGCGCGGCTGGGCTCAGGGCCGAAGTCATAAGAAAAATTCAATAAAAACAATTACTTACACTTATCTCATTCCTCCAAACCCCGGTCGCGCGCCGCCATCCACAAACGCCGCCTGCTATCATCCTGCCCTCGATTCAAGGAGACCCGCCATGCTGATACATCAACTCGCCGATTACGCGACTCAAGAACAAACGTCGAAACTGCCCGCCGATGTCGTACACCACGCCAAGCGCGCGGTGATTGATTGGTATGCGGCGCTGCTGCCGGGCAGTGTCGTCACACCGGCCACGCTGCTGGAGTTGGCGTTCGCCGACGATCTGGATCGCGGCAAAGCGCGCCTTGCGCGCGGGCGGCGCGCAACCATGCGCACCGCTGCGTTGATTAACGGTGCCGCGTCGCATGCGGTGGAGTTCGATGACATTTATCGCGACGCGGGCTATCACCCCGGCAGCCCAACGATTTCTGCTGCCCTCGCGGCGGCGCAGGGCACGGGCGCGACCGGTGAGCGGTTTTTGCGCGCGGTGATTGTGGGTTACGAAACCTCCACACGCATCGGCGAGGCGGTGATGCCATCGCACTACAACTTTTGGCACACCACCGGCACGGTGGGCGCGTTCGGCGCTGCTGCGTCGGCGGCGACCGCGATGAATTTAAATCGCGAGCAGTGGATGCACGCAGTAGCAACCGTGGGCACCTTCGCGGCCGGCTTGCAGCAGGCGTTTTTGTCACAAGCGATGAGCAAACCGCTACACGGCGGCCACGCGGCTGATGCGGGCGTGTTAGCGGCGATGGCTGCGTCCAAAGGCGTCACCGGTGCGCTGGATATTATCGAAGGCAAAAAGGGTTTCGGCGCGGCGATGAGCGTGAACCCCGATTGGAGCAAAGTCACCAAAGGCCTCGGCACGGATTACCACATCAATCACATGACGTTCAAAGCGCACGGCTGCTGCGGGCACACCTTTCCGTCGATAGACGGCGTGTTGCATCTGGTCAACGAGCACAAGCTCATGGCGCGGGACATCCACAAAATCACCCTAGCCACCTATAAGGCGGGCCTCGACATCATCGACAACGCCACGCCCGAAGGCGAGTATCAAGCGAAATTCAGCTTGCAGTACACCGTGGCGCACGCGGCGGTGTACGGCAGCGTGCGACTCAACGCCTTCATGCCAGAGCGCATGTCCGACCCGGCGGTGCGTGAACTGATGAAGCGCATTGTGTGCGTGGCCGACCCCGTGTTTTCAAAGGGTTACCCGAACCAGCGCGCGTCACAAGTCGATATCGAATTGACCGATGGCCGCAAGCTCGCGCACTTCCAGCCGTATCGTAAGGGCGACCCGGAGCTGCCGCTGACGGATGATGAACTGAACGCCAAGTTTATGGAACTGGCCGAGCCGGTGTTGGGCACCACCGGCTCGAAGCGGTTGCTGGAACAACTGTGGAATTTGGATAAATTACCGACGGCGGAGTTTGAGATTTTGGGTGGGGATTTACGGGCAGCGGGGTAGCGCGCACTAAGCCGCATTTCGTTTGACCAAAGGCACATCCAGTTCATCGATTTTATGCCCCCCTCGCCATTCGCCTGCGGCCCACCGCCGAGGCGGCTGGTTCAGCAGCATTGCTAAAAAACGCGGTGCAACAAGTCGCAGTGGATGAACAATCGCTTCGAGCCATCGCTCGGTACGGAACAAGGCGGCCTGCGCGCCGCCGTGTTGCGCGACAAAATGCTGGTGGGTATCGAGGGTTCGAGCGTTCGTGACGGCACAAAGCCTATTTCGGCGCGCTTAGAGAAAGCGCTTCGTGTTTCGTGTTAAGCGACCTACTTGATAGCGGCACGCTGTTCGCCCTCGGCGTGAACGCAAAAACCCAGCCTTCCTTCAAGCTACAGTCAAAATGTTGGAATGTGAGAACTGACCCTCTCGCCGCTGGACCCTCTCGCCGCTGACGCGCCCGCTGCCACTCATCCACCTCAATGCGCAGCACATGCGCCTGATCCACCACCTTGAGGCGGCCGGTTTTTTGCGCACGCGGAATGGTGCTGACCGTAGTGGAATTTTTGGCTTGTATGTGACAG
>JAYTWR010000190.1:0-19694 GCA_043743335.1 Burkholderiales bacterium
GTCGGCGCGCGCCCTGCAATTGGAGGTGCGCGAGTTCCTGCGCACCGAAATGGCCGCCGGCACTTTTGAAGTGCATCTCGGCCACACCGAATTCATCGCCGCGCTTTCGCGCAAGATAGGCGCGCGCGGCTGGATCGGCATGACCTGGCCGAAACGCTACGGCGGTCAGGAGCGCTCCTACCTCGATCGTTTCGTCATGACCGAAGAAATGCTCGCTGTCGCCGCGCCCTGCGCGGCGCACTGGTTCGGCGACCGGCAAACCGGGCCGAGTTTGCTGCGTTACGGCAGCGAGTTTCTTAAGCAACAATATCTGCCAGCGATCACGCGCGGCGAAATGGCGTTTGCGCTGGGCATGAGCGAGCCGGGTTCAGGTTCCGACCTGGCTTCGGTGCGCACGCGCGCCGACAAAGTAGACGGCGGATGGCGCGTCACCGGGCAAAAAGTGTGGACGAGCTGGGCGCACAAGGCTGATGCGTTTTTTGTGTTGTGCCGCACTGCGCCGCAAACCGGTGATCGCCACGAAGGCCTGTCGCAACTGGTGATTGAACTCAAAACATCGCCCGGCGTGACGGTGCGTCCGATACGTTTCATGAGCGGCGAGCATCATTTCAACGAGGTGTTTCTCGACAACGTGTTTGTGCCCGACACGCACGTGGTGGGCACGGCGGGCCAAGGCTGGAAGCAAATCACCTCTGAGTTGGCGCTGGAACGCAGCGGGCCGGAGCGGTTTATGACCACGTTCCCGCTGCTGGTGGAATTGATACGCCGGCTCGGCAAAAGCGCTGACGGACGCGCGCAAGAAATGGTGGGCCGCCTCACCGCGCGGCTGTGGACGTTGCGCCGCATGTCGCTGGCGATTGCGCTGGCGCTGGACCCGTCATCCGGCAAACAGGGCACGGTCGATTTGGCGACCGAGGCGGCGCTGATCAAAGACATGGGTACGTTTTACGAGCGAGAGATTGTCGATGCCGCACGGCTGCTGGTTACCGTGGAGCCAACACTAGATGCCGATGACACGTTTGAACGCTACCTCGCCGAGTGCATCATTAACGCGCCGGTGGGCACCATCCGCGGCGGCACCACGCAAGTGCTACGCACGCTGATTGCACGGCGGTTACTGGGGACACTGAAATGAGCGATGCCAACGAAATCCGCAGCATGCTCACCAACGCGGCGCAACGTCTCTTCACCGATCACGTCACGCAAAAAATGCTCGCCGCCGCCAAGCAAGCCGGTTGGTCGACCGCGCTGTGGCACGAACTTGAACAAGCCGATCTGCCGCGCGTGGGTGTAGCCGAAGCCTGTGACGGTGCGGGCGGCAGCTTGTCGGACGTTGCGGCTGTGTTGCGCTTGTCCGCGCGCCATGCGGTGCCGGTGCCGTTGGCAGAAACAGGTTTGGCGGGCTGGCTGCTGGCCAGTGCGGGGCTGAAAGTGCCGCGCGGGCCGCTGACGGTGGGTAGTTTGCCGGGTGTTAGCGGAAATACGGTGTCCGCCGTTCAGAGCGGCGGAACATGGCGCGTGTCCGGCGTGTTGCCGCGTGTGCCGTTTGCGCGCATCGCGACGCACTTGGTCGTGCTAGCGGATTCGGCGCAGGGGCTGATGGTTTTGAGGGTAAACACGGCGCAATGCCGCATCCAGCAAGGGCGAAATCTGGCCTCTGAGCCGCGTGACGATGTCACGCTGGATAATGTCGGCGTCGGCGCACCGGCAGGGGCGGGTGTCACGCGTGACAGTCTGCAAGCGCGCGGGGCCTTGCTGCGCGCAGTGCAAATGGGCGGCGCGCTGGAACAGGCGCTGGCACTGGCCTGCGAACACGCGAAGCAGCGCACGCAGTTTGGTCGCAAGATCGCGCAGTTTCAGGCGATACAGCAAGAGCTCGCACGCTGTGGTGGCGAAGTCGCAGCGGCAGTTGCGGCAGCGTTGTCGGCGGTGGGCGTGGTGGAGCGGCTGGCCAACGACCCCAGTGAAGCCGCTGCGCATCAAGTGCTACTGGCCGTGGCCACGGCAAAAATTCGCGCCGCCGATGCCGCGCGCGAAGCCGTTGCGATTGCGCATCAGGTACACGGGGCGATCGGCGTCACCGACGAATACGCGCTGCATCACGTCACTCTGCGCGCGCTGGCGTGGCGCGAGGAATTCGGCAACGAAGCCTATTGGTCAATGAAATTGGGCCGCGCGATGCTTGCGCGTGGCGCTGATGCGTGCTGGCCAGCGCTGTCGGCGGCTTAGATCGTAGCGTGTAGGATGCCGGTGACGAAGGAACCGCATCGTACGCTTAGGGCTGATGCGGTTCGCTGCGCTCACCGGCATCCTACGGCCCACGGTATAGCGTTAGAATTCCATTCGCCGTCACAGCGCATAGAAGATAAATTTGTTTAAAATCAATTACTTATGCACCTTGGCCCTTGGTGCGATGCTCACGTGTGCCGCGCAGGCGCAAGTGCTGCGCGCCGCATGGACGCCCAACAAAAACGTCGAGATCATCCACGGCTCTGCGCCGGGCGGAAGTAACGACAAATCCGCACGCGAAATTGAAAAGGCGCTGGCTGAGGCAAAGCTGATTCCCACCAGCATGACGGTTGTGAGCAAGGCGGGCGGTGGCGGCAGCGTGTCAATGGCGTATGCGAACACGCATCCCGGCGACGGGCATTACCTGTTGCTCGGCGGTTCGACGATGATCAGCAATCACATCATCGGCGCGTCGAAAATGAAGTACACCGACTTCACGCCGATTGCGTCGCTGATGAACGATTACATTGTGTTTGCGGTGGCGGCGGATTCACCGCTGAAAACACCGCGCGATTTGTTGGAGCGTCTGAAAGCCAATCCGCAGTCGCTCGCCATCGGCTTTGCCAGCGCGTTCGGCAATAGTCGTCATGTCGGCGCGGGCTTGTTGATGCGTGCGGTGGGCGGCAGTCCGCGCGATTTAAAAACCGTGGTGTTCAAAGGCTCAGCCGAGGCCATCAGCGCGCTGCTTGGTGGGCATATCGAAGTGGCGATATTGGGCGCGATCAATTCGGTGGCGCATGTGGCGACCGGGCGCATGCGCGTACTGGCCGCTGCGACGCCACGCCGGTTTGGCGGCGCACTGGCGCACGTGCCAACGTGGCGCGAGTTGGGCGTGGATGTGGTGTCGGGCAGTTGGCGCGGCGCGTTTGGTCCGCGTAATCTGCCGCCCGCGCAGCTCGCGTTTTGGGAAGACGCGATGCGGCAAATTTCACAGAACGCGGGCTGGAAAGCGGATATAGAAAAAAATTACTGGCTGGATGATTTTGCGGTGGGCGCGCATTTCAGAAAAGAGTTGGAAAAAGATTACGCCGATACGCGGCGTATTTTGACGGATGTCGGCTTGGCGAAGCAATGAAAAAACCATTAAAAATAAATTACTTAACCCTATCTCTGGCAGCGCTAATCACATCGGCTACGCCCACTCAGGCGCAAAGCTGGGCACCCACCAAGAACGTCGAGATCGTCGTCACCGCCGCGCCCGGCGGCAGCAACGACAAAACCGGACGCTCCGTAGAAAAGCTGCTGAACGATTTGAAGTTGGTGCCATCCACGCTGTCGGTGGTCAACAAACCCGGCGGCGGCGGCAATATCGCCTACGCTTATGTGAATCAACACGCTGCCGACGCGCACTATCTCTTGGTGGGCACCACAGCGCTGTTAAGCAACCCTATCGTCGGCTCCAGCAAATTGAGTTACGCAGATTTCACGCCGATTGCCTCGCTGTTCAACGACTACGTGGTGTTTGCCGTCCACGCCAACTCGCCGGTAAAAGCAGGCAAAGACTTGGCGGGCCTGCTGCGCGGTGACCCGAAATCCGTGGCCATCGGTTTTGCCACCGCGCTGGGCAGTCACAACCACATCGCGGCGGGGCTGTTGATGAAGGCGATGGGCGGCAACGCGCGTGAGCTAAAAGTCGTCGCGTTCAAGGGTTCCGCCGAAGCCGTCACCGCGTTAATGGGCGCGCATCTGGAACTCGTCACCACCGCCGCCGGCAACGTGGCCGCGCATGTGCAAAGCGGACGGCTGCGTGCGGTGGCGGTTTCTGCAGACAAACGCATGCCCGGCCCGTTTGCCAACGTGCCCACTTGGAAGGAACAGGGTGTGAATCTGGTTTACGGTGGCTGGCGCTCCATCATGGGGCCTAAGGGCATCAGTGCAGCACAGGTCGCTTTTTGGGAAGGCGCGCTACGCAAGGCGGCGCAAAGTCCTGAGTGGAAAACCGAACTGGAGCGCAATTACTGGTCGGATGATTTCGTCACCAGCGCGCAGTTTCGCAAAGACCTCGATAAGGACTATGCGGACATGAAAGCGGTGCTGACGGATTTGGGCTTGGCAAAATAAGCCGGGGGAGCGAACGTGATTCACTACGCAAGCAGGGCGTGTCAGTCATGGGCTGTGGCTGTGGGTATGCTATTTTGCATGGCCGCGTTCGCGCAAAATTACCCGGCGAAACCCGTGCGTTATATCGTGCCGTTTCCGGCGGCGGCCTCGCCCGATATTGTTGCGCGGCTGGTGACCGAGCGCTTGAGCAAGCTGTGGGGTCAACAAGTGGTGGTGGACAATCGCGCGGGTGCGGGCGGCACGCTGGGTGCCGGGTTCGCCGCCAAAGCGCCGGCTGACGGCTACACGCTGTTTCAATGCAATATCGCCTCCAGCGCCATCGCCGAATCACTCTATGCCAAGCTGCCGTACGATCATCAACGCGATTTCACGCCCATTACACTGCTCGGCAAAACGCCGAACGTGCTGGTGGTGCATCCATCGCTGCCGGTGCGTAGCGTGCAGGCGTTCATTGCGTATGCCAAAGCGAATCCGGGCAAGCTGAGCTACGGCTCGTCGGCTGTGGGCACGTCGCAGCCGTTGTCGATGGAGCTGCTCAAGCTCACCGCGAACATTGAGGTCGTGCATGTGTCGTACAAAGGCGCGCCGCAGGCGCTGGCGGATGTGATGGGCGGACAGATTCCGTCCAGCATGCAAACAGCACCGGCGGTGTTACCGACGATTCAAAGCGGCCGCGTGCGAGCGCTCGCGGTGACCAGTGTGAAGCGCATCGCGCAATTGCCGGACGTGCCCACGCTGCACGAGACGATCATTCCCGGCTTTGAAGTGAATTCCTGGTACGGCTTGTGCGTACCCAGCGGCACGCCCGCGCCCATCGTCGATAAGGTGCATGCGGACGTGACGGCGGTATTGCGCTCAGCGGATATTCAACGGCGCTTTGAAGAACTGGTGCTGGAAATCACGCTGACCAGCCGCGAGCAGTTCGGGCAATTCATGCGCGCGGAAACCGCCCGTTGGGCGCGCGTGATTAAAGATACCGGCGTGCCGCGGCAGTAGCGCCGGTGCCACGCTGCATCATCGAAGGGCTGGCAGGCAAGGCCAACGGTTCGCTGGTAAACTGCACCCGACCAGATTTAAAAAATCATTTTGTATCTGTTTAGTGCGGGGCAAAAGAGGGCAGATATTGATGTTGCGCCCGGACTGAATAGACACCCATTTTTCAGCGAGATTGCCATGGCCACGCCACCCGCCCGTCACCGTATCCCCTTTCGCGATGTTGCTGTTGGCCAGCGCTTCTACGACCCCGTTAGCGACGAGTATTTTGTCAAACAAAGCGAAGACCTCGCTGCCATGGTTAGCGGCGAGGGCGACGGTACCGTCCCGGATGAGTTTGAAGCCGACGATATGGTTGGCATTGATTTAAACTGAAGCGCCAGCCCCTTGCCGATGCGCAACGCAGGAAGCCTCGCGTGCCTTGCGACAAGCTTGATGGGATGGATGGGCGCGCTCACCAACGCGCAAGCACAGGGCCATCCCGCTCAGGCTTATCCCAATAAACCCGTAAGACTGGTGGTGCCGTTTTCAGCGGGCGGCAGTATGGACATCCTCGCGCGCATGATCGGCCAGAAGCTCTCTGAGGCTTACGGTCAAACCGTGGTGGTCGATAACCGCACCGGCGCGGGCGGCAACATCGGCACGGAACTCGTTGCGCGCGCGGCCCCCGACGGCTACACCCTGCTCGCGGCGGGCATCGGCACACTGGCGATCAACCCCAGCCTTTTCTCGCGCTTGCCGTACGATCCGATCAAGGATTTTGACGCGATTATGCTCACCGCCAAAATGCCCAACCTGTTGGCTGTCAGCCCGTCGCTACCGGTAAAGTCGGTCACAGCGTTAATCGCGCTCGCTAGGGCCAAGCCCGGCGTACTCAATTACGGATCGGCGGGCTCCGGTTCCAATCCGCACATCCTTGCCGAGTATTTCAAGCTGGCGACCAAGACCGATATTCAAAACATCCCGTACAAAGGCGTGCCGTCGGCGCTAACGGATTTGATGTCCGGGCAGTTGTCGCTGATGTTCGCCACTGCGCCGTCCGTCTACCCGCAAGCTAAAGCCGGACGTGTGCGCGCGCTGGCGGTCACCTCAGCCAAGCGGCTGCCGCAGTTGCCGGACATGCCGACGCTCATTGAGGCCGGCGTGCCGGATTACGAAGCCACACAATGGAATGGCCTGCTCGCCCCGGCGACAACGCCCAAAGTCATCGTGGCGCAGCTCAATGCCGACATCGCCAAGGTGCTGCTGCGGCCCGACCTGCGCGAGCGGCTCACCGCTGACATGGTTGAGCCGGTGGCGAGCACGTCGGCGGAGTTTCAAGCCTTTATACGCAGCGAAATCGTACGCTGGGCGCCGGTGGTAAAGGCATCGGGCATGCGACCGGATTAACGATCCATTCACGAACCATTTACGAACTATTGACGAACCATTCCTCAACACAAGGAGCATCAGATGGCAACACGTAGAAATTTCATGAAGGGTGCCGCCGGCGTGTTGTTCACGAGCTGCAGCCTGCTGGATGCCGCACAGGCCCGTGCGCAAACGACAGGCAAGAAAAGCCGCCTGCCAGTATTGGTCAAAGGCAAGCGGGTCAAGACCATTGACGTGCATGCACATTGCCTGATCCCTGAAGCGCTGGCGTTGCTGCCCGGTGACGAAGGCAAATCCATCTTTCCGCCGGTGAAAGGTTCGGCACAGTTTTTGATCAACCTGGACGAGCGCCTGGCGGGCATGGATGCGCAAGGCGTTGACTTGGAAGTGCTCAGCATCAACCCATGGTGGTATCGCAAGGAACGCGATCTCGTCGAGCAAATTATCAAGGTGCAAAATGAAAAGCTCGCCGAGCTGTGTGCGTTAAAACCGGATCGGCTCGCGGCGTTTGCCTCTCTGGCCCTGCAATTTCCCGATCTGGCCGTGCAACAACTGGAAGAGGCCGTCAAAAAATATGGCCTCAAAGGCGCTGCGATAGGCGGCAGTGTGGCCGGCACCGATTTTTCCGAAGCGAAATTTCATCCAGTGTGGGCCAAGGCGGAAGCACTGGGCGTCACACTCTTCATCCATCCGCAAAGCACACCGGAGCTCGCCAAGCGCTTTAAAGGCAACGGCTGGTTATCCAATGTGATCGGCAATCCACTCGACACCACCATCGCGCTGCAGCACCTGATTTTTGAAGGCACGCTGGATAAATTCCCCAAGCTCAAAGTCTGTGCGGCGCACGGCGGCGGCTATCTGGGATCGTACGCGCCGCGCTCCGACCACGGCTGCTTTATCTCGCCGCAAAACTGCGACCCGAACATTGTGCTGAAAAAGAAACCCACCGAATACCTGAACCAGATTTACTTCGATGCGCTGGTGTTTACGTCCGAAGCCTTGCGCCATCTGGTCGCGCAAGTCGGTGCCAGCCAAGTGATGATCGGCACCGACCACCCGATTCCGTGGGAAGAGCATCCGGTGGATCACATCATGGGAACCAAGACATTAAGCGACGCGCAGAAAGTGGCTATCTTGGGCGGGAATGCGGCGCGGATGTTGGGGGTTAAGGTCTAACTCATCAACAGTGATTGTAGCCCGTGGCAGCAGGCAGACACGAAGTGACGCGATTGGCGGCCCTGCGGCAAACGAGTATTCTTCGCCCTCGTGTTCGCCCCCATTGACTAACGCTAGAACTGCCATGACCGATCCCGTGGTACTCATTGAACGCCCTGCCGCAGGCGTGGGCCTCATCCGCATCAACCGTCCCGACGCACGCAACGCGCTCAACTTGGAAGTGCGCAAGCGCTTGGCCAAGCATTTGACGGACATGGGTGAAGACCCGGCGATACGCTGCATCGTGCTCACGGGCAACGACAAAGCCTTTGCCGCCGGTGCGGATATCAAAGAAATGGCGGGCGCAGGTGCGATAGAAATGCTCCAGCGCGGCACGCACAAACTGTGGCGCGTGATTGGCGCGTGCCCCAAGCCAGTGATTGCTGCCGTGAACGGCTTTGCTTTAGGCGGCGGCTGCGAGCTGGCGATGACTTGCGACATCATCATTGCGGGCGAGGGCGCGCGCTTTGGTCAACCCGAGGTCAAGATCGGCATCGTGCCGGGTGGCGGCGGCACGCAACGCTTGCCGCGCGCGGTGGGCAAGTACAAAGCCATGCGCTACTTATTGACAGGTGATTTCATCAGCGCACAAGAAGCCTGTGACATGGGCTTGGTCAGCGAAATCGTCGCCGATGCCGAGGTGGAAAAACGCGCCATTGCAATGGCGCAGCAAATCGCAGCGTTTTCGCCACTGGCGGTTGAGCAGATCAAGGAATGCGTGTTGCGCGGCACGGATGCGTCGCTCGACACCGGGCTGGCGCTGGAGACCAAGGCCAACCAACTGCTGTTCGCCTCGCAAGATCAAAAAGAAGGCATGGCGGCATTTATCGACAAACGTAACCCCAAATTCACCGGGAAATGATATGAGCAACCCAGATAACGATGTGGCGTTGGCCTTATTGAAAAAGCTTGGCAAAGGCTTTAACAGCGCGAACGTGGATGCGGTGCTTGCGTGTGTGACTGACGACTTTGAATGGATACTGGCAGAAGGCCCGGACGCGCCGCATGGCAAGGTCGTGCGCGGCCGCGAAGGCGTGGCCGCCACCATGACCGCTCGCGCCAAGGCAATGCCGGAACTGCGGTTTTCTGAAACCGATTTGATTTACGCGGGCGACCGCGTGGTCGGCACCTACCGCGTGACCGGGCGTCATGCGGATGGCCGCACCATTGATGCGCGCGGCTGCGATATTTATGTGATCCGTGATGGCAAGATCGCACGCAAGGACAGTTATTGGAAACAGATCGGGTGATGGCGAATGACCGTCGTGCGCGCACGCTGGCAATCGCCGCGCTGCTGGCAGGCGCCACTTGTATTGGCACCTCTGCGCTGTGGGTGAAGGTGAGCGAAACCGGCCCGGTGTCCACCGCGTTTTGGCGTGTGTTTCTGGCATTGCCGCTGTTGTGGGCGTGGGCGCAGTGGTCTGCGCGCGTATCGCGCGACGCCACTACCTCGACCAGCAATCCGTGCGGATTATTGTTCGCAGCGGGATTTTTCTTCGCTGGCGATTTATCGGTATGGCACTGGTCAATCGTGCTGACCTCGGTGGCCAACGCGACATTGCTGGCGAACCTTGCGCCGATATTCGTCACACTCGCCGCATGGCTGATTTTTCGTCGCGCGCCCACCGCCTTGTTCCTCGGCGGCTTGGCGACAGCGCTAACCGGCGTGGTCATGCTCATCGGCGGCGATTTTTCGCATGGCGCGGCGAACCACAGCAACGCGATGTGGGGCGATGCGCTGGGCGTGGTCACCGCCCTGTTCTACGCCGCGTATCAACTCACCGTCACCACATTGCGCGGTACGGTCAATACCGCGCGCATCATGGCGGTCACCAGCATGGTGACGGCGGCGATACTGTTACCGATGGCGTGGTTTTCCAGCGAAACGTTCTTGCCGGCGACCGCCGCAGGTTGGGGCAAACTCATCGGCCTTGCGCTGATTTCACAGGTAGCCGGGCAAAGCCTGATCGCGTACGCGATGGCGCATTTGCCCGCTACACTGTCGTCGGTGGGGCTGCTGTTGCAACCGGTGATGGCGGGGCTATTTGCGTGGATACTGTTGGGCGAGACATTGGGCGCGGTAGCGATTGCGGGCGCGATACTGGTGCTGATCGGCATACGCATTGCCACGCAAGTTGAAAATAAAACACAATAAAATCAATTAGTTACATAAATTATGCCTTACGCGCGCTCTGGGGATTTGCAGCTTTATTTTGCAGCCGCCGGCAACGGCGAGCCAGTCGTTTTCGTGCATGAATTCGCCGACGATCTGCACAGTTGGGAACCGCAGTTGCGATTTTTCAGTCGGCGCTATCGTTGCGTGGCATTCAACGCACGCGGCTATCCGCCGTCGGATGTGCCGAAAGCCGTGGCGAAATATTCCCAAGCCATCGCCACGGACGACATCGCCCATGTGATGCGGCATTTGAAAATCGCCAAAGCGCACGTGATCGGTTGCTCGATGGGCGGCTATGCCACGCTGCACTTTGGCTTGCGTTACGCGCGCATGGCGAAATCACTCACCGTGGTGGGGGCGGGCTATGGCTCGGACCCCGACAAGCGCGCGCAATTTCTCGACGACACCGAAGTCATGGCGCGGCGGTTTGATGAACTCGGCACCGCAGAGGCAGTAAAACCCTATCAAATCGGCCCTGCGCGCGTGCAGTTTCAAAACAAAGATCCGCATGGCTTTGCGAAATTTTGCGCGGAATTCGCCAAACATTCCGCGCTGGGTTCCGCCAACACGCTGCGCGGCGTGCAAGCCAAACGCCCGTCGATTTACAGCCTCGAAAGCGGTTTGCGCAAGCTGAAAGTGCCACTGCACATCGTGAGCGGCGACGAAGACAACAACTGCATCGACCCGGCGATATTCATCAAGCGCGTATGCCCGTCCGCATCGCTGACCATTGTGCCTAACACCGGACATGCGGTGAACGTCGAAGAGCCGGATTTGTTTAACCGGCTGACCGCGGAGTTTCTCGCGCAAGTCGATTCAGGCCGATGGCGGCCGCGCGATCCGCGCTCGTTGAATGCCTCCACCATGGATTTGAAACGCTAACCACAACGGCAAAAGCTCATGCCACAGAGGACACAGAGTGCCGATCTGTTGTTTTCCTTCGTGTTCTCCGTGACCTATGTGGCTAAAGTCTTTTCGAGGAACTCAAATGAAAATCACCCGCGTCCGCGCCATCCCCATGTCTGACCCCGTGCCGCCTGAGCGCCGACACCGCACGGATCTGGGCACCAAAATGAAAAGCGACGCCACGCTGATACTCGTGGAAACCGACAAGGGCTTGACCGGCATGGGCGCAGCGCTGGGCACGCCGCCGGTGGTCGCTGCGATTGTAGAACATGAGTTGGCGGCGGAACTCATCGGTGAAGACCCGCTGTTCTCGGAACGCATTTTCGAAAAAATGTACAACGGGTCGCGCGCCAAGCCCGCGCTAGAACGCGGCGTGCCGCAGGCGGAAACCAGCCGCCGCAACGGCATGGTGATGGAGGCGATTGCGGGCATTGATATCGCCGTGTGGGATGTCAAAGCACAAGCACTGGGTATTCCCGTTTATCAGGCCTTGGGTGCGGCGCGCGACAAGGTGCGCGGCTACGCCAGTGGCGGCTGGGCACCGGGCAACGAGGCCGAGGCCGAACTCGGCGGGTATGCCGCCAAAGGCTTTACCGCAGCAAAAATGCGCGTGGTAGGCCGCGACGGATTTTCCATTGAAAACTGCGTGCGGCGCGTGGAAGCAGCACGACGCGGCATCGGCCCCAACGTAGAGTTGATGGTCGATGCACATGCCTCGCTGGAAACGCCGGTGGCGATTCGACTGGCCAAGGCGTTGGAGCCGTACAACATCGCCTGGTTTGAGGAGCCGGTATCGCCCGACAATCATGCCGGTATGGCGGAAGTGCGCGCCTCAACGCGCATTCCCATCGCGTCAGGTGAGCGTGAGTTTTCGCGTTACGGTTTCAAAAGCATGCTCGATCACAAAGCCATCGACATTGCGCAGCCTGACGTGGCGCGCGCGGGCGGCATCACCGAAATTCGCCGCATCGCCGCGCTGTGTGCCGCAGAAGATATCCGCGTCGCCCCGCATGCGTGGGGTTCGGGCTTGTTGTTCGCCGCCAGCATTCATGTGGCTTTGGCGACGGCGAACTGCCACATTCTCGAAGTCAGCCAAGGCTATATGCCGATGATGAACGAACTCTTCAACGAGCCGTACGACATCCGCGACGGCTACGTGCATGCACCGGATCGCCCGGGCTTGGGCTTCACGCTGCGTAAGGATGCGCTGGAGCGCTTCAAGTATGTCGAGGGGCCGGAGTTTGCGTTTTAACGAATTGCTGAGGCGAGAGGCATGAGATCAGACAGCCGTCACGCATGGGATACGCATTGTTTTGAGGTAGTTGCGAAATTGCATCTGGCGTTGGTTTGGCAGACTTTGGGCTTCATGAAACCATCCTGAGTGAATTCAAAGCAAGCGCTTCCCGGTGCGACGCAAGCACGAGCGGTTTACATTGCGTGAGCCATCGGTAACTATTTGATTTTATTGTGTTATTTCTTGATCCGCCACCAGCAACGCCAGCAGATCCCGGCTATCCGCGAGCGCCGCAGCCCGCATCACCGTTTCTTCCAGTCGTGCGGTGTGCGCCGCATCCAGCGTGGCGGCACAGGCCGTGCGAAACTTCGCGCGCAGCTCGTCTTCGGATAACGGGTTTTCCCAGTCCCCGCGCGCAATCAACACACGGTCGGTCAAAACGCGGCCATTGTTGAGTTCAACGTCGATAAACGGTTCATCGCCGTCGGCAACGCCAGGCTGCAGCTTCAAATCCACGCGCCGCGCGAGATCGCGCACGGCGCTGCGTTGCAAGGCTTCGGGCGTGTACTGATCGAGCATGGCACCGCCGCTCACCAGCGCGGTGGCGATGCTGTAGGGCAGGCTGAACTGCGCGTCGAGCAGGGTGTGCACTTCCTGCTTGGCCAGTTGTTTCAAATGCGTGGGGCTGCCGCGCACCGTGATGCGCTTTACATCGGTAGCGCGCAAGGCGTGTTTTTGCCGCATACCGAGCATGACATCCACGCTGCTGTGGATGCCGCGGCAGGCCGCGTAGGGTTTGAAGCCGACGATGCGTATGCGGAAGTCTTTGCCTAAATCTTTCACCGCCGCGTCGGGCGTGGCGACACCCGGCACGTACGTCGGGTAGTAGCCGCCCCACGGCGCTTCAAAAATACTCGCTGGGCCGGTCACGTTGTTGGCGGCGAGATAGGCCGCCATCACACCGGTTTGCGCAGCAAAGCCCGGATGCACGCGCTTGCTCATCGCACCCTCGGGGATGTACGCCCAGGTGCCGCCCGCATTGCTGCCGGCGTAGCCCAGCGCCCATTGCAACTGCTGCGCGTTAAGGCCCAACAAGCGCCCCGCCGCCGCCGCCGCGCCAAAGCCACCGCAGGTGCTGGTGGAATGCCAGCCGCGCTCTTTGAACGCCTGATAGCCGCCGCCGCCATCCATTGCGCGGCGTGCAATGTCGTAGCCGATGACAATGGCGGTTAGCAGCTCACGTCCGCTCGCACCCGTGCGCGCCGCAATGCCCAGCGCCGCCGGTATCACTACCGAGCCTGAATGCGCGCAGCCGCCAAAGTCGTCAATCTCTCGCGCGTGCACCGCCGCGCCGTTGGCGAGCACGGCTTGTGGCAATGGGGCTTTTTCTTGAGTGCCCCAGTAAAGGGCGTCACCGGCACCGCCACCGCTGGCTTGTGACATAGCGTGGCGGATTTGCGCGACTTCTGCGGTGGCCGCGCCGGCCATCGCGCAGCCCAGGGTGTCGAGCAGCACCAGATGCGCGAGCTTGCGCACGTCGTCGGGCAAATCGTCGTAGCGCAGATTCGCGGCGTAGGTGGCGAGCTGGCCGCTGATGAGCGTGGCGTGTGTGGGATTCATACGTTGCGTCCTCGTTGGGTGAATGACGTTGCGCAGCAATACCCCATCCCCACTCTAGCCACTAGCTATTCCCTTGAAGGGGAGCGAACCTCATAGGGATGGCATCAGACCCGTAGGGCTGCCACTAACTCGGTCATATCTGGCAACGTTTCTAGCCGTTTGTTCAGCGCGACGATTTTATCGGCCTTTGCTTGCCCCAACACCGGTGTCACCAGCAAGCGGAATTTGCCTTCGATGTCGTCGTCCGTCGGCGTGAGGTAGCGCCCGCGCTCACTGCGGTCGACCTCTTTCGACACGCTGAGTCCGTTGCGCAATTTGAAAGTGACGCGCGCCAGGCTGCGCGCCGGATACTGGCGCTCATAGTCGTCGTTCTCCGTGATTTTTACTTTGCTGGCGTTGGCGCGGATCACCGGATCACGCAGGTGTTGCGCCTTAAAGGCCGGGCCGAGCAATAATGCGGGGTCACGCAGGCACACCGCCACCGCCAGGCAATACGGCAAGCTGCCGCGCGCGGCCACGTCGCGCTCGGGATGCACCGTATTGAACACGGCGGTGCGTTTCATCGCATCGACGTGAATTTCAGCGATGTCGTCGGCCTGCAAATGGTGTTCGTTGATGAGATCAAACGCCGCGTCGAGCGATGCGAAGAGCGGCCCCACCGTGGCGTAGTATTTGGTGACGATGCCCTCGGCGACTTCCCAATAAGTAAATTTCGCCTCATCCGTGATGCTCTCGGTCAGGCGTTCTGGCAGGGTTTTGTCCGAGATCACCGGTAGCCAGCCGCCGATGACATCGCGCATGCCTTTCACGCCTCGCGCGGCCATTTCCGCCGCCACCAAACCGGCAGCGCAGGCTTGGCCGCCGATCAGCCATTTCACCGTTTCGCCTTCTTCGTTGGCGGCCATCATGGTGGTGGGCAGTAAATTCAGCGCGATGCCGATGGTGTTGTCCATCGCGACGGCGTCGAGCTTCATCAACCGCGCGGCGGCTACCGCCGAGCCGATGCCGCCGAACAAACCGGGCGTCCACCAGCCGCGATAAAACGCGCTCGGATACAACGCGCGACCGAAGCGGATTTCAATCTCATAGCCGGCCACCACAGCAGCCAGCATGTCTGCGCCGCCGAGATTCAGCTTTTCCGCCATTGCCAGCGCGGGCGGCACCACTTCGTTGCCGGGGTGACAGGTGCCGCGCGGCGCGGCGTCGGTGAGTTCGAGCCCGTGCATATACGTGGCGTGCGCCATGCACACATGCGACACCGTGGTTTTTTGTCCGCCCGGCAACAAGGTCGCCTCCGCAGCGCCGCCTTGCGCGAGCACGTAGTCACGAATTTCACCAGCGATACCCGCGTCGTAACCGGCGACCAGGCAACCCAGCGTATCCAGCACGCGCTGTTTCGCGCGCATCAACACCGGGGCGGGAAGGTGCTCCAGCCGGAGACCGGCGGCGGCGCGACCGAGCAAGGGCAACACGTCTTGGTATGGGGCATGCGTCACAACAGATTCCTCGGTTACAAAAAAATGTTTAAAATCAATTAGTTACGAAAGTTGACGCTGGCAGCAAGAAGCCCGCAGCGCCTGCTACGCCGCGCAACACATCGGGGTAATCGCTGATGATGCCATCCACGCCTGCTGCGATCATGTGGCGCATGGCGGTTTCGTCGTTCACCGTCCACACCACAACTGCGAGGCCCAGCGACTGCGCTGCTTTGACGCCAGCCGCGTCAACGTCACCGTAGTACGGCGACCACACTGCGCCCCCCGCAGATTTAATCATGCGCGGAATCGAGCCGCCAAATTGGCTAACATGCCGCCCCGCGTTCCATGGTGACGCCGTTTCTTGCGCGAGCATATTGTCGGCAAACCTTTGCTGCGCAGTGAGATACACGGTTTTGATGTGCGGCGCATCGCGTTGCACCACCGCCAGCGTGCGCCAGTCGAATGACTGCACCACGGCGCGCTGCTGCATCTGGTTATCTTCAATCACCTTGATCAGACGGTGTGCGAAGGCTTCCGGGGCGACGGTTCGCTCAGGATGCAGCGGCGAAATTTTGGTTTCGATATTAAAGCGCACGCGGTCGTTGCCGGCCTTGCGCGCGAGTGCGAACACGTCTTCGAGCTTTGGCATGCGTGTGCCGTCCACTGGCTGTTGCTGCGGGAAGCGCTGCGCGTATGCCGACGCCGGGTTGATGCGCCCCACGTCGAACTGCCGCAACTCAGTGTAGGTGTAGGCAGAAATCGGCAGATCGTTGCGGGTAATCCACGACCCATCCGCCCCGCGCGTGATATCTGGGTTGAGCGTTGAATCGTGGCTCACCACCACTACGCCGTCTTGGGTGATCGCGCAATCGAGTTCCAGCGTGGTCACGCCGATCGACAATGCGCGTGCGAAGGCGGGCAGCGTGTTTTCCGGCAACAGGCCGCGTGCGCCGCGATGGCCTTGCAGGTCAAACGCGCGCGTCACGCACTGAATCTCAACGCTTGCGGCATGTCAGCCCTATTGGAATGATAGAACGATAGAACGATGGAACGATGGAACGATGGAACGAAGCGGTTATGATTGCCTTTGCCATCGCTGGCGCATTATCGCCGAAATCATTTTTGCTATCGCCGTGCGATGCTAACTAATTGCGTTTATTCAATATTCTGGAACCCCCGATGACCTTGCCTGCAACTGCCCATGATGGCCTTCAACGCCAGCCCCTCGGCATCGCCGTCATCGGCGCGGGCCGCATCGGCACCATGCGCGCGCGACTCGCAGCGCAGCACCCGGCGGTGAATTTTATGGCCGTCGCCGATTTAAATCGCGATGCCGCGCAAAAACTGGCGAATACCACCGGCGCGCAGTGTGTTGCCGCCGACAACCGCGAAGCCATCGAACATCCCTCGGTAAACACCGTGATTGTGTCCACCAGCGAACACGAACACACCGAGGCCGTGGTGATGGCGCTGGCGCTGGGTAAAAAAGTGCTGGTGGAAAAACCCATCGCGTTGACGCTGGAAGACGCCGACAAAATCCTGCGCGCGCTGGAAAAATCCTCCGGCAGCCTGCACGTGGGTTACAGCCGCCGCTTCAAGCGGCGTTATCTGCTCGCCAAGGAGCAGATCGTGCAGGGGCGGCTGGGCACGGTCACCGGCATCTCTTTGCGCATATACAACTCACGCGCGCAGGTGTTCGCCCAGTTGCAGCGCGACCCGCACGCAACGCCGGTGGTGGATTCGCTCACCTATTTCATCGATTTCGTGAACTGGTGGTTGCCGCACAACCCCGTGCGCGACGTGTGGGCGCGCGGCCAAAAGGGCGTGATCCGCGAAGCGGGCTACGACTGCGACGACGTGACCCACGCCATGCTGACACTGGCCGACGGCGCGCTGGTGAGCTGCAACGTCAGCTCCGCGTTGCCCGCGCACTACCCGTCGCTCGGCTACTGCGGACGCATCGAAATCATCGGCAAAGACGGCGTACTGATGATCGACGACGATCACATGGAACAACTGCTCTACACGGAAAAAAGCATCCCGCACATTTATCTGCCGGAGGTGAGCGTCAACATGGCCTTCCTCGGTAGCAGTGCGCCCGGCGATTGGGCCGGCGGCGAATTCTGGGGCCCGCTGGCAAGCGAAACGCGTAACTGGCTGGATTTTGTGGCGACGGGCAAGCCCTGTGCGTTGACCAACCCGCAGGAGGCACGCAGTAATTTGGAAGTGACGCTGGCGATTGAGAAGGCGGTTAAGTCAGGTGAGGTAGTGCGGTTGGCGCGGTAAAGCCGCCGCGTAGCGCCCAGCGGGATAGCGTTACGCAGGCAGAAACTTGCCCCAATCCATGAATCCATGCCCTGCGGGTGCAAAAGCTGGCGAGAAAGTAGTTCGCCGCGAGCCTACCGTGCCGCGGCTGCCTTTGCAGCAACGTTGCGCCATGGCCTGCCGCCAAAGGTCTTGTGCAGAAAATCCAGCATCACCGCAACGCGCGGCAGGCGGTGGCGTTCGGGCTGATGAATCGCGTATGTGCAGAGATTTTCGGCGCAATGAAAATCGGCGAGCACCGGTGTCAGACGCCCGTCGCGCAGTGCGTCGGCGGCAATGTGTTCGCCGATGCGTGCAACGCCCAAGCCTGACAGCGCAAATCGATACACGCAATCAATGTTATTAACACTTGCATGCGACGCGAGTTCGATAACGCGGCGGCCCAATGGTGTTTGAAACGGCCAGCGCGCATGTCCGGGGATGCTCGACACGCTGAGGCAGCGGTGGCCTGCAAGCTCATCGGGCGTTCGCGGAACGCCGTGCCGTTTCAGATAGGCCGGCGAGGCGCACACGATGCGCTCAAATTCAAACAGTTTTTGCACTACCAATGACGATGTGTCGGGCGCTGCCTGCCATACGGAGATGTCGATGTTTTCGCGTACCAGATCGACCGTGCGATCTTCGATCAATAGATCGATCTGCACCTCGGGGTAGCGCTCAAAAAATTTCGGCAGCGCCGGCGCCACGAGATGCATGGCGATGCCAACGCCAAGGTGCATGTGCAGACGCCCGCGAGGGCGTTCACGCGAGCGACCGACTTCGACCTCGGCGTCTTCCATTTCGGCAAGAATGCGGCGGCAGCGCGCCCGGAAAAGGTCACCCTCCGTGGTGGCGCTGATGCGACGCGTGGTACGGTTGACGAGCCTCACCTTTAGCGTGCGTTCGAGTCTGGATACCAGCTTGGAGAGCGCGGAGGGGGTGAGTTTTAGTTCGCGCGCGGCGGCTGAAAAGCTGCCCAGTTCGACAGCGCGAACGAACGCTTCCATTTCGCCACGATCACCGATGCGCGACATGTGCCTCCTGGTCACAAGCGATATGCCCGTGCGCGGGATTGTATATCAGCGGCGGCTGTGTAACTCTTTCAGCGTTAACCGCACGTTTCCACAACAAGGAGAACAATGATGAAAGATTTGCATCGGGTTTTAACGCTCATACTCGCGGCCAGCCTGCCCGCCTATAGTCAGGCGCAGAGCTATCCGTCCAAACCAATACGCTTGATCAATGCGTTTGCGCCGGGCGGCCCCAGCGACGTTGTCGCGCGAGCCTTCGCCGCGAAACTCACGGAGGCCCTTGGCCAGCAGGTCACTGTGGATCCGCGCGTCGGCGCCGGCGGCAATATCGCCGCTGAAATTGCGGCGCGCAGCCCGGCCGATGGCTACACGTTGCTGATGTCGACCATTTTCTTGGCGACTAATCAGAGCCTCTACAGCAAACTCACCTGGCACCCCGAGAAGGATTTCGCGCCGATCTCGATGTTGACGGTGGCGCCGCTGATTTTATGCGTGCATCCGTCGTTGCCGGTCAAGAATACGGAGGAACTGATCGCCTTGGCGAAAAAGCAGCCGGGCCAACTGGATTTTGCGTCGGCCGGCAACGGGACTTCCATGCATCTCGGGACTGAACTCTTCAATATGATGGCCGGCATCAAGACCACGCATGTGCCGTACAAAGGCTCCGGCCCCGGCGTACTCGATCTCGTCAGCGGCCGGTTGGGGTTCATACTCGATCCCATGCCGGAGCCGGTGCAGTTCATCAAGGCCGGCAGATTGCGCGGGATTGCCACCTCGACATTGAAACGTATCGCCGCGTTGCCCGATCTGCCGCCCATTGCCGACGTGCTGCCCGGATTTGAAGTGGTGACTTGGCAGGGTGTAGTAGCGCCGGCTGGCACGCCCGTGGAAATCATCAACCGCTTGAATACCGAGCTCGTCAAGGCGCTGAAGAACAAGGAGTTGGACACACGCCTGCGCGAGATGGGGCTCGAAATCTATGGCACCACGCCCGAGCAATTCGCAAAACGCATCCG
>JAYTWR010000191.1:0-1698 GCA_043743335.1 Burkholderiales bacterium
GCGGCCGCAATGTCGGCCACCGAACCCAAACGCCCTAGCGGGATTTGCGCCAGCAGCGCTGCCGTCTGCGCTTCCGCCAACGATCTGGTCATGTCGGTATCGATGAAGCCGGGCGCAACGCAATTGACAGTAATGTTGCGGCTGCCGATTTCTCGCGCCAGCGCACGTGTCATCCCGGCCACCCCGGCTTTGGCAGCGGCGTAATTCACCTGTCCCGGATTGCCGCTGTGCCCCACCACCGAGGTAATGTTGATGATGCGACCGGCCTTGGCCTTCATCATGCCGCGCAGCACACCGCGCGACAAACGAAACACTGCGGAAAGGTTGGTCTGCATCACCGCATCCCAATCTTCGTCTTTCATACGCATCGCCAGCGTATCCTGGGTGATACCTGCATTGTTGACCAGAATCGAAACCGGCGCGAACTCTTTGGCGATCACCTTGATCAGTGCATCAATGCCCGCTGCATCATTCACGTTAAGCACCGCGCCGCGGCCGGTGGCGCCCGCTGCCGCCAGCGTGGCGTCAATCAAAACCGCCCCGGCCGTGCTGGTCGCGGTACCGATCACAGTGGCGCCGCGCGCTCCCAAATTGGCAGCAATCGCATTGCCAATGCCGCGCGAAGCGCCGGTGACTAGCGCGACTTGTCCCGCAAGCGGTGCCGCGTTTGGCACGGTGGTATTCGGGGTCATTTGAGCGCCTCCAGCGTGGCCGAAAGCGACGCTGCATCAGTAACAGCGAACCCCTGTAAACCAGGATTGATTCTTTTGACCAAACCCTGCAGCACCTTGCCCGGCCCGATTTCAACAATGTGGGTCACGCCCTCGGCAGCCATTCTTTTAATCGTCTCGACCCAGCGCACCGGGCTGGCCGCTTGCAGCGCCAGAACTTCGCGAATCTCTGCCGCTGCAGCGTGGCTGGCAACGTCAAAGTTGTGAATCACCGGTGTGGATGGCGCATTGATCGTGATGCCAGCAAGCTTGGTGCGCAGCCTGTCAGCCGCCGGCTGGAGCAGTGATGCATGAAAAGGCGCCGATACCGGCAGCGCCAGCGCCCGCTTCGCGCCCCTGGCTTTGGCGATCACGCAAGCGCGCTCGACCGCCGTTTTGTGGCCAGCAATCACCACCTGCGCCGGCGCATTGAAATTGACTGCTTCGACTATTTCGCCTTGCGCAGCTTCCGCGCACGCCGCCTTGACGGCATCGTCATCGAGCCCGAGGATTGCCGCCATGCCTCCGACTCCCATCGGCACCGCTTCTTGCATGGCTTGTGCGCGAAAGCGCACCAGTGGCACCGCATCGGTAAAGGCAAGCGCGCCGGCTGCCACCAGCGCTGTGTATTCGCCCAAACTATGCCCTGCCATCACTGCTGCCCGCGGCCCGCCCGCATGCATCCAAGCCTGATACATGGCATAGGCCGCCGTAAGCATCACCGGCTGCGTGTTGACGGTCGCATTGATCGCGTCGACCGGCCCCTCGGCTACCAGCTGCCAAAGGTCCTGGCCGAGAACGTCTGACGCCGCTTTAAATGTTTCTTCAATTCCGGCGTGCCCGGCAAAGCCATTCATCATGCCTACAGACTGCGAGCCTTGGCCCGGAAAAACAATTGCAAGCTTCATGTTTTCGTCTTCACATTTCGAGTAAAACTGCGCCCCAGGTAAAGCCGCCACCGACACCTTCGAGCATCACTTTTTGTCCG
>JAYTWR010000192.1:0-26014 GCA_043743335.1 Burkholderiales bacterium
GCAATGTGCTTGAGTTCCTGACCCACGCCGTACGCGCTCACGTCGGGAACGGTAACAAGCCCACTTTGCTACCTGCTTTAGCGGGGTGAACGGTTACAAAAAACTTTGTAGCGTTACGCGACCGGCGTCAGCAACGACTGACCCGTAAAATGCGCATTCAAATTCGCGAGGATCGCCGCCGTTGCCGCGCTCTGTGATTCCGGCGCACGGCCCGCGCAATGCGGGGTGATTGTCAGGTTGTCGCATTCCAGCAGCTTCGGATTCAATACGGGTTCACCTTCAATCACATCCAAGCCAGCCCCGGCAATCCGCTTCGACTGCAAGGCGTCCATCAAAGCGGCGGTATCCACTACCGTACCGCGCCCGACGTTGACCAAATAACCTTGGGGGCCGAGTGCTGTCAGCACTTCGGTGTTGATAGCGTGTTTTGTAGCAACACCCCCCGGTGCTGCAGCCACCAAAAAATCAGCCCATGTCGCCAAGTCAACCAAGCTGTCGAAATAACGATACGACGAGCCGGTGACGGCTGATCGATTGTGGTAACCCACCGCCATATCAAAACCCTCTGCGGCGCGGCGCGCGATGCGCTGGCCGATTTTGCCTAGCCCGAGAATGCCCACGCGCTTGCCGCACAGCGTCGGCGTTTCAGCACGCCATTGATCCTGCCAGCCGCCCGCGCGCACAAAGCGATCCGCTTGCAGCAGTTGCCGCACCGTGGCCAGCAACAGCATCATGGCGTGGTCGGCGACCGCCGGTGCGTTGGCGTCGGGCGTGTGGGCGACTGCGATGCCCCGGCTGCGCGCCTTGGCGATATCCACCGCCTCATAACCCGCGCCAACCGCGCAAATAAATTCCAGCTTCGGCAGCAGGTCGAACTCTTCCGCTGTGAGACCGAAACGCCCGTTGGTCAGCACCGCACGAACGGTTGCGGTTGCGCCCGCGTCGCGCAGTGCATCCAGGCGGCTGGGATACTTCGCCACTTCTAGCACTGTGTAACCGGCTGCCGAAAACGCCGCCGCGCGCTCTGGGTTAAGCCGCACCAGTGCCAGCACGGTTTTGCTCACGCTGCGGGCCGGTGCGCTCGCATGAATGAGCGCACTTGGCGTACCGCCACGGGAATACGCTCCTTGGGCTCTTTCCACGGGAACATACTGACTTCGGATTTCGGCGCCAGCATCACGGTTTCCATGGCCACCACGTACGGGTGCGGCGGGGAATCATCCGGCAGCACCAGCACTGGCGTTTGGCACGAGCGCACAAAATCACGGCTCACCGAGAACACGAAATCCGGATTGCTGCGATACATCTTGGTGAGATAACGATCCACGGTTTCCATCGTAATGTGCGGACGGCGCTTGACCAGCTCGGGGCCCCAGCCCTTCATATTGCCCTCATACGATTGATCGGGCGTCTCTTTGCGAAAACCGCTGGGCTGCGTGATCACCGCTGCGACAATACGATCCGGCGCGCGCTTCAACAGATTCCAGATGAGTGGGCCACCAATGCAATAACCCAGCACCATGAATTTTTTGATGCCCAGATGATCCATCACCCCCAGTTGATCGTCGGCGTGCGAATCCCACGGGCGGTCTACATCCAGCGGGCCGGTGGACTGGCCATCGTAGGCATTGCGCAAATCAGCCGTGATGCAGCGATAGTCATTTTTGAATTCCGCCGTCGCATCAAACGGCGCGCCGTTGGTGACCCACGCAATGGTCGAATTCAAGCCGCCGCCGGGGACAATCAGCAACGGGAAGCCCGTGCCCACGTCCTGATAATGAATGCGCACATTGCCTTTTTCGTAAAACGGCGCTTTGCCCGTTTGCGGCTGTGCTAGGGCACGTGGCGTGGCGGCTGCGGCGGCTGCTGCGGCTACTGCTGCCGCGCCCGTAGACAGCAAGGTGCGTCTGGTTGAATCCATTGGGGTCTCCCGTGAGATTGATAAAGAAATTCTGTCCGAACAGCGCTCAACAAAAAGGCCGCGTCAGCGGCCTTTTTGCAGATTGGCAGATTGCGGCAAAAATCAAATCGCCACAAACTTCAGGCGCTTCACTTTGGTCATGTCGGTGCCTTCGATGCGAATCAGCTTGGTCGAGGCATCGCGCTTGGGCGAATGCAGATCGCCTTCGTTGTAGAGGTGCGCGACACCCGGTGTCAGCGTGTAGGTGCGCACGTGCTTCACTTTGCCCGGCGTCTGCACACTGGCTTTTTCCACCAGCGCCCAATCGTTCATGGCAGTCTCGCCGCGCGCTTGACCGTAAATCGCCCATGAATGGCCGTGATCGTGCGGGTCGCTGACTTTGGGGCCTTCGTAGTTATGCGCCAGAATGCAAAAGCCGAATTCAGGGTCTTCATACAGCACGTTGCGCTCCAGCGAGTTGCTGTCCACGTACTTCGCCACAAACTGCTCGTCCAGCAGCACTTGCGACAACAAACTGCAAACGTTTTGGCGGCCCGCCGCACCCGGCTCCGCTTTGATGAAATCGTGGCACTGCGCCGCGAAGGTTTCCAGTGTGTGCCCTACCTGCTCCATGTTACCCATGACCGACTCCTGTGGTTGCTGTTAATCGCAAATCATAAACCGTACGCTTGAGGATGGTGTACCTATTCTGCACCCATTTGCCCGCGTTTGAAAAGGGGCTTGCGCAAAGCCGCCACAAGTTGCACCAAGCATGCCAGAATGCGGATCAAGCCACTTGCGCGATAAGATAAAATGTTCAATAAAATCAATTACTTACTTATATTAAGCCTGCTGATGAGCGCAGCCGCTGCGCTGGCGCAATCGACGCCCGCGCCAACCGCGGCGGCTTATCCGCAACGCCCGGTGCGCATGATTGCCGCGCAGTCAGCGGGCTCGTCGCTCGATACCATTCTGCGTATTTTCGCCGCCAAAATGTCTGAATCACTCGGCCAGCAAGTGGTGGTCGACAACCGCGGCGGCGCGGGTGGCACCCTCGGCGTGGAGCTGGCCGCACGCTCACCCGCCGACGGCTACACCCTGCTCGCCGGCGCTTCGAGCTCGATGATTGTCTCCAGCTACACCTATAAGAAGCTGCCGTTCGACACGCTGAAAGACTTCGCGCCGATTTCGCTGTTTGCCAATGTCGAGGCGGTGTTCGTGGTGAACCCCTCGCTGCCGATCAAAAGCGTCAGCGAATTTCTGGCGCAAGCGAAAGCGCAACCGGGCAAGCTCAATATGGGATCGGCGGGCGTCGGCGCCTCCAGTCATCTTGCGGGTTTGTTGTTCGTGAGCTTTGCCAACATCAGCACCACGCATGTGCCGTACAAAGGCGGCGGCCCAATGGCGACCGCCATCGTTGCCAACGAAGCACAGTGGGCGATTTCGCCGGCAGCGGCGCTGGTGGGGTTGATACGCGCCGGGCGTCTGCGCGCCATCGCCATCTCATCGGCCAAACGCTCGGCCATCCTGCCGGAGTTACCTACCATCGCTGAAGCCGGCGTGCCGGGCTACGAATTCGGCAGTTGGAACGGCGTGCTGGCACCTACCGGCACGCCGCGCGTCGTCATTAATCAAGTGCATGGCGTGATGCGCAAAGTCGCGGCCATGGCAGACGTAAAAGAGCAATTCGCCTCACAGGGCCTAGCACCCACTGCCAGCGAATCGCCCGACGAATTTGCGCGCTTGATTCGCACCGATTACGCCACCATCGGCAAGGCCGTGAAAATGGCCGGTATCAGGCCAGAGTAAGCCATGCGCTGTTGGATTATCTTGCTGGCGTGCCTGTTCGCAAACGGCAACGCCTTCGCTGCGGACGACATGATCAGCATCCCCGCCGGCGCGTTCACCATGGGCCGCGACGACGGCCCTGACGATGAGCGCCCGGCACATCAAATCACATTACCCGCGTTTGAGATCGACCGCCTGCCGGTCACCAACGCGCAATTTGCCGAATTTCTGAACGTGCGCGGCCACAGCACGCCGCAGGGCGCAAGGCTTTACGACTACGACGATAGCGACGCACGCATCCACCGGGTCAACGGGCAGTACCTGGCCGACCGCAGCTTTGAGCAGCACCCGGTGGTGGAGCCGTCGTGGCTCGGTGCGCGCGCTAACCTGCCTGCATACACGCCATGAAGCCACCCCAAATGCCGCTCAACCTGCCCGTGGTCACCAAGTTCATCCTCAGCTTGCTGGCGACGGCGCTGGCGTCAACGGCGGCGGTGGGTGGCGTGGCCTACTTCCTGATGGCGAGCACGCTGGACACGAACTCGCCGCGCGACGCGATCTACATTGCGGCGTTACGCGAATCGCTGATCGCGGGCACAGTGGTCGCCGTGTTGCTGGCACTGGCACTGGGTATCGTATTCGGCTCGCGCTTGAGCGGACGCCTGCAGCGACTGACGCACGCCGTACGCGCGATAGAGCACGGCGAATTGAGCCAGCATGTCACCGTGGACACGCGCGATGAAATCGGCCAGCTCGCTGCTGAATTCAACCGCATGAGCGACACGCTCGCTGCCAAGCACACAGCGCTCGAGGAATCGCGCGAGCACATCAGCCAGCAAGCCGAGCGCCTGCGCGAACTGAGCGTGCGCGATGTGCTGACCGGCCTTTACAACCGGCGTTTTTTCGACGAGCAGGGCGCGCAGTTATTCGAGCGCGCCGCACGTTACAACCGGCCACTGGCGGTGATGATCGGCGACATTGATCACTTTAAAAAAGTTAACGACACTTGGTCGCACGCCATGGGCGACGACGTGCTGCGGCGCATCGGCGAAATTCTTGCCTCCAAGGTGCGCGCGGCGGACCTGGTGGCGCGCTACGGCGGCGAAGAATTCGTTGTGGCGTTTCCCGAGACTTCGCTCGCGCAAGCCATCGCCACTTGCGAAGCGCTGCGCCAGCGCATCGAATCGTTTCCGTGGGAATCGCTGCACCCGCACCTTAAAGTCACCATCAGCATGGGCCTGTGCGCGGATACCTCGGTGAAAGACATACACGCCATGGTCGAAATCGCCGATGGCTATCTCTACAAAGCCAAACAGGCGGGGCGCAATCAGGTGTGTGCCCCAGCGCCTAGATCGTTTAAATAAATTCTCAATAAAATCAATTAGTTATGAAAGAACTCCCTGCGGAACTGCTGGCGGCATGGGATAGCAGACGCACGGTACCGTCCATCATCGCGCGCCATCCCGCATTCAGTTGGGACGATGCGTACCACGTCAGTGCCCAGTTTCGAAATCGTGAATTGCCATTTTGCCGATTGGAAATTCACGCCCGCTGAATCAGCAGCGGATTTTTCGCTGCACTGGCGGTTGGTGGTTGGCACGCCGATCGCGTACACGCCTGTCGGCTAATCGATCTTGATCCGCGCCATCTTGATGGCCTTCGCCCAACGCGCCGATTCCTCGTCCATGTAGGCGCGTAATCCTTCCGGCGTACTAGACTCCGGCTCGCCGCCATTGGCGAGAAAACGCTGGTACATCTCCGGCACTGCCAAGCCTTTCACCAGTTCGTTGTTCAGGCGCGTCACTATCGCTTGCGGGGTTTTGGCCGGCACGAAGATGCCGTTCCATGCCGTGTATTCGTAACCCGGCACGCCGCCCTCGGCGATGGTGGGCACGTTAGGCAACGCCGGTGTGCGACGGGCGCTGCCCACGCCCAGCGCGGCCAGCCGCCCCGCCTTGACGTGCGGCAGCACCGCCGGCACGCTGCTGAACGCCATGTGTATCTGGCCACCCATCAAATCGGTGATCGCCTGTCCGCCGCCCTTGTACGGCACGTGCACGATGTTGACGTCGGCCAAACCCTTGAGCAGCTCGATGCCCAGATGATTGGGTGTGCCCACACCGCTAGAACCGGCGTTGAGCCAGCCCGGTTTCGCCTTTGCCAGCGCGAGCAGTTCCTTGATCGACTTGGCCGGTAGTTGTGGGTTGGTCACTAGCAACTGCGGCAGCACCACCACTTTGCTCACCGGCGCAAAATCCTTGATCGGGTCATACGGCAATTTGCTCGTGAGCAGCGGATTCAACACCATGCCCGCCGACGTGCCGAGCATGATGGTGTAGCCATCGGCGGCAGATTGCGCGGCAATCATCGTGCCCAACACGCCACCCGCGCCGCCGCGATTGTCCACCACCACTTGCTGCCCCAGCAACTCGGCCAGCTTGCCCGCCACCGCCCGCCCCACCAGATCCGCGTTGCCGCCAGGCGGATACGTAATCACCATGCGTATCGGTTTGACGGGCCAGGTTTGGGCAAGCGCCGCAGCAGCATGCAGGGTGATCGCAACCGTCAGCGCTATGCTTAAACGCTCAATCCCCATCACGCATCACTCATCACCCATCACCTTCAGGTAACTCGACCGCCCGCCGTCGGCGGCGATGGTGGTGCCTGTCAGCATGCGCGAATCGTTCGAGGCGAGAAATAACGCAATCGACGCAATGTCTTCTGGATTGCCCACCGAGAACGGATAATTCTTGTGCATCGCTGCGCGTTGGCGCGCGGCGGGATTGGCGTTTTCTTCACCCAGCCACTGCGGGTTTTCGTAACGCTTGATCTGCCGCTCGGTGCGTATCGAACCCGGCGCGACCGCATTGGCGCGTATGCCGTATTGCACATATTGCGCCGCCAGCGTTTTGGTAAACGAGATAATGCCGCCCTTAGTAGCCGCGTAAGCAGGCTTCAAACTGCCGATCAGCCCCAAGTGCGAGGTGACGTTAATGATCGATCCGCCGCCGGCCTTAATCATGTGCGGAATGCCGTGACGGCAGCTCAAAAACGGATGCAGCAAATTGAGATTGACGGTGTGATGCCATACCTTCAAATCCATTTCATGCACCGGCACGTCCTCTTGCAGCGAACCGCCGGCGCAATTAAAGATCACATCCAGCCGCCCGAATTGCGCGATGGTTTTATCCATCGCGCGCTTCATGCTGTCATCTTGAGTGACATCGGTTTCGATAAAAATCGCATCGCCACCTGCCGCACGAAGTTCACGCTCCGCCGCCTCACCCACTTCGCGATTGAGCTCAATAATGGCGACCTTTGCGCCTTCGGCCACAAACAACTTCGCCGTGGATCGCGCAATGCCCGCGCCCGCGCCCGTGAGAAACGCCACTTTGTCTTTCAGTTTTGCCATAACAGGTATCCCACTTTGTTAGATTGATGTGCAGCCGTATTGGCACGTGCTCACTCGATTTTGAGCTTCGCCTCGCGCACGACTTTTACCCATTCGTCGTACTCTTTTTTCACCCGCGCGGCAAACACAGCAGGCGTACCACCCGATGCCGCCATGCCCTGCGCTTCGAGCGTGTTGCGGATGCCGCCATCTTGCAGGATTTTGTTCACTTCGGCATTCAGTCGCAACACGATAGCCTGCGGCGTGCCCTTGGGTAAAAACATGCCGTAGTAAGTGCCGTTATCGTACCCCGGCAACGCTTCGGCAATCGACGGCAAGTCCGGCAAACTGGGCCAGCGTTTGGCGGTGGTCACACCCAAAGCGCGCAAGCGGCCGCTGGAAAAAAACGGCTGCGCGCCCAGCATGCCTGCCACCATGAGCTGCGTTTGCCCGGCCATAAGCTCCGGCATCGCCACACCCGTGCTCTTATACGGCACATGAATTAATTTAATGCCCGCCATGTTGGCGAAAAGCTCTGTCGCCATATGGGTCAAGCCGCCCACCCCCGTGGAAGCGAACACCAGCGTGCCCGGCTTGGCCCGTGCCAGCGCGATTAACTCCTTCGCATTTTTAGCGGGCAACGACGGATGCACCACCAACACGTTCGCTGCAAAACCGATTTCCACCACCGGTATCAGCGCATCAAACGGATCGAACGACAGCTTGTGCGTCGCCGCCGTCGCGGAAAAGCTGCCCGACATGCTCATAACGGTATAGCCGTCAGGCGGCGCTTTGGCCGTCAGCTCCATGCCAATGGCCCCGCCCGCGCCGCCGCGATTGTCCACCACAAAGGGCTGGCCCAGCGCCTCGGATAATTTTTGCGCCACAGGCCGCGCCGTAAGATCAGCGCCACCACCAGGGGCAAAAGGCACGATCACGCGCACGGATTTGGCGGGCCAGGATTGCGCCGATGCAACTGAAGCGCAACAGACACAGCACAGCGCTGCCACAAATTTCCGCAAATACACCGGGCGCTGCGCCGTGAAAACAGCATTCAAGACATTCTCCTCAGCAATAAAGTGTTGTGACCCATGGACGGACACCGTGCGACCCGACTAGAGACCGTGTGTTGCGTCATGACGTCATGGCGTCATGGCGTCTTGTTCAGTCCCGCACCCCACGCCAGCACGCGCTTCGCCGTAGCCGCCATGGCGTAATCCACCAGCTTGCCGTCGACCGTGGTTGCCGCCGAACCACGGGCGAGCGCCGCATCGAACGCGTCCAACACACGCTGGTAATAATCGAGTTCCTGCTGCGTGGGCGTGAAGACGCGATTGACGATCTCAACCTGATTCGGGTGAATAATCGAGCGGCCGCGATAGCCGAGTTTGCGCGCCGCCACACAACAGGCGAGCAGCCCTTCGGGGTCACGAATGTTCGCGTAAGAACCATCCAGCACGTGCTCCACACCCGCCGCGCGCGCCGCGAGCAAAATGCGCGAGCGCACATACAGCACTTCGTTGCCTTCTGCGGTCCACTGATAACCGAGATCGGTTTGCAAATCGCCGTCCTGCGCGGTGCCCGCCACCACACAGAACATGCGCGGTGAGGCCGACAAAATTTCATAGGCAAACCACACACCCTTGGCCGACTCCAGGCTGGGGCCGATGCCGATGGAACCCTCTTTCAAGCCGCGCTTTTTCTCCAGCGCTGTCAGCATGCGATCCACTTCGCGGATGCCGTCGGCTGACTCGGCCTTGGTGAGGCGTATGCCGAGCAGGCCTTCGGTGACCACGGCATCGAGATCTTCCGCCAGCAGGCCGGTTTGCAATGAATTCACGCGCACATACAGAGCATTTTCGGCGTGATGCTTCTCGATGTACTCGCGCGCCAATGCGCGTGCCTTGGGTTTTTCGGCTAGTGGCACCGAATCTTCCAGATCAAACACCAGCGCATCGGCACCATACGTCGGCGATTTGGCCAGCATGTCCGCGCGATTGGCGGGCATGATCAACAAGCTGCGCAGGGGTTTGGTGGTTGGCATGGGGAAAGGGCGAACTAAGAATATTGTGTAACTACTTGATTTTATTGAGTTTTACAATCAGAGCTATCGGCGGATGTCGCGCGTTCTGTTTGCGACTTTGCAAACAGTTTAGCCGAGATCACCCCCGGCGTTGCCGCGCGGCTGGTATTGATCGTGCGAATTGCGCCGCGTTCTGCGCGACAATACGTGAACACTTTCGTCAAAACAATGCTGTAGGCAACACCATGACCGACAACACACTGGGGCTTTACAGCACTGCTGACCTGCGTGACGCCGCGCGACGCCGTCTACCCAAAGGCCTGTTTGAATTTATGGATCGCGGCAACGATGATGAAGTCGCCATGCGCGACAACGTCGCGGTGATGCAAAGCATCAAGCTAAAGCCGCGCGTGCTGATCGACGTCAACCAGCGCAATCAAGCCATTACCCTGTTCGGTAAAACGCAGCAGATGCCTGTGATCGTGGCACCCACCGGCTCCGCTGGTCTCGCGTGGCACGAGGGCGAAATCGCCATCGCACGCGCAGCCAAAGCGCAGGGCGTGCCGTTCACGCTGGCGCTGGGCTCGATGACCAAACTGGAGCGCGTCGCCGAAGAAGCCGGTGGCCCTGGCAGTGCGCTGTGGTTTCAGTTTTATATGTGGCCCGATCGCAAGCAATCACACCGCGTGATCGCACGCGCCAAAGACGCCGGCTTCGAGGCGCTGGTGTTCACTGTCGACACGCCGGTGGCACCGGGGCGCGAATACAATCTCAAGAACGGCATGACCATTCCTTTCAAGTTCACTGCGCGCAACACGCTGGATGTACTCGCGCATCCGCGCTGGCTGGCGGGCGTGTGGCTGCGCTATATCCTCACCACGGGCACACCGCGCTACCAAAATTTCCCCGAGGAAACGCAGACCAAAATCACGGCGCTGCCGATGGGCCGCTCGTCGAACTTCTGCGCGAATATCACTTGGGACGATGTGCGCGAGCTGCGCAAGCTGTGGCCGCACAAGCTCATCGTCAAAGGCATACAACATCCGCAGGATGCGGTGCTGGCCGCCGACTGCGGCGCAGATGCGGTGGTGATTTCCAATCACGGTGGGCGCGTACTCGACGCCGCACCCGTGCCCATACTCGCCTTGCCGCAGGTAGTGGATGCTGTCGGCAAACGCATCACGGTGATGGTGGACAGCGGCTTCAGACGCGGCGCGGATGTGATCAAGGCGCTCGCGCTCGGTGCCAATGCGGTCATGCTGGGGCGTGCGCCGCTGCATGGCGTGGCAGCGGCAGGCGAAGCGGGCGCGTGGCGCGCGCTGCAAATTTACCGCGATGAAATCGACCGCGTGCTGGGTTTGTTGGGGTGTACCGCCATCGATCAACTCACGCGCGAGCACGTGGACATGCGCTACGGGTGCCACGGCTCAGCGCATTCATGAGGCGTTTAACGTCATGCAGCAACGACAAATTGGCAGCACCGCACTGACAGTTTCCACCGTGGGTCTCGGCTGCAATAACTTTGGCCTGCGCATCGACGCCGAAGCGTCGCGCACGGTAATCCATAAAGCACTGGATCTGGGCATCACGTTTTTTGACACCAGCGTGCCGCTCCATAACTACTTGATTTTAAACAATTTTATATAAACATTAGCACACGGATTTTGAGCGGAGACAACCATGTCACACGCAACGCACCACGCTTTGCTCGCGCTGCTGATCCTGCTGCCTGCGAGTGAAATTCTCGCGCAGACAGCGGCGGGCAGTTACCCCAATCGTCCGATACGCGCGGTGGTGCCGCTTGCGCCCGGCGGCGGCACCGACACGGTGGGCCGCCTCGTCGCAGCGAAGCTCAGTGAAGGCCTTGGCCAACAAATCGTGGTTGACAATCGCGGCGGCGGCGGTGGTGTGGTTGGCACGGATCTCGTCGCTAAAGCCGCGCCGGACGGCTACACGCTACTCGTCGGCTCGATCACCACCAACGCGGTCAACCCCGTGCTCTACAAAAAATTGCCGTACGATCACATCCGCGATTTTGCGCCGGTGTCGATGATCGGCACCGTGCCGAATGTGCTGGTAGTGCACCCGGGTGTGCCAGCGAAAAGCATGAAGGAATTTCTGGCTTATGCGAAGTCCGCGCCCGGCAAAATCAGTTACGGTTCGTCGGGCATCGGCAGCGCTACGCATTTGTCGATGGAACTGATACGCATTATGGCCGGTGTGTCGATGGTGCATGTGCCCTATAAAGGTGCCGGCGCTGCGATGGCCGACGTGTTGGGCGGGCAGTTGCACGCGCTGTGCTCCAGCCTCGCGGGGCTGTTGCCGCACATCAAATCGGGCCGCGTGCGTGCGCTGGGCGTCACCACAGCGCAGCGCAATGCGCAATTGCCCGACGTGCCGACCGTGGCGGAATCTGGGCTGCCCGGCTATGAAGTCACCATCTGGTACGCGCTGTTTGCGCCGGCACGTACGCCGCAGCCGATTCTGGCCCGGCTAAATCAGGAAACCGTGAAGGCGCTCGCCGCAGCGGAATTGAAGGAGCGTCTGACACTGCAAGGTTTGGATGTGGCGTCATCCACCACCGATCAACTCGACGCCTTCGTCAAAAGCGAAACAGTGAAATGGGCGAAGGTCGTAAAGGAATCCGGCGCGCAGTCGGAGTAACGCGCACGCAGTCACACTACGCCGGTTTGCGTTTCAGCAAAAACGCCTGCACGGCATCCTGCACCATGTCGCCGCGCTGATTGAACACCTGCAACTGGCGCTTCATGATGCCGCGGTCGGCGCGCGAGCTCTCACGCTTTTCCAGCACCTTCAGTTTGGCGTGTATGGTGTCGCCCGCCTTCACTGGATGGGTGAACTTGAGGCTGTCGAAACCCAAGAACGCAATCAGCGTGTCATCGTAAAGATGCAACTGAAAAATTAGCCCGGCCGCGATGGCGTACACCAGCGGCCCGTGCGCGATGCGCGTGCCGAACTGTGTGGTTTTGCAATACTCCTCGTTGATATGCAGCGGGTTGTAATCACCCGACAGGCCGGCGAACGTCACGATGTCTGCTTCCGTAACCGTGCGCGCCGGGCTTTCGAATTCCGCGCCGACTTCCCACGCTTCCCAATACAGACCTCGCATCTGAAACTCCTATAACTAGTTGATTTTATTAGCTTATTTTATAACACCGCGCTTGCGCAACTCGGCAATGCGCGCGGTCGGCAACGACAGTAATTCCGTTAACACGGTATCAGTATGCTCACCCAGCAGCGGCGCAGGCTTCGATATCGTCTTGCCCATGCCGTCAAATTTGATCGGATTGCCCGGCATGCGCACGCGCCCGACTTGGGGGTGATCGTATTCGACGATCATCTCGCGCTCCGCCACCGGCGGCTCGGCAAACGCGCCTGCGAGATCATTCACCGGCGCGGCGGGCACTTCCGCGGCGTAGAGTTTTTCCAGCCAAGCTTTCACCTTGCGTTGACGCAAAATGTTTTCAAGCAATGGCACGATGATGTCGCGATGCTCTAACCGCTTCGGATTGGTAGCAAAGCGCGGATCGGTGGCCAGCTCGGGACGTTCGAGCACCACGCAGAGCTTCTGCCAGAAAATTTCTTGCCGTGTGGCGATCACGAGATAACCGTCTTGGGCAGCAAATGCCTGCCACGGCACGGTGAACTCATGCGCGGTACCTTGCGGCGTGGGCACGTCGCCGACAGTAAGGTAGTGTGTGGCCATGTAGCTCAGCAGATTGAGCATGCCGTCGAACATGGACGTTTCGACGCGACAGCCTTTGCCGGTTTTCTCGCGCTGATACAGGGCCGCCAGCACGGCCTCGCACGAAAATATACCGCCGCTCAAATCCGCCAACGGCACGCCCACGCGCGCAGGCGGACGGCCCGGCTCGCCGGTGATCGACAGGTAACCGCCGATGGCCTGAATCACCAGATCCAGCGCGGGATAATCCTTGTACGCACCTTCGCTGCCAAAGCCCGTGACCGAACACTGGATGATGCGCGGGTTGATCGGGGACAGCGTGGGGTAATCCACTTTGAGCCGCTCCAGCACGCCCGGACGAAAGTTGTCGATCACCACATCCGACACTTTCACCAAATCGTAAAACAGCGCGCGGCCGTCCTCCGACTTGAGGTTGATGACGATGCTTTTTTTGTTGCGGTTGAACGTGAGAAAAAGCGCGCTCACGCCTTTGTACGGTGCCACCGAGGGTATGCGCCCAAGATCGCCTTCCGGCGTTTCGATTTTGATGACTTCAGCACCGAGATCGGTCAACACTTGCGAGCCATAGGTGCCGGCGATGATCTGGCCGAGCTCGAGAATACGCACGCCTTCCAGCGGGAGCGGCATTTACAAGCCCAGTCCGCGCGCGATGATATTGCGCTGAATCTCCGAGGTGCCAGCGCCGATGGTCGCCAACCGCGAATCACGGAAAAAACGCTGCATCGGATATTCCATGCAGTAACCGTAGCCACCGAGAATCTGCAGGCCCATATCGGACACAGCCTTGTAGGTTTCGCCCGTGTGCAGCTTCACCACAGCGGCGTCTTGGCGCGTGGCCTTGCCTTGATCCATTAACCAGGCAAAGCGGTAGACCATGGTGCGCGAAATATCGAGCATCATTTTCATGTCGGCGAGTTTGTGCGAAATCGCCTGAAATTCGCCGATGGTTTTGCCAAACTGTTTGCGCGTTTTGGCGTAATTCAGCGCGTACTCGAATGCTGCGGTAGCCGCGCCTGTGCGCGCCGCCGACAGACACAGGCGCTCGTACCAGATGTAGGCATCCACCGAGCGCCAGCCCTGCCCCACTTTGCCGAGTACCGCAGAATCGGGCACCTGCACGTCGTTGTAAAACACTTGCGTGGTGCCGATGGCGCGTTGGCCCAGCGTCTTGATTTTTTTGATGTCGATACCGGGCAGTTTGGTATCGATCAGAAAATTGGTAATGCCTTCATGCTTTTTCTCGCCGCTGGAGGTGCGCGCTACCAACAGACACAGCTCGCTGACATCCATGCCAGAGGTAAACACTTTTTGGCCGTTGATGGTGTAGCCGCCCTCGCGCGCCGTTGCGCGCGTGGTGAGCGCCGCGGCATCGGAGCCGGAATGCGGCTCGGTGATGCCGAAGCACACGGCGATTTCACCCTTGGCGACTCGCGGCAATATCGAAGCTTTTTGCTCCGGCGTGCCATCGCGCATGACGGCGTAGCCGCCGTAGGTTAACGTGCGGAACACCCACATCGCGAGTTCTTCAAAGGCGTAACCGCATTCTTCGAGAAGTATCGCGAGGTCGATGGCGTTGCCGCCGCTATTTTGTGCGCTGCCGCCAAACTCCGGCGGCACAATCAATCCAAACCAGCCGTTCTTTGCCAGCGCATCGTATGCCTCGCGTGGCGGCTTTGCCGCTTCATCGCATTGGGCGGCATATTCCGGCGAGCACGCGGTACTCAGCAGGGCACGCAGATGTTCGCGAATTTGCTCCTGTTCCGGCGTGAACGAATAATCCATGGGCTATCCGGTCAGTTCAGTTGAGCTTCGCCAGTTCCAGCACGCGCTTTGCCCGCTGATACATGGCGTAATCGACCAACTTGCCTTCAATGGCTATCGCAGCGACGCCAGTTTTCTCGGCGGCTTCGAATTCACTAACGACACGCGTGTACCAAATCACGTCCGCGTCCGGTACGGCATAGGCACGGCGTATCGGTGCAATTTGCTTTGGATGGATCGGTGTGCGCCCCAGAAAACCCAGCCGCGCAGAAGCGGTTGAGTCTTGGATCAAGCCCGCTTCGTCAGCGATATCCGCATACACACCATCCAGCGGATAGGCACCTGCGGCCCGTGTGTCGCACAGCACTTTGGATTTCGCGTACAAGAGTTCCGTGCCTTCGATAGACCAAGCGCAACCCAGATCGGTCTGCAAATCGCCGTCACGCGCACTGCCGATGCAGGTGGTGGTGACGCGTGGCGAGGCTTTAATGAGGTTGTAGCAGTTGTATACGCCGAGCGCACTTTCTATCATCAAACAGATTTCCACCGCGCCGTGTTTCAAACCTTGTGCGGCCTCAAACTGATCGAGCATGGCGGCGCACGCTTTGACTTCTTCGACGGTTTCGCCTTTGGGCAAGAAAATCGCATCGAGGCCCGGACGCACCACTGCAGACAAGTCGGCTTCAAGCAGACCGGTGGCAGGCGCATTGGTACGCACGAAAATCGCGGGGGTCTTCTTGCCGGATCGGCGACTGCTCGCTACGCCTTTAATCACGGCGGCTACGAGCTGGCGGGCGTCAGCTTTGGCGCTGATCGCCACCGAGTCTTCAAGATCGAGAATCACGCCGTCGGCACCCGATTCCAGCGCCTTCGCCATCACGCGATCTTTGGAACCGGGCGCAAATAGGGCGGTGCGGATAGGTTGCATGTCGAGTATATAACTAATTGATTTTTAACGATTATTTAGCATAGCTCTCAACACGCATGGGCGGATTACCAATCTCGTCCAAGCGCCCGTCTTGCGCCATGATCTCAATGAAATTTTCCAGCGCATGCCACGCGGGCGGCATGCCGAAATTGGCACTGGTCTGAAAAATGACCTCCATCACCTCACGCGGGCTCGCGCCCTGACGCATCGCGCCGCGCATGTGGCCGCGGGAAATAGTGGCCTCGCCCACCGCTAGACAATCGCCAACCATGCACAGCAGCCGCGTTTTGTTGTCGACAATACCGCGCGAGTACATTTCGCCATAGCAAAACTTCACCCACAAGCCGGCGAAATCGCTGTCCAGCTTGTCGATCCAGTCGAGGATATTGATGTGATGATGCGGGCGCATGGTCAGGCCCACACCCACAGCCAGCCAGCCGTGCTTATCTATGAGTGGCTGGGTGCGCGGATCGGCCATGTCGTCTTTATGCCATGTTTTTTCTTCGGCAGCGTGACTGCGTTGGCCGGCGGTGCCATCCAGCGGCAACTGCGAAGCCTTAAGTTCCGGCAACAGATTGAGTTCCTCCACAATTTTATGAAAGGTTTCAATCGCCGGATCAACTGTCACGTGCCCGCCATACACCAAGCACTGCAAGATAATTTCCGCGATTTCGCGCACCGGCACTTTTGCAGCAATTGCCGCACGTACCGTGCCATCCAGCAGCGGCTGCGCCTTGGCCATGGTGTATTGGCCAATCAGCACCAGCAGGCGCGTGCGCGTATCTAGCGCCGGGCGACGCGAAAGCCCCGCGATTTGATAGTCAAGCCAGGAACGCGTGAAATGCTGGTCGATGGCGTCGCGCTGCGCGAGGCGTTTTTCGAACGCCGGCCCCTGGATGCGCATCCCAGTATCAAAAGCCTCAGCGCCATACTTGTTACGCAACTGCGCACGTTGATCGTCAGCCATGAGATCGTCTTTCTTAGAATGATGATTAGCTCTCGCCATTTTAGCGCACGGCAGGTCAATGCGGCGCTTGGTAAGCAGACGCTGAATATCTGCGCTCAGATAGCGAACTCGATGAGATGGCGCAGCGAGAAACTGAAACTCAATTTCCTTTGGCGGAAAAGAGCGGCACCACGGAATTGAGCAGAGCCATCGCTTTAGGAACATCGGAGTTGCTGCAGGCGGCGTCCAGCTCGTCCAGCAAGGGCTGCAACTTCGGCCAGGGAACAGATTCCTCCATGGCTCGCATAATCAACGGGTGCTCAGTACCCATGGGATTGTTGCCAATCAGCAGCTCTTCATAGAGCTTTTCACCGGGCCGAAGGCCTGTAAACTTGATTTCGATATTCCCACTGGGATGATCAGCATCACACACCGTTAAACCACTCAAATGCACCATGCGGCGAGCGAGATCCAGAATTTTTACGGGACTGCCCATATCCAGTACGAATACATCGCCGCCAACAGCCATCGACCCTGCTTGAAGCACCAATTGAGCGGCCTCGGGAATCGTCATGAAATAGCGAATAATTTCAGGATGGGTCACGGTAATCGGACCACCATCCTGAATCTGTTTTCTGAAAAGTGGCACAACTGAACCGGAGGATTCCAGCACATTTCCAAAGCGTACCATGCAAATTTTGGTGCCGCCGCCCTTGATGCCTTGCATGACGAGTTCGGCCATGCGCTTGCTGGCACCCATGACACTCGTTGGCCGAACCGCTTTGTCGGTGGATATCAGAACGACATTGTCGACCCCCCCCGCCACTGCCGCCTCTGCGACTCGCAGAGTGCCGATAACGTTATTGCGTATCGCCTCGCAAGGATTGCTCTCCACCAACGGAACGTGTTTGTAAGCGGCAGCATGGTAGATGGTGTTGACGTGATGATCCGCCAAAATGCGGCCCAACAGAAAATTGGGCGCTACGGACGCAAGCAACGGCACCAATTCGACCTTGTTTCCGTGCTCCGCGTTAAACGCCAGCAGATCTTCGTGAATGGCATAGAGCGCATATTCAGAATGATCCAGAAGCACGAGTTTCGATGGGGCCAGTAACTGAATTTGCCGACACAACTCCGAACCGATAGACCCGCCCGCACCAGTTACCAACACAACCTTGCCCGAAATACACTTGGCCAATAGCGTCGGCATGGGCGGAACTGGCTCACGCCCGAGCAAATCTTCAATATGCACGTCTTCAATGTCACTGATTTTGGCGCGACCGTCTATTAAAGCGCCAAAGCGGGGGATAGTGCGTATACGCACACGCAATTGTTCAATCTGGCCAAATATTTCCTTCAAGCGAGCCTTGGACGCAGAAGGAAGCGCTAGCAATATCTGTCGTACCTCATATTCGTCAATTAAATCCGGGAGTTCGCTGGCTGGACGAACTTTGATGCCGTATAACAAGCTCCCTGAGAGATCCTTATTGTCGTCGACAAACGCGATAACTTTAAGACCTGATTTGCCGTTTAGGGACATGGCGAGCTGCGCACCAGCATCTCCAGCACCATAGATAATCACACGCTCCAGCAGTTCGCCGCGAGCCTTTTTCTCACGTAAGAACTCACTCGCAACCACGCGGCTACCACCGACAAAGAGCAGCGTCAGCAACCAATGTAAGACTAAACCAGCCGCAGGAAGGCCAGCTTGCATATCAGACAGTCGAATAAAAACCCAGAACAAAATTGTAGCCGTTGTGACACTGGTCACCACGGTAAATAGCATACCCGAACCCATATACCTGATTACGTTCTGATACAGGCCAAACGCCAAGAATACAGGGAGAGCGGCTAAAAGAACTAAGCCGAATATCGCTGCTCTCCCGTTGGGAACGCTTGCCACGGAATCGGCCAGCACGAGCATCGTTACCAACAAAGCGGCCGCCACAGATGCCACATCTACCGAGATCGTGACCACACGCTTGGCGCTTCGAGGTAACGCCCTTAAATGCGCACGCAAACTATTTGCAATCATACGAGACTCTTTGTACGTCACTCACGGAGTTGAACTTACACATTTACCGCGACAGCGACAGTCAGACTTCACAATAGCTGCGCGGCACCAGCCCGTCGAATTACGACGTAGGAGTACAGAATCTGAAAGAGCAAAAACGGTGCGAACACAAATACTCTCTTTTCCCCAGGGATATGTACCATCCAGATCGCTCCGAATCCCTGAGCCACACATAATCCATAGTGAAAGAAACTAACGGCGCGGTGACTATAGCCAAGACGGTTACACAACTGATACAAATGCAGCCTATGCGCATCGAAAACCCGCTCACCACGCATTAAACGTCGCATGAATGTAAAAAATGTGTCGTAGATGAAATTAAACAAGAGCAACGGCATGACAAGAAATGAGGTGTGCGAGGCATCGTGACCGGTTGCTATAATAGCCAATACTGAAAATACAAAGCCCAAAAACGCGCTTCCGACATCCCCCATAAAAACCCGAGCAGGTGACCAATTGTAAATTAAAAAGCCTATAGCTCCAGACATTACCGTATATGACGTTATATAAACGAACGTGCTCCCTTGGCTAAAGGTGATAAAACAAAAGAATGCGCTAACAATAATTGCGACTCCGGCAGCCAATCCATCTAAGCCGTCCATAAAATTGTATGCGTTCGTAAGACCTAATATCCACAAGAACGATATCGGATAGGTCAGCCAGCCTAGGGAAACTAACCCGACAAAAGGTAGTGCTATTTGTTCAATAACCAAGCCGGACAACATCACGACCATCGCGGCGACAACCTGTATCGCCAGCTTAAAGGCGAAAGGTCTGTTGTTGATATCGTCATACAACGAGATAGCCGAAATCAATAACGCGGAAAACACAAAGCCATAAAAAAATGTTTGTCGGATGTAAATCGTTTGCGCAAAACAAAAAATAATGACCACGCCAATACCAAAAGTCGCAACTATTGCAACACCACCAGACTTGGGCGTGGGAGTGACGTGGGCGGATCGGGAATTTGGGACATCCACAATGCCCGCTCGATACAACATCCACCGAGTCAAGCAGATAGACACGCCGCACAATACAACAGCAAAGCCAATGTGAGACAGAAATGCAGTTAATGACATTGTTGAGCTAGACTACAGTTGTTTAATGAATTAAGGGTAAGTTGACCTCGCACCAATTCTCTTGCCGACACTCAGTATGAATTTTAATGGTGCGAACACCAAATGACGCAATATGAGCGCATCATTTCCAAATTTTAAATTTCTCAGCGACTTGATCCCAGTATTACACACCCAACGCGCCAGCAGCCGTTCGTTCGACGCGATATATATTACCTTCGTGCCATGACAAAGTGTGTGCGCATCCTCATTTTCGCCAGTTTGCTGCTTGTATTCATACTCGCCATATTCAGACAATCTTCAAGTTTCTATTCCATCGTCGAGGTAGAAAGCCCCTACGTTTCGGGGCCTGCGACACTCAACTTCATATTCCGAAGCCATCCAACATTGATCGGCTGCCAAGAGCTTGTTTACGATGTGTCAAGAGCAACGACATCAGCATGTAAGAACTGCCGTATCAGGCGCGCCCAGTGTATAAACACACTAGACGAAACACAACTAACTCAACTCAATTCAAATAGCGCGATTCCCGCTCCATCAATATACACGGCGGAAGGCGTGGTTTCCTTTGGTGCTGCCAATCCAGCCTTGGCGCTAAGTGCCTGCCAACTCAGCGAAATATTAACCGCGGCGAGTCCATTGCCGCTGAAATGCTCCCAACCCAACATTGCGCGACTACGTGTAGCGAAAGCCAAGGACTACGATTTGAATTTGCAGCACATGCTCGTATTTTTAGTCGCTATAAGCGCCGCATGGCTCGGAGGATGGTTCATCGTCAAATATGAACATCTACACGCTCATATTTCGCATGATCATGTCGGCACAGGCCCACAAAAGTATCACGCGGAACCCACCCCACGTATTGGCGGTGTAGCTGTGATGCTCGGCTTAGTCGCTGCCCTGCTGGTCGTAAACATTGCTCACGCATCGACCGTGGCGCTCGGATTTTCTCTACTGCTTTTCGCTGGCACCCCAGCCTTTGGCGGCGGCCTTGCAGAAGACCTGACGAAAAAAGTCGGCGTGCTAGAACGCTTGTTACTGACTATTCTTTCAGGCTTGCTCGCTACTTGGCTACTCGGAGCCACCCTCACCAGAGTCGATATTCCCGGTGTCGATCAAATATTGACGTGGCTACCTCTTGCAATTCTCGCAACCGCCATTTGCGTTGGAGGCATTGCCAATGCGATCAATATTATCGACGGCTACAATGGATTAGTCAGCGGCTTTTCTATCCTCGTTCTTGCGGGACTCGCATATATTGCCGCCCGACTCGGCGATCAATTGATTTTGACATGCAGCTTGGCGATGGGAGGAGCCTTGATCGGCTTTTTCATTTGGAACTACCCAAAGGGCAGAATATTCCTTGGAGATGGCGGTGCATATTTTCTGGGGTTTTGGCTAGCCGAGCTCGCTTTGCTACTGACTATTCGCAATCCCGAGGTGTCGCCCTGGTTCCCTGTCGCACTGTTGGGTTACCCGATCTATGAGACTATTTTTTCCGCGTACCGCAAGAAAATATTGCGGAATCGCTCTCCTAGCAAACCGGACGGCCTGCACTTTCAGATGTTGATTTACAAGCGGCTCGTTCGATTTCATGTAGCTAGCCGAGATCGCGCTAGCAGAACCACCCGCAACAGCCTTGTATCTCCTTACATTTGGACAGTGTCTATAATCTTCTTTGTGCCCGCGCTTGTTTTTTGGAATTGCACATATTGGTTAGTAGTTAGCGTATTGAGCTACTGCATATTCTATACTTGGCTTTACTGGCGAATGATAAGATGGCACAGTCCTCATTGGCTATTGATTTGCCGCAATTAGAAGACTAACTACCTCGTACCAGACGAGCAAGATGAAAATTTTAATGACCGGTGCCGATGGAAATTTGGGGCGTGAGTTGTGCAAATCGGCACCGAATAAGATAATCCCACTTGGCAGGGATGACTGGAGCCATCTTGACGCAAGATTTAGCAATGGTATTGACGTAGTAATTCACGCTGCGAGCGATTTGCGTACGCCGTTGAGCGCATCCCCAGTTTCGGTGCTGGACTCCAACGTTATGTCAACAGCACGTATACTCGAGGCCACTAAGCGGCATCGCATTCCACGTTTAATATTTATAAGCAGTTGTGCGGTATATGGCAACGAAATATGCACTAGTGAGGACGTGAGATGTAATCCAATTAGCGTAAACGGTATCAGTAAGCTCCTGAATGAAAGAGTTATTGCCGAATTCTGCCAAGGAACAGCAATCAAATATACGATCTTGCGGGTCTTTAATATGTACGGTGGCGACGACCATTTCTCCGTATTCAGCCATATCGCACGCGCCCTAGAAAACGACTCGCCCCTCAGGCTGCACAATCGGGGGCTGGCAAAGCGTGATTTTATCCATGTTTCGGATGTCTCAAACTGCATTCTTAACCTGCTTCGCACGGACGTACCCTTCACTCATCTGAATATCGGCACCGGTATCGCAACGCCTATTTCGGATATCATTGATGTCATCCGAACTCGATTCCCAAAGCTGCATATTCAACACGAAGATATCGCGGAAGCGGCGCATTCGCATGCAGACATTACGCGGTTGCTCCGTCTAGTAAATTGCGATTTTGTAGATGTAAAATACTTCGCCAAGGTCAATTTCTTGTCAAAATTGTCGAACCCCTAAAGTTGCTCAGCTAATTCAGACTCGGTAAAAGCCGAGCCATGCCTGATATAACGCGAGAATACGCAGAAACACCGCGTCAGAATTCGCTCTTTGCATGACAAAATACCCTCCACTTTACTTAGCGTAGTTCGTTCAAAATTCCGGAATACGCCTTGCGCATGCGTTAGCAGGGCTTCCCAATTGTATTTTTCTTATCAGTTCAAATAGCCCATGAAAGTCGTCTACGATCATCAAATCTTTGGTTGGCAGGAATACGGCGGCATATCCAGATACATTTTTGAACTTGCACTGGAAATGGCTACCGCGAATGCGCAAGACGTAAGTATTGTTTCACCTTTCTATGTTAACCAATATTTGAAGCATGCTCCAAAGTCACTTAAGGTTTTAGGCATTCCAATTGGATACATTCCTAGGATCGGACGAATAGTTCGTGCAGTAAATTCAATTTTCGTTTGGCCTGTAATCAGACACTTGCAACCGGACATTGTCCACGAAACTTACTATTCAACACGGGCTATCGCGCCGAAGAGTGCCAAAGTAGTCTTGACGGTTCATGACATGATTCACGAAAAATTTAGTGATGAATTTTCAGCGGCTGATCCTACTCGCCACGAAAAAGCATTAGCTGTTCAACGTGCGGATCATATTATTTGCATTTCCCAGCAGACGAAAAATGACCTGATTGAATTGCTTGGCGTGAATCCACTAAAGACCTCCGTGGTACATCACGGATTCAATATGACGCAGGTTCGCCGATGCATGAAAAAGCCCAACCTCACGCGACGCCCATTTTTACTTTTTGTAGGAAAACGTGGGGCGCATAAAAATTTTCAAGGGTTATTACACGCCTATGCAGCGTCACGTCAATTGAAAAGCAACTTCGACTTGATTTCGTTTGGAGGTGGTGCCTTCAACGCCCATGAAATGAAGTTGCTTCAACAACTGAGACTCGATAAAGAACGGATTCATCAGATTTCTGGCGACGATTTCGCGCTATCTCAATACTATAGGGCGGCCAGCGCTTTTGTATATCCCTCTAAATACGAGGGATTCGGCATCCCTCCTCTAGAGGCCATGAGCTTCAACTGCCCGGTAGTTTGCAGCGGTGTCAGCTCCATACCTGAAGTTGTTGGCGATGCGGCAAGCCTCTTTGACCCCGGCGACCCTAATTCGATCCGGATGGCGATTGAGCGTGTAGTGAGCGACGACGTATACCGAAATGTTTTGATCAATCGCGGTGTAGAACGAATCAAATTTTTCTCATGGCAACGCTGCGCCCAAGAAACCTTAGAAGTTTACCGTCAAGTCTTGTTACAGCATTAATGCATTCAACAAGTAAATATAGGCGTGCCTCGGCGCGTCCGCATGGCGAGGCACGATTACTTAACGACAAGCAGGAATTGCATTACATAGGAGCACATAATGTTTCGAGACAATACGGATAAATCTTGGGAAATACTGGGGAAGACTGCTCCATACTATGGGGTATTAACATCCAATAAATACAGGGACGATAATATCAATGACGAAGCAAAAGCGTTGTTTTTTAAGAGTGGCCAAGAACATATGATCGGGCTTTTGAATAGAGTTCAATTGAAATTAGGAACCGTTTTGAAGGGAAGCGCGCTTGATTTTGGTTGTGGCGTAGGACGGCTAATTTTTCCACTCGCTGAGCTTGGTTTTTCAAGAGTAGTAGGTATAGATGTTTCGGAATCGATGTTAAAAGAAGCGAAAGGCAATGCGGAGAAATTTAGACTCCGTAATATTAGCCTATTACTTTCCGATGACTCTTTGTCAAATATTGAAGGGTGCTTTGATTTCATTCACTCTTTTATCGTCTTTCAGCATATACCCGTCACACGTGGTGAACGAATTATAAGACAGCTAATCGACAGGCTGTCACCGGGTGGGGTAGCTGCGTTGCAAATGCCCTTTGCAAGAAAAGTCGGATTAGTAAGAAAGAGCGCAAATTTTGTTCGCGTTCACATTCTCCCCTTACATATATTGGCTAACGTTATCCAAAAGAAGCCATGGCGAGAGCCCCCAATGCAAATGAATCGGTATAACATGAATTCGCTGCTTCAAATTGCGCATGATTGTGGAGTTCGTGATGCTACGATAGAGCTTATCTTTGAGAGTGGCAATCTAGGTGCATATTTGTTTTTAAAAAAGCCACCCTGAAACTTGAGGTTACATGTTATCAAGAACTTACAAAGCAAATGTAAAGAAAACCATCATGGGTTGCTCAACCAAAACCACTAGATAATCAAGATAGAAAATGCATGGAGACATATCTGCTATCTTTTCCGGCGATATTGGTGTCAGGATTGGCTTGCTTCCTATTTTACTTTGGGACAAATCGCTACAGAAATGCGATCAACCCGCTTGTAGTCTTCGCACTGTTCGATATTGGACTGCTTACACTTTTGTCATCAGGCGTGGTCGACGAATATTACGATGGCCAAGATGTTGGATTAGCGGAAGTATTATATCTAGCTATCGTTTACTTAGCAGGATTTGTCTTGATTTTTCTTCCGCAACGCTTCAACCTGCCTAGGCTGTTGTTTGACGAAATACTGACTGTTATTGGAAAAAGAAATACGCCAGCGAATTATGGCGTGATAAACCAAGCGTTATTGTTAGCATTCACCACAGGGTTGTTCGTCCTACTGATGGAGGCAAGCGGCGCAGGAATGCTTTGGCTTACGGAGCCTAGACAGGCGTATCAGTTGTATCGCGCGGGAGTTGGTTTCATATACCTAATGGTGCAATGGACGCTGCTAGTTGCAATGCTGTATTACTTATGGACTTGCAAGCCAAAATTGCCTACATTGATTTTAGTAGTTTGTATTTACACGGTGCTTGTATATTTCACAGGCTCAAAGGCCAATCTACTAGCCGGGATTATCTTAGCCGGTGTTTATTATAATTTTTTCATACGTAGAATATCGACACTATTGATTCTCTGTTCGCCATTTGTCATTCTTGGAAGTTTAATGATACTTCTTGTGCATCAGGGTTCCTATGACGAAGTGCTTTCTTCCTTAATGTATTTTAGCGATTATACGGAAACTACCGCGCAATTTTTGCGGCGATTTGATGAATTCGAATTGCAATGGGGATATGCGACTCTTTCAGAGTTGTGGTTCTATGTTCCCCGCGCCTTATATCCAGATAAGCCATTCGAATACGGGCTTGTTCTTATTGACAAGGCGCTGTTTCCAGGGGCGGCTGAGTTAGGCTCTACACCTGGAGTGTTGCCATGGGCAACTGCATATCTTGATTTTGGCCTTATGGGCGTATTTATCTCGGGAGTGGTGACTGGATTTATTCGGCGGGGAGCATATGAATCATATCTAGCGAATCGTTCAAACGTAGTAGCATTTGTCTTAATGATTCAGTTATCCCTGATACCTGTTTTCGCATATGCCACACTTCCCTTGACTATTTTAATTGGAGCACTGTTGGCATCCTTTATGCGCAAGAAAATAGTTTTTGTTGCTGCCAAGCAATCGTTGAACTAAACCGCTAATTGTACTGTGCTAATAAACATGTCATTCTCCCGCCATCATCGTACATTCAGGGAGAATTGTCATGGGAAATGGATTGGAAGCACGCTTTGAACGCTACGCAGAGACGATGATACAGGCACTGGGGCACGCGGATCGGGCCGTTCCGGCGCGCTGGTATCTGCGCGGCCTGATGCTGCCCGGAGCCCGCAAGAGCGTCGAA